>CAYUOH010000029.1:0-1562 GCA_964446385.1 uncultured Oscillospiraceae bacterium | reverse complement strand
ATCCTCTTTACCACGAACTGCATCGTCCCGCCCAGGAGCGAGGAGGTCAGAGGCAGAATTTTTACAACAGGCTCAACAGGCTATCCCGGCTGTAAGCATATTATAGCTGATGCAAACAGGAAAAAGGACTTTTCCGAGATCATCGCTCTTGCCAAAACCCTTCCCTCTCCCGATGAAATCGAAACCGGCAGCATTATCGGCGGCTTTGCGCACAATCAGGTAATTGCCCTGGCCGACAAGGTTGTCGATGCCGTCAAATCCGGAGCGATCAAGAAGTTCTTCGTTATGGCTGGCTGTGACGGACGCATGAAGTCCAGAGAATATTACACGGAGTTTGCAGAAAAGCTGCCGAAGGACACCGTTATTCTGACAGCAGGCTGTGCGAAGTATCGCTATAACAAGCTGAAGTTGGGCGATATCGGCGGGATTCCAAGAGTGCTGGACGCCGGTCAGTGCAATGACTCCTATTCATTGGCTGTCATCGCGTTGAAGCTCAAAGAAGTGTTTGGTCTCGACGATATTAACAAACTGCCGATAACGTATAATATCGCTTGGTACGAGCAGAAGGCCGTTATTGTGCTCTTAGCGCTGCTGTCTTTGGGCGTAAAGAACATCCACCTCGGTCCAACACTCCCGGGGTTCCTGTCCCCCAATGTGGCAAAAGTTCTGGTAGAGAAGTTCGGTATCGCGGGGATTGGCACCGCAGATGAAGACGTTGAACTTTTCATGGCTCAATAGGTAAAAACAGTCCCGCCGATATGGTATATCATGTTGGCGGGACATTTGTATTATGGAAATAATATGGAGGTTCTTAAAAAATGAAAATATTCGATTTAATGGCATTGGAAGCCGAAGGCTACGAGAAAAGAAATGTTAATGTGCTTTTTGAAAATGACTCATTTAAAACACGCATCATTGTTCTTGACGCTGGTGGGAAGATCCCAGAGTGCAAAATGGAGTCTTATGTCATGTTTTATGTTGTCAAGGGTGAAGTGTTGTTAAGGAAAAACGACGAATCTTCTATACTCAGGGAAAATCAAGTATTTATCACTGAACCTGCATTGCTATCCATGGAAACAACCGAAGGGGCAAGGCTCATGGGTGTCCAAATAAAGGCGCAGACAGGTGAGTGAATTCAAATTGTCACTGCAGAAATTTCGCGATTGCATGACCATAACGGGCTTGCCTTGGTAATCTGAAAAGCCATGAAAGGGGCGTTTATTTTGGGCAAAGGAAGCAGTGAATTTCTATTCAATATAATAGCGCCAATTTATGGCTTATTTTATTACAGGCAGAGAAAACGGTTTTCTGAGGTTTTAAAGCGTATTAAAAACGAACTGGATTTGACATCATACGAAACAATTGTTGATGTCGGATGTGGTACAGGGGCATTATGCTCTGTTCTTTTTGAAAATGGGTTATCGGTAACAGGAATAGACCCAGCGGAAAAGATGCTGAAAATCGCCATGAATAAATTGGAAAACAAAGGGATTACCTTTGTTCTAGCAAATGTTCTTGAAAAACTACCCTTTGATGACAATTGCTTCGATATTTCTATTGCT
>CAYUOH010000028.1:0-1576 GCA_964446385.1 uncultured Oscillospiraceae bacterium | reverse complement strand
AAACTGTCAACTATCTCCCCGAACATTCTGTCAACTATCTTACCAGACTATACATCCGTCAACCTTCCACCCGTCAATTCCCATGTCCAGCACCTTGTCCATCTGAGAATGCCACCAATTAACGGCTTCGGGGTTTGTGTAGTCTATAAAAGCACCCTTGCCGCCCCACCATTTTACTGTCTTGCCGCCGTTTAGAAAATATCCGTTTTCCTTGCCCTGCTGATAATTCGAGGCGGTTTCGTTCACCACGCTTGTCGCCCACATAATGACTTTTACGTCCTTGTCGTGAAACGCCTCAACATAATCACCTAAATCGGGGTATCTTTCAGGGTCAGGAACAAAGGTGTTGGAGTCAGTCGCCCATGGCCTGTCGATTATTACTGCTCCGACAGGAATTCCCCTCTCCCTGTAATCGTCAACGAGCTGCATTGCGGACTGCTGCGTGCCGGCGTTTTCCCAAACCCAGTGCTGATGTGACCACATCGGCCACGCAGGAGACTCCAGTGACGGCGGCGCGACATTTGAAAAATCGCCTGCACCCGAACTCAGAGCCGATATTGCCGCCATTATCATTACAATAAATGCAGTGACACGCGCAATAATATAATCAAACATATAATCCTCCTCAATAGATATCACAATAATTTCCTATTCACTGACGGAATTATCCTCGAGCTTTTGCCTAAGAACAATCTGTGACAGCTTGCCAATTTCGAGTTCTTAGGTATCTCCAGTTTCTTGTTGCGCAACTGGTTGATGTGCCTTTCTCGGTTCAGTGGGGGTACTGCCAAACATTTTGTACATCTGATAGCCGCGTAGAAACAACTCAGATGTATCAGCCACGCCACTACTTATAAGTAGAATTGGTTTTAATACCGATTCATTAAAATCTTCATTCGCAATTATCCTCGTATTAATATCGAAGCCTTGTTGCTTAAGAATGCAATTGATATCCTCCATGCACGGCACAAGGTCATTGAGAACTGCGGGATTGATTTTCGGAGAGGCAAATACAATCTCCGCATCCTTTGAATCCAAAAAACCATATAAACACATAGCAGTACGCAGAATTTTTGAAATAACCTTCATTACTGTTTCTTCGCGAGAACCATAACTCAGACCGCTTTCATGAAACGCGACATCTACTGCATATGTACGCACAGCCCCATTTTGAATCGACACACCAATAGCATCGCATTCCCCCTGTCGGATAAGCTGCAACAAAGAGCTGTTCTTTTTATAAATCTTGTACCCATATTTATTGTAAAAATGCTTATCCGAAAGCTGCATCAACTCCGACAATTCATCTTCGTGCTGAAGCTGCCACTGCTGTGAAGCCTTCCAGTTCGTCTGAACAATCTGACACTTATTAACATGACGAAGCCATGAGTAAAAAAGGGATTCGCCCATTTCAATTTTCACGCCTATTTCTCCTCTCGGGATTGTCGTTCCCTAGTTGGACGATTACTTCTTTTTTGCGGAATACTTAGTTGGTCTCCTCCACTCTGTGCCGATTGTAGCAATCTTTGAAACTCCGGGCGGTTAACGACATCGGAACCGCTTGCCACATCAAGAA
>CAYUOH010000027.1:0-2072 GCA_964446385.1 uncultured Oscillospiraceae bacterium | reverse complement strand
TTCCTTTGTGTTGGTAAAAGCCATGCGTCATTCCTCCTGTTCTTCGGTTTCCTCGCCGACATCCTCGTCATCGAGGTTTTCTTCATCAGAGTCGATTTCTTCGACCATATCGAAATCCGGGACTTCTATGCCACGGACGTCTATTTGCCCGGTGACAACATCGGAAATGAGACGGGTACGAAGAACCTTTATCTTATCAATTTCATCCTCTATTGCGGAAATAAGGCTATCAATCGTTTTCGATTGCTTTTCAATATAATCCGCTATTTGCAGCTGTTCTTCCTTTGGGGGAACAGGAAAATACATTGAGAGAAATTGAGCTGGATACAATCTAAGCCTTGATTTTCGGATGCCCGTAGAGCGTTGTCTATACTCATCCACCAGTGGTTTAGCTCTTAAGAGATAGTCAAGGTATCTACGCTCGTAGCCATTATTAATCTGATGGTATGTGTTGTACGAAGGACTGATAACACCGTGGTAATTTGAAACAGCTATGGCCCCCTGCCACATCCACATGGTGTTTGCGGCAATGTCATCAATAGTGCATACCTTGTATCCAATCAAAGACTCCGCTTTGAACATTGTGATGTTCTTTTCGCTTCTCGGTGTAACACCTGTAATGTGAGAAACAGATAACAGTTCTTCGGTTCCTGTCTGGGAGCGAACGTCATGCTCAGCAAACAAATACTTACCACGCAAAACCCTCCAGTGCGATGGTATCCTATTCACAAAATGCATATGTGTTTCTAATTTGCTCTCGCCACTATCAATGCCGTGTAATACCGCATTACTGACAAGCCTTTGTTTTTGCTCTCGCAGTAGCGCAATCTGCTTCTTATTCGCCGCAATCAGCTTGTTTATCTTTGACACCTGCCAGTCGAGGTAGCGGGCAATCTGGTCTTGCTCCTCGCGCTGCGGGACAAGTATTTCCAAATTTCTCAAATCGGTTCCTGAGAGAGTCTGCCGGACACCTTCTCCGAGACCGTTAAAAATATTTCTCTTATACCAATCATAATACTGATAATAGAAGTACTTGACGTTCATATCTACCCGAGGGACAAATCGTATATAAGCAGAACTCATAATTCCTTTTTCAGGAACCATTCCAACCCTACTTGTAGAAATGTTATTTAAATCAATCAGTTTGAAAACGAGCTCGCCGGAATCAAAAATCTGATATGTACTATAATCTGACGGCGAAAGACCAATTGGCTTTTCACCATTATTTCGTATTACGCCGCGAAGAGTAAGCGAAAGAACATTGCTCTCTTCGTTTCCTTTGTTCAGCTTTTTCGGATTGGCAAAAAAGCGTTTTGCCTTCTCACAGCTCCAGTGTGTTGGATATTCATGATTCCAGCGGATTATCGATGGAGAATATTGCTCATACCTCATCATTCAAGTCCTCCGAGAATCTCTGTCATCATACCATCAGTTTCGGCTTCCAACGCTTTCAGGTCGGCAAGGATGTCCGCCATACTCCGCATTTCCACCGGCTTATAGAAATACTTGGTGAAGCTGATCTCATAACCAATCTTCGTCTGCTTTTCGTCCACATAGGCGTCAGCGGCGTAAGGGAGCACCTCATTTTCCATAAACGCTGCAATACCGCCATCATAGATAAACGGTACGATTTCGGTGTCGCGCAGGTCAACATCCGCCTCGCCCTCGATGGGCTGCGCATTCGGGTCTTTTTCGGTGATAAATGGGCGCACCTTTTTTAGCAGCGCAGCTTTCAGCTTCGTTGCTTTCGCAAAAGCCGTCCAGTCGTCTGTCGGCGTATTCTTCGGCAGTGCGGAAACGGCAGCGTCGTACAGCGCTCGGTCAGAATCCTTTAAAACTGAGATCGGGACGTGCTTCGTAATATCAACACGCAGGCGGAGCGGACGCTCCACCGTGATAGCCCAATAGCCGAACTCTGAGGTATCAAAGATGCGGCTGACTTCGCTCTGCTCCATCTCCATGAAGATGCGCATGATCTCACGGCGTATCTCCGGCGTAAACTCACAGTTCTTTTTGCCCATATTCTTGCGTAGCGAGGATTTCATCGCCGTGGCGTCAATGAGCTGTATCTT
>CAYUOH010000026.1:0-3023 GCA_964446385.1 uncultured Oscillospiraceae bacterium | reverse complement strand
TAGGCGCTTCCGATCTTGATGCCTCTGATGTAGCCGCCGCTGATGAGGTCATAGGCGAGATGCCTGCTGATGCCCAGCATCTTCTGAAGCTGCTGGACGGTGACGATGTCTGGGTACTCCGGAAACATCATCGTGTAGAGTTCTTTGAGCTCTGCCTTTTTCATATCAATCAACCTCCCTTCGTTGATATGTAAGAGAGCGCCCGACGAAGGAGGAGCATCGGACGCCCGTGCCGTTTTATGCAGATGTCGTTCCTGCCCGGGAATCTCACCCCGGCGTCGCACCGCTCATGTCATCGCAGTGTCATATCCCATCTGCCCGGTCATTCAGTTTTTATTTTTACTGTTTACACATCCTTGCCTTTGTGGTATTATTTCGACAAGGTGTTGTCATATTTCCTGTTGTCGTATTATGATTGTATCAGGCCGGCTTGTCCCATTGTATGGGAAACATATAATATATTTATTTTGTTTAACTATTGTCGAAATTGAGGAAGACGTTAAGATGCTCTTTATAAAGCAAAACGAATCCGAGCCTCTGGCTTACGGATTCGTTGAAAATGGAAACCTGTATAAAAAAGTGAAGTGGCCATTCACGAAGGAGTTTTGCTTCTACAACAACATCGGTAAGGATCTGGTGAATTTTGCATGGTTCGGTCGCGAGGCGCTCCTTGAAGTATTCGACATTGTCTTTACCACTTATGTTGCTGCCAGGCTGAAGAAGCTTGATTATAATTTCATCAGCTCTGTGATTTTGGAGAGATGTGCACCGTTCTTTACGAAGAACTCTTTTTTTTCACTCTATCTGATGAGCTACATCGACTTTCTGCTGGAGGACCGCCTTGATCTGCGCGTTCTGACTTATATTAATGATGAAGACAGATTCACATTGTCTGCAATCCATCGAGATTTTCCGTTTGATTCCGGTGACTATGCAAAGGAAAGTGTGATTGGGATTTTCTGCCGTTGTATAGAGGCAAAGCGGCAGGATGTTGCAAAAACGCTGGAAGCTGTCCTGCTGCAGCGCCAAAACGACAAGCGCTCCGCAATCGAGCAGTATTACTTTAACGAGCAGAACGATCCGGCATTTCGGGAAAACTGGCACTCTGATTTTACCGTCATGTTTGGGAAGCGGGACGAATCGCAGGACGAGGTCGTACAGCTGACGGCTTTGAACACATTAGATGACATCTTGCGTTATGAGTTGGTACAGCTGCTGACGCAGGGCGTAGAATACAAGCTCTGTAAGAACTGCGGCAAGCTTTTCATCCCCTCCGGGCGCTCCGACAGCCTGTACTGTGACCGTGTCATGCCCGGAGAAACGAAGCCCTGCAATATGATTGGAGCAAACATTGCTGCCAAGAAGAAGGTTCAGAATAATCCGGTGCTGAAGCTCTATCGCCAGGCCTACCAACGCATGAACAAGCGGATGGAATTTGAGTATATAACCCCGGAAGAATTTGCCGATTGGAATACCCCGGCGCTGGAAAAGCGCGAGCAATGCATGGATGGGACGCTTTCCTTTGAGGAATACAAGGCGTGGATTGACAGTACAAGTCGACAGCGCAAGGCACCGCCCAACCCAGAATTATGAAAGAAAAGTTTATGTGATATTAGCAAACTCGCCACAAATAGCATGCACTATTTGTGACGATGCGACGAGAGACCATCACCTCGAAATGGCACCGGCAAACCAATATAAAAATTAATTTATGTGTGTTTGTGCCGTTGACAATTGAACATATATTGGATATAATATTTGTGAGTATGTGCTCAGAGGTGAGATTATGGACTATATGCCAGTCTTAAGGGATATAGCCGCCGAAAACGGTGGTATCATAGAAACGCGGACGGCAGAGGAACGCGGTGTTTCGCGTTCTCTGCTTTCAAAGCTGTGCAAAGCCGAAAAGCTGCAGCGGATTATTGCCGGGCAGTATGTGTTGCCTGATGAACTTCAGGATGAACTGCTGTCCATTGCAAAACGGTCGAAGCTGGTCATATTTTCGCATGAAACGGCGTTGTTTCTTCATGGCATTTCGGATCGCACACCTTTTGAGCACGCCGTAACAGCACCCTCCGGAAGTAAGCCCTCCTCATTTGTCAGCGCAGAATGTAAGGTTTATTTTGTAAAACCGGAGCTGTTTACTCTTGGAAAGACCCTGCTGACGACTCCTGCCGGCAATTCGGTTCCAGCTTATGACTTGGAGCGCACAATTTGCGACATCGTGCGCAGCAGAAACAGAGTCGGAACGGAAACATTTTTTGAAGCATTGAGACTGTATGCGGCAAATCCAAAAAAGGATTTGAACAAGCTTAATGATTATGCAAAACAATTGCGTGTTGTCAACGTACTCAGAAAGTATCTGGAGGTGCTTCTGTGAGCAATGCCATGAGTCTGAAAGCAAAAATCCGGAACATCGCCCAAAAGAAGAACATCCCCGCGCAGGTCATTTTGCAGAACTATATGTTTGAGCGTTTGCTTGTCCGACTCTCATACTCTGATTATAAGGATAAGTTTGTGCTGAAGGGCGGCATGCTGGTTGCAGCTATCGTCGGACTGGATAACCGGGCAACAATGGATTTGGATACAACGCTCAAGAATCTTCCGTTAACGCCAGAGGCAATTAGGAAGGCGCTGGAGATAATCAGCGCGATTCCGTTTGATGACGGGGTTAGCTTCGAGATTGGCACGATTACGCCAATACGCGACGATGATATTTACGGCGGATACCGTGTTTCTCTGAACGCGCGGTTTGACACCCTGCTTACGCCGCTCACCATTGACGTATCCACTGGCGATGCGATTACACCAAATGCTGTGCGTTTTACTTTTTCCGAGATATTTGATGAGGACAAATCCTTTGAACTGTGGGCCTATAACATCGAGACCGTCATGGCGGAAAAGGTAGAAACCATTCTGCGCCGTAGCGTTTTCAATACCCGGCCAAGAGACTTTTATGACGCCTATATCCTTGCCACGACGCAGAAATATAACACGGCCGTATTTGCCGAGGCGTTGAAAGC
>CAYUOH010000025.1:0-3681 GCA_964446385.1 uncultured Oscillospiraceae bacterium | reverse complement strand
CTCGGCCCTTTCCGATCATCACTCCAGTTTTATAAATAAGCCGAATGTTTAACTTATTAAAGTATAACGCAATTGGTGGCAAACCTCAACAAGAACCTTGAAATAGTGATTCTTTCCTTGTAAAAAATGAAACGAAAACGACAGATACCAAGCGGCATTCTCCCCATATGCGACTGTCAGCGTGAAACCCGGTCATGCCGTTGTCTGTGCGCACATTTCTTCTCTTTTTCAATCTGTCCCTGCTTCTTGACCGCTTCCACAGTTGCTGCCACAAGCTCAGGGCCAAAAGTGCGGCAGACGCGCTCATAATTAACGGCCACATTCTTTAACTCTCGATTTTCAGATGCAAGGTCTTCTATCCTGCCAGAAGTGTATACACTTGGCCTTAGATAGATAACACGTTTTGTTATCTATTCAACATTATCAGCTATTTTTCTTACTTAGAAAACCAATATTTTCTTTCTCCATCCTCATTTCGGTGTATGTTTGATCTCGATGTTATACGTTATGCTACCGGAAGCGCTTCCTTCTTCCGGGTAGGCGATTGATCCGGTCTCCGTGAAGTTTTCCTTTCCTATGATCGCGTTCTTATTCTGAAAAGGCACTTCAAAAATATAGCCGCCCGACTCGGCCTGATAATCTCTAAATAGTTCTTCGGCAATAAAATTAACAAAGCTGTACTCGTCCGCGCTGCGTTCATCCAATTCAGGATTGTACCAGACCTCCTGTTCCGCGCCAATGGTGTCGACCTGCACCTTAATGTTTTCGCTGTCGCAGGGAGAAAAGTCGACAAACTTGATCTTAACGGGGTATTCGTTCGGCAAATCAAGCTTTGTTACGCCGGGACCGCTGTGGGAATAGGACAAGTATTTACCAGTACCCGTTCCTGTATAGCTGTTTTCATTGTTTTCATCCAGAAAGACGATTTCAGTTTCACCCTTTAAAGTCATTCTTTGCTCAGCAATTCCCGAATACACCGAAATATCAAATTTTACTTGAAAGGTCATGGCCTTTTTGATTTTTTCCAAATATTTTTGGGTGAAATCCGATGAAGCGGAAAAATCGGAGGTCATAATAGCGCTGCCGTTGACCAGCGTAATTGCCGGGCCAAGGGCCTTATAGTCATGCTCCTCCTTTATCTTGCGAAGCTGCTCGTCGGCCGCTCGTTTCATCCATTCAGAGAAGGTTTCCATATAGCCGGAAGGGACGTCCATACCGAGCGCACCCATCTCTTTAATAATCCGGAAGGTCAGATTCATCACGGGAATTAGTTTTTCATTGTCGTTTTGATAGGCCATGATTAGCCTGTCGGCCTTTTTTAATTCCCGCTGCAAAAGAAGTCCGGCATAGTAAAAAGCCTCTGTCTCCCCACCCACTTGGGCAACCTCGTATCCGGCTCCGAGTAGCCGTCCCACAAGCTCATATTCAGGATCAAGCGCACTGCGTATGTATGCGTCAAGTTCCCGGTTTCTACTTTGTGAGGCGTTTCCGCCGTCCTCTTCTTCACACTCAAAGGTGTAGTCGTCCGGGATGAGCGGCGCATTAACCGGGTTTTTCAAAAACGCCTTGACCTCATCTAAAACAGTCTCGTAAGCGTCTCCGGCCAAAGCCTGCGCCTGACTAATTTCCGAAGAGCCGGTGGGCGTATAGACGATATAAGAGGAAAAATGCGCAACCGGTACGGAAACACTGCCCTTATCCGCGGTATGCCTAGCAAAGCTCAGATGATCGCCTTCACCGTCTGCATAAAACACGTAGGGTTCATCTTCGGCGAAAGACCCTTTTGCCGTCAGCGTTGCCGGGAGAGTAAATTGCAGTCCCTCCGGCTCCAGGATAACGCCTGTCAGCCGCTTTCCGGAAACCGCCTCCGTTTCGATATTTTGACACAGACTCATTGTAATTTTTTCTCCATAAGGGAGTGCGTTTTCCGGTATCTCCAGCCTCCATACGTTACCATTGTCATCCTTAAGCTCAACAGAAACAGCGCCGCCGAGCGGGGAATAAAACACAGAGGCGCTTTTATCTTCCGAAGAAGTCAGGATTGTTTTCCCAAGAGAATAGTCGGAATCAGTTTGAGACAATTCCTCCGTCAAAAGAACATCTTGAATCTCCGTACTGTTGCCGGGACTTTCTGATGAAGCGCCGGTTGGATTCGCTGCACAGGAGGATAGACACAGGGTAAACAAGAGAACTGATATTGTAAGCAGAATAAGATTTCTTTTCATCTGATCAACGCTCCAATCAATTTGCATGCGGGTTATTTCATTTATTAGCTTAATTCATATCGCTGCTGCCGTCCGAACCGGCTATCTCATACTCGCCGTTGCCGTCAAAATCAACCCAGACTTCCCCATCCTCGCCATAGTAAATTTCAAGTCTTCCGTCTCCGTTTGTATCCATGCCTTCTCGTCCTTCCGAATCAACGGTAAATTCGTTCTGCGATTCAAAACCGGCAGAACTTTCAACTCCCGCTGTAGATATTTGTTGACCGGCAGGCTGTTCTGATAAAGACAGACGTTCTTCCATGCGTGTCATTACCTTGTCTCGAAACCAGGCAAGCGTGTCTGTCTGCGTATCAGCCGATGTCATCGTTCCCGAAAAAGCTTCCAGTCCGTAGGCGGATGCGAGATCCCCTACAGATATCAGGACGGTATCCTCTCTGGCTTTCAGTGTGAAGCCCTGCGGCACTTTTTCTCCATCTCCAAAGCTGCCGTTGATATCCAGCTTGACCTGTCCGTCAGCCAGGGTCTTCCACGCCTGCTGAGAGATCGTATGCTCATCCGCAAGGATTTCAGCCTGCCCAACGAAATCTGCCAGCGGCGCCAAGTCAATATCCTCGCCTTCAACTTTGACAGCATTCTGCTCCAAAGGAAGCATCTCAAAAGTAATAGATTCGCTGATGCTGTCTTCCAGAACCCCGCCAGAATATGAAACACCGCCGGTTCCCGCTTGGCTTAAACCCATATCTAAGGCTACCAGCGCCCGTCCCTCATATCGGCCGAACATATCCTTGCCGCCCTGTTTCCAGGCAATAAAGTAAAGTGTGGCTGTCATATCAATAGCTCCGCCGTTGCCGCCCGGAATCGCGTAAGAAAAATTTTTTGTGTCCGACACCTCAATCTGCCAATAAGGCCCGGCGGCAAGAGTGTCGTCTGCCGATTCCTTCTCCACCTGTGCGGTACTGGACTGGTGGTTTTGCGGCGCATTTTGAGCTGTGCCTCCGCAGCCTGTGAGTACCGAGGCGCATAAAAGAAAAGCGATCAGTCCGGCGCAATGGCGCCGATACGCCAAATATGGTTTTTTCATCGTACACCTCCGAGATATGGGCGGTGGAGCGCGATTTTCCGCGCTCCACCGCACCTTGGTTCAACGCTCAATTCATGGCTTCATATGTCCTGACCGTCATTAGGATTGCCGCCTCGCGGGTTGCCATGCCGTAACCGGCAGCGGTCTGGGCCGTTGTGGTCGCCTTTGGCATAAAGTTTCCGGCGTCGTCACCCTTAATAATACCGAGCTTTGACATGTATTTCGTCCCGTCGACCGCCCAGGAGGAAATATCCTTTTGATCCGGGAAATCCTTGACACCCGCGACGCTGTAATCCGCGCTCGGCGCGATGGCCTTGATTGCCCGGAAGAGCATCGTGGCGCACTGTTCCCGGTTGATCAGCGTTTTCGGCGAAA
>CAYUOH010000024.1:0-7626 GCA_964446385.1 uncultured Oscillospiraceae bacterium | reverse complement strand
AGAGCACCTGCGCCAAGGGAGCCGTGTACAGCACCGGCAGCACCGGCCTCGGACTGCATCTCAACAACCTTTACCTGAGTCCCGAAGATGTTTTTGAGGCCGTTTGCAGACCATTGATCCACATAGTCCGCCATAGGGCTGGACGGAGTAATGGGGTAAATGGCAGCAACCTCACTAAACGCATATGATACATGGGCGGCTGCGTTGTTGCCGTCCATGGTTTTCATTTTGCGAGTCATTATGAAACCTCCTGATTATATTAATTTACGGTTTTTCGCATACAGATATATTTTATCATTTAATCTATTTTAAGTAAAGCCGAACAGTGAAATTAAGCCGCCAAGAACTAATAAATTCACGGCGGCTTATTCTTTATTCAGCATGACCTCGTCTTTTGATCTTTTTTAGCAGCATATACCCCGCGAAGGGAAGCTTCAGTACGGGCAGATCGTATTCACCGATGTACTCCCTTACCATGGCGTTGTACTTGGATTTGTACACGGTCAGGCCGTCGTTCAGAGTACCCTCGATACCACCCATGCTGACGTATTTATACCCTTTGTCGAAAAGATACTGAAAACGTACGAAGTGGGAAAGGTACTGGGGTTTGAACACCCTGAAATCACTGTTCATTCCGGCGTATAGCATCTCTACGTTATCGCCGAAACCGAGCACGAGGGCGCCCGCAATGTACGTTTTACCGGGATATTTTTCAAGAACCTCAGCCATAGCGTCAAGCTCGTTTTGAAGGTTCTGCCGTTCCAGGTGAAGCTGCGTGGCGGTGCCATTCGGGATATCGGGATTAGAAAGAAGAACATTCAGATCCTCGAGACCTTTAAGAACCTCACCTTCACGGATATGCGGGTCAACACTGCTGAGGAACAGAAAGGCCTCGTCGCCGTAGGTGTCCATAAGCCTTTTGAAATATTCTATGTCACGCAGCCAGATATTCTTTCTTTCCTCGGTAAGCTTCATAATCCGGGCGAATTCCGGCAGCATTTCCTCACCGTACCTAGCGACCTCAACGTGTTTCTTTTTCGCCGCATTCTTGGATTTTCGGGCGTCCTTTGAAATTCTGCTCTCAAAATCATCGCAAGCGTATATTCCCATCTGGTACCGCGGCTGGGTCGAATCGATAATGTTCTTTGTAAGGCCGTTAAACCTTGCACCGGTTTTCATGATGTTTTTGGCTGCTGTGTCAGCATCCGGGAATACCGGCGCGGTATCTTTGTCATTCAGGAAATATTCCCTGAATATTACAGCCGGGTCAAACTTTATAAAAGCACAGCCCTTCTTTCGGGCCCATTTCTTCATTTCCGAGAAGAAAAAGGAAACGAGCTCCGCGTCGGAATAATCCATGACAGGGCCGCGGGGAGTATACATCACACACATCCCGAGCGGAAGCTTCTTTATAAGGACAAGAGCCGACGCGGCAAGAACACCGTCCCGGGATACGCCGACGACGGCGTGTCCCCAGTTATCTTTTACCTTTGCCCAGGATGAAGACTGCATCAGTCCGCCGAGCGGGTGATTCTTTACGAATTTATCATGTTCTTCAAGTCGTATATTATCATTATAATAATACAATTAGTATAATCCTTTGAAATATATGTTTTCTATATTATACAATAAAAAACAGAGCCCGTACATTAATGTACGGGCTCTGAGAGTATTGCGTCGGAAACTCAGCTAATAAGGAATTCCTTTATCTCGGCATAGCTCTTGCCACTGTTTGCGATGGCGTTCATCAAATCATCCTTACGGGACTCTTCCTTGATGGCGGCCTGTGCTGCAGCAAGGCGTGCAATGGGAATGCGGAAGGGTGAACAGGAAACGTAGGTGACACCGCAGTTGTGGAAGAATTCAACAGAGGATGGGTCGCCGCCATGCTCGCCGCAGACACCCAGCTTGATGTCGGGTTTCTGCTTGCGACCAAGCTCGCAGGCAAGCTTGACCAGTTTACCTACACCGTCCTTATCCACTTTGCTGAAGGGGTCGCTTTCATATATCTTGGTTTCATAGTAGGAATTGAGGAACTTACCGGCGTCATCACGGCTGAAGCCGAAGGTCATCTGGGTAAGATCGTTGGTACCGAAGCTGAAGAAATCGGCTTCTTTGGCGATCTCGTCGGCAGTAAGAGCGGCGCGCGGAATCTCGATCATTGTACCGACCTTATAGTGCATGTCGCTCTCAGCCTTGCGGAGCAGTGCGTCGGCTGTGTTGCAAACAATATCCTTGACGTATTTAAGCTCGCGGGCTTCGCCAACCAGAGGAATCATGATTTCGGGAATGATGTTCCAGTCGGGATGCTTTTTGTTGATGTTAAGGGCTGCCTTGATAACGGCTGCGGTCTGCATCTCGGCGATTTCGGGATAGGTGACGGTCAGACGGCAGCCACGATGGCCCATCATGGGGTTGAACTCGTGGAGAGAATCTATGATTGCCTTTATTTCCTCAACGGTCCTTTTCAAAGAAACAGCCAACTTTTCAATGTCGGCTTCTTCGGTGGGGAGAAACTCGTGAAGAGGGGGATCGAGGAAACGAACGGTCATGGGCAGACCGCCGAGAGCCTCGTACATAGCTTCGAAGTCACCCTGCTGCATCGGCTCGAGCTTGGCAAGGGCAGCTTTGCGCTGCTCGACGGTGTCGGAGCAAATCATCTCGCGGATAGCGGGTATACGATCCTCGTTGAAGAACATATGCTCGGTACGGCATAGGCCGATGCCCTCGGCACCGAGCTTGACAGCGTTGGCTGTGTCTTCGGGAGTATCGGCGTTGGTACGGACACCCATAACACGGAACCGGTCGGCCCAGCCCATAACACGGCCGAACTCGCCGGCGATAGTGGCGTCAACTGTGGGAATTACGCCGTCATAAACGTTGCCTGTGCCACCGTCGAGGGACAGATAATCACCTTCGTGATATGTTTTACCGCCAAGTGTAAATACCTTGTTGGTCTCGTTCATGGAGATGGCACTGCATCCGGATACGCAGCACTTGCCCATTCCGCGGGCAACAACTGCTGCGTGGGAGGTCATACCGCCGCGAACTGTAAGAATACCTTGGGCGGCCTTCATGCCTTCGATATCCTCAGGGCTGGTTTCGAGACGGACCAGAACAACTTTTTCACCGCGGGCAGCCCATTCCTTGGCGTCCTCGGCATTGAATACGACGCGGCCGCTGGCGGCACCGGGGGAAGCTGCAAGGGCTTTGCCGATAGGTTTGGTCTTGGCAAGAGTATCAGCATCGAACTGGGGATGAAGCAACGTGTCGAGAGTACGTGGCTCAATCATGGCGACGGCCTGTTTCTCATCAATCATGTGCTCGTCGACCAGGTCACATGCAATCTTGAGAGCCGCCTGAGCTGTGCGCTTACCGTTACGGCACTGAAGCATGTAGAGCTTGCCGTTTTCAACGGTGAATTCCATATCCTGCATGTCGTGATAATGCTTTTCAAGAAGCTCGCAGACAATCTTAAATTCAGAGAAAGCTTCGGGGAATTTTTCTTCCATTCGGTTGATAGGCGTCGGTGTGCGGACACCGGAGACAACGTCCTCGCCCTGTGCGTTGGTCAGGAACTCTCCGTAAAGCTCTTTCTTGCCAGTGGAGGGGTTGCGAGTAAAGGCAACTCCTGTACCGGAATTGTCATTTAGGTTACCAAATACCATGGGCATTACGCTAACAGCGGTACCCCAGCTGTAGGGGATATCGTTGTCTCTGCGGTATACGTTGGCTCTGGGGTTGTCCCAGGAACGGAATACGGCACGGATAGCCTCATAAAGCTGAACCTTCGGGTCGGAGGGGAAATCGGAACCGATCTGGTTCTTGTATTCCTCTTTGAACTGCATGGCAAGCTCTTTCAGGTCAGCGGCGGTTAGCTCTACGTCATAGACAACACCTTTCTGGGTTTTCTTCTTGTCGATAAGCTGCTCAAAATATTTCTTGCCAACTTCCATAACGACGTCAGAAAACATCTGGATAAATCTGCGGTAGCTGTCGTACACAAAGCGCTCGAAAGCAGGATCGGGATTGCCTGCAATCATTGAGGCAACAACCTCGTCATTAAGGCCGAGGTTAAGGATTGTGTCCATCATTCCGGGCATAGAGGCGCGTGCGCCGGAACGTACAGAAACCAGAAGAGGATTCTTGCGGTCCCCGAACTTCTTACCGTTGGTAAGCTCCATCTTGGTGACATATTCCATGATTTCGTCCATGATATCATCACTGATCTGACGGCCGTCCTCGTAATACCTTGTACAGGCTTCGGTGGTGATTGTAAAGCCCTGGGGTACGGGAAGTCCGATACTGGTCATCTCGGCAAGGTTGGCACCCTTGCCGCCCAGAAGCTCACGCATGTTAGCGTTGCCCTCGGCGAACATGTAAACATACTTGTGTCCCATAAATTTCCTCACTATATATTATTTTTTTAAATAGATATATAACTTGCGCATAATATTGTATCATACATAACGCATCTGCGCAAAGATTATTGAAATTATACCCCGCTCCGAATAGGTTTATTGTGACAATCCACTCTTTAAAATAAACCGCGTATAAGGTACAATATATTCGTGGTTGATTCGTTTTTAAAGGAAAATAATAATGAATAGTACCCTTTATGCAAATTGCTGTATTATTCTAGCTGCAGGAGCCGGAAAAAGAATGCATTCCCCTCTTTCGAAGGTTCTTTGTCAGGTTGCATATAAACCTATGATTTCCTGGATAGCGGACGCCGTAAAAGTTTCCGCTATCGATAATATCTGCGTCGTGGTTTCCTCCAACGATGTCGCCGACGCCGTACCGGGCTGTGAAATCCGTTTCCAGAACGAGCGCCTAGGGACAGGTCATGCCGTCATGTGCTCCTCGGATTTCTTCGATAAGGGCTATAACAATGTCCTGGTTCTGTGCGGCGACGCTCCTTTCATGTCCGCCGAGACAATTACTGCCGCTTTCGAATACCATACTAATAATGGCAACGACGTTACCGTCATAAGCTCAGAAGTCGAGGATCCCTCTGGGTACGGCCGTATTATCCGCAACAAAAACGGTTTTCAGGCTATTATCGAAGACGCAGACTGCACACCCGAACAGCTTCTGATCCGCGAAATTAATTCCGGCGCCTTCTGGTTCCGTTCAGCCGCACTTACCGGTGCGCTGAAACTCATAAAGAACAACAACGCCCAGAGAGAATATTACCTTACCGACACTGTGTCGATTATACTAGAAAACGGCGGCAAAGCCGGCGCCTTCACTTCTCCCGACCCCGACATAGTACTGGGCGCCAATTCTCCCGCCGACCTGCTTAAACTTAACGAAATAGCTAAAAGCAAAATCATAGGAAAACATCTTGCAAACGGCGTTCACTTCACTTCTACAGATGGTGTTATAATCGGGCCTGACGTAACGATTGAATCCGGATCCCGTATTCTCCCGGGGACCATTCTTTATGGGAACACTTCAATCGGCGCTTCCTGTGAAATAGGTCCAAACAGTATCCTTGAGAATGTAAAGGTCGGAAACGGCTGCTCTGTCCTCATGAGCGTGGTACGCAGCTCCCTAATCGGCGACAATGTATCCGTCGGCCCCTATGCGCATATTCGTTTTGACACCTTTCTACACGACAATATCAATCTCGGTGCATTTGTCGAAACCAAAAATACCGAAATCGGCGAAGGTACCTCAATTGCTCATCTTACATATCTCGGCGACGCGGATATCGGTAAATACTGCAACTTCGGCTGCGGTACCGTTATTGCCAACTACGACGGTACGGTCAAATCACGCACAACTATTGGGGACTATGTATTCATTGGATGTAACACCAATTTAATTCCACCCGTTACTGTGGGTTCATACGCATACACCGGCGCGGGCACAACCATCACTCAAGACGTTCCCGAGGGCGCTCTGGCTGTCGGGCGCGTCAAACCGACACTTTTCCCGGACTGGGGCAAGCAAAAGCTGAAAGCCTACATCGAAAAGAAAAATAAAAAAAATAAATAATTAACTACGAAGGAATTGGGAAACAAGCTATGAATGTACATGGAAAAGAAATAAAAATCTTTGCGGCGAACAGCAACCCGGGGCTTGCAAAGAAGGTTACCGAATGTCTCGGTATACCTCTTGGCAAATGCGACGTGGGAAAATTCAGCGACGGGGAGTGCTCCGTATCGGTTTTTGAAACAGTCAGAGGCAGCGACGTTTTCGTAATCCAATCCACAAGCGATCCCGTAAACGACAATCTTATGGAGCTTCTGATAATGATGGATGCATTCAAACGCGCATCCGCCGGACGCATTACAGCTGTTGTTCCCTACTTCGGATATGCACGTCAAGACCGCAAAGCAAAGGGACGTGATCCAATCTCCGCTAAACTGGTAGCTGATCTCATCACGGTTTCCGGTGCAGACAGGATTCTGACTATGGATCTTCATGCCCCGCAGATTCAGGGATTCTTCAACATACCTGTGGATCATCTCGAGGGCATGCCAATTCTGGCAAAATACATCGAGTCCAAATTTGGTAAAGGCCGTGATAATACCGTTGTTATGTCCCCCGATATCGGCTCAATCAGCAGAGCACGAAAATTTGCCGAAAGGCTTGACCTCCCTATTGCTATCGTAGATAAAAGACGCCCAAAGGCAAACGTCAGTGAGGTTTTGAACATCATCGGTGACGTTGACGGCAAAGATGTCATAATTTTCGATGATATAATCGACACAGCCGGCACTCTAGTAAATTCACTGTCTGCCATCAAGGCAAAGGGTGCAAAATCGATCACTGCTTGTGCAACCCACGCCGTGCTTTCTGGGCCTGCAATTGACAGGATAAATGAAGCTTCTCTGGACGAAATCGTGCTGCTTGACACCATCGCACTTCCCCAAGAAAAGATCCTTCCCAACATGACAATTCTGTCTACAGCACACGTTTTCGCAGAGGCTATAAGCAGAATTTTTACGGACAAGAGCATCTCCGCCCTGAACAACGAATTCTGATATTCCGTTTCTGAAAAAGGAGATTTTTCTCTTGCAAATACATTGTTATATGTGTATAATCATTAGGCACCCTTCGGGAATACTCGGGTGCCTAATGCACATTTGGCCCGGTAGTACAGTTGGTTAGTACGCCAGCCTGTCACGCTGGAGGTCGTGAGTTCGAGCCTCATCCGGGTCGCCATTTGCCTCTGTAGCTCAGTCGGTAGAGCAGGGGACTGAAAATCCCCGTGTCATTGGTTCGATTCCGATCGGAGGCACCATTTTGCGGATTTAGCTCATCTGGTAGAGCGCCACCTTGCCAAGGTGGAGGTAGCGAGTTCGAGCCTCGTAACCCGCTCCATTGTTCCTTTTTGCGGTTGACAAAAGGCGGCTTGTTATAGTAAAATATTTAAGCTGTCTGCTCGAAAAGCGGCCGCGTTAATGAGGGAGCATAGCTCAGCTGGGAGAGCACCTGCCTTACACGCAGGGTGTCACAGGTTCGAGCCCTGTTGTTCCCACCATACGGCCCGGTAGTTCAGTTGGTTAGAACGCCAGCCTGTCACGCTGGAGGTCGTGAGTTCGAGCCTCATCCGGGTCGCCATTTGCCTCTGTAGCTCAGTCGGTAGAGCAGGGGACTGAAAATCCCCGTGTC
>CAYUOH010000023.1:0-9222 GCA_964446385.1 uncultured Oscillospiraceae bacterium | reverse complement strand
CTTGATCTACAAAGCTGTGATCGCTGTATCGGCACAGACAACGTACTTGACGAAGTAATGATGACACTTACCCCTGCTTTTCAGATGGCAGGATATGAGGTTGAGTACAAAAAAAATGAGATGGAAACAGCGGAACTTGCAGAGCAGTATCGATTTCTTTCTTCTCCAACGATTCGTATAAACGGTCAGGATATTTGCCAATCAGTCGCGGAGAACAACTGCGGTTGTTGCAGCGAAATAAGCGGTACTGATGTTAATTGCCGGGTTTTTGAGTATAACGGAGAAACCTATGAGGTAGCGCCTAAAGGAATGCTTGCGGAATCGATTCTACAAGCTGTATTCGGACGGATAGAATCCGGCTGTTCCTGTGGTGGTTATGAAATGCCTGAAAATTTGAAGACCTTTTATGAAGGGAAGAAAAGCAAATCCGGATGCTCCTGCAGTGATACCTGCTGCTGATGGGAAAAAATAAAACAGACAAGAAAAAGATAGTTGTAAAAATATTGGTTCCGGTATTGATTGCGGTTATTCTTACTGTTATCTGGATAGTAAAAACACATCCGACACCTACTCAGATTGACAACAACGGAAACATAGTCGACTATGTTCTTGAGGCGGAATCAATCGACCTTGAAACATTGAAAGTTTACGGCTTGCCCATTATCATCGACTTCGGATCTGATTCCTGCATCCCATGCAAAGAGATGGCTCCCGTATTGAAGACTATTAATACCGAAATGCAGGGCAAAGCAATTATAAAGTTCATTGATGTATGGAAACATAACGAAGCTTCAGACGGCTTCCCAATTCAAGTCATTCCTACACAAATATTTATTAATGCAGACGGTACACCATATGTTCCCAGCGACGATATCGAGATTGTGTTTGCCATGTATAGCCTCAAGGACACACGGGAACATGTTTTTACGACTCATCAGGGAGGTCTGACAGAAGAACAGATGCGGGCTATTCTTGCTGACATGGGGGTAACCGAGTGACAGAAATACTGGAAGGTTTGTCTGAGCTTATAATAAAGAGCAGCTGGTTGGCTCCGGCGCTTGCGCTTATAGCTGGTATACTTACATCTTTCATGCCCTGTTCGCTTTCCGGCATTCCTTTGGTTATCGGATATGTTGGCGGTGTAGGCCAGCGAGATACTAAACGTGCGTTTTGGCTATCGGTGACTTTTGCTGCAGGAGCTGCAGTTACGTTCACAATATTGGGCATTGTCGCTTCATTTGCCGGGAGGCTGATGGGCACCTCGGCTTCGTGGTGGTATATCATCCTGGGAATTCTCATGATTCTGATGGCGCTGCAGACCTGGGGTATTTTTGAAATTATTCCCTCAAGTTATCTAATCGCAAAGAATAAACAACGAGGTTTTGCCGGAGCTTTTATTGCGGGTATTCTCGGAGGAATATTTTCTTCCCCCTGCTCAACCCCAGTGCTTATAGCGCTACTTGCTATCGTTGCCGGAAAAGGAAGTATTGTTTGGGGCATATTATTACTGCTACTGTATTCTATTGGGCATAGTATTCTCGCCATTGTCGCTGGTACGTCTATAGGTTTCGTACAAAAGCTTTCATCCAGCGAAAAATACGGTAAAGCAAGTATCGTTTTAAAAATAGTGATGGGTTTATTGATTTTACTCATTGGTTTTTATATGTTTTATCTAGGATTCTAATAATTTTTTAAAGGAGAATTTATTATGGCACTTTTTGGAAAGAAAAACAAAAGTGAGAATACGACCTCATGCTGCTGTGGTGGTAATTGTGATACGGAAAGTATGACCAAAGCAGAAAACGCAAAAACAGAGGGCGCAAGTGTGAAAGTTTTAGGCAGTGGTTGTGCAAAATGCAATCAACTTGAAGCGGCTACAAAAGAAGCATTGGAGCAACTCGGTATGGATACAACGATTGACCATGTGACCGACTTCTCACAAATCGCAGCATATGGCGTTATGACAACACCTGCCCTTGTTATTGACGGAAAAGTGGTTTCTTACGGTAAGGTTCTGAAAAAAGAAGAGGTTGTAAAGATTTTGCAGAAGATTAGATAAATATAACATAAAAAATAAGGACCATTTTATCAAATGGTCCTTATTTGGTATAAAAGAAAAGAGTGTAGAAAAGCAGTTTAATATAATATGAATAAGGAATGATTTTCTATGAGTAACGAAAAGAGCGCAGGGATTGGTTTTTTCCAAAAGTACTTAACAGTTTGGGTAATTCTTTGCATGGCAGTCGGAGTATTGATCGGAAAGTTTTTACCCTCTTTACCGGCATTTCTGAACAAATTCGAGTATGCGAAGGTATCAATACCCGTAGCTGTATTGATATGGGTTATGATCTACCCGATGATGATGAAGGTTGATTTCCAAAGTATAAAAAATGTAGGAAAAAATCCAAAGGGTTTATTTGTCACATGGATTGCCAACTGGGTGATCAAGCCGTTTTCTATGTTTGTTATAGCATCGTTTTTTTTATATGTCGTCTTCAAGAATTTAATTCCTGCTGATCTCGCCAAACAATACCTTGCCGGTGCGATTCTTCTCGGCGCGGCTCCATGTACCGCAATGGTATTTGTATGGAGCCTTCTGACAAAAGGGAATCCTGCCTATACCGTGGTTCAGGTTGCTACGAATGACCTGATTATTCTGATGGCATTCATCCCGATCGTGAAATTTCTATTGGGTGTCAGTAAAGTATCCGTTCCTTGGGATACATTGATTCTTTCCGTGGTGTTGTTCGTTGTAATCCCTCTTTCCGGGGGCATCCTGACAAGGTTATACGTAACCCAAAAGAAAGGTCTGGAATATTTCGAAAATAAGTTCTTACCGAAGTTTGACAACGCGACGATCATAGGGCTACTTCTTACCCTAATCTTACTTTTCTCTTTTCAGGGCGATATTATCATCAACAATCCGCTTCACATCATCCTGATTGCGATACCTTTGACGATTCAAACATTTCTTATTTTCTTTATTTCCTACCTGCCCTGCAAGTGGCTGAAACTGACCCATGACATTGCAGCCCCTGCCGGTATGATCGGCGCTTCCAACTTCTTTGAGCTTTCGGTTGCGGTGGCAATCGCATTGTTTGGCACAACCTCTCCGGCTGCTCTTGCTACTACTGTGGGTGTATTGACTGAAGTACCGATTATGCTAATTCTTGTAAAAATTGCAAATAACACAAAACAGTGGTTCCCGTCTTCAAAAACAGATAATTAACAATATTTCTTTTGGAGCTGTTCTATAATATGAATTAATCTCATTGAGACTTTCCCTATAAAGTCCTTAATGTGATTAACAAATAGACTTATCCACAAACGAGGTGGTGAGACTTATGATTACTAAGTCAATATCAAATCCGGATATATTCAAAATAATAGATGAATGTGATTATAGAACACATTTCGGCGGAGATCAGAAATGGTATCCGGAAAAATGGCAACAACTCTCGGGATGCGGTCCGGTAGTCGCATGTAATTTATTCTTTTATTCAGGTATTATCAAACCGAATGGAAATTACATCAACAGAGATACATTTTTGTCTCTCATGCAAGATGTTTGGAAATATGTTACTCCATCAATAAAAGGCATACCAACAACCAAGATGTTTTACAATTCCGTTCTCGCTTATGCAAAGTCAAAGGGAACGGACATAAAATATGAAGTTCTTAATTTACCCAGAGCTCGGTCGGCTCGTCCCCGGCTATCAGAAGTATTGAAGTTTTTAGACAGAGCGTTGTCACAAGATGTTCCAATAGCATTCCTGAACTTAAATAATGGAGAAGAGAAAAATATTGATAGCTGGCATTGGGTCACTATAATTTCGCTCGAGTACGAGGAGGATGAGAGTAGCGCATTCATGTACATATTAGATGAGGGAAGTAAAAAGAAAATCAACCTCTGTTTATGGTATAAGACCACTACGCTTGGCGGAGGGTTTGTTTATTTTAAGTTGGGAACGGACGAAAACTCATATATATCTTGACAGGTAAACCATCGTTCACTAAAGTTTAGGTGAACGATGGTTTGCTATCTATATGAAAAGAGAAAAATGATAATGGAACAGCAATTTTTACCGGAATTTGTGGCATTGGCCGCGCAATATCCTCAGTGGATACTCTGCCGCGTGGTGCTGCAGGAAAAGGGGCAATACCGGCTTGCCTGCATTATGGGTGAACAACAGGCTGTTGTATCCGGCAAGTTTCAGTATAATGCCATAACGCCATCCGACTATCCAGCTGTTGGAGATTATGTAATGGCAGACTGGAATGAGTCCGGAAGCTCTGTTATTCATCTTGTTTTGCCCCGAAAGAGCGTTTTCCTGCGCAGCGCCGCGGGAACGGGGAAAACCGAGCAGGTTATTGCTGCAAATATTGATACCGTGTTTATCTGTATGTCGCTCAATAATGATTTTAATCTACGGCGATTGGAACGGTATTTAACCATCGCATGGGAAAGCGGGGCAGAACCTGTGGTGGTGTTGACGAAAGCAGATTTGTGCCAAGATTTGGATGAAAAGCGCGCGAGTGTGCAGTCAATTTCGTTGGGTGCGGATTTGGTTGTAACCTCCGCTATGGAGCAGGACGGTTATGGACAGATTCTACCCTTTCTGACGATTGGAAAAACAGTTGGCTTTTTTGGATCTTCCGGCGTGGGAAAATCCACCCTGATAAATCGCTTGCTGGGAGAAGATCGTCTGGAAACTGATGGGCTGCGAAATGATGACAAAGGCCACCACACCACCACCCACAGGGAGCTTTTAACATTACCGTGCGGCGCCATGGTAATTGACACCCCAGGAATGAGGGAGCTTGGAATGTGGAATCCCGGCGAAGGTTTGGAAAAAGCCTTTTCGGATGTTGAACATTTGGCCGGTGCTTGCCGATTTAATAACTGTACCCATACCAATGAGCCGGGGTGTGCCGTAAATGCGGCGTTGGCAAATGGAACCCTTTTGCCTGAGCGTTGGAAGTCTTACCAAAAGCTGCGAACAGAAAATGCATACGTTGAGGATGCGCAGAGCTATTTCGCAGCAAAGGAAAAGAAGTTTAAGGAAATTTCTAAAATCAATAAATCTAATCGCAATAAATAGGAGAAAATTGAATCACAATTAAGAGATTAAGTTTATTGATCAACACTCGCATCAAATGCCTTTTTGTAAAGTTCAATAGCTTGGTCACAGTCCTTCGATTATAGTTACAGTTTAGTTTTATGCATATA
This sequence comes from uncultured Oscillospiraceae bacterium, assembly GCA_964446385.1. Classification (GTDB taxonomy): domain Bacteria; phylum Bacillota; class Clostridia; order Oscillospirales; family Ruminococcaceae; genus CAYSRC01. Next base: position 3,992 of record CAYUOH010000023.1, on the reverse strand, counting down.
GCTGCCTCATCTTTATTATATAATCGATATTAATAACATTATTAATACAATAACGCAAAAAGCAAAAAACAAAATTATAAATATGTGTATATTCGCTCTGAACGCACAAAATAACAAGTCGTTTTGAGAGATGTATCAGAAAGTTTAAGGCACAATCATGATACGTTCTTATAATGTGCGAAACAGTATTGCATTTTGGGATGCTCTGTACTATTATGTAATTATGGTTTAGGTTATTATATATTAAGGCGGGAGGCGTATTATGGCTACCTCATATAACAAGTTATGGAAACTGCTTGTAGACAAGAAAATGAGCAAGGCTGATTTGCGAAAAGCCTCAGGTGTGTCCCCAAACACGATGACAAAGCTGCGCCGTGACGAGCCGGTTATGCTCAATGTGCTGGACAAGATATGTAAGGTATTGGATGTGAACTACGGTGACATCGCTGACTATATTACAGATAAAGAAGAACGCGATAGATCGTGATTGGTAAAAAACAAATTACAGACGAAGACATCAAACTACGGTTCATTTCAAAGAGGTGTGGTTATGGTGGATTTTTACAGAAAGAAAAAGGACTTAGGAAAAGGCATTTTCCAATCATCGCTTTAAAAAGCACACATATTGTTGCTAGTTCGATTTTTTTTGTAATAATCATTTTAGCAACTATAGCAACACCATGCTTCGCTGATAACAACATCAGTTGGACAGAGGATGAGCTTGCATTTATGCAACAGCATCCGGTGATTAAAGTTGGAATTGATCCTGAATTTGTACCATTTGAGTTTCTTGATGAAAATGGTGAATATAAGGGAATAGCACCTGATTATTTATCTTTGATCAGTGAAAAGACAGGTATGCAATTTGAATATGCAAAAAACATTGCCTGGCCCGAAGCCTATGAAATGGTAGCGGCAGGAAATCTTGATCTATTACCTGCGATTACTGTGACAGATGAAAGAGAGGAACAGTTTCTCTTTTCTGAACCGTATTACCACCTTTCAGCTGTTGAAAGACGACTTTGCAAAACAGCTTTTTGATTTGATGGATGAGCTGCTGATTGCTCCTTACAATATCGATATAGAACTTACCGAGTCGATATTTGCTTCGGATTTGAATGAAATAAACAGAGTATTGGACGAGCTTCGGGATCACGGATTAAGTATATCTATCGATGATTTCGGAACAGGTTATTCGTCACTGGCAAGAGAGCGTGAGTTGAAAGTTGACTGCCTGAAAATTGATAAATACTTCATTGATAAGCTAATGGAAATCTCAAATGACCAGGCAATAACCGGAGATATCATAAACATGGCGCATAAGCGCGGGCACAGTGTCATAGCCGAGGGAGTGGAACACGAAGAGCAAAGACTGTATTTGCAGACGAACGGATGCGATAAAATACAGGGATATATCATCAGCCAACCACTTGATGAAGAAGCCGCAATTGAGCTGCTCAGGCAGGGAAAATAATTAAGCATCACCGGATGTCATCAGCATCAAAAAACGGAAGGAACGGATATGGAGGATAATATTTTTACATATCTGAGCATAGGAGAGATATTAAATAAAATTTACGATATTACGAGAATTGTCGATCCTATGCAAAAGAGAGCTGTTGACTATCAAGGCGGAAGTGTAAATATTAAAGATTTACACTGTTATGATTTTTGGGGTAAAAATTAGATATGTGACAACTGCATCTCTATGAAGGCATATAACGACAACAAAACTTATATAAAGTTGAAATTTGCTGATAAGAAACTATATTTGGCAAAAAGAAACGGACGGGACAAGGCCGAATATTAAGAAGCCGTTTTATCTTTGTATCGATATATCATATAAATTTAACACCGACTACATACCAAAGAATTTGTTATAGCGCTGAAAAGTCCCGTAATATCAGGCTTTCTGCTGTATCGAAGTCTTTTTTGAAATTCCTCTGCATTGTGCTCTGTGAGGGCCCGGATTATGGTTTATCAATGAGTTATGAATTCCAGTGTTGTAATTGTATTAGGATTGTTATATAATTAATACTTGTGTCTTTGCATATCCATTCGCGTACTACGCCTTAGACAGATCAATTACACAAAACAAATAAATATGAACAGGAACATTTAATGCTATTTAGTGAAATGAATCTTATCTCCCCCCTGCAGGATGCTGTCCGTGCAGCGGGTTACGAAACTCCGACTCCCATTCAAAAAGCCACTATTCCGTTGGTGCTGGCCGGTAATGATGTACTTGGTTGCGCGCAGACCGGTACAGGAAAAACAGCGGCATTTGGTCTGCCCATTTTACAGCTTCTTAACAACAGTACCAATGCGAAACAATCCTCCCGTGTACGTCGCCCAATTCGTTCGCTCATTCTTGCTCCAACCCGCGAACTTGCCATGCAGACATATGAGAATTTGCAGCATTACGGCAGTAGACTATCCTTGCGTTCAGCTGTCATTTTTGGCGGAGTGAATCAGGCCGGGCAGGTTAAGATACTGGAAGGTGGCATAGACATTCTGGTTGCTACACCGGGACGTTTATGTGACCTCATCAATCAGGGTTTCATCAACCTCAACTCAATTGAGATTTTCGTTCTGGACGAGGCAGACCGTATGCTTGATATGGGATTCATCCATGATGTCAAGCGTATCATCGCTATGCTTCCTCAAAAGAAACAGACCCTATTTTTCTCGGCAACCATGCCCACCGAGGTGGAGAATCTCGCTATGGGGCTGCTTAAGAATCCCAAAACGGTTAAAATTGACCCTCCCACCAGCACCGTTGACCTCATCGATCAGTGTGTATATTTCGTGGACAAGGCTAACAAGAATGATCTGCTTTTAGATTTGCTCTACAACCAGGGTGTAACATCAGCATTGGTGTTTACCCGAACTAAGCATGGTGCCGACAATGTGGCACGTTACTTGGAAAAACACAAAATCAAAGCAATGGCGATCCATGGAAATAAAAGTCAAATGGCACGCCAAAGTGCGCTCAACGCCTTTAAAACCGGGAAAATCGCCGTTTTAGTAGCAACAGACATTGCGGCACGCGGAATTGACATAGTCGAGCTTCCTTTCGTGATCAATTACAATATTTCCGAAGAAGCGGAAACATATATCCACCGTATAGGTCGTACCGGTCGTGCCGGCGCAGTTGGTGCAGCTATCAGTTTTTGTTGCAGCGAGGAGCTGGGCAACTTACGTGATATTGAAAAACTGATTGGTAAACCCATTCCCGAAAAGGAGTGTGCCTGGACCGTAGCCAACATGGCCCCTTCGCCCGGCAACACACCTAAAACAACTGACGTTCACCGAACAGCAAAACGCACATATAATGGAGGCCATCCTCAGAATCGTCGTGCTCATTGACGGGGTGGCTAAAGGATAAATAAGTCACATAAAAAAAACGCCCATCGGAGCAACTATCTCCGGTGGGCGTAAATATTTGTAAATTCAAAAAATAATCCTTGACATTTATGTTTCTATGTGATAAAAATTAATTCAACAATTTAAAACAGTAAATGCTTTGAAAAAGAATGGTCATGGTGATAACGCATTTCAGAGAGCCGATGATTGGTGCAAATCGGTATGTGGAAACTATGTCCTCTCCCTTTGGAGCAGTGCGTCTGAAACCCGTTTTGGTGTATAGGATGTACCGTGCATGCTACGTTAGTGCATAGAGGTTAACAGACTTCGATTTATTAATGGCTACGACGAAGACGGTCTAGGCTGAAACATTACAGAGAGCCGATGTTGGTGTGAATCGGTATGTATCTTCCTTATTTGACCTATCCCTTCAGAGCCGGAAGTCCAAAAGGCTTAATGCTTAGTAGGCGCTTCCCGTATTGCTGCGTTATAGCATAGAAGTTGTTTGACTTCGAAGAGGTGGCGAATTATATATATTCGCAATTTGAGTGGTACCGCGAGTGCAAAGAAATTTACACCCGTCTCAAAGCAAATAAGCTTTGAGACGGGTGTTTTTATTTTTCCCG
>CAYUOH010000022.1:0-10804 GCA_964446385.1 uncultured Oscillospiraceae bacterium | reverse complement strand
GGCAGACGCGCTAGATTCAGGTTCTAGTCGGGGCAACTCGGTGGAGGTTCAAGTCCTCTTACCCGCACCATATAAGAACGCTAATATTGGTACAATGAGTATCAATATTAGCGTTCTTGCTATTTACATAAACTTGTAATAAGGCAATCTCAGTTAAAGAAAGAAAAAATGGTTGATGTAATTGACGTGCATCGAATATTTTCTATACAATTTTTGTGAATATTCCGTTTTTACTATCGCATTGGAGTGCCGTTCACGCTGTCAGCCTTGCTTGTGAGATATTTATATTTGTGTTATGGGAAATCTGAGATTTTCCCCGGAAATGTAAGGTGAATCTATGAATATGCTTTTCAAGAAGCAATCGCCGGGGCGCATCATTGCGCTTGGCTTCGCGCTTGTAATATTTATCGGGTCGATTCTGCTGTACTTGCCCTTCAGCATTCAAGATGGGGTAACGGTAAGATACATTGACACCCTGTATACTTCAACCAGTGCAGTTTGTGTAACGGGTCTTATTGCGATTGATGCAGGAGATACTTTTACTCCGCTTGGACAGGTTATACTAGCGGCCCTTATTCAGATAGGCGGTCTTGGTGTAACTGCTATTGGTGCCGGTATCATAGTGGCAATCGGAAAAAAGGTGAACTTTAAAGAACGCAACATCATTCGTGAAGCCATGAACCTTGATTCCGGAAAAGGAATAATACGGTTTCTTCAGAGCGTATTTTTAACAACAATTGCTTTTGAGTTAACCGGAGCCGTATTGAGTTTTATTGTTTTTGTTCAGGACTATCCTCCGTTAAAAGCCGCAGGAATCAGTATATTCCATTCCATAGCAGCATTCAACAACTCGGGTTTCGACATCCTCGGACATTTCCAAAGTCTAATCCCTTATCAGGATGATGTCCTGCTTAATCTTGTTACCTGCGGGCTTATTTTCTTTGGTGGTATTGGCTTTTTGGTCATTCGGGAGGTGGTTAATAAGCGTTTTCATTGGCATACATTCTCTATGCACACAAAGGTTGTTCTTTCTGTCAGTGCTGCTTTGATTATTGTAGGTGCTTTGCTTCTTAAACTGACGGAGGACGTTACATGGCTGGGGGCATTCTTCAATAGCGTTTCTGCAAGAACAGCAGGTTTCTCAACCTATCCGCTCGGAAAATTTTCAAATGCAGGACTACTTGTGTTGACAGTATTGATGTTTATTGGTGCCTCCCCAGGGTCGACAGGTGGCGGTATCAAAACAAGTACATTTTTTGTTTTATTGCAGGGTATTAAATCTGCTGCAACAAACAAGGCTGAAAAAGGATTCAAATATGCCGTACCGACAGATGCGTTCCGTAAAGCTGCGGTTATAACTCTAATTGCCTTGGGCTTAGTTGTAACCGGAACATATCTTGTGGTAATGATGGAACCCGATGTCACTCTAATGGATGCTCTTTTTGAGATTACGAGTGCTTTTGGCACCGTTGGACTATCCACAGGAATCACTACTAAACTATGTGACGGCAGTAAATTGATTTCGATTATGACTATGTATATCGGTCGACTCGGACCGTTGACAATAGCCTCTCTGTGGTATTTCTCCAAAGGTGAGCGGACCTCTTACCCAGATGGAAATATCGCAATCGGCTAAATGAAAGGAGAAGTTTATGTTTATCAGTAATCAAAAAAAGAAAAAAAATAGCTACGGAGTAATCGGACTCGGACGTTTTGGATATGCGTTCGCAATGGAGCTTATTGCTACCGGTGCTGATGTGTTAGTTCTGGACCAAGACGAAGAAAAAGTGCGTGAACTACGAGATTATACTGATAACGCTTTTGTTGTCAAAAATCTCGATAAAAAATCTCTTTCCGAAACAGGTATACAAAACTGTGATGTTGTGGTGATCTGTATTGCAGAGAAAGTCGACACGTCTATTTTAACAACGTTACATATCGTTTCTCTCGGAATTCCTCATGTCATTGCAAAGGCATCAAGTAATGAACACGGAGAAATTCTTGAAAGGCTTGGAGCAGAGGTCGTATATCCAGAGAGAGATACAGCTATTCGGCTTGTTCATCGGCTTGAAACATCAAAAATGCTCGACTTTATTCAGCTCAGCGAACGTCTAAACATTTCTAAACTGACAATTACAGGTAAAATCATAGGCAAGACGGTTAGTAAAGTAAACCTGCGAAAAGAGTTTGGCGTGAATATCATTGCCATTGAAAATAGCGAAACAATAAACGAGGTTATTTCTCCGGATTATGTTTTCCAAAAAGAAGATATTCTGTATATTGTTGGAAGCAAGGAAGGCCTGAATCGGTTTTATAATTGGGCTGAGAACGTCTAAAGAACAAAACCTGCTTGGTTCTAGAAAACAAGCAGGTTTTATTATTAAAGAAGATTTTAGTGAACCGTAAAAAAGATAGTATATAATCGGGCAAATATATTTTTATATCCTGCGCGCGAAACATCAAACGAGTTGATTGCTGATATAAATTCGGAACCATCCCCTGTGTCTCTCATACAAGCTTATGAATTGAGCGAATACAGCCGCCGGAAACACAGTCAATATGTGTAATATTTACGTTGCTAAATGAATATTGAACTGATATAATAAAGCAATTTATAATCTATCATAGGGGGATTGTATCTATGGCAGTCTTTATTAACGAGCCCAGCCGTACCTTCAATGAGTATTTGTTGATTCCGGGCTATTCTTCCAACGAGTGTGCTCCCGCAAATGTTACATTGAAAACGCCTCTTGTTAAGTTTAAAAAAGGCGAACAATCCACCATTACAATGAATATTCCAATGGTGTCAGCCATCATGCAGTCTGTATCCGGCGACAAGCTGGCTGTCGCTCTTGCCCGCAGCGGAGGAGTTGCCTTTATCTACGGAAGCCAGTCTATCGAAGACGAGGCTGCGATGGTTGCCCGTGCAAAATCCAGCAAAGCCGGTTTTGTGCCCAGCGACAGCAACGTATGCCCCGAAGATACACTTGAGACTGTTCTCCGTCTGAAACAGGAAACAGGTCACAGCACCATAGCCGTCACTGACGATGGTACTCCGAACGGAAAACTGGTCGGAATTGTTACCAGCAGAGACTACCGCGTAAGCCGTATGGATCCATCGATAAAGGTTAGTGACTTTATGACCCCCTTTTACAAGCTGATTACAGCACCCGAAGGTACCACGCTTAAGGAAGCCAATGATATTATCTGGGACAACAAACTTAACGCTCTTCCTATTGTATCCAAAGACGGCAGGATGTTGTATTTCGTTTTTCGCAAGGACTACGATATCCACAAGGAAAACCCCAACGAGCTGCTTGATTCCGCAAAGAGATACGTTGTAGGTGCCGGAATAAACACACGCGATTACACCGAGCGGGTTCCATCTCTGATAAATGTTGGGGCTGATGTCCTTTGTATTGATAGCAGTGAGGGTTTCTCTGAATGGCAGAAAATTACCCTTGACTGGATTAGGGGGGAATACGGTGATTCTGTAAAGGTCGGAGCGGGCAACGTTGTCGACCGTGAAGGCTTTTTGTTCCTCGCTGAATGCGGTGCGGATTTCGTCAAGGTTGGTATTGGCGGAGGAAGCATCTGCATCACTCGTGAGACCAAGGGCATCGGACGCGGACAGGCAACCGCTGTAATAGAGGTCTGCAAGGCGCGTGACGAATATTTCGAAAAGACCGGTATTTATATACCTGTCTGCAGTGACGGCGGTATTGTTTACGATCATCATGTAGCTCTGGCACTTGCTATGGGCGCCGATTTTGTCATGCTTGGAAGATATTTTGCACGCTTTGACGAAAGCCCGAGTGAAAGACTGGTTGTAAACGGCAGCTACGTTAAAGAGTACTGGGGTGAGGGAAGCAACCGCGCCCGCAACTGGCAGCGTTACGATCTCGGCGGCGATAATAAACTATCATTTGAGGAAGGCGTGGACAGTTACGTCCCATATGCTGGTTCTCTCAAAGATAACGTGGAGATGACTACACAGAAGATCAGGAGCACGATGTGTAACTGCGGCGCTTTGTCTCTGCCTGAGTTCAGGGAAAAGGCCAAGCTTTCTTTGGTGTCCTCCGTAAGTATTGTCGAAGGCGGCGCACATGACGTAATCCGTAAGGAGCGCTCCACGGAAATAAAATAACAGATATATTCAAACAGGCTCCGGATATATCCGGAGCCTGTTTGAATATATACTATTCTATAATAACTTTTTCCCCGTCAAAGGCATTGATTTTCCCGTAAACCAGATCCCCGTTACTTACTCCTGAACGTTTAATAAGCGCGGGAAGATATCTATCTGTATAGCCCGACCATCCTTCGGGGGAGGGTTGTTCAGCGATAATCCGTGCCTCACTGCCTATGAAACCGGAAATGATCCTTTTGCGGACGGCGTCGCATTCTTTCTGCAGAACCTCACGCCTGTCGTTTTTGATACCGTTGGGCAGATGCCCAGGCATAGAAGCGGCTTTTGTACCGGGACGCATGGAATAGGGGAAAGCATGAACTTTGAGAAAGCCGAAATTTTTGACAAATTCAAGACTTTCATTGAAATCGGCTTCGGTTTCTCCGGGAAATCCGGTTATAACATCGGTTGTAAAGGTAGGTCTTTCGAAAATTGAACGGATATAATCCGCTTTTTTCAGATAATCCGCGGCAGAATAGTATCGGTTCATTGCGGCAAGTGTTTTATCGCAGCCGCTTTGAAGAGACATATGAAACTGCGGACACAGTTTTCCGGTATATGCCAGTCTGTTCAGCATTTCGTCGTTCATCAGATCCGGCTCAACGGAACCAAGTCTTATCCGGTCAAGACCGTCTATTTCCGCAACGAATTTTACCGCGTCTGCCAGGTCGTAACCGGCTCCTCTGCCGTAAAAGCAAAGGTTGATTCCGCTGAGTACTATCTCCCTATGTCCGCTTTCAACCAGTGCTTCGGCATTGTGTCTTACTTCTTCAAGGGGCATGTATCTTACCGGACCTCTGGCAAAAGGAATAACACAGAAGGCACAGAATCTGTCACATCCGTCCTCAAGTTTCATGAATCCTCGCGTATGACCTTCGATATGCTCAGCACACAGTGGCTCGAACTTCTTTCCGTCGTTGGGGATCACGCGGTGTATCGGAACGCGGTTTTCAATGAATTCACGTACCATAGGGAATATATCCCAACGGTTGCCTGTTCCGGTAATAATATCTGCCTCGGTGTAAGAATAGGCATCCTCGGAATACGCCTGGGGGAAACACCCGCACAAGACTGTAATGCATCGGGGGTTAAGGCGCTTTGTATGACGCAGAAACTGACGAACCTTCTTGTCGCCTCCGGCTGTAACGGTACAGCTGTTGATTACAACAACATCGGCATCTTGTTCGCTGCCGGAAATATCATATCCGGCCTTTGTAAAATCCTCCAGAATGGCACTTGATTCAAAGCTGTTGACTTTGCACCCGAAGGTTGATATAAATATTTTCATGAGAAAACTACCTGCTTGTGATCAATATTGTTGCATATTAATTTCATAAAGATTTTATCAATATTAGTCTTGCAATTCAATAGTTTATATGCTATTATTAGCGCCGTTACTTGTATAAAAGGAGGTGCAGAGTATGGCTAAATGCGAAATCTGCGGCAAGGGTGTTCAGTTCGGTATCAAGGTTTCCCATTCACACAGACGTTCAAACAGAACATTCAAGCCGAATGTTCGTCGTGTAAAGGCTGTTGTTAACGGTACCCCCACACACATCTACGCTTGCACCCGTTGCCTTCGTTCAGGCAAGGTAAATCGCGCTGTCTGACTTTAGTATTATTGAATCCCCCGTCTTTGGACGGGGGATTCTTTTTTGTTTATTTCTATAAATAACAGTTGACTTTTTGCACTATAATGCTAATATTAGTAAGTCGATTAAATATCAATCGGTTTAATATAAACTGGTTTATTTTAAAGGAGGAAATGATGGGCCGTAAGGAACTGTTTCACAACTATGTTGATGCGGATCGCGAATTACATCGCAACAGGTTCCGATGTAATATGCAGCTGGACAACTCATACAATCTTCAAAGGGGACAGTTTCCCTTTATTTTATGCATATACAACGGTGTGGCCGATACCGTAACGGGTCTCGCCAAAGCATTGCATATCAGTGCCGCCGCCGCCGGAGTGTCTGTAAAGCGCCTTGAAAAATCCGGATATGTCACACGTAGCACCGATACAATGGACAACAGAGTTACCCGTGTAACCCTTACAGAACAGGGCTCTCAAGCTGCTGAAGCGGCGCGAGGTTTTTTCGATAAGGTTGATGAAGCTTCATTTAAAGACATAACCGACGAAGAAATCGAGACTTTGTGTGATCTAACCCGTCGGATGTCCGACAATCTTTCTTCATTTTTAAATAATTACATATTATAGAGAGGAATCATTCATTGAAAAAAGTTTTGAAATTTCTCAAACCATACACATGGATGGTTGTCGTATGTCTGGTGCTTATGTTGGGTCAGTGCTGGTCTGATTTGGAATTACCCGATATCATGAGCAACATCGTCAACATTGGCATCCTCCAGGGTGGTATAAACGAGGCTGTGCCCAAACAGCTCAGCAGTGATGGAATGGAGCTTGTAACTTCCTTCATGAAGGAAGAGGATAAGATGGCTTTCCGCTCCCTTTATGAGGAGGGAGGCGACTACTGGATTCTAAAAGAAAGTGCAGATGCATCTGATGTGATCGGCCCCTTTGCCAAGGCATGCGCCGGTGCGGTAACTTGCATTTCCGAAACGGCCACTCAGAAAGACATTTCGGTTTACAATAAATCATCCGCCATTTCTGTGCTGGATATGAACGCCGTTCATGATATGTCCGGTGAATTTCTGACCCGTGAAGACCTTTTCGAGGCTTACACTGATGAAGCGAAAGCTTCAGTCACAGTAACCGCCTCGTTTATTAAAGCCCTTTACCAGGAGCAAGGTGTGGATACTACCGCTATCCAGCGCGGTTATTTTGTTAGGGAAGGCGGCTACATGCTGCTAATCGCGCTGTTCGCTGTGGGATGCGCTCTAGGCACCGGATATCTTGCTGCCTGGGTCGGTTCCGCTTACAGCCGCGACCTTCGCCGCAACGTATTCCAGAAGATTGAAAGTTTCGGTAACGCGGAGTTTGATAAATTTTCTACCGCTTCTCTAATTACCCGTACAACCAATGACGTTACCGGTATTACGATGGTTGTCACTATGGGCATGCGTATGATGGCCCGTGCACCCATTATGGGTATCGGCGGTATCATCAAAGCTCTGCAGAAGAGCATATCCATGAGCTGGATTATTGCCCTTGCTCTTGCAATTCTGGTAGCGGTAATATTCATGATTTTCAAGATTATACGTCCCCGTTTTGAGGTTCGTCAGAAACTGACCGATATGGTCAACCTTGTCGCCCGCGAACAGCTTAGCGGCATGATGGTTATCCGTGCGTTCGGAAACGAGGAACGAGAGGAACGGCGTTTTGACGACAACAACGACAAACTCCTGCGCAACAATCGTTTTGTCCAGAGAGTTTCCGGTGTACAAATGTGTGTCATAATGTTCCTCATGAACATTGTAAATATTCTTATCGTCTGGTTCGGCGCAAAACAGATTGCCGCGTCGCAGCTTGCGCTGGGCGATATGATGGCATATACACAGTACGCCATGCATGTAATCATGTCATTTGAAATGATTAGCATGATATTCCTGATTGTCCCGCGTGCCGCCGTTTCGGGCAGACGTATTGCCGAAGTCCTGGATACCGAGATTTCCATCTTCAATCCCGAGAAACCCGTTGACCTTCCAGAGGGCAGCAACGGCCGTACTGTTAAGTTTGACCATGTCGGCTTTCGTTACGGGCAGGCCGAAAATGAGGTACTTCACGATGTGTCATTCACTGCTGAGCCGGGAAAAACAACCGCTATTATCGGTCTTACCGGAAGCGGAAAATCAACCCTAGTAAACCTTATCCCACGTTTTTATGACGTAACTTCCGGTAAAATTTCCATTGACGGTGTTGATCTCCGCGATGCGGACCTCAAGCAGATACGCGATGCAGTGGGTTATGTTCCGCAGAAGGGTACACTGTTCTTTGGAACCATTGATGAGAACATTCACTACGGCAAGGCTGGCACCACAGAAGAGGAGATTGAAGACGCTCTTCGTGTAGCACAGGCCACAGATTTTGTCAATGAACTTGAAGGCGGCCGTGAATACATGGTATCCCAGGGAGGTACCAACGTCAGCGGCGGCCAGCGACAGCGTCTGGCTATCGCCAGAGCTCTTGTAAAGAAGCCGCCGATATACATCTTCGATGACAGCTTCTCCGCTCTGGACTTCAAAACCGACTCGGAGCTGCGTAAGGCTCTTGCAAGTTATACCGACAACACCACGGTTATTATCGTTGCCCAGCGTGTCAGCACAATCATGCACGCCGATCAGATTATGGTTCTGGATGTCGGTAAGGTCGTTGGTATGGGTACCCATGCCGAACTACTGCAGACATGTGAAGAATACCGCGAGATAGCAGAATCTCAGCTCAGTAAGGGCGAAATCGAAGCTGCCATTGCGGAAAGCAAAAACAAGGAGGTTACCGAATAATGGCAGAAGAAAAAAAACATATGTCCAACTCCGCTATGAACGGTGTGCCTCAGTTTAATGGCGCGCCTCCTGCGGGCAGCACTCAGGGCGGTTCTCCGAAAGTAGCTCCCGGTTCCTCCGGTGCTCCCGCCATCAAAAACTACTCTATAGATAAAAACGCTCCGCGGAGATTTCCCGGAGGCGGACGCGGACCCAGAGGAGGACCTCCGGGAATGGTTGCCGAAAAGGCCAAGGATTTCAAAGGCAGTCTCAAACGTCTCTTGAATTACCTTAAGCCTCACACACCCAGGCTTATTATTGTAGCTCTGCTGTCAGTGTTTTCCACAATCTTTATGATTGTCGGTCCAAAAATCATGGCAAAGGCAACTGACGCTCTTGCTCAGGGCATACAGAAGATGATGCTTGGAATCGGCAGTATAGACTTTTCAATTATCGGAAACATACTACTGAAATGTCTGGTACTCTATGTTATCAGCAGTGTCTTCCAGTATCTACAGACATTTATAATGGCCGGTCTTACGGAGCAGATTACCTACGATATGCGCGGCGAGATTAATCACAAGATCAATCTCCTGCCACTGAGTTATTTCCACGGAACATCCCAAGGCGATGTCCTATCCAGAATAACCAACGATGTTGACAACATCTCAATGAACCTCAACAGCTGTGTAACACAGGTGATATCATCCATTGCTACCTTTGTTGGCGTGCTGGTTATGATGTTCAGCATCAACGTTCCCATGACATTTATTGCTCTTACCATCATCCCGCTGTCCTTATTCGGAATGAAGTTTATCGTTAAGCGTTCCCAGAAGTATTTTATCCGCAACCAACGCAACCTGGGCGACGTCAATGGCCATATCGAGGAAATGTTCGGTGCACATCTGGTTGTCAAGGCGTTCAACGGTGAGGAACATTCTATGGAGCTGTTCAGCGTCGGCAACGATATGCTGTTCGAATCAGGCTGGAAATCCCAGTTCCTTTCTAGCCTTATGCATCCTCTTATGACCCTTATCGGAAACCTCGGCTACATCGTAGTCTGCATTGTCGGTGCGATATTCACATCCAGCGGCAGTATGACCATCGGCGGTATACAGGCGTTCATACAGTACACACGTAATATGAACCGCCCCATCACCCAGGTTTCCCAGATGTCCAACCAGGTACAACAGACGGTTGCATCGGCAGAACGTGTATTCGAACTGCTTGACGAGACCGAAGAGAATAGACCCACTCCCAAGTACAGCTTCAACAGCAAGATAGGAGAATCGGAGGTTGTAGATATTACAGGTGAAGTCAATTTCAAAAATGTACGCTTCGGTTACAACCCCGACAAGATTATTATCAAAGACTTCACTGCCGATATCAAGCCCGGCCAGAAAGTTGCTATTGTAGGTCCAACTGGTGCCGGCAAGACCACCCTTGTAAAGCTTATTATGCACTTTCATGAGCTTAACGGGGGCGCAATCTACATAGACGGCCGCAATATTGACGACTTTGACCGCACCAATCTTCGCAGTGAGCTGGGCATGGTTCTTCAGGACACATGGCTGTTCGGCGGGACTATAATGGAGAATATCCGTTACGGAAAGCCGGATGCTACCGACGAAGAGGTTATCGAGGCCGCCAAGGCAGCACAGGTCGACAAATTCGTTCGTACCATCCCCGAGGGTTACGACATGGTCCTCAACGAGGAAGCTACCAATATTTCCCAGGGCCAGAAACAGCTGATGACTATCGCGCGCGCATTCCTTGAGGATGCCCAGATACTTATCCTGGACGAGGCCACTTCTTCTGTTGATACCCGCACCGAAATCCTTATCCAGAAAGCTATGAATAATCTGATGAATGGTCGTACCAGTTTCGTTATCGCCCACAGACTTTCCACAATACGCAATGCCGATATTATCTTCTGCATTAACAATGGTGATATAGTGGAGCAGGGAACACACGATGAACTGATGGCCATGAACGGTTTCTATGCCAATCTTTACAACAGTCAGTTTGAAGACTTCAGTGCCTGACGCTGATGATGATCCAATTATTGTGATAAATATATAAAAACTGCGGAGGGTTTGGAAAATATTACAAATTCTCCGCACTTTTATTGACAACTTATTATGATTTTTGTAGAATAATATTCATTTTATTGTGGCCGTATAAGGAATTACCTTCTGAGCATTGTCAAAG
>CAYUOH010000021.1:0-17363 GCA_964446385.1 uncultured Oscillospiraceae bacterium | reverse complement strand
GGCAACGGACTTTGACTCCGTCATTCCGCTGGTTCAAATCCAGCCGGCCCAGCCAGAAAAAGCACTTACATAGTAGGTGCTTTTTCCAATTAAGCCTCCCTTATTTTTATTGACATCAACTTTTTGATATGGTACTATACCTTTTGCATGAATTGAATAGGCACCATTAGCTCAGTTGGTAGAGCACCTGACTCTTAATCAGGGTGTCCTGGGTTCGAGTCCCTGATGGTGCACCAAATAAAAAATCCGAACTGGTCTTCCCTGTGGGAGACGGGTTCGGATTATTGTTTATATTGTTTATTTTGAGAGAATTGAAGGTACTCATCTCGGAAATGAAGTTATCAAACGTCCGGAATTTAAATTGAGAGAGATCGAAAGCTGCAAATAGACGATATAACTTAGAATGCCTCCTTACAGAATCACGCAATTGAAAAATGATTTTTATTATGATGAAGAACGGTAAATACCTCTATCCTTCTTGATTAAGCCGCTTGTTTGCCATTCGCGGTATTCAAACCGTCGCACAAGGATTTTATTATTTTATTCCCGTCGTTAACCATAATGGTTTTGCCTTTAGTACCCTCAAATGAATATGAAAAGGCTGTGAGTGTTAAGTGAGAAAACTGTCTATCTGTCAAGTGATAACGCTTGACACACGAGGGCGAAATGTGTATACTGAGCTTCATAAAGCCTTGTTGCTTTACAAACTAAAGACCCGGGCGGTGCATTTATGGCCAAAAATCTGAAATGGGCATATCTTATCGATACCTACGGCTGTCTCCTGACCGATAAACAACTTGAGGTTGTCGATTTATACTATAACGAAGACTGGTCGCTTGCGGAGATAGCCAATCACTGCGGTATCACGAGGCAGGGTGCCCGAGATTTTATAAAACGTTCCGAGGCAGCAATGGCCGAATACGAAGAAAAACTTGGTCTCTGCGCCAAGCGCAACTACATCCGGGAGCAGGTCGATGCCATCCGTGTCTTCAGCCGCGATATAAGTATCGCTAACGATTCCATCGGCGGTCCGTTAAAAATCAACGACAAGACTTCCGCTATCGAGCATGCGGTAAACGGTCTTGAAGACCTGATATAAGGATTTACTGATATGGCATTCGAAGGTTTAACACAAAAACTGAATAATGTCTTTTCCCGTCTTAAAGGCAAGGGCAAGTTGTCAGAGGCTGATATCAAGGAAGCTATGCGCGAGGTTCGTCTTGCTCTGCTTGAGGCTGATGTCAACTACAAGGTTGCCAAAGATTTTGTAACCGGCGTGTCTGAGAGGGCTGTGGGCGCCGAGGTCATGAAAAGCCTTACCCCCGCCCAGCAGGTAATAAAAATCGTCAACGAAGAGCTTACAACTCTTATGGGTACCGATTCCGCCGGTATCAAGCTTAATTCCCATCCGCCCACGATTATTCTGATGTGCGGTCTTCAGGGTTCCGGTAAAACCACCCACTCCGCCAAGCTGGCGAATATGTTTCGTAAGGAAGGGCACAGGCCGATATTGGTTGCCTGCGATATCTACCGTCCCGCAGCTATCGAACAGCTAAAAATTCTTGCAAATTCCTGCGATGTCGGTTTCTACGAAATGGGTACCGAAAAACCTGCAATAATCGCAAAAGCAGCCTATTCCTATTCCAGGGACTACGGATACGACATTATTATGATAGATACGGCCGGCCGTCTGCACGTCGATGAACAGCTAATGTACGAGCTTAAGGATATCAAGTCAGCCGTACCGGTAGACGAGACGCTTCTCGTAGTTGACTCCATGACAGGCCAGGACGCCGTAAATGTTGCCTCAGCCTTCAACGAGCAGATTGGAATAGACGGCGTTATCCTTACCAAACTTGACGGTGACACCCGAGGCGGAGCCGCTCTGTCAGTCCTTAACGTCACGGGTAAGCCTATTAAATATGCCGGAATCGGTGAAAAGCTTGACGATATCGAGCTTTTCCATCCCGACCGCATGGCCTCCCGAATTCTCGGTATGGGCGATGTTTTGTCATTAATCGAAAAGGCAGAGCAGAACATAGATGCCGAAAAGGCCGTGGAAATGGCCAAAAAGATGAAAAAAGGCCTGGATATGAACGACCTTCTGGACCAACTTGCACAGCTTAAGTCCATGGGGAATATCCGTCAACTTATGGCAATGATGCCCGGCGGTGCCCAGATCCCAGAAGAGGCCATCGATGAAAAGGCCTTCAAGCGGACCGAATGCATCATCCAAAGCATGAACCCCGCCGAAAGATCAAAGCCCGACATTATAAACGCCTCACGCAAGCGCCGTATCGCCTCCGGCAGCGGTACAAAGGTCGAGGACGTTAACCGCCTTCTCCACCAGTTTGAGCAGACCAACAAAATGATGAAGCAAATGAACCGAAAAGGTAAACGCCGCGGCAGAGGTTTCGGTGGAATGAATATGCCTTTCTGATCCTGTTTATGTTATCCGTTTATTCGGATTAACAATAATAAATAATTATTTAGCTTTTTTGGAGGAAGAATTATCATGGTAAAAATCAGACTGCGCCGTATGGGTGCCAAGAAACAGCCCACATACCGCATCGTTGTAGCAGACAGCCGTTCACCCCGTGACGGCCGCTTTATTGAAGAACTGGGTTATTATGATCCTACAAAGGAACCTACCGTATTCAACGTGGACGCAGACAAGATAAAACAGTGGATTGCCAACGGAGCACAGCCCACCGATATTCTTAAGACCCTGCTCAAGAAGCATGAAATCATCTGAGCACCCGGTAAATGAAAATGAAAGAGCTGCTTGAAAATATCGCCAAGAGCCTTGTAGATAACAAGGACGCGGTATCCGTCATCCAGGATGAACCCTCCGAGGACGGTACCATTGTGCTGCATCTTTCCGTTGCCCCCGACGACACAGGCAGAGTTATCGGCAAGCAGGGTCGCATAGCCAAGGCCATACGTACCGTTATGCGCGCTGCCTCGGTCAGAGCCAACGTGAAAGTCAGTGTTGAAATAGATTAATTTGTAAATTATTTGGGCGGAGAATTATCTTCGCCCATTTAAAATAAGGAACATTATATAATGAAACAATATCTTGAGGCCGGTGAAATAGTATCCGTACACGGCATTAACGGGGAGCTCAAAGTTTATCCCGGCACCGATACGGCAAATGATTTCTGCAGTTTAAAGACCCTGTATTTTGATGATGAGGGCAAGTCTCCGGTAAAGCTAAAGGAGGCCAGGGTACATAACAACATGGTTCTGGTGGCGTTCGAAGGTATCGACAACGTGGATGCCGCCCGCAGATATATCGGCCGTAATCTCTACCTCAACAGGGATGATATCTATCTTCCGAAGGAAACTTTTTTCATCGCCGATCTGATAGGCGCGGAAGTTCTGGACTCCGAAACAGGGGAACGCTACGGCAATATAACCGACGTTACCTCTCCTGCAGGCAGGGATGTTTATCATATACGGATGGAAAACGGTGAGGAACGGATGATCCCCGCCGTGAAAGAATTTATCCCGTTAATAACAGCCACGCCCGAGAGCACTACTGTATACATTAAACCGATTGCGGGGTTGCTTTACGATGAGGATTGACATATTAACGCTTTTCCCGGATATGTTGCGCCTGTATCTTTCCGAAAGTATAATCGGTCGTGCATGCAAAGCCGGAAAGGTTCAGATTGAGTGTCACAATATCCGTGACTACTCACTCAACAAACAGAAACAGGTGGACGACGCTCCCTACGGAGGCGGCCACGGTATGATTATGAACGCACAGCCCATTGATGACTGCTTCAACGCAGTCTGTGAAATGAACGACACACGCCCTCATCTGATATACATGTCGCCTGCAGGGAAAACTCTTACCCAGCAGAGAATAAAGGAACTTGCTTCGGATTACGACAACATAGCGATACTTTGTGGTCACTACGAGGGTGTAGATGAACGAGTCATCGATGAAATAGTAGACGAAGAAATATCTATCGGCGATTATGTGGTAACCGGGGGAGAACTTCCGGCTCTTGTGCTTGCCGACGCGATTTCCCGCATGTGTGAGGGAGTTCTTTCAGAAAAGAGCGGCTACGAAAACGAAAGCCATTACATCGGACTTCTCGAGCATCCCCACTACACCCGCCCTGAGGTATGGCATAACCGTGCAGTACCCGAGATTCTTCTGTCTGGAAATCACGCGCTGATCGAGAAATGGCGCCTTGAACAGTCGGAGGAGCGCACAAAGGAGCGCAGACCCGATATGTGGGTGAAATACAGTAAAAAATAGCAGATTGTTCAAAACTGTTGTTCAATTCTTCCTGTTTTGTCGAAAATTCAGTGTGAAATATGCACAAAGCAAATCATTATCGGGGTGTCCAATTCAAGGATTATACAAAAATGATTTGCGTATATTGACCTCCTAAAACTTTTAATATACAATCCATTATAAGAAGTAAACTCCTATCATTTACTCGGAGGGATGTACATGTTTTTCAAAGATGTTCAGGTAGAAAATCAGGTCGGTCTTCACGCCCGTCCAGCTACTTTCTTTATTCAGAAGGCAAACGAATTCAAATCCACAATATGGGTTGAGAAAGAGGAGCGCCGCGTTAACGCTAAGTCTCTGCTGGGTGTTCTTTCACTAGGTATCGTGGGTGGTACCGAAATTCGAATCATTGCGGACGGCGTTGATGAACAGCAGGCTGTCGACGGCCTCATAAAGCTTATTAATTCCGGCTTCAACGAATAATTTATTAACATCTTGCGCCGTCTGCTGATGCGGGCGGCGTTTTTGTAGGTTCACATGACTATAGGCGAATTATTGAAAAAGGCCAATTCTCTCCCCATGAATCCCGGCTGCTATATCATGAAAGATTCCCACGGGGAGATTATATATATAGGTAAGGCCAAAAAGCTTAAGAACAGGGTCACCAGCTATTTCCGAGAGGATTCCGACCGCCAGCCCAAGGTCGAAAAGATGGTGTCCCATGTTAACGACTTCGATTATATAGTTACCGATAGCGAATTCGAGGCGCTTGTACTCGAATGCTCCCTTATCAAGCAGAATATGCCTAAATACAACATCCTAATGAAGGACGATAAGGGATTCTGCTACGTAAAGGTAAGTCTTGAGGAATATCCCCGTGTCACTGCGGAGCTTCAGAAGGCAGAGGACGGCGCCACATACTATGGTCCGTATATAAGTCCCTTCGCCGTAAAGAGCATGGTGGAGACCGCTGTCGCTGCATTTCGACTACCGACCTGCACGCGCCGCTTTCCAAATGATTTTGGCAAGGGGCGTCCCTGCCTGAACGCCCATATCGGACGCTGCATGGCACTCTGTACCGGAAAAATCTCCCGCGAGGAATATCTGAACACCGTAAACAACGCAGTGGAGCTTGTAACAAAGGACAAGAAGACACTGATATCCAGACTGAGGTCCGAGATGAATGCAACTGCTGGAAATCTCGAATTCGAAAAAGCCGCCCGTCTACGCGACAGCATCGACGCTATCGAAAAGACGATAAACGGCCAGAAAGTTGTGCGAAGCGCGGGCGACAAGGAAATGGACATATTCGCCTTTGCGGCTGACGAGCGCAGAGTGTGCGTCGTGGTGCTTAAATTTCGAGACGGAATGCTGTCCGACAAGGATGAGCAACTTATACCCGAAACTGTCAATATTCCCGAGGCCCGAGAGGAATTTATGACCACTTATTACCTGAGCGGCCGTGAAATTCCCCGCAAGATATGCGTAGACGAGGAATACGAAAGCCTCGAGCTTATGACCCGGTATCTTTCGGAAATTTCGGCACGCAATATACAGATATACGTCCCCGAAAGGGGAGAGAACCGAGCTCTTGTTACGATGGCCTACTCTAACGCTGCTGACCGACTAAAACGCACCGCAGGCCGTCATAGCCGCGAGGAGGCCAGTATGGGCGAGCTTGCAAGTATGCTTGGCCTTCCTTCGGCACCTAAACGAATAGAGGCCTACGATATCTCCAATTACGGCAGCGAGGCGGTTGCGGGAATGGTCGTTTTCGACGACGGATTCCCCAAACGTTCGGCATATCGCAGATTTATCATCAAAACAGTCGATGGCGTGGACGACTACGCCAGCATGACCGAGGTTATAATGCGCCGTGTAAACCGATTTAGCCAGGGTACGGCGGGCTTTAACAGCAAACCCGATGTTATACTGCTTGATGGAGGCAAAGGCCATCTGGCCACAATATGGCGTGCTCTTGAGGGCACATCCTTCGAGGACGTTCCTGTGTTCGGAATGGTCAAGGACAGCAAGCACCGTACCCGGGGTGTTGTGGCCGTTGAAGGGGAGATAGACGTCAAAATGCACAAGCTTGCGTTTTCCGCCGTGTCCCGGATCCAGGAGGAGGTTCACCGTTTTACGGTGGAATACCAGCGAAGCCATCATACCAAAAACGCACTTAAAAGCTTTCTGCAGGACATTCCCGGAATCGGAGAAAAGCGCGAGGCTGTTCTCTTGAAGGCTTTCAAAAATATTGATGGCATACAGACTGCAACGTTTGAACAGCTCCGCGGCGTAAAGGGCATGAACGACGCCTCGGCCGAAAAGGTTTACAGATTTTTCCACGGTGAAAATTGACACCCTATATTTTATGGTGATATACTTTTACCGCTTTTTGTGAGGTATAATATATATGAAAGTAATTACCGGTATCGCCCGCGGGTGTAATCTTGAAACAATGCCCGGGGACGACGTCGTAAGACCCACCTCGGAAAAGGTAAAGGAGGCCATGTTCTCCTCAATCCAGTTTCTGGTTCCCGGTGCCCGCGTTCTCGATCTTTTCGCCGGCTCCGGTCAGCTTGGAATAGAAGCCCTGAGCCATGAGGCTTCTTACGCGGTATTCGTAGATGAAAACCGCGGATGCATAGAGATTGTGCGCCGCAACCTCAAGCGCTGCGGCTTCGAGAATAATTCAAGAATCGTCGTAAGCGGAGCTATGCGCTTTTTGCAACACGTATCTGAGCCGTTCGACATCATATTCGTCGACCCTCCCTACCACCATAATACTGCAGCGGAGATTCTGCCCCTTCTTGCGGGTGCTATTGCCACCGGTGGAGTAGTCTTATGCGAGACAGAGCGCGAATGCAAAATGCCTGAAGTATGCGAAGGCCTTACGCTTAAGAAACAGTACAATTACGGCAAAACGTCTGTCTGGCTGTATATACTATCTGCGGAGGAATAAATTATGAAAATCGCAATTTGTCCCGGCAGCTTCGATCCTGTCACAAGGGGACATATTGACGTAATAAAACGCGCTGCAGCAATGTTCGACAGGGTTTTCGTTTCAATCTGCATCAACACTTCCAAAACCCCTTGTTTTTCACTTGAGGAGCGCGCCGAGCATATCCGCCGCTGCGTTAAAGATCTTGATAACGTCACGGTCGAGTCACAGTCCGGTCTAATTGCCGAATACGCGCGTGAAAAGGGTGCCTGCGCAATTTTAAAGGGCATCCGTTCTGCGTCGGATTACGAATATGAATATCCTATGGCCGTTGCCAACAAAAAGATATACCCCGGCCTTGAAACTGTTTTTATTGCCGCCAATGAAAACTATGCATATATGAGCAGCAGCCTTGCCAAGCAGATAGCCTCATTCGGCGGTGATATTTCGGATTTTATCCCCGATGAAATATATGATGAGATTATTTCCCGAATCGGAAGAAGGAGAACGGAAAATGACTGTAGATAAATATCTTGATCAGATAGACGAGCTTCTTGACAACTCATGGAATCTTCCTCTTGCTGAAGGAAAGGCGATGGTCGACATCAAAAAACTACGCAATCTTGTGGACGACGTCCGGCTCAATCTTCCTCAAGAAGTAAAGGACGCCAAGGCAATTGTAGTTGACCGCGAGCTAATCATTTCAGACTCCAAGGCAGAAGCTAACGGAATTATCCACAGGGCGGAGCAGAAATCCCGCCAGATGATTTCCCAAAACGAAATCCTGAAGGAGGCCCAGAATCAGTCAAGCGAGATCCTTCTTGACACCAAGACCCGCGTAAAGGAGCTAGAGCGCAAGTCGGTAGACTTCAGCGAAAACACGCTTAAAAAGGCGGAGGATGCCTTGATTCTGGCGCTCAACCAAGTAAAGACAACACGTGTCGCAATACGTCAGCAACTCAATGGTAACAAGCAGAAGTAGAATCGATGGCTCTGCTGTCTTTATGTCATTAAAATTGGTACACCAAATAGTTAACTTATTTATTTAAAACAAAAAATCCCCGAAAGGGGATTTTTTATACGATTATTTCTTTAAAATAATAATGACCTTTAGTCCGTCGGCTTTTGAAGAAGTGTCGCCGATCATTCGTTCAGGGTGCCACTGTACGCCGAGAACGGGAATCGATTAATAAATAATCGTTTCCGGCGTGCCTTCAGGGACTTACGCGATGATATGCAATTCTTTACCGGGTATCTTAACACCCTGATGATGTGAGCTGTCGAAAACAAGGCCCGGTCCAAAAAGAGAGGCAAGGAATGGCAATTGTAATTAATTACATTTTTTCTTCTATTTATATATTAATACTGTAATAAACGTTCTGCCTTTCCGGGACTGACCACCGATGGCGCTTATCTTTATACGGCCGAAGCCGCGGAGGGTGATAACGTCGCCCTCACCGACGGCTTTTGAGGCGGACAACTCGTTCTTCCAGTTGTGAAAACATATTCCGCCCTTTATATAATCTGCAGCTTTGGTGCGGCTGATTGAAAAGCCCTCGGACACCACGGCGTCGAGCCTGGGGGACATAACAGTAAAGCTTTTTTCGGAGGTTTCGGGCTCCGGCAGGTTTTCGAGCGTTCCCACGGAGGTTCGCACAGTGCAGCGGCCAATGCGCTCCAGATTGTCTAGAATATACGCCGAAATTTCGGTTTTGCAGATCAGATATCCAGCGTCTTTTCCTGTGATGATATCGCCGGTTTTAGCCCTTGTGATGCCCATAGCCATAACGCTTCCGAGAATGTCACGGTGGCTCACTTCGCCGCCGCGGACTTCAAGATAAATAACAGTAATTTCATCAGATGGGATATATTCCTCCCCCTTCATGGTGAACACAGCTAGGGTGCGTTCCGCTTCGTCATATCCTCCGTAAAAGGATATATCATAGTCTTTTTTGAGGTAATTGAGCATCTCGATTACCGAACGCTCATACGGGGAAAGAAAATCTGACACGGCGAATCCTACGTAGGATGCCCTCTTGGCATAATCCTCCGCTCGGGCCGTAAGCTGTTTGATTTCGTCGCTGTTAAGCATACCACTGGTGTGTGAGCTCATATCGTATTTTTCCGTGTTTTCAGTATGTTTTCGTGTTTTGAGAGTAGATTACAACGTCCCGGACGTAAGGTCAAACGGGTACTCTTTACCTTGACTATTATATGCCGTTATTATATCATTGATTTCAAGGGGGGGCTATATCATGGCCATTGAGTACAACTGTTCCTTTCTGTCAGATTATGTTTCGCAGAAGAATTTTGACGCCTTTCTCCCCCTCCTGCTTTCGGCTGTGGAATCCCTTGATGCGGGTACTTGTCCCGGCGCGGATTTCACAGGATGGGTCAATCTGCCCTCGAACTATAACAGGCATGAAATAGCACATGTAAAATCAGTCGCGGCGGATATCCGAGACAAATGCGATATTCTGATTGTACTGGGTATAGGCGGTTCCTATCTGGGTTCCGGAGCGATAATACGTCTTCTGGGCGGCAAATGGTTCAACAGCCTTTCTCCAATGAAGGTTATATTCGCCGGGAACAATATCGACGGCCGTACCGTAAACGATATTATTCGCCTTTGCGACGGGCACGACGTATGTATTAACTGTATCTCCAAATCGGGCAACACCACAGAAACCGCCATTGCTTTTCGCATATTCAAGGAATACATGGAGAACAGATACGGCGAGGCCGGCGCTACCGAACGCATAATCATCACCACAGACGCTAAAAACGGCCTAATGCGGGTACTTACAAACGAGAAGGGTTACCGTTCCTTCGCTATTCCTGATGACATAGGCGGACGCTTTTCGGTGCTTACACCTGTAGGCCTTCTGCCTGTCGCCGCTGCGGGTTTTAATATTGACGCTATTCTTGACGGTGCCGCCGAATCATGGCGCAATTTAGCAAATGCCGACCCTGAAAGCGCCGCCAACCGATACGCGATGTTCCGCAATATAATGTACGAAAAGGGTAAAGCAACGGAAATTGTCTGTTCCTTCACTCCTGAGTTCAATATGATGAGCGAATGGTGGAAGCAGCTCTTCGGAGAAAGCGAGGGCAAGGACGGCAAAGGACTCTACCCCGCTTCAGTTATCTATTCAACCGACCTTCATTCCATCGGTCAATTTATCCAGGAGGGGAATCCAAAACATTTCGAGACCTTTGTCAACTTCATTGGGAGTGTCTCCGATTACACGATTCCCAGCTCGGACGACAACTTTGACAACCTTGATTACCTCAGCGGACGTACCTTGTCTTACGTGGCAGCCAAGGCCCGTGATGCAACAATAAAAGCTCATACGGCCGGCGGCGTTCCGGTCAGTACTATAGACGCCGGTTCGGTAAGCGAATACACTGTCGGTGAGCTTATCTACTTCTTCGAGCGCGCATGCGGTGTGTCAGGAAACATTCTGGGTGTCAACGTCTTTAATCAGCCCGGCGTTGAAATGTACAAAAACAATATGTTTGCTCTGCTCGGAAAGCCGGGGTATTGATATCCGGAGCCGGGCATAATATAAAGAAACGGAGTTAAATTATGATTAATTTAATTGTAGGCAAAAAAGGCTCAGGCAAAACCAAAACCATGATTGAAATGATCAACGCCTCCGCCCAGACCAACCAGGGCAGTCTTGTATGTATCGAAAAGGGTATGAAATCCACTTACAATATCAAGTCCAGCGTACGCCTCATCGACGTAGATGACTACGCAATACGCGGCTACGAAATGTTTTTCGGTTATATGATGGGCGTCCTTGCCAGCAATTATGATATCAACGAGGTATATATCGACGGTATTCTGAAAATAGGCAACGGTGATATGGAGGGCCTCGGCACCCTTCTTGACAAGATTGAGGATGTCGCAAAGGACGATCTCAAGGTCGTAGTAACCGTCTCCACTGACGAATCTGAGCTGTCCGAAGGCGTAAGAAAATATCTGTAATATATTATTGACTTTTAGAAAGCCAAACGTTATAATGTTCAAGCGCTCTGAAAAGGGCACAAATTTGATTGTTACTGCATGTTACTCATTTCACGCATAGGAGGTGCTAAATATGGCAGTACCTAAGAGAAGGACTTCCAAGGCTCGTCGTGACAAAAGACGCTCCTCTGTGTGGAAGTTACCTATTCCTTCCTTTGCTCGTTGCCCACATTGCAGCCAGCTGATGCTTCCGCATCGTGTATGCGGCAATTGCGGCTACTACAAGGGTAAAGAAGTTATCGACAAAGAAGCGTAATTAACTCAACACGAAAAGACGAGGTTAACGCCTCGTCTTTTTTGCAATTACGTAAAAGAGGCATCTGATGGCTGTACCCGTAATATCCGTTAAAAAAGGTTCACCGGCCGCCGGGGTGAGAATAAGCCCCGGTGATGTTCTGCTGTCCATAAATGGGCACGTAATCAATGATGTGCTTGATTACGGTTTTTACAGTGCGGACCAAAAGCTTTCACTTGAAATCCGTACGCCCTCCGGCAAGACGCGTGCCGTTCGTGTGAATAAAAGCGAATACGACGAGCTCGGGATAGAGTCCGAAACCTTTCTTATGGACGAGCAGCACAGCTGCACCAACAAATGCATCTTCTGCTTTATTGACCAGCTTCCTCCGGGAATGAGGAAATCACTTTATTTCAAAGACGACGACGAGCGTCTGTCCTTTCTGTTCGGAAACTACGTCACCATGACTAACATGTCCGACGACGTGGTCCGCCGCATTATTGACATGCATATCACACCGATAAATATTTCGGTACACACCACCGACCCTCTGCTCCGTTGCGAAATGATGAGCAACCGTTTCGCGGGCGAAAAGCTTAAATATCTGCGTTGGCTTGCGGACGCCGGTATAGAAATGAATCTGCAGCTTGTACTCTGCAGGGGCATTAACGACGGGGAGCATCTTTTAAAATCCCTCAGAGATCTAGGGGAGCTTTACCCCGCGGTCAGGAGCATTGCCTGTGTTCCGGCGGGTCTTACGGCCTTCCGTGAAAAGCTGCCGGATATAACGCCTTACGATGCTGAGTCGTCGGCTGAAGTGTTGGAAATAATCGAAGATTATCGCACGGAGGCGGTGAAAAAGGGCTTTCCGCAAATAGTGTATCCAGCGGACGAATTTTTCCTTATGACCGGCCGTGAAATTCCCGAGAGCGGATACTACGGAGATATGCTCCAGCTTGAGAACGGCGTGGGAATGATTGCACAGTTCCGCGAAGAGTTTTATAATGCCCTTGATGATACGGATATTGGCGATTCGCACAACGCTTCCACGGTTATCACGGGCGAGGCTTCATTCGCCTTTATAAACACGCTTGTAGATGCCGCAAAGGCGCGTTTCCCTGACCTTGAGATAAACACGATCTGTATTAAGAACAATTATTTCGGCGGGAATGTCTCGGTATCCGGTCTTCTGACCGCGCATGACATTATTGAACAGGCCACGGGCAGAATCTTCTGTACCGCGATACTGCCCGCCAACACACTGCGCAGTGATGGAGACATGTTCCTCGACAGCGTCACGACGGATGAACTAGCCAATAAGCTTGGCTGCGCGCTCCGGTTCGACACCGACGGGAACGACTTTTTAAACGCCCTTCTGGGCTTCTGATTATACATTCGAAAGGATTACAATGAACAGGCAGACAGTTGCGATTGTGGGACGCCCCAACGTGGGGAAATCCACCCTTTTCAACAAGCTGATAGGTGAGCGCCGCTCAATTGTCGACGGAAACCCAGGCGTTACGCGAGACAGGGTTTTCGGTGAGTGCGAGTGGCGGCACTACAATTTTACGCTTATCGACACCGGTGGAATCGAGACCGATTCCAACGACGTTATTCTTTCACATATCGTAAAACAAGCCGAAATCGCTATTGATACGGCTGACGTTATAATAATGGTTACCGACCTTCAGGCCGGCGTAACCGCGGCGGATTCCGAGATAGCCGACCTTCTCCAGCGTTGCGGCAAGCCCGTGGTGCTCTGCGTGAACAAATGTGACTCCATAGGCGAAATGCCCTTAGATTTCTATGATTTTTACTCCCTGGCTCTGGGCGAGCCCGTGGCGGTATCCTCCGTTCACGGCCACGGCACCGGGGACCTTCTCGACGCCGTATGCGAATATCTTGTGGAATCGGACGACGATGAGGAAGAGGAGGATGCCATAAAAGTCGCTGTTATCGGTCGCCCCAACGCCGGAAAATCCATGCTTATCAACCGCATTCTGGGCGAGGAGCGCCTTATTGTGTCCGATGTAGCGGGAACCACACGAGACGCCATAGATTCAGCAGTAGAAAACGATCACGGCAAATTCGTCTTTATCGATACAGCCGGCATGCGCAAAAAGGGTAATATCAACGACTCGGTCGAAAAGTACAGCGTCATGCGTTCGCTTGCCGCGGTGGAGCGAGCCGACGTCTGCGTAATAATGTTGGACGCCGTCGAGGGCTTTACCGAGCAAGATTCTAAGATTGCGGGTTACGCTCATGAACAGGGCAAGGGATGTATTATCGCCATCAACAAATGGGACCTTGTGGAAAAGGACGGAAGGACCATGGACGCCCAACGCAAGGAGTACGAGAACGATTTTAGTTTCATGGCTTATGCGCCGATAATTTTTATATCCGCCAAGACCGGTCAGAGAATCGACCGCCTTTTCGAGCTAATAAAATTCGTCGACGAGCAGAACTCCATGCGCATCACCACAGGTATGCTTAACGACGTGCTCGCCCGCGCCACGTCACGCGTGCAACCTCCGACGGACAAGGGCAGGCGCCTCCGTATTTTCTACATTACTCAGGCAAGCACGCGCCCTCCCACATTCGTTACGTTTGTAAACGACGCGGAGCTTTTCCATTTCAGCTACCAAAGATACATAGAGAACCAGATACGCGAAACTTTCGGCCTTGAGGGAACCCCTGTCAGAATTGTCATAAGAGAAAGGGGAGAAAAATGAACCCCTTCCCAGCAATAGTAATAACGGCCGTCGAATCCTACCTTCTGGGTTCACTGAGCTTCGGTCTTATATTCTCAAAACTATTCAAAAAAGTTGACATACGCAGCATAGGCAGCGGGAACACTGGTATGACCAACGTTTTGCGCTGTGCCGGAATCTGGCCCGGAATACTTACCGGCGTGTTCGATTTCCTAAAGGGATTCCTCGGGATTCATTTCGGACGCATGCTTGCGGGTCTATCCGGCACTAACATCGAGGTCTGTGTTTATGTGGCCGCCGTGGCGGCTCTTCTTGGCCACATTTTCCCCCTGTATTTTGGTTTCCGCGGAGGAAAGGGTGTTATGACCACAGCGGGAATAGCTCTCCAGATCAATCCTCTTCTGTTTGCCGCACAGTTTATCGTGTTTTTCGCCGTAATGTTTAAAACAAGAATAGTGTCCTTTGCGTCGGTTATCTCCGCATGCTCAATGCCTGTGGCTGCCCTCGCCGTGACCCTTATACGAGGTGAATCGCCCTGGATGCCGCTTAGCTATTCGATGTTTACGATGCTCGTAATCATTTGGACTCACAGGACAAACATAGCCCGCCTTAAAAATGGAACCGAGAAACGACTGGAGATTAAAAAGTAGATGGGTTTCTATTCGATACTTATTGTATTTGCTTCCGGAATCCTTATACTAATACTTTTCCTTCTAGTTCTGACGGTGTATCTTGTGGTGAAAAACCGAAAAGAGACCGAAAGAAAAATCACCGAGATATCAAAAACGGTCGAGGCACTTGAAAAGCAGTCGCGCGAGGAGATGTACGGCAGATTCGATTCCATGAGCCGAATGCTTATGTCATCGCTGGGAGGAAGTTTCGACCGTCAGGACGCGCGACTTGAGGCTTTAAGCACCGAGATTGGCCGCAATACCGGAGTGCTTGACGAACGGTTCAAAGCTTTTTCGCAACAGAGCCTTCAGAGCCTTGACAGCATGCGCGGCGCGATCTCCAGCGGTCTGGGAGCCATCCGTGACGACAATATCGCCCGTCTTAACGAAATAAAGGAAACAGTTGACGAAAAACTTCAGAAGACACTTAATGAACGTATAAGCCAGTCCTTCAAGCTTGTAAGCGACAGACTTGAGCAGGTCTACAAGGGTCTCGGCGAGATGCAGAACCTCGCAGCGGGCGTGGGAGACCTTAAGAAGACGCTCAGCAACGTTAAAACCCGCGGTATTTTGGGAGAGATGCAGCTTGGCGCGATACTTGAACAGATGATGTCACCCGAGCAGTACGATACAAATATCGCCACCAAAAAGGGGAGCAGCGAGCGCGTCGAGTTTGCGGTAAAGCTTCCGGGCGACGACGGCGGCACGGTATATCTTCCCATAGACTCCAAATTTCCACTCGACGCGTACAGTGCGGTGAACGATGCTTATAATGCTGGCGACCCCAACGAGCTTAAAAAGGCACGAATGCTTCTGGTTCAGCGAATTAGGTCTTTCGCGCAAGATATAAAGGCCAAGTACATCGACCCGCCGGCGACCACCGATTTCGCGCTCATGTTCTTACCGGTGGAGGGGCTTTACGCAGAGGCGGTTAATATGGGCCTCGTGGAAATGCTTCAGCGCGATTACAAGGTAAGCATCTCCGGTCCAACAACTACGGCAGCCTTCCTTTCAAGCCTTCAAATGGGCTTCAGAACCCTTGCCATACAGAAACGCAGCAGCGAAGTCTGGCGCGTACTGGGCGAGGTGCGCACCGAGTTCGACTCATTCGAAAAGATACTGGCCTCGGCGCAACAGAGAATCAATCAAGCCAACGACGATCTGGACAAACTTATTGGCATCAGAACCCGTCAAATACAGCGCAAACTGAAGGACGTCACTACCCTTCCTGGGGATGGCGAAGAGCTTTAGTAATACGCATCTCCGTATTGACATATCAATAATAATTTGCTATTATTCTAAAGCTTGCTGGAAACAGTAGGTAAGGGCCTTTAGCTCAGTTGGTTAGAGCAACCGGCTCATAACCGGTCGGTCCGGGGTTCGAGTCCCTGAAGGCCCACCATAATAAAGGGGTATAGCTCAGCTGGTAGAGCAGCGGTCTCCAAAACCGCGTGCCGAGGGTTCGAATCCTTCTGCCCCTGCCATCTGGCCCGGTAGTACAGTTGGTTAGTACGCCAGCCTGTCACGCTGGAGGTCGTGAGTTCGAGCCTCATCCGGGTCGCCATTGCTGTTGTAGCTCAGTCGGTAGAGCACCTCATTGGTAATGAGGAGGTCGGCAGTTCGATTCTGCTTGTCAGCTCCACAAACGGTTTATATTAAACCGTTTTTTATATTAAACAAAAGCCTGGTTTATTTATCCAGGCCTTTATCATATCATTCTTAGAATAATTCTTTGAATGTCTTTCCGAATCTGAAGGCAGGAGCTTTGCCTGATTTAATCTGTATTTTTGCTCCAGTCTTAGGATTCACACCTGTTCTTGCAGCTCTTTTCTTTACCTCAAAAGTTCCAAAACTGGCAAGTTGTATCTTGTCGCCTTTTTTCAGTGTCTTTGCCACAACTTCTAGGAAAGCATCATATGCTTTATTGGTTTCTTTCACTGTCAAGCCTGATCCGACTGACATAGCCTTAATAAATTCACGCTTATTCATTTTTCCCTCCTTGAGTATATGAGTATTATATAATATCATCCAATTATAGTAAATAATAAATTTAAAGATGATGAAATATATGATGTAAATTGGGATATTTCTGTTGAAGCTATAATACTCAGTCAAATAATAAAAGATATAAATATACAGCTAATGTGGAAATGATGAGTCTGTGAATCAAAACAGTTGTTTTTTCATATGCATTTAAGTAAAATATATTAATGGTTATGAAAAGTTACAGAAAAGAAATATATTTTAACATCAATGCAAGAAGAGGATTTGTCAACATTACTCCTCAGATAGAACAGTGTTTAAGAGAAAGCGGCATTAATGAAGGCATGCTTCTATGTAACGCAATGCATATAACCACTTCGGTATTTGTTAATGATGATGAGTCGGGTTTGCATGAGGATATGGAAAAATGGCTGGAGAAACTAGCTCCTGAAAAGCCTTATTCGCAATATGCGCATAATGGTTACGAAGATAATGCAGATGCTCATCTTAAAAGAACAATCATGGGCAGAGAAGCTG
>CAYUOH010000020.1:0-24876 GCA_964446385.1 uncultured Oscillospiraceae bacterium | reverse complement strand
GGCAGCACCGGTGCTGTTGGGAACGATGTTGCAGGCGCCTGCACGTGCACGACGGAGATCGCCCTTGCGCTGAGGACCGTCAAGAATCATCTGGTCGCCGGTGTAAGCATGAACAGTGGTCATGATACCCGAAACGATGGGATAAAGCTTGTTAAGAGTATCAGCCATGGGAGCCAGGCAGTTGGTGGTGCAGGAAGCAGCGGAGATAACCTGATCGTCCTTCGTCAGGGTGTTCTCATTAACGGAGAAAACGATTGTGGGAAGATCATTGCCTGCGGGGGCGCTGATAACAACCTTCTTTGCGCCGGCCTTAATGTGAGCCATGCTCTTATCTTTTGTGGTGTAGAAACCGGTGCACTCGAGAACAACGTCAACATCGAGCTTGCCCCAGGGAGCATTGTTGGCGTCAGACTCTTTATAGATCTTGATTTCCTTGCCGTCAACAATGATGCTGTCGTCGGTAGCTTCGACTGTGTGTTTGTTTTCGCCGAACTTGCCAAGGAAAGAGCCCTGTGCTGTGTCATACTTGAGAAGGTGAGCCAGCATAGCGGGACTCGTGAGATCGTTGATAGCAACTATTTCGTAACCATCAGCTTCGAACATCTGACGGAATGCAAGACGTCCGATACGGCCAAAACCATTAATAGCAACTTTAACCATTTTTATAATCCCCTTTTTATTTTATATTTATGTGCCAAAATATTATATCAAAGACTATGTGCAAATTCAAGACAGTGTGTTAATTAATTAACAAATGTGTCGGCGTGTCCGTCATATGCAACAAGGTCAATGAGCCGGTAGTTTAGTACAGCCATGAAGGCTGAACGGAAATAACCGATGCTAGTACGAACAGAATTATCATTGCAATAAAGCCGCTGTTAAAAACAACGGTTTTAAAATTAATCGGCATAGAAAAGGTAAAGTACGGAGGCTTTATTATGAAGTATCTGCATTTGAACCCGAATATAGTAAGGCCTGCTATTACAATGATATAAAGAACAGTATTGATAATCAAATATGCCCCGTCGCCGGAAGCCTCGAAAAGGTTGTAAATATTCGGAACTATCAGCGTACCGGTAAGGTTTACAAGGGCATGGAGAAGCATAGTATACAATATATTGTTTGTTCTCAGTATAATATATGAGAACAGCGTTCCCAGAAGAAACGCGTAGAAAAACTGATCCAGATTCATGTGAAATATTCCGAAAAGCAAGCCGCAGACTATGCATGCGGTTAAATCTCCGAAAGGTCTGAGAGCATTCAGAATATATTTCCGGAATATCAGTTCCTCAAATACTGGAGCGATAATCAGATCCAGGATAATGCTGAGCCACAGCGGAATCGCTTCTGCTAGCTCATCTACTGGATTAACAGCTTTTCCGTCAACCAGACCTGCCACCCATTCGTTGACGTATCCTCCGATTATCGCACCGAGATATAAAAAGCTGAAAGAAATAACAAAAAAAATAGCAAAGTCGGAGAAATACATCCGCTGTTTCGACATATCTGGAACTTTGGGCAGTTTTCGGAACATCAGTATGACAAGTCCGAGAATAACAGCGTAATATACAATCTGTGAAGTAAGAATATATGAGTTATAACCTGCCTCGCTTTCGGTGTCGGTGAAGAGACTCATCAGAATCATTAAGATAATTCCGACAACGGAGTATAAAACGGTTGTCCATCCGATGCGGGAAAAGGTTCTATTTTCCATTTGTTATCCTTTTTTAGAATGAATAAAATGACACAATATCTGTTTGAACATTTTCGACAGGAATTTCGACAAATACTGCAGTTTAATTGACATATATTGTTCAAACAGATATCGAAGAAAGAAACACTGCGGTTGCATTTCTTGGAAACAGAGGAGTTTTGACAATCTTTTACCCTCTGTTTAAAGTATAAACTCTAAAAAGAAATTTTCAACATTTGTCACATAATGTTCAGAAACAGATTTCAGAATCATCCTGTCAGAAGTGAAGATATTCATTATTTTATGCATTTTTCTATTGAGACTATAAATGCAAGTATCTTTACAGTCAAAAACTGCTGTAGTATACTTTATGCGTTATAATGTGTTTTACACAAAATAAGGAGATTGAAAATGAAGAAAACACTAGCGCTCCTTCTCTGCGCGTCAATGGTATTCTGCCTTGCCGCCTGCACCAAAGGAGCGGAAAACGAGGACCAGATAGATATAGCCATTACAGACTGGCTTACCGGTACAAGTGAGGATCCGGGCGGCGCCATGACCATCAGTACCGCAAAGGAATCCCTTAACCCTCTTACCGGCAGGAACGATCTTTCAAACGATATGATCGGCATGCGTCCCTATGCCGTATCCGTCGACAACAGCGATTACAACGGCTGGCCCCAGGACGGTATTTCCAGAGCCGATATCATAGTCGAGATGGAAACAGAGGGCGGTATTTCCAGACTTATGTGTCTGTTCTCCGATACACGTGAAATAGAGCGTATCGGTCCCATGCGTTCACTGCGTGACCAGTTCCTTGAGATGATATTCCCTCTTGATCCCGTTGTTGTACATGTCGGAACATCCGTTTACGCCGACAAGGCTATCAACGAAAACAACTTCCGTACTCTTGACGGCAACAACATCCGTTCCCTTCTGTGGACATCTCCCCAGCGTAGCAGTGTTGTTCAGACTATATTCACCAGCGGATCCCTTATTTATGACGCAATGGATGCTGAAGGTATAAAGCACGAGACCACATCCGGCCTCGAGACATTCTTCAATTTTGCCGATGAAAATGAAACTGTTATTCCCGCCTCCGGTACCTGCAGCTCTCTCAAATATTACTTCTCCTCCTCTTATGACGGTGATTTCCGTTATGACGAGGAATCTGAAAAGTATCTCAAATGGCAGCGCGGTCTGAAACAGGTTGACGAAATCTACGACAATGAGCAGCTTTCATTTGACAATGTCATTCTTCTTTACGCCGATATTTCGGTTATTGCCGGCACTGAGGCTAAGGGCGGTCTAATCGAGATTGATTATCCCGCAGGCGGCACAGGACTTTATCTCAGCAAGGGGAACTACGAGGAGATTACCTGGACCAAGGGCGTTTACGCCAGCAATATCAAACTATACGGCGCCGACGGCAATGAGCTTGTGGTAAATACTGGTAATACCCATTTGGGCGTTATCCGTCAGGATTACGAAAGCAAGACAGTTATTACAGGCTGATAAATCAAACAGCAAATTATCAAGCGCGTCGAAAACGGCGCGCTTGATTTAAATTTAAAGGTGATTATGTTATTCAAAAAAAAACCCACTGTGGATTATATTGTAGTCGGTCTAGGAAATCCGGGAACTCAATATGAAAAATCGAGGCACAACGCAGGGTACAGGGCGTTGGATTATATCGCCGAAAAAACCGGGTTAAAGATTACGAGGGCTAAGTTCAGAGGGCTTTACGGAAAGGGAACAATAGGAGAAAGTTCCGTTCTTCTTCTGAAACCCACCACTTTTATGAACCTGTCCGGCGAATGTGTGTCCGAGGCAGCTAGATTCTACAAGGTTCCCGCCGGAAACATTCTTGTAATATATGACGACATTTCTTTAAAGCCCGGAACGCTTCGTATCCGCGAATCGGGCTCCGCAGGCGGTCATAACGGGATAAAGAATATCATTGCATGTTTTGGAAGCCAGGAATTCCCGCGGATTAAAATCGGTATAGGCGAGCGTAAGGACAGTACAGATGATCTTGTGGACTGGGTGCTCGAAGCCCCGTCGAAAGCTGATACCGAATTGATAGAATCAAGATATGAAGATATCTTGTCTTCGGTGAAGCTGATAACCGACGGAAAGCTCGGGCTTGCCCAAAGCCGATATAATATGTAGTTGCCTTGTCATTTACATTATTATATTTATAATGATACATCTGCTTCGGCATCGCGAAAATGCATGCCGAAGCGATATCT
The DNA here is from genome assembly GCA_964446385.1 of uncultured Oscillospiraceae bacterium. Taxonomy (GTDB): domain Bacteria; phylum Bacillota; class Clostridia; order Oscillospirales; family Ruminococcaceae; genus CAYSRC01. Next base: position 20,931 of record CAYUOH010000020.1, on the reverse strand, counting down.
GTATATACAAAATGTATAAAACATAAAGGATATTTCATACTGTATATGGATTTTACGGCATTAATCAGCAAAAGTGAACAGTTCAAGGATATTGCAGAGGCTGTTACCCCAAAAGGAACAGCCGTTCTGTTCGGCGGTTATCCAATCCATTCAGCTTTATATTCAGTGGCTTTGTCAAAAGAATTAGGCCGCCCTGTTTTGTATATCTGCGAAACTGACGCAGAAGCGTTCGCTGCCGTTAAGGATATCGAAACTATGTGCCCCCTGATGAATCCTATAGTGTTTCCTTCCAGATCACTGACACTGATCAATGTGGAAAGCTCCTCACATGAGGAGGAACTTGAAAGGCTTTCGGCAATGGGTCGGGTTGTTTCCGGAGAAGCCAGGATTGTATGCTGCTCGATAGAGTCGTTTCTCGAACGCACCATGCCCGTAGAATCATTCATTGGCATATCCTTTACATTGAATTCCGGTGACAGGATATCCATAAGTGAGGTCGGGGAGCGTCTTATCAGGGCGGGCTATACTCGGACCGAACGTGTTGAAGGTGCTGGACAGTTTGCTATCAGAGGCGGTATTGTCGATGTTTTCTCAGGAAACGAAAACAATCCCGTCCGAATTGAATTTTTCAGCGACGAGATTGACAGAATTTCCTCTTTTTATGCCGAAACCCAGCGCAGGTTTGAAGTCCGGAAAAACGTTACTGTAATTCCCGCCAGGGAAATTGTGCCCGGTGAGTCCGCGGCTGAAAAACTTGTCAATCTCTCCAAGGGAGTGGGGGAAGAGCTTTCACGAATTCTTGTGAGGGATGCTGAGCTGCTCGGGCAACAGATTATTCCATCTGTAACCGACCGTTATCTGAATATATTCTATGATAATCCTGCCACTATTGACGGGTATATGGTAAATCCCATTGTGGTGCTGAACAATACGGAGGCTCTGAAGAACCGTCACAAAACAATAATGTGGCAGCAGACCGAAATTATGTCTTCCCTGTATACTCAGGGTTTGTATCTTGCCCAGATGGGGCAGTGGTATAGAGACGAATGGGATATTGAAAAATGGAAAAGCAAGCTGATATGCGAGACCTTTGCCCGAACTCTGAACATACGGCTTGATGCTGTTGTAAACATCCGTGCGAACACCATGCCTCGTTGGGACGGAAAGTTTGATGTTCTGATTGAAGATCTGCGCGGATATATCGAGCTTGGGTATAGGTGTGTTCTGATGGCCGGAACATCCAGAGCCGCATCTGCGCTGAGCGACGATCTGGCATACGAGGGAATTACTGCAGCTGCAGGGGATGAAATTCCGGATACCGGAAAGGTAACCGTCTGTGCCGGTACTCTGTCATCGGGGTTTGAAATTGCGACCTCGCGTCTGTGTGTTATTACCGGTAGACGCGAACAGGTTAAAAAGCAGAAACACAAAACTTCCTCAAAGCAGGATATTGGTATTACACGTCTTGAGGATCTGCGCGAGGGTGACTACGTTGTCCATAAAAACCACGGAATAGGAATTTACAGCGGTATTCACAGAATCGACCATCACGGATTTGTACGTGATTACATTAAAATACAGTACCGCGGCGCGGATACACTGTATGTCCCCGTTGCGCAACTTGACATGGTGTCCCAGTACGTTTCCTCCAGGGAAGACGGCGAAGCTAAGATTGCAAAACTTAATTCCGGCGAATGGCAGAAGACAAAACAAAATGTATACCGCGCCGTAAGGGAGATGGCTGCCGAACTGATAGTCCTTTACGCAAAAAGGGAAAAGGCAAAGGGCGTCGCTTTTTCGGAGGATACAGACTGGCAGAGGGAATTCGAGGCCAGATTTGAATACGACGAGACCGGAGACCAGCTGAAAACGTCGGAAGAAATCAAGCTTGATATGGAAAAATCCCGGCCGATGGACCGTCTGCTTTGCGGCGATGTCGGTGTCGGAAAAACCGAGGTAGCCATGAGGGCTGTGTTCAAATGCGTCAGCGACGGATACCAGTGCGCCGTGCTGGTTCCCACAACAATTCTTGCCTGGCAGCATATCAGAACATTCAGCGAACGCATGAACGCGTATCCGATAAAAATAGCAATGCTTTCAAGATTCGTAAGCCGTGCCGATATTAACAAAGCGGTGAAAGGCATAGCCGATGGAACAGTTGATATCGCGATAGGCACCCATAGACTGCTTCAAAAGGATATTAATTTCAAAAAGCTCGGTCTTGTGGTTATTGATGAGGAGCAGCGTTTCGGTGTTAGCCACAAGGAAAAATTAAAGCAGGCATCAGAGGGAGTAGACGTTTTGACACTGTCCGCGACCCCGATACCCAGAACACTGAATATGGCAATGAGCGGAATCAGGGATATGTCGGTTATCGAGGATCCCCCGGAGGACCGTCATCCAATTCAGACATATGTCACCGAATACGATGAAGGCATTTTGTATGATGCAATAAAAAGAGAACTGTCACGCGGGGGTCAGGTTTATTATCTCCATAACAGAATAGAGAATATCGAACGCTGCGCTGAAAGACTTACGGCTGCATTCCCCGACGCAAGGATAGAGGTCGCACACGGGAGGATGGATGATACCCAGCTTTCCGGGGTGTGGAAGAGACTGATTGACGGGGAAATAGATATTCTTATTTGCACCACCATTATCGAGACCGGCGTAGATGTCGCGAATGTAAACACTCTGGTTGTGGAGGATGCAGATCGCATGGGCCTTTCCCAACTTTACCAAATACGCGGAAGGGTTGGGCGTTCCTCACGCAGGGCCTTCGCGTACTTTACATTCAGAAAAGAAAAGGTACTTACCGAAATCGCATCGAAACGTCTTTCCGCCATACGTGATTTTACAAGCTTCGGAAGCGGATTCAGAATAGCAATGCGCGATCTTCAGATTAGGGGAGCCGGAAGCGTATTAAGCGCAAGACAAAGCGGACATATGGCTGCAGTGGGATACGAGACCTACGTGGAGATACTAAACAAAGCTATTCGTGACGAGGCCGGTGAAGCTCCGCCCGAAGAACCGGTTGAATGCACCGTAGATCTTGCGGTGGACGCCTATATTCCCGAATTGTATATTTATGATGACGAAAGCCGTATAGAAATGTACAAGCGTATCGCTGCCATCGAAAATAAGGAAGATGCTGCGAGCGTTTTCGAGGAGCTTAACGACCGGTTCGGAAATCCTCCGGAATGTGTTGCAAACCTGATTACCGTGTCACTTGTAAGGCGTCTCGCGTCGGCGCTAGGAATATACGATATCAAATCAAACAACAAGGATATGATATATTTCTATTCTGACAAAATCGCTCAGCTCGGAACGCCGAAAACAACAACCGGAAAAAAGAGAAGGTTTTATCTGTCTTTGAAGGGCAAGTGTTATCTGGCAGCCGAGGTAACCCCAGGTGAGAACATGTGCGCCATAGCAGGTGAAGTACTCGAGAATTACGAAAATGGGAATTGAGAAATACGGAGTAAAACATAGAAAAACAAAGAAAACATTAGATATAAAATACTATTTTCGTTTTTCTAATAAATAGGCGTTGACATAGTATAAAGGGAGAATTATAATACAAATCGTCGCCCCCCTAAGGGGGTTACTATCGGCGCTTCAGACGCTCAAAGGTATATTTACTCAGGAGGAAAGGCAATGTCCACCACAATGCAGAAGCCCGCAGAAGTTCAGCGCAAATGGTACATTATCGATGCAGCCGGCAAACCGCTCGGTCGTACCGCAGCTACCGTTGCAGTTCTTCTTCGCGGAAAAAACAAAACAACATTCACACCCAACGTTGACTGCGGTGACCATGTTATCGTTATCAACTGTGCAAAGGCAGTCCTCACCGGCAAGAAACTGGACCAGAAGGTTTACCGTCATCATTCCGGTTGGGTAGGCGGTCTTAAGGAAGTCAAGTACAGCAATCTTATGGTTACCAATCCCGAGAAGGCCATGATGCTTGCCGTAAAAGGTATGCTTCCCGATACCACTCTGGGCCGAAAGGCTCTTACAAGGCTTCGCGTATACCGCAATGCCGAACACGACAACGCCGCTCAGAAGCCTGAGCTTTATGAAAACTAACAGGAGGTAACAGAATATGTACGAGTCCAGACCATTTTTCTACGGTACAGGCAGAAGAAAGACATCTGTTGCCCGCGTTCGTCTTTACAACGGTACAGGTGCTATTACAATTAACCGCCGCGATATCGATGATTATTTCGGCCTTGAAACCCTCAAGTTGATTGTTCATCAGCCCCTCGAACTTACAAATCTTGTCGGGAAATTCGACATCGTCGTTAATGTTAACGGAGGCGGTGTTTCCGGCCAGGCCGGTGCTGTACGTCACGGTATTGCCCGTGCCCTTCTTCAGTATGACGAGAGCCTACGTCCCGTCCTTAAGAAGGCAGGCCTGCTTACGCGTGACCCCAGAATGAAAGAACGCAAAAAGTACGGTCTCAAAGCCGCACGTCGCGCTCCCCAGTTCTCAAAGAGATAATTACTCTTACAAAAAATCAAAATGCTTCGCTTCGGCGGAGCATTTTTATTTTCTGCTATTATTTCAATAATTGACAAATTATATTAAAATATGAGAGAGACAAGACAGGAGAGAATTTGTCGATATAACGTCATATGGAAATAGTAAGTGATTATATGCGCAATGATACACTGCGTCACGCACTGAATGAACTGACACGGAAGACTTTTGGCTTTGATTTTGAAAACTGGGTTTCTGAAGGGTATTTTGAGGGGGATTATATTCCTTATTCCTTTATCGAGGACGGTAAAATTGTTTCCAATGTGTCTGCGAACCGTATGCGCTTCCTGCAAAACGGTTCAAACCGCAATTATATACAGATCGAAACAGTTATGACGGAGGAGACATATAGGAGACAGGGTCTCGCCGGAAAACTGATAGAATGTGTAGTAAAACGGTACAGCGATGAATATGACGGTATATTTGTTCGGCAATCTGTACGCGGCGGAATTCTATCGAAAAAAATTCGCTGAAGGGATTCAGTACCGGTATTCAGTGAAAAATGAATACTGCGGAAAAAATAAAAGCGGGGACAGATTTCTACCCGTGGACGAGTCGGATTCGGTTATAAAGCAAAAATATAAGGATACAGTCCGCCGGAGCGCTGTTAATTCATCACTGGAACAGCTTAATAAATACAGCCTGGTGATGTTTTATACTGCTGATATGAAGAATGTTTATTATGCCGGAGATATAGACTGCTTTATCGTTGCGGAAGCCGAAGGCAGCACCCTTCTGATAAAAAGTATTATATGTGATGGAAAAAAAGGTCTTGCGGATATTCTGCAGCGGACCGGTAGGAAATATGACAGCTTCAGACTCGGGTTTGTGCCCTGTATGGATGATATGGAAATGTGCGTCGCTGAAGCTTATGATGGGGGAGACGATTATCGCCTATTTTATCTCGGTCGGGAGTTGGGTTCAATTGAAAAGGAGAAACTGTATTTTCCTGAACTTTCCCATGCGTAAGTTATTGATTTCAAATAGCTTCTCTGTTTCAAAATATAATATGTGTTATCATCCTCAGAGATATATTCCGTGCATTTTGAATGCATCCGTGAGAATAGTAATTACAATACCTTTAATTGACGTCTTGCATAATGCATCATCGGATTTTAATTTCGGGAGAACACAGTATGAAAATATCATATAAAGAAGAAAGACTGAACGCCGGTGAATATATAGAATTTCTGAAAAGAACCGATCTCGGGTCACAATATCCGAAAGAAAGATTCCGTAAACGTATTGATAAACTTGTTAAAAATGTTTCTATAAGTCTTGTAGCCAGAAATAAAGATAATTTGATTGTCGGAGTTTTGTTCGGTCTTACCGACTACTGCTACTGGCTTTATGTTACGGATCTCGGAGTAGACAGAAAATATGAACGTCAGGGTATCGGAAGGAATCTGATGAAAAAGGCGCATGAATTAGCTGGCGGCGAAAAGGATATTGCGGTTTATCTTATAGCAAATGAAAACGCGGTTCCGTTCTACGAAAAACTTGGAATGAAGCTTTCAGATGACGTTATGCAGTACAGCAAAATCGAATGGACGGAGTTTACTGTGGAATAAAACATAATATCGTACTGGCGAAAACGGATTGACCAATCCCTAAAACGGGGTTGCTTATGATGATTATCTGGAGAGGGTTCTTCCTTCTCTTATCTCTTATGAGCATCCCGTAAACATGCCAAACTGGTTTGTTCCCGAGACATATTATTATCTCTGGGACGGGAATCTTCTGGCCGACGAATTGAGGATCCGACATCGTCTGACGGAATTACTACGCAACGGTGCGGGGCACATCGCTTACAGTAACAGAAATGACCTTCGCGGGAAAGGCTACGGGACAAAGGGTCTGAGGCTCAAGCTGCAAATCGCCAAGGAGATTATTCCCGAAGAAGAAATATTTCTTCGGGTCAAAAAGCACAATATCGCATCTCAGAAGGTCATGTTAAATAACGGAGCTTATATTTTCGGGGAAGATGAGGAACACTATTTCATGAGGATACCGAAATAGTGATGCTGACCCGATCTAGGTAAAGCATCCTTTTTTTGGAATAAGGTGGCAACAATGACAATTGAGACCGAAAGACTGGTTTTGAGAGAGATGAATCCCGATGACTATGATGCCTTATTCAAGGTTCTCGGGGATTCAGATATCATGCAGCATTATGCGTACAATTTCGATGAAAAAAGGGTACGCGGCTGGATAGACAATAATATTGAAAGATACAGAATCTTCGGATTCGGTCTTTGGGCGGTGTGCCTGAAAGAAACCGGTGAAATGATAAGCGACTGTGGCCTTACGATGCAGAAAATCGGCGACAGCACAAAACCGGAAATCGGCTATCACATCCGCGGCGACATGCAAAAGAAGGGATACGCCCGGGAGGCCGCCTCGGCGGTAAGAGACTGGATATTCGAAAATCTTCCCTTTTATGCAATCTATTCCTATATGAAAAATACTAACGAACCATCCGCAAAAACGGCAGTGTCATACGGATGCCGTCAGGTTGATGAGTACAAGGACGAAGTAAACGGCATAACAAAGGTATTTTCGATTACAAGATTCGAATGGGAGCAGTTGAAATAATAAAAAAGCGGACCTATCTTTGAAAGGTCCGCTTTAATGTAGTTATTCGTCGAATTTGAGAACCGCAGTGAAAGCCTCACTCGGGATTTCAACGCTGCCGAACTGACGCATGCGTTTTTTGCCCTCTTTCTGCTTTTCAAGCAGCTTTTTCTTTCGTGTGATATCGCCACCGTAGCATTTCGCAAGAACGTCCTTGCGAAGAGCTTTTACGGTTTCGCGCGCGATTATCTTGCCTCCGATTGCTGCCTGTATGGGAACTTCGAAAAGCTGACGAGGGATATGTTCTTTAAGCTTTTCTGCGATTGAACGGCCGCGGTTGTAGGCTTTCTCGGCGTGGACTATGAACGAAAGGGCGTCTACCGCCTCGCCGTTGATCAGTATATCGAGACGTACTAGCTTGCTTTCTTTAAATCCCTTCATTTCGTAGTCGTAGCTGGCGTATCCCTTGGTACGGCTCTTGATTGCGTCAAAGAAATCATAAACCGTTTCGCCAAGAGGAAGCTCGTAGTGCATGTCTACGCGTGTTGGACTAAGGTATTTCATATCAATAAATATTCCTCTGCGCTCCTGGCAGAGATCCATTATTGCGCCTACAAATTCGCTCGGAGTATATATATGAGCGTTGACGATAGGTTCTGCGGCAGAGGATATGGTGGCAGGGTCGGGATAGTTTGTAGGGTTGTCGATGTCGATTACGGTGCCGTCGGTTTTTGTAATGCGGTATACGACGGAAGGGGCAGTGGTGATGAGGTCGAGGTCGAATTCACGTTCGAGACGCTCGATGATAATTTCCAGATGAAGCAGGCCCAAAAATCCACATCTGAAACCGAAACCCAGCGCTACGGATGTCTCCGGGTCATAGGAAAGTGAGGCGTCGTTCAGCGCAAGCTTTTCAAGGGAATCACGCAGCAGAACGTATTTTGCACCGTCCGCAGGATAAATACCGCAGAAAACCATGGGGATTGCCTTGCGGTAACCGGGCAGGGGTACCGGCGCAGGATTAACGGCATGTGTGATGGTGTCGCCGACCTGGGTTTCCTTGACGTTTTTTATACTTGCGGTCACATATCCGACTTCGCCGGCGCGAAGGGTACCGCAGGGTTCCATATGAGAGGGTCGCATGTGCCCTACCTCGACAACATCGAATACCGCACCGGTTTGCATCATAAGTATTCTGTCATCGGCCTTAACGGTTCCGTCCATTATGCGGACATAGGCGATTACGCCCTTGTAGCTGTCGTAAACACTGTCGAAAATCAGCGCTTTCAACGGGGCGGAGTCGTCACCCTGAGGTTCGGGAACATTCTTTATGATGTTTTCGAGAACGTCACGGACGTTTTCGCCTGTTTTGGCGGAAATACGCGGGGCGTCCTGCGCGGGGATACCGATATCTTCTTCGATTTCGGAAATGGCACGGTCGGGGTCAGCGGATGGAAGATCCATTTTGTTTATTACAGGTATCAGTTCGAGATTGTTGTCAGCCGCAAGATACGCGTTGGCTAGGGTCTGGGCCTCGACGCCCTGTGTGGCATCAACGATAAGAACGGCGCCTTCGCAAGCTGCAAGAGACCGTGAAACCTCGTACCCGAAATCCACATGGCCCGGTGTGTCAATAAGATTAAGCTCGTAGTCCTCACCGTCATCGGCATGGTAATTCAAGGAAACAGCGCGTGCTTTGATGGTGATACCGCGCTCCTGTTCTAATTCCATGTTGTCAAGGAACTGGTTTTGCATAACGCGTTTGTCGACAGCGCTTGTAAGTTCCAGTATTCGGTCGGCCAGAGTGGATTTACCGTGGTCAATATGTGCGATGATACAAAAGTTGCGAATGTTTTTCTTCATTAATTACTTCCGGCGGCATAGTATAGAATAATTTCGGGATTATTTTTAATATTTTGGATCAGGTTCAGCCATTCATTTGACGTCTTGTACAGCTCGGCGCAAGATTCTTTTACGCCGGGTACAAGGAAGTAGATGCAAAGTTCAAGCGCGAGGCATATAAAGAAAATGATAATAACAGCCCAGGCGAGATGTTTGCGGTTTTTGTTTGTGTTGGAATTGAATGCCCATATCAGGATAAATACCAGGTTGACAACGGGAATTGCCATAACTAGGAATGTCCAGATATATCCCCAGATTGACAGAGTGGCGTTTATTTTCGGATTCTCTTTTTTGATCTTGGCGTTTACGGGAACGACCGGAGGAGCAACAGGTTTTGTGTTGTATTCAGGCTGTTGTGGCTGAGGCGCAGCAGAGGTCGGGGCTGCGATCGGAGGCATTGGATGCGAAGAGGAGGCGACAACATCGGAAACGGAAGCTTCGGCAGTTAACGGTGCACCGCAGTTTTCGCAGAATTTGCTGCCGTCAGTGTTTTCGGTTTTGCATTTATTGCAGATAATCACAATTATTTCCTCCTTTTTAGATTATTTTTCAAAGTATAGTAATTATAGTATTTATATTGTCATTTTGTAAAGAAAGCCCCTGAAAAGAGGAAGGTTAATTTGCGCAGGCTTATGATGAAACCCGGATAAAAATCACAAAGAAAAGGTCTGCGTTTTATTGACAACATATAACGTTTGTGATAATATTTCTGTTACGCGCTGGTAGCTCAGCTGGATAGAGTGACTGGCTACGAACCAGTAGGTCGGGGGTTCGAGTCCCTTCCAGCGCACCACGAGAAAACACCGTATTATCGGGCATTTGCCGAGATATGGTGTTTTTTAATTTATTATCAATCTTCTGTTCTATCACAGGTTTATTTCAAGTCTCACAGAAAATTGGAATTTTCAAGCTTGATACATAATGAGTTCTGTCATCTTATCGGCCGTTCCTTTGCGGGCAGATTCTTCTTGAAGAATCCGTCAAGGATTGTCCGCCCAAAGGTTATTTTGTAATTTAAAATATATCACCTCATGCATAGCCATAGTGGGGTGTGCGGATTTGCATACTGTTTATTACCGTTATATTTCGGGGACAATATAGTTTCTTTCATTGAGCGCAATTTCAATTTGATCGAGTATGTACTCGTTATCAGCGCGAACGGTATGATAGTGATATCCTCCCGTTATATGCATAAGCTCGGTGGATTGTCCTGTTTTGACTCCCTCCATAAACTGTTTGATTTGGAGTCGAGAAAAGATATTGAGCGTTGCTTCTATTTTGCCATATACCTTGTGCCATACGAATACATCAACCACTGTACCGCCGAGAGCCACAATACAAGATAATTCTTCCTCGGTTTCTGCCGACGTATGGCGAACCTTGAATACTCTCTCGGAGAGAGGGGATTTCTGCATAACGTAACCTTGACTCGTAGAAAGTATATCGAATCCCGTTCCTTTCAGCACAGCAATATCCTGCACAATGATCTGACGGGATATACTAAATTTCTTCGCAAGTTCACCGCCCGAAATCGGGTCTGAGGAGGACAAAAGTAGATTTACGATTGCTTTTCTTCTTTCAGCTACCTTCATAGAAATCCCCTTATACTGCGTGCAGATTTTTCAGAGAAAGATCCAGAATGGGCGAGGAGTGAGTAAGTGCACCGCTTGAAATATAATCCACTCCGATATCTACAAGCCTTGCAACGTTCTCTCTCGTAACGTTACCGCTGCATTCCGTTTCAGCCTTGCCTTCACATAGTATGACGGCCTTCTTCATATCTTCAACGCTCATATTGTCCAGCAAAATTATATCTGCGCCGGCTTCAAGTGCGTCCATCAGCATATCAAGGTTCTCAACTTCAATCTCTATCTTGCGGACAAATGGTGCATATTCCTTTGCCATTTTAACGGCTTCTTTAACACCGCCTGCTGCACCAATGTGGTTATCCTTTAAAAGAATACCGTCACTTAGGTTGTATCTATGGTTGTATCCGCCGCCAACCTTGACTGCGTATTTTTCAAAAATACGCATGTTCGGTGTAGTCTTTCTCGTATCAAGCAGCTTGGTTTTGGTCCCTTTGAGAAGATCGGCAATCTCTTTTGTATAGGTTGCGATTCCGCTCATTCTCTGCAAAAAATTCAACGCCGTTCTCTCACCCGAAAGAAGGACACGAATATCTCCGCTGACAAGACCGATCTTCTCACCCTTTTTGACGATATCTCCATCTTTATTATATAATACCACCTCAGTGTTTTCATCAAGAAGCTCAAATACTCTCTTGAATATATCAAGACCTGCAATAACACCATCCTGTTTGCAGATTATGTCAACCTCACCTGCCTGATAGCATGGCATAATGGAATTGGTGGTAATATCCTCACTAGTAATATCTTCTCTGAGAGCTTGCAGAATCAGTTCGTCAACGTTCATTTTCATCGTTATGTTATTCATGGTTAGTCTTCTCCTTTTCGATTGCTGCCAGAATGGCTTCTTTATATTCTTCCTTATAATTTTTGTATTGAGCTTCGTTAATAATAATTTCCTTATTGCTCGTTATCCAGGTATATCCCTCAGTGACGTGGCGCGCGGTACGCTTTGCAAACACAAGACTTTCGAGAAGTGAATTGCTTGCCAACCGGTTTCGTCCGTGAACACCGTTACAGGCAGTTTCTCCTGCCGCGTACAGACGTGACATTGAAGTCCTGCTGTATCTGTCTATATCTATTCCACCCATAAAATAGTGCTGCGATGGAACTACAGGGATTGGTTCTTTCGTGACGTCATAGCCCTCGTCCAGACAACGCTGATAAATGTTCGGGAAATGCTTTTTAATTTCTTCAACGGGAATAGGGGCAAGCGATAGCCAAACGTGCTTGCTTCCTTCTTTTTCCATCTCAGCAAAGATAGCGTTTACAACGACGTCGCGAGGTTGCAGCTCGTTGACAAACCGTTCTCCTTTTGCGTTTAGCAAAATTGCACCCTCACCTCTGACCGATTCGGAAATTAGAAATTCTCTGCCTTCTTTTTCGGTGTATAGCGTGGTGGGATGAATTTGAATATAGTCGATATGCTGCAGTTTGATATTATATTTCAGAGCAAGAGCAATTGCGTCTCCTGTCAGGTGCTTATAGTTGGTAGAGTGTTCAAAGATTCCTCCAATGCCCCCCGTAGCGATAACGGTGTAATCAGCTTGAATTGCCGAAAAAACGCGATTTTCATCGTGTCCGATGATACCGTGGCATTCGTTATCCTCACAGATTAAGTCTACCATCGTGTAATTCTCAATGATAGTGATGTTTTCCCGTTTCTTTGCCGTTTCTAGAAGATGGGAGGTAATCTCTTTGCCCGTTTCATCCTCGTGAAAAAGGATACGGAGCTTGGAGTGTGCTCCTTCTTTCGTATAAGTAAATTCCTCGCCGTTTTTCTCAAAATGGATTCCATAGGATACCAAGTCGGCAATAATCTCTTGCGAGGAGTGAATCATAATGTGGACAGAATCCGGATTGTTCTCATAATGACCTGCCTTCATAGTATCCTCGTAGAAGGCATCATAGTCATTTTCGTCACGCAACACGCATATGCCGCCTTGCGCGAGATAGGAGTCACTTCTGCGTGCTATGTTTTTTGTTGCAATAATAATGTTTTTTTCTATGGGGAGATTCAGCGCACAATAGAGCCCTGCAACGCCGCTGCCCACAATTAAAATATCCGTTTTCATTTTATCATTTCGCAATCGTTAACATTTTATCAAGTGGAGCAAGAGCAGATTCAATCAGCTCTTCATTTAGAAGGATTTCGTTTTCTTCATTGATCAAGACCTGAAGAAGCTTTTCAAGAGTGTTGAGCTTCATATCAGCACAGCAAGGACGGGTTTTAGGAAAATAAAATATTTTGTTCGGATTGTCGTTATGAAGTTTAAATTCTACTCCGACCTCGGTGCAGACAATGAACTCATCACAGGAGCTTGCAGTAGCGTAAGAGATGATACCCGCCGTACTGCCAACGTAGTCTGAGATAGTTAATATTTCTGCTTCGCATTCGGGATGAGCAAGAACGAGTGCATTCGGGTGACTTTCTTTTTCTTCCATTACCTCTGTAGCATGTATTGCCGCATGTATGGGACAGCACCCGTCATTCAGAATAATATTCTTTTCGGGAACATTATCTGCTACGAATTTGCCGAGGTTTTTATCGGGGATAAAGAATATATTCTTGTTTGGCAATGACTTAACAATAGAAATTGCGTTAGAGGATGTCACGCACACGTCGCTTTTTGTCTTTAATTGAGCAGTGGAATTGATATAGCAAACGACTGCCAGATCTACATATTTGTTTCTGATTTCTTCAATTTTTCCCAAATCAACCTGGTGAGCCATAGGACAGTCTGCCGCAAGATCGGGCATCAATATCTTTTTATAGGGATTGAGTATCTTTGCGCTTTCGCTCATAAAGTACACGCCACAGAAAACAATTATATCTGCCTTATTTTTTTTAGCGATTTTTGCAAGATAGAAAGAATCGCCAACATAATCGGCTATTTTTTGTATCTCGTCCGGAGCGTAGTAATGCGCGAGAATGACAGCGTTCTTTTCTTCTTTCAACCTCAGAATTTCTTTCTCTACTTGTGCTTGCATGTTTGCCTCATGATTAGTTGCATATTTTTATCTGCTATTATTTCACGAAGATTGTCAGGTGTCAAGCTTGCTGTAAAGATATTGGAGACCCTTTCTTACATTTGGGTGCATTCTAAGAATAACAAAGCTCCATCAATGAGGTACTAAACGCACCTGTTTACTACAAATCAGGCTTTCCAGTAACAGTTTGTTGTTTTACCTAAACATGAAAAAGCGGTTAAAACAATGCGTTTTAACCGCTTTTTGTTGCGCTAGATATATAACTGTCTACATTATAAGTTATAATGGAATTTATTATCATATTTCGAGAATAGGCTTGGTCGAGCTTTATTTGGGCGGATAAGTCCTTCCCCGACATTTATAAAAAGAGTAGCACAATAGGACAATTTCCTCTATTATAATAGCAAATATACGATTGTTCAAAGCGGAGGGATTCCGAATGAGCCGGCAGCAAAAGCATAGCGGGTTTTCACGTATTGTCTACCGCTGTATTCGTTGGTTGGTACATTTAATATATCCCAAAATAACGGTGGACGGAACCGAGAATTTGCCCTCCGAAGCCTGTGTTGTTGTTGGGAATCATTCTCAGATGAATGGTCCGATTTGCGGCGAACTGTATTTTCCGGGGAAACGGGCTATCTGGTGCGCAAGCCAGATGATGTACCTGAAAGAAGTACCGGCTTATGCAAACCAGGATTTTTGGAGCGGCAAACCGAAGCGTATTCGTTGGTTTTATAAGCTTTTGTCCTACCTTATTGCGCCCGTCTCGGTGTGTATATTCAAAAATGCGAATACCATCCCCGTTTACCGAGACAGCAGACTGATCTCTACGTTTAAGCAAACAGTAAATGCTTTAAGAGACAATACCAATGTAATCATATTTCCTGAATGCTACGAACCCCGCAACCACATTGTAAACAACTTTCAGGATAAGTTCATTGACATCGCAAAGGTCTATTATCAACGTACGGGAAAAGTGCTTTCCTTTGTCCCTATGTATATCGCTCCCAAACTTAAGAAGTTGTGTTTGGGAAAACCCATTGCTTTTTGCCCGGATAATCCCATTTGTGAAGAACGCCGTCGAATCTGCGAGTACCTGATGAACGAGATTAAGGACATTGCCATAAAACTGCCCCGGCATACCGTTGTTCCTTACGCTAATATAACCGTTAAGGAGTATCCTTGTAATATTGACGAAGAGGTGACTTCAACATGAGAAAACCGGAAGTGGATTATCGCACCCTGCGTTTTTCTAATATCACAAGCCCCCGGTTTCGCCATTTGTTTCTCCTGCTGAGCTGGTTGGGCTATTTCGTTCTCTATTTTTTAACGGAGAATCTGATCCCAATTGAAAAGTGCTATCCGGTCCACAGCCGGTTGGATGATTTGGTGCCTTTTTGCGAGTGGTTCGTTATACCCTATGTAAGCTGGTACCTTCTAGTCGTGGTGTCTTTATTGTACTTCCTGCTCTATAAAGTTGACAGCTTTAAAAAACTGCAGATTTATATCATAATCACACAGGTCATAGCTATGGCTGTTTACATTTTGTGGCCAAATCGGCAGGACTTGCGTCCCGATGTATTTCCGAGAGACAACTTTTTAACATATATAGTTGGTTTGCTATATTCTGTGGATACAAGCACGGGTGTGTGCCCGTCGCTTCATGTTGCTTATTCGATTGGCATCGCGTCCGTGTGGCTTAAGGATAAATCCGATTCCAAAGTCGTAAAAGCCATCATCGTTAGTGGGGTTATCCTCATTTGTGTTTCGGTTGCATTTATCAAGCAGCATTCCGTTGTGGACATTTTTGCAGCCATACCGTTATGCATGCTGGCTGAGTGGATTGTGTTCGGAAAATATTACCGGCAAAAGCGCCTGATCAAAACAAAGAGAGATGAGAGCAGCTCTTCAAACTGATGTACTCTGGTGTTCTTATGTGTGCCTTTTCGTCTTATTCGTTGGTTAAACGAGGTAATATCGGTCTGCACTAATTTCTAATAAAAACATTCCTTAACATGATATAATAAGTGCACTTGCTTTTTTTTGCACACGCACTCTCTTGGGAATCAAGAAATAATTGATGGTGAAGGAACGCCATTGATTCGGAAATTAGTCTTGTAAGCCAAATCACATTTGTTAAATGTTTGTGAGGTCATATGAAAAAAAAACATAACGAAGCAGGTAAAGAGCTTTGGAGGTTTGTTAAGTTTGGATTATTTTCCATTTCTGCAGGACTCATTGAAACAGGCTTGTTTTATCTTCTCGGTCTGATTCCTTCTTTCGGTTATTGGGCTTGTTATCTGCCTGCGCTTGTAGCCTCCGTTGTCTGGAACTTCACGCTGAACCGCCGATTCACGTTCCAGTCTGCCGCAAATATACCAGCTGCGGTGCTCAAGACCTTTGCTTTTTATGCCGTTTTCACACCGCTGTCCACCATATTGGGAAACTGGCTTGTGGAGGTTCGTTTCGCCACATACCTCCCTGCCGCCGATATCGTTTATTTTGCCACGCTGGCGGTAAACTTCGTCACAGAGTTTCTTTACCAGCGGTATTACGTCTTCCGTGGAAATGTAGACAACCGGGAAGAGAATATGTCGAGCAGGACGAATAGATGAATTCTGTTCAATCGGTAGTCCAGGCAATCTGGATGATACCGGTGAAAAGCACCCATATGTGTCCCGGGACGATTCTGTCGACAAATGGGAAACATGCGCCTAAAAGAAGGTTTTGAATGATATGGGGAATAGAATAATTAGGACAACTCGAATTAAATATTAAAAAAGAAGGTCCGGAATCCGGACCTTCTTTTGGTTTCGGTTAATCTCAGATAAGCGCGGCTCCGCAGTATTCGCAGCATCCGTTTTCTGTGGGCATTGTCGTAGCGCTGCAGTGGGGACAAGTTACCGCATTTTTCGGCTTTGATGCCTCGGCGGAGTTCTGACGGATGTTAGAACGGATCTGGAGCAGAGCCTGCTTAATCTCGTTGCCCATGGCCTCGTAGGAATTATACTCCGGGCTGTATTTGTTTTCCACTGAGGAGGAATTCAGGCGGAAACGGATTTCGTTGAAATAAGGATTGTTGACGTTGATTGTGATATAGAAATTATAATCAAATGAGTATCTGGGAGGATTATAGCTGACCTCCTGGCCGTCGGTGTTCTTGCGCTTAATCTCGGACTTGTTCTCGTCAACCTCCATTGTGCAGCCTGTAAAGTCAGAGAAAGCCAGTACATCGGGGTTAACGTCGGCGATGTTGGAGGATGATGTTACCATAAATACGCCTTTGTCCTCATCGAGCAGTACGCGTGTATCTTTTCCGAGAGTACGTGTGGTCTTGAATGCGGCAACCATGGCTTTGTTGGTCTCGCGGTAAGCCAGCTGCTCCTTTATCTCCTCGACGGAGCTGCTGCGGCGGTCGGAGAACCAGGGTGAAAGCTTCGCAGCACAATTTTTGCAGAGATTACCGTCTTCTAGCTTGCGGTTGCCCAGAAGGCCTATTTTCTCACCGCATACACTGCAGAATTTTTTATCGAATAAACCCATAATATCACCTCGTTAATTGTTATATGATCTCATGAATTCAAGGGAACAATATATCAGTCACGTCTTTTGCGCAGAAAGCTGTTTGACGGAACAAGAAATGGCAGTTTCGTGTGAATAAGCATATTTGGATGCCGGGTATCCTCAATCGGATTCATATTCTCATCAGTCATTTCACCGATAACAAAACTCCGGGGTTCCCTGCTCGGTGAAAGGATTTCGAGATTGTCCCCAGGATAAAACTTGTTTCTCTGATGCAATACAGCGTTTCCGTTTTCGTCGCAACTGTTGACTACTGCGACGACATCGTATTCGGTAATATACTGCGAATCGGCGGTGTGCTGGCCCGGTTCTGTGAAATAGAATCCGGTGGAATAGGGACGGTGGCTGACCTTGTTTACCTCGTCAAGCCAGATCTGCGGAAGCGGCTGACCCTTCATCGCGTAATCCACCGCGTTGCGGTAGGCGGCTGTGGTGCTTGCCACGAAGTATGAGGATTTGGTGCGGCCTTCGATTTTCAATGCCGAAACGCCGGATTCAGTCATTTCCTTAACGAAATTGATAGTGCACATGTCCTTTGAATTATACAGATATGTGCCGTCATTCTCTGTGATATCCATCCATTCGCCTGGGGCCTTTTCCTCGGCAATACGGTATTTCCAGCGGCAGGGCTGTGCGCACTCGCCGCGGTTGGCGTCTCTTCCTGCAAGGTAATTGGAGATTACGCATCTGCCTGAAAACGATAAACACATCGCCCCGTGGCAGAAAGCCTCAATTTGAAGGTCATCGGGTATGTTTTTCCTGAGAGTACGGATGGACTCCAGCGACGTTTCTCTGGCAAGCACGACTCGTGACGCGCCAAGGTCATAGAACGCCTTTGCTGTTTCGCTGTTCATTACGCCGGCCTGGGTGCTGATATGTATCCCGCAATTCGATGCGTATTTTTTAAACAGATTCATTACGCCGATATCCGCAAGGATAGCTGCGTCGGGTGATATCGACCCGAGGTATTCCAGGTATTCCGGAAGCAAAATTACCTCGTCCTGTGTGGGAATTGTATTAACGGTCACGTAGACCTTTACACCGCGTCCGTGGCAGAAATCGATTGCCTCTTTGAGTGATTCGCGAGTAAAATTGTCGGTGCCAGCTCGCATTCCGAACATGGTTCCCGCAAGATATACCGCGTCAGCGCCGTATTCGACGGCCATAATAAGTTTTTCCATGTTTCCGGCGGGAGCCAGAACTTCAGGCTTGTTCATAAGCACACTCTTTATATAATAGTAATAATATATTATATTATAACATAATGAAGGAATAATGATGTGCTTAAAAAAGGATCATGATGGATGTGAATAAGTATCTTAAGTACGGCGAAACCTCCACTGATTTTGCTTTTAATCTGCTTGATTACAATTCGGCGGCACTGGTTAAATTCGAGAATTTCGGAATATTCGGTGTTTTAAGAATGTTGTTTCCCGTTTCTTCGGAAAGAAGAACTGAAGAAATTTCAAGAATAGGCTGCTATCTGAAGGAGAGGAGGGGAGTAAATGGCTGAAATACTGGCTCCAGCGGGGGGAAAGGAACAGGTTTACGCCGCCGTCAGATGCGGAGCAAACGCAGTATATCTCGGTGCTCAGGGATTCAACGCCCGGCGCAATGCGGTTAATTTCGACGAGGTAACTCTTCCGCAAGCCGTAAGTTACTGCCATGTCCGAGGTGCAAAGGTTTACGTTACTGTAAATACCCTGATTCTGGACAGCGAGACCGAAAAGCTTGTCGCAGAAGCCGATCTGGTGGCCAACAGCGGCGCAGACGCGGTCATTGTTCAGGATTTCTCGGTTCTGCGTTATTTCAAGGATTATTATCCCTCCCTTAAATGTTTTGCCAGCACCCAGACCGCCGTGCACAATGTTTTGGGAGCACTCAAACTGCAGGATCTGGGCTTCGACGGAGTTGTTCTGGCGCGCGAGCTGACCCTAGGCGAGATGGAAAAGATATGCAGTGCGGTTTCGATCAATACCGAGGCTTTCATACACGGTGCCCACTGCATGAGCGTATCGGGGGACTGTTATCTTTCCTGCATGCTCGGCGGACGGAGCGGAAACAGAGGAATGTGTGCCCAGCCCTGCCGCCTCGATTGGAACAACGGATCAAACGGTTATGCACTTTCCCTGAAGGATATGTCTCTTATAAAACATATCAGGGAGATGAGCAATATCGGCGTTAACACATTCAAGATAGAGGGTCGCATGAAACGGCCCGAATATGTTGCAGCCACGGTTATGGCATGTCGTCAGGCTCTTGAAGGTAAAACTTATGACGAAGAAACCCTCCGCGCCGTGTTTTCACGCAGCGGATTTACCGACGGGTATCTTATGGGTCGACGCGACAACTCTATGTTCGGAGTACGTACAAAGGACGACGTCGAAAGCACAAAAGACGTGATAAAGAGCCTTGCGGGGCTGTATGACAAAGAAACCCCACTTATACCCGTAAATATCAGTTTCAACATGAACATCAGCGGAAGCAATCTGCTCCTTTCGGACGGATGCAACATTGTATCCGTGTCAGGTCCGGTCCCCGCCAGAGCTGAAAAACGTGAAACAGATACCACGACCGTAAAAAAGAGCATTGAAAAATTCGGTGGAACTCCGTTTTACCCTGTCGTTACCGGTTACGAAATAGAAGAGGGGCTTAATGTCCCGATTTCTGTTCTGAACGGAATGCGCCGCGAGGCAGTTGAACGGCTCACAGAACTGAGAGGAGCCATAGTGACGCCCGAGACCGGGAGAGTAGACAAAGCACCGATAGAAAATATCGTACCGGAAAGCCCCCCGGAAATCTGGGTCAGAGTTAAAACGCCCGGACAGCTAGGCAGGAATACGGATAAAGCAGCGAGGATCATCATGCCGGTATCCTGCATAACATCGCAGATAGTCTCAAAGTACGGCGAAAAACTGACTGCCGAGATGCCTCCGGTACTGTTCCCCGACAATGAACCTCAGTACAGAAATAAGTTACTGAAGGTAAAAGCCATGGGTGTAACCTCTCTCTGGGCGGACAACATCTATTCGGTTGCCATGGGAAGAGACGAAGGAATGGATATTTACGGCGGATTCCGGCTTAATATAACCAACTCGCGCGCCCTTCGAGAATATTCTGAAATCGGTCTTAAGGCAGCCACCCTTTCTTTTGAGATTCCGATGTCAAATATCAAACATATTCGGGGAGTCATACCCCGCGGAGTGGCCGCTTACGGCAGGCTTCCCCTTATGCATTTCCGTAATTGCCCGGTTAAAGCCGGGAAGGGATGTGCCAAATGCGGCGGAAATGATTTTCTGACTGACAGATATGGCGTCAGATTCCCCGTGGAATGTGAGGAAAATCTTTCATCCACTCTTTTGAATTCGGTACCCCTGCATATCGCGGACAGAAATTTATCGGGATTAAGTTATTCGCTTCTGTGGTTTACTATCGAGACTGCGGACGAATTTGACAGGATATTTGATGATTTCGAGAACGGCCTCACCTTCTCCGCGGAACGCACAAATGGAATGTATTACAAGGTCCTTTTATAATCGAATCCAGAATGAGATTATTTATAAATAGTCGAGTCCGATAAAAAAACAGTTTTCAGGGCTTAAAAAGGCATGTTTGGACAAGTTGAAGAAATCATTGAAACTTTTCCTAAAAAAAGGAAAAAAGGAGTTGACAAGAGGGGGAAGGATGTGTAAAATA
>CAYUOH010000019.1:0-26350 GCA_964446385.1 uncultured Oscillospiraceae bacterium | reverse complement strand
ACGTCCCCGGTTTCGAAAGACTTTATTTTTTAAACTCGTAGTAGTTCACGGTCATGTACACTTCGACCTCGTCGGTAAGTTCGGTTTCTCCGGCCTCATTGGCCTCTGTGGTCTGCTTGATCTGGATGTCAAGGTTGGTGATCTGTTGGACGGTGGGTTGACTGCTTATCTGGTCTATCAGGCGGCGGGCAGTGATGTAGCTGTCTGCGTTGAACGTTAAATCAAGCGGACGGCATACAAGGTAGTCGTATTCGACCAGCGCGCCGAACTGCATACTGTACTCGTCAAGATTGCCGTCGAGAATGCTGCGCAACTGAGTTAGAAGGGCCTTGCTGTTGTCGTACTGCGGAAGCGGTTTTACGTCGCCCGAGGCCTTGATAGCCTCAATCTCATCCTCCATGGTCTTTACCTGGGTGGACTTCTGGAAGTTGATGAGGAAATCATCCTCCTGCGCTGCCGCCATCATCTGATAATTGTCAACGCCATCGTTGATGGGGGTCAGTATGAATTTAAAATAACATACGAAAAATACAATAAGGATAAGTATCACCATCAGCGTCTTTTCGCGGGATGACAGTTCACGGCTAAGTCCTTGCATCAGTTTTCAACCTCCCCTGCAACTAAAACTACAGTTATGGTGAAATCGAGAAGATTTCCGAGATCGTCCTCTTCGGTGGACGCAGAGTTAAGACTGGCACCCCCAACATAGTCATAACTTTTCAGGGTCTCCAGCATTTCGGAAATGCCATCCAGGTTCATTCCGCTCATCGTAACGGTAACGGTGTCTCCGTATGCCTTTATGCCCTTCACTGTGCCGCGCTTCATAAGTACCTTTTCGAAAAGGTCGAGCATATCTGTACGCTCCAGCGCCACGGTGTCCTTCACAGTGCCGTCGTAAAGCCATTCAGAACTGTAAATGAGATATTCCTCGCGGACCTGCGGGTATCTGTCTACGACAACTTTTGCCGCGTCGTTCTTTGATTTGGCATCGTTGTAGGTGTTCTCGGCATCGGCAAGACGGGCGTACTGATCTATAACTCCGAATTTTGCCGTCACTCCGATCAGCACCGGTATGATCAGGATACCGGCGATAAGTGTGTTACGGTTGGTGCTTTTGACCGTGTCCCTCATACAGAGGTTCATGGTCTTCTTGTCCGGAATTTTAACGCTGTTTTTATTCATTCCGCTTTACCTCCCCAATCAAAGCTGAATGGCGCATCCGAAGGCGCCGGGGAACAGGCCCGCGATATTTTCGTCGGGCATGGCGGGCAGAAGTTCTGTGATATTGTGGACCTTCAGCCCCGTAATTACGCGTATCTGTTCCACAAAGGGCTCGATGGCCGAGCCGCTTCCGCAGAGGTATATGTCGCCAAGCTGGGCCTCGCGGTTGTTGTAGTTGTAGAAGTTGACGGCTTTCAGGATCTCGGCCGCTACGCTTCCGTAAAGATCCATCGCATAGCCGGCGATGTAAACATCATTGTAGTTGCCGGCACGGTATACCCGGGCAATATGGAGATCAATATCCTGATCGCGGGAGATGCGTTCGTCAAGGTTGCCCACTCCAAGCTCTATTCCGCGTCGCAGGTCGCTGTGCTCGTCGTGGAATACGTAAAGGCGGGTGCTATCGTGGCCGAGGTCAACCAGGCAGTAGTCTGAAGGTTCGGCCTTGGTGCGGCTGATATAGCTTTTCAGTACCATGCCGAAGGCGTATTCCTCAGGCACGGCGTATTTAAGCCTGAATCCCGCCCGGCGGAACATGGAACGGTAATCCGAGATCGTAGCTTTGGATATTGCGCAGGCGAAGAGGTTCATCTCCTCCGGCTCGCCGTCGGCGTTGTTTTTCACTTCACGGACGATGTAGTCGAAAAGATACTTGTTCTTTACCTCGGTAAGGTAGTCGCGGAATTCATACGGAAGGTTGAGTCTAAGCTGCTGGTCGGTCATAGGGGGAACGGTGACGTTGCGCGAATATACCAGCGAATTGCTGAGCACAACGGCGGCGTCGGAACGGGCGATTCCGTTTTGCCTTGCCGTTTCCTTTATGAAATCCGCCATGGCGTCGTAACTGACAATGACACCGTCATGCATCATATTATCGGGGAGCTCGGCGTATACTGCCTTTTTTACGGTGCCGCCGGCGACAACCGCCATTTTCAGAACGCGGTCAACGAAATCAAAACCAACAACAGTCTTTGACAAAGTGTGAACCCACCTTTCTGGAGTGATTAATAAATGGAAAAGGACAATTGAGCCTAGAATAAACTTAGGTACCAGCTGAGGAGGCCCTGGCCGAACAGGAGAGTCAGCCAGGCGGACGCAGCGATGGACGGACCCCAGGGGAAGGCACGGGACTCGCCGCGCTTTTTCAGAAGCGCTGTGCCAATTATAATACCTATTACGCAGGCGACGAGGAGGCAGACAATATTAAGCTTCCAGCCGAGGAAGGCGCCGGTAAGAGCCAGCAGCTTGATGTCACCGCCGCCCATGGCATCCTTCTTCATTACCTTTTCGGCTATTATTACGCATACAATTAGCACAAGGGCTACCGATACGGCGCCGATGGTAATATCGAGGGCTGCGCTCCAGGAAAAGCCTTCGATGAAAAGGAATATTATCCGGATGACAAACCCGGCGATAATAAACCCGTCGGGGATGATATACCCATGCAAATCGCAGAATGAAACTCCTAAAAGTATAATTGCGAGGAGAATATATTCGGCGGTCCGGATCGATATACCGAATTTGAGTACAGCAGAAAGGAATACCAAAGAAGACGTAATCTCCGCCCATAAATGGCCGGAGTCGAATTTCGCGCCGCAGTAGGCGCATCTGCCTTTGCGTATTATATAGCCCAACACGGGGAGCAGATCAATTATGTTCAGGGTATGACCGCAGATGTCGCAGCGGCTGCGTCCCTTGACCCAGCTTTCGCCTTTTTCGCGGCGGTATGCGTAACAGTTTAGCGCGCTTCCGGCGAACCCGCCGGCAAGCAAAGCCACAAAGCAGGTATAAATAACCGTACCTGTCGGAAATAAGAACAGGGGCATAAGGGGCCTCAATCTTTAGCCGTATCGGGGCGTCGTCAACCCAACGACGCCCCTTAACGGCAGGGTTGTTATTTTACTTTATCCTCCCTGCATGCAAAGGAGGATCGGATCTTAAGTCATTTGCAGATTAACAATTACCTGTGGGTATTATTTACACTTATTCTACAGGATTTGCTTCTACAGGATTTGCAGTAAGGGCAAGATCCGTAGTAGTTCCATCATAGGTAACGGTCAGAACACCTGTTGCATCAACTTTCCATTCAAGTTTTCCAGGGTAATTAAGAGTTTGACCCGCATAGTCTGCAAAAGCATTTCCCGCTGTAAGATTCGCGACAACAACTTCTGCATATTCGGCACGGACATTTGCAACATCGGCAGCTTCCTTAGCCTTTGTGAGGGCGCCGCTGAAAGTGGGGATCGCGATAGCAACAAGGATG
Source organism: uncultured Oscillospiraceae bacterium (assembly GCA_964446385.1). GTDB lineage: Bacteria > Bacillota > Clostridia > Oscillospirales > Ruminococcaceae > CAYSRC01. The sequence continues at coordinate 22,866 of CAYUOH010000019.1, read as the reverse complement.
GCGATGATCGCGACAACGATCAGCATTTCCATCAATGTGAAACCTTTATTGTTTCTTTTCATTTTATTCTCCTTAATTAGTGATAGTTTGTTTTTCTATTTATATACACGCCGGGGTTGAATCGGCGCACATAGCACAAGGTGATTATCCTATGCTTCCGTACATGCTGAACATCGGAAGGTAAACGCCCAACAGAAGGAATACGGTAAGCACGGCGAGACCGACTGTAATAACCGGCTCCATAAGGGATAATAGGCGACCGGTCGCAACCTCAACCTCGTTGTTGTAATAGTCGGCCACGACCTCCAGTGTTTCGGTAAGTGTACCGCCCTCCTCGCCCACACCTGTCATCTGAATAAGGATATCGGGGAAGCAGCACTGAGCCTCCATTCCGGAAGCAATTCCGCCGCCCTGCTCCACATTGAGGCGAACCCGGTCGACCCCGTCCCTGAACTCGTCGTTGGTGATTATCCCGGCCGTAACTTCAAGAGCACGGTTGGTCTGAAGACCTGCGGAAAGCATGGTAGCCATTGTATCGGCGAATGTGGCGCTGCAGCTCATACTGCGTATCTTGTGAAGCGGAGCCTTTTCAAGCGCAAATTTTGAGAGAGCTTTTTTCCATTCCTCGCTGCGCCGCGCCACAAGGTACCCGGCGATAAATACCGCGGCTGCCAGCAGGATTACCCACCAGAAGTTTACAAAGAAGTCGCTTACCGCCATCATTGCTTTGGTGATAAACGGAAGCTCCACGCCCATTTCAAGGAATGACTTTGTGAACAGCGGCACAGCCACCGTCATTATAATGATGAAAACCACAATCGCGACGAAGATCACAAGCGCGGGGTATGTAAGCGCGGATACGACCTGCGACTTTGTCTTGGCGGATTTGTCATAGTATCTGAAAAGACGTTTAAAGCAGTTTTCAAGCGTACCGCTGGCCTCGCCGGCCCGTATTGTCTCTATGAAGGTCACGGGCAGGTTTTCGCCGTTGTTTTCAAAACTTGCGGTCATACTGTATCCGGCTTCAATATCTTGGGCAACTTTTTCAAGCATCGCCCTCATTTTCTTGTCCTGCGTCTGGGACGCAACCATGCGAACGCATCGCATAAGGGGCATTCCGCTTGAAAGAATGATGGAAAACTGGCTGCACATCATGGCAAGCTCTTTAAGCTTTATCTTTCCGCTGCCGCCTATCTCCATGTTTAATAACGAGGGGGCTGCTTCTGAAACTGCGGATATCTCGGTTATTACGGGCACCCGGTCGCGCAGCGAGGCGACGGCCTCATATTCATCGTAGGCCTCGACAATTCCGGAAACTTTCGCGCCGCCGACCGTAAGGCCGGTGTATTTGAAGGTTGTCATATATCAGGCGTACCTCCCCTTTAATGCTCGGCGGAGCTGATGGCCTTAAGGGCTTCCTCCGCGGAGGTAACGCCCCGGCGTACCAGATCCCGGCAGTTTTCATCAAGAGAAACAAAACCGTATTTTTCGGCAGCTACACGGAGAACCTCCTCGTCGGACGCGCCTTCGGATATCATGCGGCGGATCTCGGGACCCACCATAAGAATTTCGAATACAGCGGTACGTCCGCGGTAGCCGCGGTGGTTGCATTCGGAGCAGCCTTTGCCTTTATAAAATTTGACGTTCTCAGCGGGGTTAAAGCGCAGTAAAAGCTTTTCAGCGACGGAGGGCTCATATTCCTCGGCGCAGTGCGGGCAGACCTTGCGGACAAGGCGCTGGGATATTACGCCGCGAAGGGAACCGGCGACCATGTAGCGCTCAATGCCCAGGTCACACAGACGGTTTACTGCGGTTATCGCGTCGTTGGTGTGCAGAGTGGATATAACAAGGTGTCCGGTGATGGCGGCGCGAACCGCTATCGTTCCAGTCTCGCCGTCGCGGATCTCACCGACCGATATAATGTCGGGGTCCTGACGGAGCATGGCGCGGAGGCCGTTCGCGAAGGTCATACCGACCTTCTCGTTTATCTGGCACTGGTTGACTCCGGGAATTTCGTATTCGACAGGGTCCTCCAGGGATTCTACGTTTACTTTTTCGGTGGCAAGCTGGGAAAGAATGGCAAACATCGTGGTGGATTTACCGCTTCCGGTGGGGCCGACCAGCAGGATCACACCGCTGTTGTTGTGCAGGAGTGATTCGTATTTCTCAAGCTCGCGGCCTTCAAGGCCAATTGACGTTTTGTTTATGTCCTTGGTGGATTTGTCCAGAAGACGTATAACAAGCTTTTCACCGTACACAGTAGGAAGGGAAGAAATACGAAGATCAATTGTATGCCCCTTGATATTAACCGTGGCGTGGCCGTCCAGGGGAATGCGGCGCTCGGTGATGTCCATGCTTCCCATTATCTTGAGACGGGATATTACAGAAGACTGAAGATTGACGGGGACGGTAAGTACACGCTGCATCACGCCGTCTATGCGCATACGTACCGCAAGATCGTTACCCAGAGGCTCGACGTGGATGTCGCTAGCCCGCTCATCAAATGCGCGCTCGATAATGGAATTGACGAATCTGATTGTCGGAGCCGCCGTGGCGTCGTCTATGGAGTTGACGGCCATGCTTTCGGGTATGATGTCTGCAGTTTCGATGCCGGCTTCGCGCTTCATATCCTCGATGGCTCGCGCCGTACCCTCGTTGCCGTACAGACGTGAAATAGCCTGCTCGGTGGCGCGGCGGGTGGCAATCATGGGGACAACGCGCTTTCGGCTTGTATTCTTGATCTCCTCCTGGGTTACAAAGTCCAGAGGATCGCTCATCGCGATATACAGAATGTTGTTTTGAAACTTTACAGGAACGACGTTGCTTCGGCGTGCGATGCTGCGCGGAACGAATTTGACCATCTCAACCGGGATGCTGATCGCGGTAAGGTCGATAAAGTCTAAGCCGAGCTGCATCCGTAAAGCGTCGATAAGCTGCGCCTCGGTAATAGTACCGCCGTTGATAAGGGCGTCGCCCAGACGCTCGCCGGTAGTTTTCTGGCGGGCAAGGGCTTCGCTCAGCTGTTCGTTATTAATAGCACCGGAGGCGATCAGCAAATCGCCAAGACGCATATATGCCATAATTATCTCTCCTGTAAATAATTAATTCGGTCCAAGTTATGTGTAATAGGGTGTAAAAAAACTCGTAATCTGCTGTCAGAAAAGGTATGCGTCACGCTTTTCATCGTAAAGATAACATAAAACAGAGTGCCGCAGCCTTTCTTTGCGGCAGCACCGTTTTAAAGTGCAATATACACAAATTCATAATATCAGAGTACTTGCGGTTTGTAAATAAGATATATAAATTTTAACTAAATATTTTTTCAAATCGACGTTATTGGCAGATTCTGCTCTCTTTTCTTCAGATGGGACGGCGGGAAGTACCCAGCCTAAGTTTTGTACGGACATATTCCGCGTCGCGTGAATCTTGAACAGCTGTTTCGGGTGTGATTTTTCCTTCTCTGCACAGATTGATTATTGCGTTGTCCATACTGATATTGCCGATATTCGCAGTGGTGGCAATGGTGTTGGCAATCTGGGGGGTATTGCCGTCGCGGATAAGATTGCGGATGGCGGCGTTTACAACCATCGTCTCGCAGGCACACACACGTCCTCCGCCCACACGGGGCAGAAGCTGCTGGGACAGAACGGCCATAAGAGTCATGCTTAGCTGCATACGAATCTGGCGCTGCCTTTCGGCGGGGAACACGCCGACAATACGGTCGATCGAATCCTCGGCGGATTTGGTGTGAAGCGTAGCAAAAACAAGATGGCCGGTTTCAGCGGCGGTAAGGGCGATTTCTATGGTTTCAAGATCGCGCATTTCACCGATAAGAATAACGTCGGGGTCCTCGCGAAGAATGGAGCGCAGGCCTTCGGCGAAGCCGGTTGTATCCACGCCGATCTCACGCTGGTCGATAAGGCATTTGTCGGGAGTGTGAACATACTCTATCGGGTCCTCAAGCGTAATTATATGGGCATATCTGGTCTTATTGATACGCTGCAGTACGGCGGCCAATGTAGTGGTTTTGCCGCTTCCGGTCTCACCAGTGACCAGCACTATACCCCTTTTCATAGTGGGAAAGCTGTCCACCACGGAGGGAAGACCAAGAGCCGCTATCTCCGGTATCGTATCGTTCAAAAGCCTCAGGGCGGCCGAAATATGGCCCCTCTGGCGGTATATGTTGACCCTTATGCGGCGCTCGCCGACCTGCAGGGCAAGATCGCGCTCACCCTCCGGGGGCATGTCCTCTCCGCTGAGGATCTGGCGCGCAAGAGCGTTAAGATCTTCATCGGAAAGCGGGGGCATGTCGGGCATATCGATAAGCTGTCCGTCGATACGTGCTTTTGGCGGAAGGCCGAAGGCTATATGAAGGTCGCTGGCTTTAAGATCTGCGGCGGTCTGTACCAGGCTGATGATATCCATAATTATACTCCTAATATTACGTTTACCTAGATTATACAGCAACGGAAACGCTTGTAAATAAAAAAATAGGCGCCCCGCAGGGTGCCTATTTTAAACTGTAAGAGATTACTTCGCAGCGGAGACTGCTGTGATGTGGGGGTTGGGTCCGTTGTACCAGTACAGGAATCCTTCCATGTCGAGCTTGTCGCCGATCTTGAGTGCCTGGACTGCCTTGTAAACGTCGGAGTCCTGATCGCACAGATAACTCTCTACCGTGAATGTGTATGTCTCGCCGTTAATGCTTACGTTAAAATAAAGGTCGTTGCCGAGCTCGCCGCTGCCGTCCCAGTTGTACAGGAAGGCGGCATCGTTGCCGTCAGCGTCTTTGCTGGCTTCAACGGTCATGCCCTTGAAAGATACAAAGCTGTTCTGGAACTTTGTAAGGTCATCGGTTCCGAGGGACTTTGTAACATCAACAGGTTTGGCAACATACTTGCCGCTTTCGATCTCGAATGTGGCGTCGATGATTTCTACCTCGCCGGACCACTCGGATTTCCAGCCGTTAACCTTTATCTTGGTGCCGGGGACAAGCTTGTCCGCGTCAGCCTCGGTGCAGGCCATGTTGTAGATGAAGTAACCGCCGGATTTATCCATGGCGTAAACGGTGATCTGATCCTCCCACCAGGACTGGTGAGCCTGTACATAGCATTCGACGGTGACTTCGGTTTCAAGTTCGGCGGCTATGTACTCGTCGTAGGTCATTACACCCTCGCCTTTTTTCTCTGCGCCGTTGGAGCAGGCGGCAAAGCTCATAACCAGGCAAAGGGTAAGAACCAGTGCTAAAAACTTTTTCATAATTGTTCTTTCCTTCCTCTTTATTTATAGTAGTATTTATATAAATACAACATCATATTAATTATACAATGCCCTATCGGTTTGGCAATACGCTAAACTGCACTATTTTGCAGCGTTCTTCGGTCTTTTATTTCGCAAATACTCATATAATACATATACACCTATCAGCAGCCATACGCACACGAGCGTGATCAGAAGAGCCTTTGCCGTCTTCGGAAGCTCGCCCAACTCGCGGCGGTCATTGTTTCCACGGGCCTGTGAGAGGCTGTCCAGCCTGTAGAGCGAATTCATATTGTCGTACAGAACGTCGATATAACCTTCGTCCACGGTCTGTTTGCGGCGGACCGCCTTGGAAACCTCCTCTATCATCTGGCCGGCGGCGTCTCGCAGCGAGGCGCTTCCGTTGAAAACCGGTGTGGTAAAGGTGTTTTCTGTGTTGTCCAGCAAAAGCTGCGTGGCTTTTATCTTTACTTCGTAGTGAGTACCGTTGTCCTCACCGCTGCGCGCAAGATAATCAGTATACTCGGTATTTTCGCGCGCTCTCGTGGTAACGGGGGTATACCCTTCGGTTTCGGCATAGGCCATCTGAATTTCATCGGTCAGCATGTACTGGGCGAAAAGCCAGCTTGCGAGCACCTCGCTGCTGTCAGGCTTGTTGAACACGCAGATACTGGGGCCCTGGCTCATCATTTTCGGATTTGCCGTGTCGAACTGCGGTACCGTCATTACCTCGGTATCGAATTCAACTATCTGGTCGGCACTGATGTCAAGCAGGGGCGCGTTAGTGCCCATCCAGGTGGCACCGGCGGTACTGTCTACGGCGAAAATGCACTGACCCGCGTTAAAAAAGTTGCCGGGATAGCTTGAAATCCTGAATGTGCTGAATGCACCCGTTGAGGCGTGGGAAGATACGGTTTTCAACATTTCACGCGTAGTATCGTTGAAAATCAATACGTTTCCGCCGTCATCGGAGTATCCGGCGTCAAGCTGTCGCAGCATTGTGATCATCATGTTGTCGGTGGACTTGTAAATGAAGGGAATCATGACGCTCTGGCCGTTCACCCTGAACGTTCCGTCAGCGTTTTTAGCCATGGCGGCCTCGGATACCTCCCAAACGAAATCCCATGTCAGGGTTTCGGGCAGCGTATAGCCGAGCTTTTCGACATAATCCTTATTGACGTAGCAGGCCTCGGTACTGCGCATATAGGGCAGTGCGTAGGTACTGTCCCCTATAATACCCTCCTTCAGGTATTCGGGCACGACCTCAGATACCGCGGGAGAATCGAATTTCAGCGCGCTTCCGCCCATACCGTATTCGGCATCGGCCATAAGGTCATCAAGGGGCACCACGATGTTCTGCCCGGTGATATATGTTGCAATATGATCCGGGTAGGTTATGCAGACATTGGGTGTGGTTCCCGTGGTAATGTTTGTAATAACGTCATTGTAAATCCGGCCGTAGTCGGTATATAGGCGAATATTCACCTTTATATTCGGGTAAAGCTTTTGGAATTCGTCTATGGCGTTCCTGTAGATATCTGTCTGGGCTTTGTTGGTATCGTTCTTCGCCCAGAAGGTAATTTCGTAATGAGACGCGGGATCAAGACCGCCCTGTGGCATTTCAAAGGGATCAAGTACTCTGCTGCCGTGGCATCCGGCAAAACAGAGCACGACCGCAATAACCAGCAGAGCACAGAGTACCTTTAAGAATTTTCTCATCCCTTGGTACCTCCCCTTGCAACTCCGGCCATGATTTTCTTGTGGAAAATCAGGAAAAGGATGATAAGCGGCACCGAAATAACTACAACGGCCGCCATCATTGCGGGGATGTTTTCACGGCCGAAGCCGTTCTCGCGGATCTCCTGGATACCATTGGACACAAGGTAATAGCGCGGGTTGTCTGTAATAAGGCGTGGCCACACATAGCTGTTCCAGCATTCGATGACTTTGAGAATTATAACCGTAATTATTGTGGGACGGCAGATGGGGATCAGCACCTTGAAGAGATACTTAAGGTCGCTCGTCCCGTCCACCTTGGCCGCTTTGTAAAGCTCATCGGGAATCTGCTCGAAGTTTTCCTTAAGCAGGTAGATATAAAACACCGAGGTAACAGAAGGAAGGATAAGGCCCCAGAAGGTGTTGCGCATCCCCCAGTCGGTTATGGTTACAAAATTTGTGATAACCACAAGCTCGTTGGGGATCATCATAAGGCTTAAAAACAGTGTGAACACGAGGTTTCTGCCTTTGAATTCAAGCCGGGCGAAGGCGAATGCGGCAAATACGATAACCGCCATCATCATGGCCGTGGTGGCCAGTGTGAAAATAATGGTGTTGGTGAAATAACGCCCGAGATCCACCGTTGTGAAGGCGTCGAAATAGTTCTGAAGCGTGGGCGAAAGAGTAAAGAAGGCAGGAATTCTTTCGCTGTTGTAGGTGCCGTAGCTTTTTATTGAGGACAACACCATCCAGTAAAACGGGAACAGAACCATCACCGCCCACAAAGCCAGCAGGAAGTACACGACAGCCTTGCGGATGATCTCGCCCCGGCGGGAACCTTTTTTTATTTTTCCGTAATCCATATCCGCTCCCCCCTAGTTCTTAACGGTCTTTTTGCTGACCAGAAGGTTTATTGCCGTGACAGTCAGAACAATCATGAACAGTATCAGCGCGGCAGCCGACGCGTAGGACGGGTATCCGCCGCTGTTGCCGTAAAGCATGTCGTAAACATATCCCACAATGGTATTCATGCCGGCCGCGTTGAGGTCGGTGCCGAAAAGCGCCACCGCGTCGCTGTATGCCTTGAATGCACCGATAAATCCGGTGATGATAAGGTAGAACAGCATCGGCGAGATCATGGGGAGTGTAATCCTGGTGAACATTCTGAAGCGGGAGGTTCCGTCTATGCGTGCGGCGTTGTAGTACACCTTATTAACCGACGCCAGCGCACCGGTAAGAATAAGAATTTTAAAGGGCATAACCACCCATATTATATAGAAGCACAGCACGAACATCTTGGCCCAGTGGGGACCGTCGATGAAATCAACGCCGATGCCGCCGAACATGCTTATAATCAGGTTTACAAGGCCGTCGGTGTATGCCGTCTTTTTGAAAAGGATCATGAAAACAAGACCCACCGCCAGCGTATTTGTAACATAGGGCAGGAAAAATACGGTCTGGAACAGGTCTTTAAGGCCCTTTATGCTGTTCAGGCCCAGGGATATCAGCAGCGCGATGCCTGTGGAAAGAGGTACCGTAATTATAACGAGCACAAAGGTGTTTTTTAGAGCCTGCAGAAAATAAGGGTCATGAAGAACATATGAGAAGTTGTACAGACCTGTGCCGAAAAATGTCTGGGACGCGCTGTTGTAGCCCTCCTCAAAGGAGTACACCAAAACGTCCACCAGAGGATACAGCATGAAAAGCCCCAGAAACGCCATGGCGGGCAGCAGGTACAGCCATCCCTTCCGGCTTTTGTAATTCATAGGGTTTCCTCCCTCCTGAGTTCGCAGTAAATGCGTTCTTCGGTTTCGGAATCGAATATTAGCGTCTTGTAGGGTTTAAGCGAGAAACGCACGGTTTCCTTTGAGGTATCCACCATATCCTCGGTACTGATTATACTGCGGACGCTTGCGCTTTCGCAGGCAGGGTGCGAGGATATCACGCTTGTATCGCGGCCCATAACCTCAACATTTATAAGCTTTGCCTCAAAAGGCCCGTTTTCATCGGGAATAAAACCCTCGGGGCGAATGCCGGCATAAACGTCTCTGTCTCCGGCTCCGGGCGCGGCAAGCACGGCATTGTCGCCAATATAAAGGAGTCCGCCCTTTATGCTGCCTTTGAACATATTGATAGCCGGGGTCCCGAGAAATTTTGCCACGAACAAGTTTACCGGGCTGTCGTAAACATCCTGCGGTTTGCCTGTCTGGTTGATGACGCCCTCTTTCATAACGATAATCATATCGCTGATACTCATGGCCTCTTCCTGGTCATGGGTAACAAACACGGTGGTGATCCCGGTCTCAACCTGAATGCGGCGAAGCTCCTCGCGTGTGGCAAGGCGCAGTCTGGCGTCAAGGTTGCTTAAGGGTTCGTCAAGCAGGAGAATGCGCGGCATCTTTACAAGAGCACGGGCTATGGAAACGCGCTGTTGCTGACCGCCGGAAAGCTCGCTCGGTAGGCGGCTCATCAGTTCGTCTATATGGACGATCTTTGCAGCCTCGCCGGCCTTTTCTACCATTTCCTCTTTGCTCAGACGGTTGTCACCTTTAAAATTTTGCAGAGGGAACATTATGTTCTGAAGCACCGTAAGATGGGGGTACAGCGCGTAGCTCTGGAACACCATTCCCACTCCCCTGCGCTCCGGAGGAAGGTCGGTAATATCCTCCTCACCAAAGAAAATTCTGCCCTCGGTAGGAGTTTCCAGACCGCATATCAGGTTAAGGCAGGTGCTCTTTCCGCAGCCGGAAGGTCCCAGAAGCCCGATCAGCTTGCCGTCGGGTATTTCGATATTGAAATTGTCGACAGCAACTACTTCCGGCCCGCCCTTCTTTCGGTTGGGAAAGCGCTTGGTAAGGTTTTGCAGTACTACTTTCATATCGGTGTCCTCTGTATAATCAATGGTATTTTGAAAACCGGGCCCAAAGGCCCGGATAAAATCGCAAGTATTGAATTATCTTTTTACTACAGCCGGTTCATTTACGCAGTTAGTGAATTCAGGGAGACTTCCCGCCTCCTGATTGGGGACGTTCACCACAACATTTTTGTCGAAACGGCACCCATCGAACTGCGCCTGCAAATCTGCAGTAATACTCATGCTGTTTTCTGTCCTGAAATCGCAGTTATTGAAAATGCTTGCCGCAGGCAGATAAAGATTCAGATTGTAAAGACCGCAGTCTTTCATATACACGGTAAGACCGTCGTCTGCAAAAGTGTCGTCCAGAGTGATTGAGGTATCGCCCTTTCCGGTAAACTTCAGACCGGACTGTACTGTGCCGCTCTGCTGACGAAGCGTATACGATGTACTGCCCAGCAGAATCTCGCTGTTGGCGGGGACTGTTACAGGCACGTAGTCCAGGCGGTCGCCGGTTATGGAAACGACGGTATTTCCCGCATCGTCCAGTGCTCCCAGAATAAGACACAGCGAAAACGAATCACTTCCCTGCTGCGCAGATGCGGGCAGCGAAAGGGTAATATCGAAATTGCGCACCTCGCCGGGTTGAATCATTGTGTCGGAACGGGCAACAACTGTGCTGTGCGCATCGGAAAGATTAGTTTCAAGATTGTGGCTGCCCGAAAGGGAAAGTATTAAATCAGGAGCAATCGAAAAATCATCGTTATCATTTATCACGTACAGCAGAATTTCGTACGCCAGCGGCATACTTCCACCGTTGCACACAGCGAGTTTTTCGGTACGTTCGGTACCCGGGCTCCATACGGTATTTGCATACAGATTGTCCGTAATAACAGCGGGAACCCCGTCGGTAAACTCCGCGCGGGAAAGAGTGGCATATGTGCCGTCTACGGTATCAGGCACTGTATTCCCATCGGTGCCGGCCAATGTTTTGTCCTCAACCGGAGAGTCAGAAAGATCCTGCGACCCAGGCTCCGTATCATTGTTTCCCTTTACGAGAATATATGTTGAGGATAACAGCGCAGCGCAGCAAAGCAACATCATAATAAAATATATAAGAGCGTTGCGCAGATATTTATTTTTATTTCCGGTATTTTTCATCTTGTTCATTAAAGATTATCAATCTTATCTATTATGTCGAACAGTGTAGACGGATCGGTAAGACCGCCGTCCTCCGCCGGGTCAATCAGATCGTCACTGGTTTCTTCCTCAGGAACATCGGAAAAGATGTCGGACTGCATCAAGTCGCCGCCCTCCAGTACGTTATCCACGTTCTCCCAAAGACGGCTCTCAAACTCGCTTCCGCTCAGAAGAGCGGCCTGTTCCCGGATTTCTCCGTCGGATTTCTCGTCAGTTCCGATGATATCATCAAGATCAGTTAAAAAGAAAGGTTCAGGTTTATCGGAATTGTCGTCCGTAAGAGGTCGGGAAATTGAGGTCTCCTCAAATTCCGGTCCGCTAACAACCGCGGCGTCGACTGCGTCGGCAAACCGGGTCCACTCGTCATCTTTCACTCCGTTTTCCTCATCATCAGGAACGGGAATTTCTTCAGCAGCGGTTATTACGGGTTCGGATTCGACAGGCAGAGGTTCTGTTACCGGCGTAACAGACACATCAGCGTGAGCGGTATCACTGAGGATATCGGTTTCCTTAAGCCAGTCGGTTATGTTTTCACCCGCGGTAAGTTCTTCAGCTGGCGGTTCGACAACCGGCTCAGGTTCCTCAGATACAACTTCAGTAAGCTGAGCCCAGACATCCGGATCAATACCGGGTTGAGACTCGGTCTCAATCTCCTGCAGTACAGGTTCACCCTCCGCAGAAGGTATAACGAACTCCTCAGGTTTTTCCGGGGCGATGTTGTCGACTATAACCGTATCGTTAAGCCAGTCGGTTACGTTTACACTTTCGGTAACCGGTATATCCGATTCGAACTTGATATCAGACTGCGCTTCTTCGGATTGAGTACTAACAGCCTCCGCATCCATTGCACGGCCGGTCTGCACAACGTCAACAGGCGCAGGCTCAGGCTTTTCAGAATTTACCTTGAAATTTTCAAATGAAACTACAAAGGCATTTTCCCGGACGGATTTTTTTGCAACCCCGGTGGGGCTTCCAAAACTGAAGCCATTAGCGAAATCAAAGGCACCTTCATTTCTGAAATCAGCGTTCGGAGTGGGCTGAGCCTCTTTCTTCGGGAATTTTTGAGAACCAGCATCGTACGGTCTTAATGGGACATTCTCAAAATCTCCGACGGGATATTCACCCTCTTCGGCTGGAATAGCAGCCTCGATTTCAGCAGCCTGACTTGCAAGGCGTACGTTCAGAAACGCGTTGATGCCCAGCATGATGATCAGGATTATAAACGGAACAAAAATGCAGCAAAGGTAGCCCGGAGTGGTCTTTATAAAGGAATAGACAGAATCTATAGCAGGATGGGCGGCAAGAAAACTGCCGTCATCTGTTCCGCCCGACGTTGACAGAACTATAAAGGCTATCATCGCAAGCAGCGATAGAATCGCGGCTGCGTAAATTACTGCCTGTAATATTTTGGTAGTTTTTTTATTCATCTGCCGATTTCTTAATACCTCATATTAATCAGAATTCAAGAGTGTGCATGATATAGAATTCTGCGCAAGTCTTTTATTTCTCCACCTTTTTAAAAACTTCATCCACAAGCGCGCAATATTCTTTGTATGCACCGGTTTTTGCAAGCTCGGCTGTGTTTTCGGCGATGGTTCTGTAGTACCATTCCTGTATTTTAGGGTCCTTCTGGTGATAGTTTGACCACATCGCGTCGCCTTCCTCGCGGTACTGGCGGGCAAATGAACGTATATTCGAAAGCTTGTCACCAAGCCACAGTATTTTGATGTTGATGTCAGAAGTCGTCTGAAGCATAACGAGAGATTTCTCCTTGCGTTTCATCCAGGTCTTCTCCTCCGGACCGGAGGCGGATTCGCGGTCCTCGGATTCGCCCATGACCAGAGCGGCAACGCGGGCCCCGAATCTTTCCCTGATTTCGTTGGGATCCACGCCGCAGTCCTCAATTGTATCGTGCAGAACCCCTGCGGCCATTACCTCAAGGTCCGACGTCATAGTGGCGATAATCGACGCAACCTCTGCGGGATGAAGGATATACGGAATTTTGCCTCTCTTGCGGTTCTGGCCTTCATGGGCACGGATAGCAAAAATCAGCGCTTCTTCAAGTACGTTCATACTCCGTTATACCTCCGCGAATATTTTGGTTATAATAACACAACTTATATTTTACATATATTACGGCGTTATTTCAATCTGATTGATTTTAACGTCTTAAAATGGTATATAATATTCAGTACATATCCCTTATTCGAAAGGAAACAATATACAAATGTTCAAGCGTAAATATATCCTTGTACTTCTGGCTTTGGCGCTTGCTGCAGTTATGCTGTTTACCGCATGCGGAAAATCGTCGGGGAAATCCGACTACAGCCAGGCTAACGACGATGAAGAGAACGAAAAACCCGAAGTTACCATTTACGACACATGGGTTGCGGACAATGGCATGGTCCTGCAGTTCAACCGCGGCGGCATAGGCGTGCTTGTCGAAAACGGCACCGGTATCGGTTTTGACTGGTCCGGCGACATCACAAAGGCCGAGCTGGATTTCAATGCGGACGGAGGCTCCGAAATAGATTATTCCGGTGTCAGCGCCAGCGCAAACCTCGACGGTGAAAATCTTGTTTTCAATTACGACGGCAAGGAAATCGAGATGGCGGCCTCGGTCGGGCCAAGCGACCTTGACGCTATGCCCTGGCTGACATTTGATCCCTATCTTGAAACAGAAGATACCCTTTCTATGAGCAGCTATATGCTGCAGGGTGCATATATTGACTTCGACGGATATCTTTACGGTTCCGTTCTGGACCAGAACGCTCAGTTCCATTTCGGAAGACTGACCGTCATCTACCTCGATGACTATGTAGAGATGGGCCAGCCCGAGCTCCTCGATGATGAATATCCCCTGTACATCTGCACCGACGGCGAGCGGATCTATTATGTTACCGCCACCGGCATCAAATCCATGCTTCCCGATGGCAAGGATATACAGGTTATTTATGAAGGAGTCGCCGATTTCATGCAAATGAAAGACGGCCGTCTGTATTTTACTGACAGCGAGAATAAATATGTCTCAACCGATCTCGAGGGTGGCAGTCTTGAAACGGTCATCGACCGTCAGGTTGCCTATCCCTACTTCTTTCTCGAGGACTGGATTATTTTCCAGGATATTGAAGACAATGAAAGCCTGTACCTTCGTAATGAAAGCACAGGCCATGAAATCAAACTGAACGACGAACCCTCGTATACGCCAATCATCGGCAAAACCGACGTTTACTATGAATCCCCCCGCGAGGACGGTGACGGAAACCAGCTTAGCAAGCTTAACATCAACATCGCCGCCAAGGGCTGCTACACCGATGAAGTTACCGGCATAATCCGGGCCGCCGCTATTGCCGACAAGGCAAATAACCATATGGGCGAGCGTTTCGCTTTGGGAAGCTACAAGATTTTCGGAAGCAACGGAAGCGACACCACGCTTGGAAAATGGAGCGGACTTAACGACGACCAGTACTCGCTGGGCGATGTAATGAAGATCCAGATGATTGCCGACGCACACCGCGTTGAACACCAGTTTGACGACGAAGGCAATCCGGTATATGTGGTTTTATATACCATGAAAGAAAAATCCCAGACCATCGCATATGTTCCCAGACTTAAGTAATTAGTCGGTATTAAAAAATCCTGCATCCTCCGGGCAAGCCGGTTCCCAGAACACGGCACACGTCGTTACCTGCAGCGCGGTTCATCTCTGTGGTAAACTGGTCCGTAAAATCCCGGGGGACAAAGGCCTGAATTGTACCTCCGAAGCCTCCGCCGTGAATACGGCAGGCTCCGCGGCCGTCTAAATACTTTTGCGCCAGCGCAAGTGTAAGCGCCGCAGGCTGATTGAGTACCGATCCGGCCGGCACCACGTTCTGAAGAAATTCAAACGACGACTGTCCGGATTTCAATACCAGCTCAAGATACCTTTCGATATCGCTCTTTTCAAGCGCGACCACAGCTTTTGAAACCCGATCGTTTTCGGCGAATACATGCATTGCGCGTATTACCGCCCTGTCGCCGCAAGCCCGGCGCAGAGCTCCGATATTATCAAAGAATAATGCCTCGGGGACCTCCCTGAGGTATTTTTTGTAGAAATATGTGCAAACCGAGGCAAGCTCATCTGTAATTGCAAAGTATTCTCCCGTAAGGTCGGCATGACTGCTTTGCGTGTCAATTAAACAAAGATCATAGCCCATATCCGAAAAGCTGACGTTGATTTTTTTCACTGAGGGATTTTCACTGTCAGCAAAATCAATAGCGACTACGCCTCCCACAGCCGAAGCGGTCTGGTCCATAAGTCCGCAGGGTTTGCCGAAATATTCATTTTCGGCTTTCTGCGCAAGCACGGATACGGTCAACGGGTCTGCTTTTGAGTCATTAAACAAATCGTTAATGATCACTCCGAGCAGTACCTCGAAGGCGGCACTGCTTGAAAGACCGCTCCCTGCAGGAATATTCGATGCCACGGCGGCGTCAAAACCGAAGACATCATACCCTGCTGCTTTGAAGCATGCGGCGACGCCCCGCACAAGCGCTGACGTGGTTCCCTTCTCCCAAGGTACGGGTGAAAGGTCAGCGGTGTTGATTTCGCAGTATCCGAACCCATCTGAATGAATCCGAATTATATCGTCGCTGTTTCCCGAAACACTGGCGACGGAACACAGATCCACAGCTGATGCCAGAACCTTTCCGTTCTGGTGGTCGGTGTGATTTCCGAGAAGCTCAGTACGCCCACAGGCGCAAAAGCCCGCCTGCGGCGTCTTGCCTAAGGCGGACATAAATAGATTCTGTGCGGTTTCGTCCGGATGTGAGTAATACATTTTTTATTCCTCCACCTGGGGCTTGCGAAGCAAGAAGGCGGCCCATCCGTTGAGCTCGCGCTTTTCCTGTACGATAAATCCGGCCTGCTCCAGCGATGATGAAACTTCGTCGGCGCGGCGGTCAATGATTCCGCTGACGATCAGCCTTCCACCGGGCACCAGCTTCTTATAGAAAATATCCTGCATGCTCATGATAACGTCCGCCACGATGTTGGCGCACAGCATATCATATCCGTCTGACACGAGAGCTTCGAAAGCGGGGTCCTCCGTGATGTCACCGGTAAGTGCAAAATAGTTGTTTTCTTCAAGGCCGTTGTTTCCGGCGTTTTCAAGAGCCACCTTTACTGCATTGGGGTCAATATCTACACCCAAAGCGTATTCGGCACCCAGAAGATCCGCTGCAACGGAAAGAACACCGCTTCCGCACCCTATGTCGAGAACTTTCATACCGGGTTTGAGATGACTTTCGATAAGACACAGACTAAGCGATGTGGTTTCATGCTTGCCGCTTCCGAAGGCAGCACCCGGATCCAGCATCATAACGACCTCACCGGGGGCCGCATCATATTTCTCCCAGCTTGGACAGATAACCAGACGCTCCCCTATTTTTTCGGGTTTGTAGTATTTCTTCCAGTTTTCGCTCCAGTTGTCCTCGCCGATAAAGCAAACTTCCGTGGAATACTCTATCCCCGTGTTGTCCAGCAGGTCGTTTATATAATATCTCAGCTCGCCGGGGTCGGTATTCTCCGGCAGATAAATATGAATTACAGCCTTTGTACGGTCCATTGCAAGAAGATCTGCGTCGACATAATCCTCGCGGCCGACTTTGGGAAGCATCTCATCCATATCGGAATAATCCTCCGAATAAAACCCGTAGGGCACCGTCATTGTGGCTACGGCTTCGGCGGTTTCCAAGTCAGCGGAGGCAATGTGTATTTTAAGCTCGTTCCATTCCATAATATAATGTCTACCTTTCAAGCGACTGCAGCTAAAAAAATATCGCCGACCTTTGACAGTCGGCGACATAGGCATTTTTCGTTAGGCGTTGGCCTTCTTGGCAAAAGCCGCCTTTTTGTGATTGGCAGCGTTCTTTTTGATAGCGCCCTTGCGTACAGCAACGTCAATAACGCTGCTAGCCTTGGCAACAATCGCGGCCTTGTCGGCACCTTCTGAAACGATGGCAGCCTCTGCCTTCTTTAAAGCGGTGTGTAGATTGGATTTAGCCGCTTTGTTGCGTGATGTTTCTATTGCATTGGTCTTCACGCGGTCTTTCTGTGATTTGATATTCGGCATGGTACCACCTCCTTTGATTGCCGTGCAGTACGAATTATTTTATCACTATGATTGTGATAAATCAATAGGCAATTACAGCTTTCTTACGGATAATTTCGCATTTTCGCCGTTAATATCCCACTCGGCCGTATAGCCGTCAAGAACCCCGTAATTAATGCCTGATGCAAGCACATCGTGACAAATATCAGCTTCGTAGGCTTTAACGACCGCGGCAAGCTTCTCGGAGGTTTCGATACCCAGAACGATACTGTCCATAACCTCGAACCCGGCGTCCTTACGCATGGACTGTACCTTGCTGACGATTTCACGCATGTAGCCCTCGGCTACGAGCTCATCGGTAAGGGTTGTGTCCAAAGCCACCGTGTAACCGCCCTCGGATGTGCTTGCAAAGCCCTCGACCTTCGCGGCCTCGATAAGCAGGTCGTCGGAGGAAAGCTTTTCATCTCCGTCGGCTGTGTGGATTACAATATATCCGTCACTGTCAAGCTTTGCCTTTGCTGCAGAGCCGTCCAGTGTTGAAAGAATATTGCGTACTTCGCCCAGGCGTTTGCCGAAACGAGGCCCAAGCGTGCGAAGCTGGGGCTTGAAATTGTATGACGAGAAACGGCTCATATCGTCGGTGAACTCGACGTTTCTGATATTAAGCTCGTCCTCAACAATATCACTGAACATATGACCCAGAGCCTCAGCACCGCCGACATACATCATGGACAGAGGCTGACGGTTCTTAATGTTGGCCTCGCTTCGGGCGGCACGTCCCAGAACGACAATCTTAAGAACTTCGGCCATGCCGCGCTCAAGATCCTCGTCTATAAGGGATGCGTCGGCAACAGGATAATCGCAGAGATGGATGCTTTCGGGGGCGTCTTTGTCAATGTTGCATACCAGGTTGCGGTAGATTTCATCAGTCATGAAAGGAATCATTGGCGCTGCGAGTTTGGACAGGGTAACAATAACTGTGTAAAGCGTCATGTAGGCGTTTATCTTGTCCTGTGTCATTTCGCTGCCCCAGAAACGTTCACGGCTGCGGCGGACATACCAGTTGGAAAGCTCGTCGGTGAAGTCCAGCAGTGCACGCGCGGTTTCGGGGATCTTGTAGTCGGCCATGTCGCTGTCGGCCTCAAGAATCAGGCTGTTCATACGGGAGAGTATCCAGCGGTCCATGATGCCCAGCTTTGATGTGTCGAGGGTATGCTTTGTGGGATCAAACTCATCGATATTGGCGTACAGAACGTAGAAAGCATACGTGTTCCAGAACGTTCCAAGGAACTTGCGCTGACCCTCAAGCACAGCATCGGCATAAAAGCGGTTTGGCAGCCAGGGAGCGCTGTTCTCATAGAAGTACCAGCGGATTGCGTCGGCTCCGAAGGCGTCCAGAGCATCGAAAGGATCGACGGCGTTTCCCTTGGACTTGGACATCTTCTGGCCGTTCTCATCCTGTACAAGGCCGAGAACTATAACATTCTTGTAGGGAGCCTTGTTGAATATCAGCGTGGAAATTGCCAGCAGCGAATAGAACCAGCCACGGGTCTGATCCACAGCCTCGGAGATAAAGTCGGCCGGGAATGTCTTCTCGAAGATATCCTGATTTTCAAACGGATAATGCCACTGGGCGAAGGGCATGCTGCCGCTGTCGTACCAGCAGTCTATAACTTCCTCAACACGGTGCATTTCGCCGCCGCATTCGGGACATTTTATAGTAACCTCGTCAATGTACGGGCGGTGAAGCTCAATATCGTCGGGGCAGTTGTCAGACATTAATTTAAGCTCGGCTATGCTTCCGATAACGTGACGGTGTCCGAAGCTGCATTCCCATACTGGCAGCGGCGTGCCCCAGTAACGGTTACGGGAAAGCGCCCAATCCTGGGCATTTTCTATCCAGTTTCCGAACCGCTTCTGACCGATGGAGGGAGGAATCCAGTTG
This sequence comes from uncultured Oscillospiraceae bacterium, assembly GCA_964446385.1. Lineage (GTDB taxonomy): Bacteria > Bacillota > Clostridia > Oscillospirales > Ruminococcaceae > CAYSRC01. Next base: position 3,800 of record CAYUOH010000019.1, on the reverse strand, counting down.
ATGGTGTTGTTGTTTGCCACCATATCGTCCCGGACATCCTCCATTTTTATATACCAGCTTTCACGGGCATAGTATATCAGCGGGGTGTCACAGCGCCAGCAATGGGGATAGCTATGGGTGAAGTAAGGTGCACTGAACAGCAGGCCGCGTTTGTCAAGATACTCGAGTACCAGGGGATCGGCTTTCTTTACAAAAGTACCGGCCCAGGGAGTCTCGGCGGTCATCTCGCCCTTGGAATCCACAAGCTGCAGGAAAGGCAGGTCATACTTTTTACCTACCTGATAGTCATCTTCACCGAAAGCGGGAGCTATATGAACGATTCCGGTACCGTCGGTAAGCGTTACGTAATCGGCGCAGACAACGTAGTAGCCCTTTTTATCAAGCTTTGCAAAGTCAAACAGGGGCAGGTATTCGCGGTATTCAAGGTCTTTGCCTTTTACCCGTTCGAGTATTTCCCATCCCTCGTGAAGAACGCTTTCAAGCAAGCCCTCGGCCATCCAGTATGTATAGCCGTCGGCGGCATGTACCTTGACGTAATCGAATTCCGGATTGACGCACAGCGCCACGTTGCTGGGCAGAGTCCAGGGGGTTGTAGTCCATGCCAGGAAATATGCGTCATCATCAACACATTTGAAACGTGCGATGGCACTGCGATCCTTAACATCCTTGTAACCCTGGGCTACCTCGTGGGTTGCCAGCGGTGTTCCGCAGCGGGGGCAGTATGGCACAATTCTGTAACCCTTGTAAAGCAGACCTTTCTCCCAGATCTTCTTCAGGGACCACCACTCGGATTCAATATAATTATTGTCGTATGTTACATAGGGATTTTCCATATCGGCCCAGAAACCGACTGTGGAGGAGAAATCCTCCCACATGCCCTTGTATTTCCATACGCTTTCCTTGCACTTTTCTATGAAGGGGGCGATACCGTATTTTTCGATATTTTCCTTACCTTCAAAACCCAAAAGCTTTTCAACTTCAAGCTCCACGGGCAGACCGTGAGTATCCCATCCGGCCTTGCGGGGGACCTGCCTGCCCTTCATGGTCTGGTATCTGGGAATCAGGTCCTTAATAACACGTGTAAGAACGTGGCCGATATGGGGTTTGCCGTTGGCCGTGGGGGGACCGTCGTAGAACATATAAATAGGTGAATCCTTGCGGTCCTCTATGCTCTTTTCAAAGATTTTGTTTTCGGCCCAGAATTTTTCTATTTTCTTTTCCGACGCTACAAAATCGCGGTTGGCATTAACCTTTTCGTACATCTTTTACTCCTTCCCGAAATAAAAAACCTTCGTCCCGTACGGGACGAAGGCGCAAAAGCGTTGTTTCGTTAACCACCCATAGGCATACAAACATATGCTGCCCCAGTAACGCGGGGCTCGCGCCGGCTGCTACTGACCGTAAAAAAACGGCGTTGGTACCGGGGCTCGGAAGTGATGTTCACCACGGACCGGTATGCGGCGGGCTTTCACCAACCCCGCCTCGCTATGGCATCCATTTCCGGGATACTGTCTTCGTCACAGCCTATATAATATTAACAATAAATATATTACATTCAATAGACAAAAAGGTCAAGAGACACCGGAGAGATATTTTATCCGCCTTCCTGTTTGGATTCGGACCCGGATTGTATCTAGGGTGTTGCAGGAGGCTCCGGCTCAGGCTCGGGTTCCGGTTCCGGCTCGGGTTCCGGTTCAGGCTCAGGTTCAGGCTCAGGTTCAGGCTCGACCGGCTTAAATACAGCCTTTAGCGCTACAGAACTATTCACGGTTATGTAGTAGTATCCGCCTTCATAGTGCAGGCTGCAGGGACTTCCGTCCGAATAATAAAAACCGTCAAATTCGTAACCGTCTGCGGCACTGACGCCTATACGCAATGTATCGCCCGCCGCCGCAAGTCCGGAGAAATCACTTCCGTCACTCTGTGTAATCCAGGCCGAGCAGTTCTTGGTATCGGATAGGACCGAAACGGAGTATCCGATGGGTTCAAATTCGGCAACCACAGAAATACTGTCCTTCTGCTTCAGCGGTACCTCGAAAACAAGGTTTTCATTATATACATCCGCAATACTGCCGGAGGAACATGTCCATTTCGAGAATTTGTAACCTTCATTCGCCACGGCCTTAACGGCTGTACAGCTTCGTCCTCCGCGTACAATCTGGTTGGTGCTGCCCGATACGTAACCCATAGCTGTATCGTTGGGGTAAAACTCTATCTGTATCTTGCTGGCATAGTATATTATCTCATTCTCGATGATGTGAGGATCAGTCTCGTCACGCTCGGGAACCTTCGCGAGATTATCCGGGCGCAAATCGTCGTTTGAAAGGCCGTGGGTTCGGAAATATTCAAAGTAGGCTTTTGTTCCCTTCTGATCAAGATGAACACCGTCAACCATATTATATCCGTAAATCATGTATCCGGTCTTTTCGTCCTTGAGCACCTCGGTACTGTCGAGAAAATAGCAGTCCTTTTGTTCCGCAAGCTCGAGCACTATTTTATTGAAGGCGTCAATCGCCTTCATGGAAACGTTGGTGTAGTCCCTGTCCAGCGCGACAGGAGGAATGGCACTTAAAATAATGTCGGCGTAGGGCCAGGCCTTGCGGGTTTTGTCTATCATATCGGAATAACCTTTACGGAATACCTTTTCCGAAAGTGCGGTATCATTGGTGCCGAAACAGAGCACTATCCTGCGAGGCTGGTATATTTTTATAGCTTCGGGTATTGTAACGTAATCCCTGCCCTTGAACTTTACGCATTTTTCTGTGGGAAACTCCCTGACGCCCATACCGACGATGCCGATGTCGTTTTCCAGTGTGGCATAGCCGTACATCATGTAACGGTAGGTATTGCTGTCGCCGACAAACAGGGTCTCTTCAACGTATTGTTCACCCATGTCTTTGGTTTTTTCAAGCATAACCTTATCGTAATGATGTTTGTCTACCTTTGTAACAACAGCATCTGTCTCATCATCACCGGTTTTATTATCGCCGGAGACAGTCTCATTGGGGTCTGTTTCATCAACGGTATCCTTTTTGCATCCAGGCATAATGAAAAAACCGTACAGCAAAAGAATCGCCGCGAGTATGGAGACGATTATCGCCGGTAGGCGCGTATGTTTTGTTTTTGCTTTACTAATTCTCATCATTTCACTACTAAAGTGATTTTAGCACACCTGTACAATTGATACAAACAAATATCGGGGTGTATAATCAAATAGAGGCAGGTGATTAATATGACGCGGGACGAAGAATTCATGACAATTGCCCTTGAGGAAGCTGCACTGGCTGCCGCAGAAGGCGAAACGCCTGTAGGTGCCGTGGTGGTCAGATACGACGAAGTAATTGCCCGTGCCCACAATCGCCGCGAAATTGAAAAGAACGCTCTGTGTCATGCAGAGCTTTCCGCAATAGATCAGGCCTGCAAAGCTCTGGGAGGGTGGCGCCTGGTGGATTGTGACCTTTACGTTACACTGGAACCCTGTCCCATGTGCAGCGGAGCAATTATCAACAGCCGGATTGTGCGCCTTCTATACGGTGCCCGGGACTCCAAAGCCGGCTGCGCCGGAAGCGTATGCAATCTGTTCGATATGCCATTCAACCACCGCCCCGAAATAACCGGAGGAGTACTTGAAGCACAGTGTTCTGCGGTGCTTTCGGATTTTTTTCGCGACCTTCGTAAATCCAAAGCCGAGCCTCATTGATTTTTACAGCACCGGTATGCTAAAATCACAATGTTGTAAATATGGAGCGGTATCGAAGTGGTCATAACGGCCCTGACTCGAAATCATAAAATTTCGGGCG
>CAYUOH010000018.1:9502-26383 GCA_964446385.1 uncultured Oscillospiraceae bacterium | reverse complement strand
AAGGCAGTGAAATTTACAGCCACGATTTTCAGGTAAAGCAGCTGAATACTAATTGAATTCTACGGGAATAACTCCTGAAGACTAATATATCACCGGCTCGCTCAGATCGTAATGACTGAGCGGACCGGTTTTTCTTTTACTAAGTCTTGATTATCATTTATTCTATGTAAACCGGTTTACGTAAACCGGACAAAAAGATGTTTTAGTTCTTGCCAATGAATGCAAGTTTCTTGCACCTTTTCTGATAATGTACTTATATAATCTTTTTTATCTGTTTACATATATTTGGTTTACAAAAGTTATTAAATGCAGTAATAACAAAGGTTTGGGATGTAAACCGGGAGATAAACCGAAGTCCTTCAGGTGTAAACGGGTTTACTGTTTTTACTTTGACAGGTTTAAGACGCTTTCTGAGCAGCCTGGTATTTTCTCCCAGCCTTTTTGTATTCCGTATCCCGGAAAACGGCTTGTGCTTTTTATCGCTCTCCAACCCTTCAGATCTCCGTTAGCAATCCCGGCGTTAATTATGTCGCATATCTCGTTGGTTTCCTTCCGTGACGGATCATAAATACGGTGCAGCGCATCGTGATGAAGCTGCATGCTGCACACCTTTTTCCCGGCGTAGTTTTCAAGATAATCGAAAATCATGCCCTCCACGGTGTCCTCCTGTATAAAGGCCGACTGGTAATCGCGCAGATGCTTTTCCACATCGGATGGCAGATTAAGGAAATAATTGCCTGTACGGCGCATTTCCATCACCTCGGCCCACATCTGCTCGATATAGACGCGCGATGCCTTTTCATCGTACAGGATATGCTGCTCTGCATGTTCGGGATGACACTGTATAGGAAGGAACCTGCGGTTGCCGGTTTTGTCCGACGGCATGAAGTCCGGTTTGTTTGTTGTACCGCCGAATACGCAGCAACGCGGTCTGTCCTCCGCCGCAGTGCTGTAGGGTGTGCGGTAGGTATCGCTCGTTTTGCTTACGCAGGCTTTTGTAGCCTCAACGTCCTTTGTGCCTTGCATCTCCGGAAGTTCAACTATCCAGTGACCGCGCAGCTTTTCGTAAATCTTCGCGTCGCGAAGGTCCCTTGCGTCGTCGGTAAACCATTCGTCCTTCAGGGCGAGAAACCTGAAAAACGTTGATTTTCCCGCGCCCTGGCCTCCCGTAAGGCACAGCATGTATTCGAATTTGCAGCCCGGGTGGAAAACCCTTTCCAATGCGCCCTGCATGAACATCATCAGGCAAAAATAATTGAAACTGTTCTCCTCCGCACCTAAAAAATGATGAAGCGCGTGTTGCACGCGTTCTACGCCGTCCCAATTAAGACAACTCAGATATTGCTTAATGGGATGGTAGTTCCAGTTTTCCGCGATCAGCCTTGCGGCGTCGTTGATTGCTTTTTCGTTGCTGATTCCGTAAAACTCCTCGAAATAGTGCAGCAGATATATCCGGTCGGTGTCGTTCATCGCCGGGCTTTTACGGTTCCAGCCCACCGGCCTTACTATATCTATGCCGTCTGTCAGCACGTTGTGCCTTATTGCACATTTCAGCATCGGGTCCTCAAGGAATACCGTGTAGCAGTTCTGATTCAGCACCGATATTCCGTTCTTCTTTGCGGGAAGCAGATCATCGCGCACCGCATCCATATTCTGATAGGTTTCTGGCGTCATGTTTTTCCATTCAATTGACAATAGTTTTTCCCCTTTCACAATGATACATATGTATTGCCTGTTTATGATACTTTACTTATATGACAATCACCTTCTTTTTGCCCAATAAAAAAGCCGTCAGACAATCTGTTCACTTTTTTATGAACAGATGCCTATCGGCTGTTTTCAAATTTTTCTTAGTATAACTATATCATAAATCAACATGGACATCTGCGGACAAATGCGGACATTTGCGGACAACTTTTAAGTTGCTTCCGATTATATTTATCCTACATGTATATAAATTGCATGTTATACAATAAGTTAAGATGAGGAAGATTGGATCAATAAACCGTCAGGCCGGGATAGACAGAATAGTTATCGCGGGAGTACCCGTAGAGCATGGCTTTGTTTATTTCTATACCCGGCGCGGTAAGACCGAATATTGCGGCCCCGCTGCCGGAAAGGCAGGCGGAGAATGCACCGGCTTTTAGAAGTATATCGATTGCACGTTTTGTTAAGTTAGAGGGCAGGGCTTCCTGGAATACATTTCCCGTTTTATCTCTTATGGCATCGTAATCGCCCTTTTTAAGGGCATTGATAAGCCCTTCGATATCGGGATGGCGGGGATTCGAGACGCTGTCAACGGCGTTGTATGCTTTCGGTGTGGACACACCGCCGCCCTTCGGCATAAGGATGCTTACGCTGAATTCGGTAAGGCAGTCGATTGGGGTCAGAATCTCACCTATTCCCTGCGCACGCATCACACCGCCCAGAAGGCAGTAGGGCACGTCGGCACCCACTGAAAGGCCGGCGTCAAGCAGAGCCTGCTCGCTTATATCGACATTGAACAGTTTTACGAGGGCCTTCATTGTTGCGGCCGCGTCGCTGCTTCCTCCGCCGAGTCCGGCGCGTGTGGGGATTCTTTTTATTATGGTGATATCTGCGTCGAACCCGTCGGCGCCAATGGCCTTCGTAAGGGCTCTTGCCCCTCTGGCGCAAAGGTTGGTTTCATCGCAGGGAACATACGGGTTTTCGCAGAACAGACGGAGACCGGCGCGGTCGTTTTTGCGGACGGTTATTGTATCGCAAAGCGACACGCTGATATTTATCATATCAACCGTGTGATATCCGTCGGGGCGACGGCCGGTTATATCAAGGCCCAGGTTGATCTTGGCCGGGGCCTGTAAAGTAATCTCATTCATAGTATATACAGTAAAGGGCCCCGGAACCGGGGCCCTGATTTTCAATTATCAATTAACTGATCACCTTGTTCATGCCCTTAAGCGGCACCGTCAACAACTTCTGTTAAATCTTCAGCGACTTCGCCGACAACATCGGCAACGGAATCACCGGTACCTACTATCTCGGCGGCGCGGGAAGCGCATCTGCTGCAGACTTCGGTTAGGCCGCTTTCGTGTGCCTGATCCATTGTGCCTTCGTAAACGTTGTTGTTTTCGAATGATGCCTTGATGTATTGGCAGTCGGGGAAATAGTGAATCCTGTTGCCGTACTCGGTGTAATACACATGCTCAAGACCCAGTGTCTCGGTCTCCGTTACCTGATCTTCAAGATCCTCCTGGGAAATCGGGTTGAAATCATAGCTGGTTACGCCGGCGATAAGAAGGGCGATAACAGCGACAACGGTGAGGACGCTCTTGGACTTTTTGTCAAGATTCTTGTTGTTCAGCAGGATTATGATGATTGGGGCAAAGCAGATAACGGCAGTAATAACGCCCATATTGTTCCACAGCCAGAAGGTGAGCTTGTTGGCCTTGGATGCCGGGTGGATGTGGTTGGCTTTCTTCCAGAGCAGGCTTCCGATGATGACGGCGATCATATCGAGAACAAGGGCTATGATGATACCGTACATTATGTCCATGTTGAACATGTCGCCGAAGGGGATCTTTCCGTTGAGGATAAGTATGGCGACGATTTCAAACGCGAGACCTAAAACCCACAGAATTACAGCGCCTATGCGCAGACCCGTTGTGCTTTTGCCGGCGTTTGCCTTGGCCTCGACAATCTTTCGGCCTTGCTTTTCAGCGTTTTTAATTGACTGGTCTACCTCCGCCTGCAGCTTTTCTTTATCTGCGGCAGAAACTTTTGTACCCGTTTTTTTAGTTGCCATATACTGAGCCTCCTAATATATTATAGAACTGAATATATGCACAAATACAAGATACACTATATAAATTTCTTTTGCAATTAAAACTCGTAATCCACGACTACGCGGTCGGTTACGTAGGATTTCATGCGCGTGCTTATCACAGCGTGGTCGGGGAAATCGCGGTAGCGGGCCATGTCGTCCATACTGTCGAATTCCGTCACGAGAGCCATGTCGTAGGATTTTTCGCTGTGAAGAATATCTTTGCCGATTTCCATACTGCGGATCCAGTCGATCTTTTCGGGAAGTTTCAGCAGGTCGGTGCGCTGCTGCTCCATCATCTCTTCTTTGGACTTTCCATCAAAATTTTCTTTGAAACGCCACATGACTATGTGCTTTAGCATAATAAATTCGGTTCCCCCTTGAAATTAATAAACTTCGGTTATATTATAATAATTTAAAGGCACAAAATATGAGTGAATCTTTTCACATCCGGTACCTTTTATAATAATATCTCATTTTCAGGGGGGAACGCAAATGAATACAAAGCAGTCTGTTCGTTACTGGGCACGCCTTTCCATTCTGGCCGCGTTGATTATCGTATTTACGCTGTTCAACATAGGCAACATTCCTGTCGGACCTATTGTTGCGACTATCTACCATATTCCCGTTGTAATCGGTGCTGTTATCCTGGGAACCCAGGCCGGTGTTATTCTCGGCGGTCTGTGGGGTCTGCTGTGTTTCATTCTTGCCATCACCGGCCAGACAACCGATATTGTTGCGCTTACTGCCGTGGGCCAGAGCCCGTTTCTTTATTTCCTTGTGGCATTCATACCACGTATTGCTGTGGGTGTTGTCACTGCTCTGGTTTTTAAGGGCTTTTTAAAGCTTTTCAAGGAGAAGAAATTCCCGGCGTACGTTCTTGCCGGTTGTATAGGCTCCCTTACGAACACCGTTTTATATCTTGGAATGCTTTACGTTCTGTTCACTCCGCTGCTTGCCGAAGTCTTCAGCATCAGCACTAAGGCCGTATTTGCCATGGTTGCCGGCGTTGCAGGTACCAACGGCGTAGTTGAGGCTGTCGTATCCGCAATTATCACCGGCGCGGTATGCGCTGCAGTAAATAAACTTGTCAAAACCGGGGACTGAATGATCAATAATCAAAAAGGCAGCATTATGCTGTTTTTCACGGCAATAATATGGGGCACCGCCTTTGTAGCCCAAAGCGCAGGCATGGAATTTGTGGGTCCCCTCACATATGTGGGGACCCGTATGCTTTTGGGTTCTCTGGTACTGGTGCCCGTTATTTTTATATCACGCTCTCTGAAACGAAATAAAAACGCAAACAGCACTACCCCGAAAACCGACACTCTTCTTTCGGTTAAAAGCGGTATGCTTTGCGGTATATTTCTTTTCCTTGCATCAGGTGCCCAGCAGGCCGGCATAACCTATACCACAGCCGGAAAGGCTGCGTTTGTAACCGCGCTCTATATCCTGTTTGTCCCCTTAATGGGCCTCGCGCTGGGCCGCAGGGTATCCCCGCTTATGATAATATGCGTTCCGGTGGCCGTAGCCGGGTTTTACTTCCTTTGTGTCCGGGATGACTTTTCGGTGGGCATGGGTGAGATTTTATGCCTTGCCTGCGCGATTCTTTTCTCGGTGCAGATTCTGATGGTCGACAAATATTCCGGCATGAATATCGACCCGCTTGTTTTCTGCTGTGCCCAATACTTCACTGCAGGCCTTATAGGAATAATCGGTGCGCTCGCTACGGAGGAGCCGACGGTTGCCGCGATAATGAACGCTAAATGGAGTATTCTTTACGCTGCCGTATTTTCAAGCGGCATTGCTTATACGATTCAGGTATACGCCCAGCGCCTTACGGAGCCCTCGGTGGCTTCGCTTATCATGAGTCTTGAGTCGGTTTTCGCCGCCATTGCGGGCTGGCTTATACTTAACGAGCATATGTCCGGACGCGAGTTTCAGGGATGCGCCCTTGTTATGATCGCCGTGTTGATATCCCAGCTTCCTGTGCCGGCGAAGGTAAAAGCGGAACAGTAACTGTATATGGAGATAGTACTATGTCCCCAAAAGTAAAAAAGATTATCGGAATCATCCTCACGGTATTCCTTATCATAATCGCAATCGGCGTACTTAATGAGGACAATCCCGAAACGCCCGCTATCGATAAGAACGGGCATTATACCTCAAAAGACGATGTTGCCCTGTATATTCACATATACGGATGTCTGCCGGACAATTTTGTTACAAAAAAAGAGGCCGGGAACGCCGGATGGTCCGGCGGAGGCCTTGATGAATATTTCTACGGATGCAGTATAGGCGGGGACAGATTCGGAAACTACGAAGGATTGCTTCCCGATGCAAAGGACCGCACATACTATGAATGCGACATTGATACAATGAATGCAAATTCGCGCGGAGCCAAACGCATAGTATACAGCAGCGACGGCCTTGTGTACTACACCGAAGACCACTACGGACATTTTGAGCTTATTTACGGGGGGAATAGCCTGTGAATATTGTTGTTCTGGATGGTAAAAAGATGACCTCCCGTGAGGAAACCCACATTTACATTGCAAAAACTCTGGGTTTTCCGGAATACTACGGAGGCAATCTTGACGCGCTTGCCGACTGCCTTGCACAGCTCGCGAAGGGTACTACGATAGTACTTACCGACGACGGCGATATGCGGAAAAACCTGAGCCGCTATGCGGACATGATTATCAACGTATTTCAGAACGTCAGCGACGAATACCGCAATTTTGATTTTCTGGTTTGCGGAGAAGATATAACCTGATAATAAAAAATGATGGGCATAAGCCCATCATTTTTGTTTTTTGCGGTTTACGGTTCTATACAGGAAAATACCCAGCATTACTATCTCGAACGCTATGGCGGTTATTGCCGCGGTGTTGGTACCGTTTAAACCGTAGCGGGGAACCAAAACGGCCGAGGCGGCTGCGCTGAGCGCCATGGACGCTGCTGTGGATATCAGCAGACCCTTCATGCACCGAACGACCGTAAGAAGCACGCAGAACAACTGCATAAGGGCGGTAAGTCCTGCGCATATTACCATCGGTGGGAGCAGATAGTCGTATTCCGCTACCGTGGCGCCGTAAAGAAGATTAAGCCCGAATTTGCCGAGCAACAGTACTCCGACAATGCATATTCCGGTAAGTCCGACTACACAAAGGGAGATTATCCCGGTAAGCCTGAGAAATCCTTTGCGGTTGCCGCCGCTGTACATCCGTGCAAAGCGCACCACAAATGGCCCGAACAGAAGCGCCACGCCGACTTGAAGTACCAGCACCGGGGAATTTACAAGACCGTAAACGCCCATTACGCTGTCGCCCCAGATACGGCCGAGGAAAAGCTTTGGAATTGTACCGGTGGTTGTCGTGCAGAAAGCGTACAGCGCAAGCGGCAGACATTCAATCAGAAGATCCCGTAAGCTGTCTTTGTCGGCGGGTCCCATCGGCATGTACATGCCCCGGTTGCGGTAGATATCGTACCAGGCGCTGAATACAACGCACAGTAGGGCGTATATTCCGAGAGCGGTGATGAGGCTGTGTGTAATGCTGTACACTACGGCGAAGGCGCCGACGGATATAATACCACGGACTGCAGAGGATATTCCGATGACATCCATACGGTCGGCCCGCTGGGCGAAACCGTGGAAAACATCGGTGACGGTTTCGATTATTTTCCAGATGTAAAAGAAGAATATGCAGACAGTCTGTTCCGCAGAATAACCCAAAATTAAAACGTAACCGGTAACAAGCACGAACGATACCGTGACTGTTATAATTCGCGAGCGGATGTAGGTCCCGTTGGTGTATTTGCCGCTGATGTCCGATACCTGGAAATTGCGCATGCCGTATCCGCCGAGTACCATAAACATATTGGTCACGCTGCTGGCGGTGGCCAGCATACCGGCGTTGATTATTCCCACGTCCTCGGTGACAGCAAGGCTCTTTACAAGCAGACCTGTAATCAGCCACTGGCACACGAAAAAAAGGAGGTTGCCGGCGGTGTTGAAAAACAGATTACGTTTCAGATTGTCCCGGGAATCTTGCGGCATCTATAAAGGTCCTCAGTTCGTTTATTTTGGCCTCTGTTTCGGCTTTTGTCACGGCGGCCTTGCAATAATATCCCATCAGGCGCTCGGTCATATCGGTAATTTTTCGCCCCAGAATCCGGTCAAATGCGTGGGATTTGATGTGCAGAACATTCATAGCCTTCAGGCAGAAAAGAACGATGAATTTGGCAAAATTGAAATGCGGTTTGTAGCCCTCGCTGAAGGGAATGTCACGCGGGCGATTTTTCAGCGTTTCCTCCAGAAGGTCGCATATACGCATGTAAGCGGGGTAATTCGGGTCCACGTCGTAGTGGCTTTTTAGCCTGTCCTCGTCCACCGGAAACGTGGGATTGTCTGTTGCAAAGGCGGCCGACATTTTTTCGTAGCTGTCGGCGGCGTCGCAGCCCTCGTAGGTTACGGGGTCGTAGTCGTCGTGCAGAGGCTCCGGACGTACCACCACGCAGGATTTTCCGGCAAAATATACCTCGGCAAGGCTTGTGCTCATCCATGTGACGTTAAGCTGGCATACCTTGACCCACTGCTTTACCGAATAATTGTTTATAACGTAAAAATTGGAATGACGGGCCCGCATATCGTCCAGCGGGGGACTGTTCCATTCGCTGGGATGGGGGCGGTAAATCATTATTTCGTCCGGATGTTTCGACAGATATAGGTCGAACCACTCGAGGGTCGTTTTCATGGACCGGGCGCCGACGGCTTTGAATCCGGCGAAATCAAGGTCGGTCATCTCATTGAGCTCTTTGACCTCCTTGTCATCCATCTGGGCGCATGAGAAGCTGCTTATGTAAAGAATCCAGCGCTTGTCCGCCGGGAGACCGAATTCCTTGGCGAGCGCGTCCCTGTCCTTGAAATAACCGTCGAACATGGGGCGTACAAAGTCAAGCTGGATCGCGCCGGTGATTACCGCGTTGTTTGCCGGTACACCCCGGCTTACGATACGGTCGCGGGCGGCGCTGCCCCAGCAGATATGGGTACATTTTGCGGCGTTTTCGTTGAGATTGTAAAAGTCGCTCTCCTCCTGTTCGCGGGAAAGGACCTCCTCCCAGTGAAGATTGACGACCTTGTTCAGTCTGCCGACGTTGTTGTACACAAAGCTGTTGAGGGTCTCGTTGTCATACATCGCGCTTGTAACGATGACCTTCGGCTTTTTATATGTGAAATATCTCAGCTTTTTGCGGTCCATAAGCTGGAAAAGATCCGCTGAATAGCCGCGGCGCCGCAGTTCAGCCATAATAAGGCAGTCGTTGTCGAATTCACGGACGATATGTTCGTAAAGAATCAGAAAATCAAGGCTCAAAGTACTTTGTTCCTTTCGGATGTTTGTCTGGTTAAAAATCAGTCCGCTCGCTCGAACAGGTCTCCCTTTACGGTGGTCGCAATCTGTTCACCGCTGTAACGGAGGGTGTTCTCATCCCTCAGGGTCATGGTAAAGCTTTCAACTTCGCTGCCAAGGTAGAGTGCGTCTGTGTTTTCGGTTATTGTAAATTCCGCGTTGTCTTCGTCAACTGTAAAAGTTCCCTTTACGGTGACGCTTCCGATGCCGCTGCCTTCGGTGCCGTCCTTGCCGTAACGGTCGTAAACCGTAAGCATGAATGTTCCGTCGGCATTGCATACAATAACTGGGGGCGTCCCGCTGTCCTTGTATACATCCTCTGCGGGCGCGGCGTTCAGTGCGCAGTATACGGTTTCAAATGTCCCCACAAAGAGACTGTCGGCGAGGTTTGTGCCGCTGTTGTACGGGGAGTCCGGGTCCTTAGCAGGATCGGCGGATTCAGGCGCCACGTAAGCCGGTTCGGGTTTCTCTTTCTTCGGGGCGCAGGCGCACATCACAAACACCAGAGCCAGGCACAGAGCTATAGCAAAGGCTTTTTTCATATGTAGAACCTCATGTGGTTGATTTTGAATATATTTATCCAAAGTATACATTAAGCCGGTCTTAAAAACAACTTTGAGGGTCTTTACTTGTAAAGAGAACACCCCTGCCGTATAATAAAAGCGTATAATTATACATTTTAAAGCGATGAGGTTATACAGAATGACACTGCCGATAATACTGTTGATACTTTTGATACTGATAGCATTGTATCTGTTTCTTGTGTGGCCCGGGCGTCCTACAGAGACCCAGAAAAAGCAGTTTCTGGGGAAGTGCTACGCTCACCGCGGGCTGTATGACAACGCCGCCGGTATTCCCGAAAACTCCCTCGCTGCTTTCCGCAACGCGGTGGAAAACGGCTACGGAGTGGAGCTTGACGTGCAGTTCACCTCCGATAAGAAGCTTATTGTATTTCACGACAACTATTTAAAACGTGCCTGCGGCGTGGACAAACCTGTATGGACTCTTACTTACGATGAGGTACAGAAGCTGCGTCTCTTTGGCACAAACGAGCGTGTGCCGCTTTTTATCGAGGTTCTTGATGTTCTGGGCGGGAAATATCCGACTGTCGTGGAAATCAAGGCCGATGGCATCAATACTGCCTGGTACGCAGAGGTCTGCCGTGCAACCGCCGACGCGCTTGCGAATTACAAAGGTCTTTACTGCATCGAAAGCTTTCATCCCTTCGTTGTGCGCTGGGTATGGAAGAACATGCCGGATGTACTGCGAGGGCAGATTGTCAACGGAGCGCCGGATTACAAAAACATGGGCGCGTTTCTACCTTTTATTCTCAGCCGGTTGCTTACATCTTTCTATTCACGTCCCGGATTTATCGCTTACAACGAGATTTATGCCGGATTCTCTCAGAGACTTGCAAGAGCTCTCGGCGCCGCATCCTATATGTGGACCGTTCGGGAACAGAAACGGCATGACGAACTTGTTAAATCAAACGATGCGATAATATTTGAACATTACAGGCCTGAAAGCACATTCAAACCGGGTAAATAACCCGAGAAGATTAAGGAGAAGACTTATGTTCGGAAAACGAGCGGACGGACGCGTTGTGAAAACGGGGGTAGACCCAATTACCCGCATGGTACCCTACATTATGACTACCAGAGTGGACGCCCAGAACTCCTGCACCCAGTATTTCGAGTGCGAGCCTATCCAGAGTTATGTCAGAAAAAAGCGCAGCGAAGGTATAACCGTCAGTCAGATGTCGGTTATCCTTGCGGCTTACGTAAGGGCAGTGTCCCAGATACCCGCGCTTAACCGTTTTGTTGTAGGTAAAAAAATCTACGCCCGTAACGAGCTGTGCGTCAGCTTTGTAATTCTGAAAAGCAAATCTTCCGAAAACTTCCGGGAGACTACCGTTAAAGTATACTTTGATCCCCATGATACGGTGCTTGACGTGGCACGCAAGGTTGAAAAGGTTATCGCTGAAAACCAGTCCCTTGAGGATAGCAGTAAAACTGACAACTTGATTAATACAATTACCAAAATTCCGGGGCTGGTAAGCTTTGCCGTCGGTGCTCTCAAAATTGCCGACCGCCTGGGAATACTGCCCAAATCGGTCCTGGACGCCAGTCCGTTCCACACAAGCATGTTTATCACCAATCTGGCCTCCATTAACCTGGGTTCGCTTTATCATCATCTTTATAATTTCGGTACCACCACAGTGTTCTTCGGACTGGGGCGTAACGAAGCCCGCGTAAAGATACGTAAAGACGAGGTCACAGCCGTCAGGGTTTATCCTGTCGGCGTGGTTACCGACGAGCGTGTGGCCGCCGGGGCTGTATACGGCATGGCATTTCAGATTATTGCCAAATGTCTTGCCAATCCCGAGATAATGGAAGATCCGCCCGAGAAGGTTGTATTTGACGACGGAATCCCGTATGCCGGACGGGAAAACTGATAGTTCAGAGGATAATATTATGTCGGATAAGTTTCCGGCCATGATGGCACGGATGAATTACATCAACCGTTGGGGTTTGATGCGCAACAGCCGCAGCGAGTCCCTGTCGGAGCATTCACTGTTTACAGCCTTTCTGGCCCATTATCTCGGTGTACTGGCAGTGCGCCGTTTCGGGGCCGACGTTGATCCTGTAAAAATAGCATGCGCCGCCATGTACCATGATACTTCCGAAATTCTTACCGGCGATATGCCTACACCCGTAAAATACGGCAGCGATGCCCTGCATGACGAGTACAAGCGTGTGGAGTCTGCCGCGGAGCAACGTCTTCTTATGCTGCTTCCCGAGGATCTGAGAGGGGATTATTCTTCTATACTCAGCGGAGACTGCCTGTCTGAACGCGAACGCCGTATCGTCAAGGCCGCCGACAAACTGTCGGCTCTTGTTAAGTGCAGCGAGGAAATGTCCTCCGGAGGTCGCGAGTTCTCAAGCGCCCTTCAAAGCACTCTGAATTCTCTTGGTCAGGATCCGTTGCCCGAGACAAAGTACTTTCTTTCGGAATGTTTCCCCACCTTCAATCTCACCCTCGACGAACTGCTGAGCGACTAAAATTCTCAAAAAGAAAAGACTTCCGATAAATCGGAAGTCTTTTAATAACCCTAGCTTATCCGTACGGTCAGCTTTGTTTGGTGAATACCAGATCGTAGCTGTCGGTGTGGCTTTCGTCGTAGTATTCGCGAAGAGTCATGCCGTCGGTTGTGATGCTGAGAAGCTCGCGGATAAAGAAGTACTGGCCGTTTTCGGTATCGTAGCAGAAACTGAGGACGATATTTTCATCTATAAAGGCTTCCACGGTTCCGTTTATCAGATATGCGGGCTTGGTCGACTTGCCTTCGGAATCCACATAGTAGCAGTTTTCGGAGAATGATCCGTCAGCCTTAATATCCAGGACCTCGACGAGACGCTGGTCATCCTCACCCTTCAGGGCAAACACATCGCTTTTCCAAGCGCCTTCAAGCTGCTGAAGAAGGACCTGCTCCTCTTTTATCGGTGCGGTTCGAAGACGGTAAATACCGAATCCTACCGATGTCATCAGTACCAATATCAGCAGTATTAGGACAGTTACTCCGGCCGGACCCAATGGGAGGGAAACTTCGGCGTCGGCGTGCTGCTCCTTCAGTTCTCCAAGTTCTTTTTCCACTGCGCCTTTGCCTCTTTCCCTCGGGGTAATATTTATATCTGCCGGAATCAGGCGTTTACCCGGAGTTTTGGTAATAATTTTTATATCGTCCGAGATCGGCTTTTCGGATTTATCGGTCTTTTCCTTTGCTTTGAACAGCCTGCGGCGTTCTTTCGGTGCTTCGGTTTCGTCTGCTTTATTATCCGAAGCGGATATTTCTGCTTCATCGGAATGTTTGTCTTCGTTACCGGCAGAGACCGCAAGATCAGGCTTTAAAATTCTCGCTGAAGCTGCCGAAACCGCGGCGGTTACGTCAAATGCAATTTCGGAAGCAATGTCCCCGGCTTGCCCGTTTACGGGAGTAAAGAACATATCATCTTCCGGAATTTCTGTTTCGGTTTCAACGGGGGTTGTCACCGGAGCGAGAAATATTCTATTTCCGGGAGTTTCGGGAGAAGGTTCTTCTTTTTCATCGGGGAGTGCCTCGGCCGCTTCAGGTTCCGCGGGTTCGGTATAATCCGGTGAGAAAGCAAATACCTTACCTGAATTGATTACCGGCATTTCTTCGGTAACTTCAGGCTCTTTTACAGGTTCTTCTGCAGGCTCTTCTGCAGCAGGTTCGGTTACCGTGCCGGGACGTTTCATAGGGCTTATTTTAAAGCTGCGTGCCCTTCTTGCGGGATTGGCCGGGGGCTCAACAGCCGGCTCGTCATGATTGAATATTTTTTGTATGGGGTTGAAAATATCGTCCAGCGATTCGCGCTGTGCGGCCTCGTCGGACAGCAATGAAGCTCCTGCTACCGCCTTCAGATAGTTCACCGGTTCTTTTGACGAACTTTCTCCCACAAGGGTAACATGGTTGAAATCGAAGGCCATGTTGAACTGCTGGGTTTCGGTCAGTTCGGGCTGAGGAGCGTCTTCCATCTGTTCTACGGAAATTTCTCGGGGAGAGTCGGAATCATCTTCTACATATTCAATGTCACCCAGCGGCGCGAAGGACCAGTTGTCCTCAGGGGTGGCGTCGGGCGGGCAGCAGAATGGGCAGAAGGGCTGATTATCCGGGATGACCCGGCGACAGATTTTACATATTCTCATATTATCCGCGGTAGCCCTTAGGCCTCCATTATCAGTTTATTATATATAAGTAATAATATATTAACGGGGATTGTTTGTAAACCCGGCCGGATCAGCCGTGGCCGGAAAGGAATTCTTCTACTGAAGCGGCTCCGGGTATGGAAACGGCCGCACCGTGTATCGTTACGGCTATCGCGGAAGCCGCGCTGGCGCGCCGCATTATTTCGCGGAGATTGTCACCCTTCGCGAGGCCTGCGCAGAAATAGCCGAGGAAAGTATCTCCCGCGGCAGTGGTATCCACTGCATTAACTTTATATGCAAGCTGGGTAATTTCCGTGCTGCCGATATGACAGCGGCTTCCCTCGGAACCGAGAGTCAGAACGATATTAGTTTCCGGATATTTCGCCGTGATTGAGGGAATAATGTCGTCTATATCTTCTCTGCCTGCTATAGCTGCTCCCTCTATCTCGTTAATAATCAGCCAGTCGACATTGCAATAATTGATTTTCAGAATTGTTTCGTCAACGGGACTTGCGTTGAATACCACGATACAGCCGGCTCTTCTTGCGGCGGACAGCACGTATTCAACATTTGAGATTTCATTCTGTGTAACTACAATGTCGCCGGGATGTGATTCAGACAGAACGGAATCAATGTATTCGGTTGTCACTGTTCGATTGGAGCCTCCGAATATTACGATGCAGTTGTCCCCGGCATCGTTGACCTGAATTACGGCGTGGCCCTGAGGAACATCAACAGCAGTAAGAAATGAAATATCCACTCCGCTGCGTTCAAGCTCCGCCGAAAGGCGTGCTGCCTCTTCACTCGTACCGATGCTTCCTCCGTGAACGACAGAGGCTCCGGCTCTGGAAGCGGCAATACTCTGGTTCAGCCCCTTTCCACCGAGATTGATGCTGTATGAAGAAGCGGCGATGGTTTCTCCTGTAACCGCGAAATGTGGAACCGAGTAAACGTAATCAAGATTAAGGGAACCAAAATTAAAAATTTTCATTTCTATTCTCCGCTTAATTCTCCGCAAAAAGAACTTTTTCATCGGTCTTTCTTATTATATCATCAAGGAAAATATAAAGAAATCGGGTTATATTGTCTGTATTTTGTGCCATACTGATCAACGGAACACAATATATACGACTGATACGCACGGAACAGTAGTTAATAATTGCATGGGAAATTGCAAGAAATTTCGTGCGAAAGTTTATAAAGAATGCACAATAAACTGTTGACTACATTATATCGGATGTATATAATGATATATTGACACTAAAGTGGTCTTGTATGCCCTCGGGTACAGCACTTGGTAGATACTTTTAGACAGGAGTAACGGTGAAATATGTTGAAAAATGTGCATCCGGTACAGCTTGGCACTAACGAAAGAATGAGCTTTTCACACATCAATGAGGTTTTGGATGTGCCCAATCTCATCGAGGTACAGAAGAGTTCTTACCAGTGGTTCCTGAACGAAGGCCTCAAGGAGGTTTTCCGTGATGTCTCCACCATCGAGGATTACACTGGAAATCTAGTTCTGGACTTTATCGACTACCATCTTGAAAAAACACCAAAGTATTCCGTAGAGGAATGCAAAACAAGAGATACCACCTACAACGCCCCTCTGCGCGTTACTGCCCGTTTGCTGAATAAGGAAACCGGCGAAATCAAACAGCAGGAGATCTTTATGGGGGATTTCCCCATTATGACTGACAGCGGCACCTTTGTTATCAACGGTGCAGAGCGTGTCCTTATCTCCCAGCTTATCCGTTCACCCGGCGTCTATTATGATATGGCCCGCGACAAGTCGGGCAAAAAACTCTTCAGCGCAACCGTTATCCCCAACCGAGGCGCATGGTTAGAGTATGAAACCGATACAAACGATGTTTACTATGTCCGTATCGATAAAAACCGCAAAATGCCCATTACCGTATTTCTTCGCGCTCTGGGTCTCGGTTCCAACCAGGAAATCATCGATTTCTTCGGAGAGGATGAGCGTATTATTGCCACCCTCGAAAAGGATACCACCAAGTCTGTAGAAGAAGGTCTTGTGGAAACTTATCGCAAGCTCCGCCCCGGCGAGCTTCCCACTATCGACGGCGCACGTACACACCTGAACAATCTTTTCTTCGATCCCCGCCGTTACGACCTTGCCCGTTTCGGACGCTATAAACTCAATAAAAAGCTTTCACTGGCTCCCCGTATATACGACAAAGTTGTCGCACAGCCTGTTGTCGATCCTATCACGGGCGAGCTTCTTGCCGCTCCCGGCGATGTTATTACGCACGAGCTCGGCAATACAATTGCCGCACGCGGCGTATCCGTCGTGATCGTAAGCCTGAATGACCGTGAAACGAAAATCATTTCCAACGGTGTATGCGATCTCGGCGAATATCTCCACTTTGATTACAGCCGCGCCGAAATTACCGAAAAGGTCCGAGTATCCGTTCTGGGTGAAATCCTCAGAAACAACACAGACGAAGAGGAAATCATCAACATGCTCATCGTCCGCAGGGACGATCTGGTGCCCAAGCATGTCATAATCGACGACATTCTTGCCACCGTCGGCTGCATGCTGAACGTGTGCGATGAAATCTGCGACATTGACGATATCGATCATCTGGGAAACCGCCGTATTCGTTCGGTCGGCGAGCTTCTGCAGAACCAGTTCCGTATAGGCTTTGCCCGTATGGAGCGTAATATCCGCGAAAGAATGACGCTGCAGGCTCAGGAAATCGAAACCGTTACCCCCCAGAATCTTATAAACATCCGGCCTGTTGTGGCGGCAATCCGTGAATTCTTCGGATCATCGCCCCTCAGCCAGTTTATGGATCAGACCAACCCCTTGGCCGAGCTTACCCACAAGCGCCGTCTTTCCGCTCTGGGCCCCGGCGGTCTGTCCCGTGATCGCGCCGGATATGAAGTCCGTGACGTTCATTACACACATTACGGCCG
>CAYUOH010000018.1:3810-9492 GCA_964446385.1 uncultured Oscillospiraceae bacterium | reverse complement strand
TCACTATGGAAGAATGTGTCCGATTGAGACCCCTGAAGGTCCTAACATCGGTCTTATCTCCTATCTTGCCACCTTTGCCCGCATCAACAGCTACGGCTTTATTGAGGCTCCCTACCGCAGGGTCGACAGGGAAACCGGAATCGTGACCAATGAGATCGTTTACATGACCGCCGATGTCGAGGACGAATTCGTTGTTGCTCAGGCCAACGAGCCGCTGGACGACAACGGACATTTTGATCGTCCAAGGGTTCATGTCCGCCGCAGAGATGAAATCCTTGAAATCGACGCTGACCAGGTCGATTATATGGACGTATCCCCCAAGATGGTTGTGTCTGTCGCTACGGCAATGATTCCTTTCCTTGAAAACGACGATGCCAACCGTGCCCTGATGGGCGCCAACATGCAGCGTCAGGCTGTTCCTCTTCTGACCACCACTTCACCTATTGTCGGTACAGGCATGGAACACAAGGCCGCGGTCGACTCCGGAGTATGCGTTCTGGCAAAAAAGGCAGGCGTTGTCACATACGTTTCCGCTAAAAAAGTTATCGTCAAAAACGATGACAAGACCGAAAACGAATATCATATCATCAAATTTCTGCGTTCCAACCAGGACACCTGCTTCAACCAGCGCCCCGTTGTTTCGGTCGGCGACCGTGTTGAGGAGGGCACCGTAATTGCCGACGGACCCGCTACCGATCACGGCGAAATCGCCCTCGGCCGCAACGCACTTATCGGCTTTATGACCTGGGAAGGCTATAACTACGAAGACGCCGTACTTCTAAATGAAAAGATGGTACAGGACGACATTTTCACATCCATCCACATTGAGGAGTTTGAAATCGAGTGCCGTGACACCAAGCTCGGCCCCGAGGACATCACACGCGACATTCCCAACGTAAGCGAGGATTCTCTCAAGGATCTTGACGAACACGGTATTATCCGCATAGGCGCCGAGGTTACATCCGGCGATATCCTCGTCGGCAAGGTTACCCCCAAGGGCGAGACTGAGCTTACGGCCGAGGAGCGCCTGCTGCGCGCAATATTCGGTGAAAAGGCCCGCGAGGTCCGCGACACCTCTCTGCGTGTTCCCCACGGCGAATACGGTATCGTTGTCGACGTAAAGGTATTCACCTCTGAAAACAGCGACGAGCTGAACCCCGGCGTAAACATGGCGGTTCGCTGCTACATCGCACAGAAGAGAAAGATTTCCGTAGGCGACAAGATGGCCGGCCGTCATGGCAACAAAGGTGTTGTTTCCCGCATTCTGCCCCAGGAGGATATGCCTTTCCTGGAGGACGGCACACCGCTTGATATCGTTCTTAACCCATTGGGCGTTCCTTCCCGTATGAACCTCGGACAGGTTCTGGAGGTTCACCTGGGTCTTGCCGCCAAGAAGCTGGGCGTAAAAATCATGACCCCGGTATTCGACGGCGCCAAGGAATATGACATTATGGACTGGCTTGAAGATGCCGGATACGAACGTGACGGCAAAACGTGGCTGTACGACGGCCGTACTGGCAATCGTTTCGATAACCGCATAACCGTCGGCTATATGTACTACCTGAAGCTTGCCCATCTGGTAGACGATAAGATTCACGCCCGTTCCACCGGGCCTTACTCACTGGTTACCCAGCAGCCTCTGGGCGGCAAAGCCCAGTTCGGCGGCCAGCGTTTCGGTGAAATGGAAGTTTGGGCCCTGGAGGCTTACGGTGCTGCCTACACCCTTCAGGAAATCCTTACAGTTAAATCCGATGATACCGTAGGCCGTGTAAAGACCTATGAGGCCATCGTCAAGGGCCAGAACATCCCCGACGGCGGCGTACCTGAGTCCTTCCGCGTACTTGTCAAGGAGCTTCAGGCGCTGGCTCTGGACATCGACGTTCTTGATGAGCACAACAATTCAGTGGATCTCAGACAGAAATTCGACGATGATATCGATTATGTGCCCACAGTTGAGCTTGAAGAAGAAACCGTTCTCCTGGATTCAGAGCTTGGCAGCTTCACGGTATCCGAGCCTGAAACTTACACATCCGAAGTTATCGACGACGACTACACCGAATCCGATTCGGAATTATCCGAAGACGATTCCTACGATATCTAATAAGGAGGGCTTTTGAATGGAAAATATTGCATTTGATTCAATCAGGATAGGCCTGGCTTCCCCCGAGCAGATTCGCGGATGGTCATACGGAGAGGTGAAAAAGCCCGAAACCATTAACTACCGCACTCTCAAACCCGAGCGTGACGGTCTTTACTGCGAACGCATTTTCGGACCGACCAAGGACTGGGAATGCCACTGCGGCAAATACAAGAGAATCCGCTACCGCGGCAAGATATGTGACCGGTGCGGAGTTGAAGTCACACGAGCCAAGGTCAGAAGAGAGCGTATGGGTCATATAGATCTTGCCGCTCCCGTATCCCACATCTGGTACTTTAAGGGTATACCTTCCCGTATAGGCCTTATGCTGGATATGAATATGCGTGACCTCGAAAAGGTCCTCTACTTCGCGTCATATATCGTTACCGACCCCGGCTACACCCCGCTTCAGGAAAAGCAGATTCTCAACGAGAGCGAGTTCCGTGAGCTCCGTGAACAGTATGAAGACGAGTTCAAGGCCGCCATGGGCGCCGAAGCTATCCGCGACCTGCTTGAGAAAATTAACCTTGAACAACTTTCAACCGATCTCAAAACCGAGCTTGAAAACAGCAGCGGCCAGAAGAGGATCAAGCTTCTCAAGAGGCTTGAAATGGTCGAGGCTTTCCGCACAAGCGGCAACCGCCCCGAATGGATGATTCTTACGGCCATTCCTGTAATTCCCCCCGATATCCGCCCGATGGTTCAGCTCGACGGCGGCCGTTTCGCCACCAGTGACCTTAACGACCTGTACCGCCGCGTTATCAACCGCAATAACCGTCTGAAGAGACTGTTCGAGCTTAGCGCTCCCGATATCATTGTCCGCAACGAAAAGCGCATGCTACAGGAGGCCGTCGATGCCCTTATAGACAACGGCCGCCGCGGACGTCCTGTTACCGGACCCAGCAACCGTCCTCTCAAATCCCTCAGCGATATGCTTAAGGGCAAACAGGGACGTTTCCGTCAGAATCTTCTTGGCAAGCGTGTTGACTATTCCGGCCGTTCGGTTATCGTTGTCGGCCCCGAACTTAAAATGTATCAGTGCGGCCTGCCCAAAGAAATGGCTCTTGAGCTGTTCAAGCCCTTTGTTATGAAAAGGCTTGTCGAGCTGGGCGACGCAACCAATATCAAATCCGCCCGTAAGATGGTCGACAGAGCCCGTGATGTCATCTGGGATGCCCTTGAGGTTGTTATCAAGGATCACCCCGTTCTGCTTAACCGTGCTCCTACGCTTCACCGTCTGGGCATTCAGGCATTCGAGCCTGTTCTTGTCGAAGGCCGCGCCATTAAGCTGCATCCTCTGGTATGTACCGCTTTCAACGCCGACTTCGACGGCGACCAGATGGCCGTTCACGTACCTCTGGGTACGGAGGCGCAGACCGAGGCCCGTTTCCTTATGCTGGCCGCGAACAACCTTCTGAAACCCGCCGACGGACGTCCTGTTACTGTTCCTACCCAGGATATGGTTCTGGGTTCCTACTACCTGACAATGATGAAGGAAGGGGAGCAAGGCGAAGGCAAGATATTCCGTGATGTTGACGAGGCAATGATGGCCTACAACGAGAATGCTGTAACACTTCACGCCCGCGTTAAGGTACGTGTTTCACACGATTTCGACGGAGTAACAAAGACAAAGATCATCGAGACCACAGTCGGCCGCCTGATTTTCAACCGTCCCATTCCGCAGGATCTGGGATTCCAGCGTCGCGAGACAGAAGATGACATGTTCATGCCCGAGATAGACTTCCTGGTTGGCAATAAAAAGCTGGGCAAGATTATCGACGCCTGCATCCAGATCCACGGCACATCCGTAGCTGCAGACATGCTGGACAACATCAAATCCCAGGGCTACAAATACAGTACCATCAGCGGCATCACAGTATCGGTTTCGGATATCGTCATTCCTCCCCAGAAAAAGCAGTTCCTTGCCGATGCAGAGGAGCAGATTGACCGTATCAACCACCAGTACCGCCGCGGCATGATGTCCGATATCGAGCGCTACAAGGCCGTTATCGAAACCTGGAACAAAACCACCGAACGCGTTTCCGAATCACTGCAAGGCAACTTTGAGCGTACTAACCCAATCTTCATGATGGCGGACAGCGGTGCCCGAGGAAGTATGGCTCAGATACGTCAGTTGGCCGGCATGCGCGGACTTATCGCTAACACATCCGGAAAAACAATTGAAATCCCCATTCGCGCCAACTACCGTGAAGGTCTTAACATTCTGGAGTACTTCATTTCCAGCCGCGGCGCCCGTAAGGGCCTCGCCGATACCGCTCTGCGTACAGCCGACTCCGGTTATCTGACCCGACGTCTGGTCGATGTATCTCAGGAAGTTATCATTCGTGAAGAGGACTGCGGTGCCACCGAGGGTATCGAAGTGTTCGATATCAAGGACGGCAACGAGGTTATCGAAAGCTTCGGTGAGCGCCTTATCGGCCGCTATTCCGTTGAGGATGTTGTCAATCCCGTCACAGGCGAGCTGATCGTCGACAAGGACACTATGATAAACGAAACTACCTCCGGCAAAATTATTGCCGCCGGTATTGACCGCCTGGATATTCGTTCTGCTCTGAACTGCCGCTGTGAGCACGGCGTTTGCGCCAGGTGCTACGGTGCCAACCTTGCCAACGGCAAACACATCGGTATTGGTGAAGCTGTCGGTATTATCGCAGCCCAGTCCATTGGCGAGCCGGGCACACAGCTGACCATGAGAAACTTCCACACCGGCGGTGTTGCCGGTGAGGATGATATTACCCAGGGTCTGCCCCGTGTTGAAGAACTTTTCGAGGCTCGCAAACCCAAACCCAAGAATCTTGCAATTCTTACTGAAATTTCCGGTGTGGTACACATCGACGAAAGCAAGAAAAACCGTTATGCCGTTGTTACCGGCGTAGATGAAAACGGTGCTCCCGAAGAGCACAATTACCTCATCCCTTACGGCGTAAGCCTTAAGGTCGGCGAAGGAGCTGTCGTTGAAAAAGGCGAAATGCTTACCGACGGTGTTACAGATCCTCACAGCATTCTTGCCATCCGCGGCAAACTTGCCGTTCAGAACTACCTGATTCAGGAGGTTCAGAGGGTTTACCGTATGCAGGGTGTTGATATTGCCGACAAGCATATCGAGGTTATCGTTCGTCAGATGATGAACAGGGTTAGGGTTCTTGAATCCGGTGCCACTGAGTATCTGGCAGGCAGCGTAATCGATAACAGCAAGTACTTCAAGGCTCACGATGAAATCCAAGCCCGCCGTGACGCGGGTGAGGACGTTCCCCAGATTGTTGTGGAGCCTGTTCTCCTCGGTATCACAAAGGCCGCTCTGGCCACCGAGAGCTTTATGTCCGCCGCTTCCTTCCAGGAGACCACACGTGTTCTTACCGATGCCGCTATCAAGGGCAAGGTAGACCATCTGGTAGGCCTGAAAGAAAACGTAATCGTAGGTCATTTGATCCCGGCGGGTACAGGTATTTCCGCCAGACAAATTGCCGAAGAGTTTGAACAAAAACGCAAAGAAACAGGAGAGAAGTAATAATGCCAACAGTAAA
>CAYUOH010000018.1:339-3800 GCA_964446385.1 uncultured Oscillospiraceae bacterium | reverse complement strand
CCCGGCAGGTACGGGTCTTGCTCAGCTTAACAAGGCAGGATTCGAACGGAAATAAAAGGTTACCGAAAAACATTACCGAAGAGGCATAATTAACAAAGATACTTGTAAAATTTTGGGCACTATTATATAATCACTCTGTTGCGCCAAAATAGACATTTTTATGTTGCAAACGCGTAATAACAGCGTTTACATATAATTTATAAAGAAGGAGGTGCATCGCTTTTGCCGACATTCAATCAGCTGGTTCGCAAGGGTCGTGAACAGGTTACCTACAAGTCCAAGTCACCCGCCCTGCAGAGCGGTTTCAATTCTCAGAAGAGAGTTCACACCGAACAGAGTTCTCCGCAGAAGAGGGGTGTCTGTACAACAGTAAAGACAATGACCCCGAAAAAGCCGAACTCTGCTCTGCGTAAGGTTGCCAGGGTCCGCCTGTCCAACGGTATCGAGGTTTGGGGCTATATCCCCGGCGTCGGTCACAACCTGCAGGAGCACAGCGTGGTTCTTGTTCGCGGTACATTGGATACCCAGGGTGTTTCCGGTCGCGGTCAGGGTCGCAGCAAGTACGGCGCCAAACGTCCCAAGAAGAAGTAATCCGTATGTAAAAACAAATCCGCCATTATAGGCTCTATATATAGTAATTATAATAATAATCGCTATTTTGCCTGTTGTGGCACACTGCGGGGATAGTTTTCCCACATTCCCCGAGTACCTGTGAAATCATAAATTATGAGGGAGGGAAGAAGATATGCCAAGAAGAGGCAAGATCGCGAAACGTGACGTACTGCCTGATCCTATTTACGGTTCCAAGATGGTAACCCGCCTTGTCAACAGCATCATGCTCGACGGTAAAAAGGGCGTTGCCCAGGGTATCGTCTACAGCGCATTTGACATCATGAAGGAAAAGACAGGAAACGGTCCCCTTGAAATGTTCGAAAAGGCCATGAATAACATCATGCCCGAGCTCGAAATCAAGGCACGCCGTGTAGGCGGTTCTACATATCAGGTTCCTATGGAGGTTCGCCCCGAGCGTCGTCAGACACTGGGTCTCCGTTGGTTAACCGCATATGCACGCAACCGCAACGAGCGCACAATGGCCCAACGTCTTGCAGGCGAAATCATGGATGCTTGCAACGAGACCGGCAGCGCTGTAAAGAAACGCGAAGATACCCACAGAATGGCAGAAGCCAACAAGGCTTTCGCACATTTCAGATATTAATCTGTACCTATTATTCTAATTATTCCAAAAGGAGGAGTTTATGCCTAGAGACGTTTCACTTGAAGCCACCAGAAATATCGGGATTATGGCGCATATCGACGCAGGCAAGACCACCACAACTGAACGTATTTTATATTACACCGGTATCAACCATAAGATCGGTGAAACACATGACGGCGCCGCCACCATGGACTGGATGGAGCAGGAACAGGAGCGAGGCATAACAATTACCTCCGCAGCTACTACCGCCTACTGGAATGAGAATCGTATAAATATTATCGATACTCCCGGACATGTGGACTTTACCGTAGAGGTTGAGCGTTCGCTTCGTGTTCTGGACGGTTCCGTAACCGTTTTCTGCGCAAAGGGCGGCGTTGAGCCCCAGTCCGAGACGGTATGGCGTCAGGCTGATAAATATCACGTTCCCCGTATGGCCTATGTCAACAAGATGGACATTATGGGCGCCGATTTCTTCCGCGTGGTGAATATGATGAGAGACCGCCTTAAATGCAATGCGGTACCCATCCAGCTCCCCATCGGCGCAGAAGACGCCTATGTTGGACTTATAGACCTTGTGGACATGAAAGCCTACACCAATTTTGACGCTATCAAGCATGATGTTACCGGTGGGGATATCCCCGCCGACTTGCTTGACCAGGCAAAGAAATACCGTGAACAGCTTATTGAGGCCGTCGCCGAACAGGACGACGAGCTCATGGAAAAGTACCTTGAGGGTGAAGATCTGACCATCGACGAGATCAAGCGCGGTATCCGCAAGGGTACCATTGCCAACACTTTTGTGCCTGTAACCTGCGGTACTTCCTACCGCAACAAGGGCGTACAGAAGCTGCTGGACGCAATCGTCGACTACATGCCCTCGCCGCTTGATATTCCCCCAGTCAAAGGAGTCAATCCCAAGACCGGTGAGGAAGAAGAGCGTATAGCGTCCGATGACGAGCCTTTTGCAGCTCTGGCGTTCAAAATCGCCACCGATCCTTTTGTCGGAAAGATTTGCTACTTCCGTGTGTACTCAGGTACGTTGGATGCCGGCAAAGGTGTTTATAACAGCGAAAAGGGAAATCACGAGCGCATAGGCCGTATACTTCAGATGCACGCCAACCACCGCAAGGATATTGAGACAATCTATGCCGGAGATATCGCTGCGGCGGTAGGCCTCAAAAATACCACAACTGGTGATACACTGTGTGATGAAAAAGCTCCGATAATGCTGGAATCCATGGAATTCCCGGATCCCGTTATCAGAATAGCTATCGAACCCAAAACCAAGGCCGGCCAGGAAAAGATGGGTTTTGCCCTCGCCAAGCTTGCCGAGGAAGACCCCACATTCAAGACATGGACTGACGAGGAAACAGGCCAGACAATCATCGCCGGAATGGGCGAGCTTCATCTGGAAATCATTGTTGACCGTCTTCTGCGTGAATTCAAGGTTGAGGCCAACGTGGGTGCACCCCAGGTTGCCTACCGTGAATGTATCCGCAAGCCCGCCGATGCAGACTGCAGATATGCCCGTCAGACCGGTGGTCATGGTCAGTTCGCCCACGTCAAGATAAAGGTTGAGCCCAACGAAAAGGGCAAGGGTTACGAGTTTGTCAACGGGGTTGTGGGTGGCGTAATTCCCAAGGAATTCGTCGAGCCTGTCAATCAGGGGATCAAGGGTGCGATGCAGGCCGGTGTTTTGGCCGGATACCCCGTTGAGGATGTAAAGGTAACACTTTACGACGGCAGCTATCATGAGGTCGACTCCTCTGAAATGGCGTTCAAGATTGCCGGAAGTATGGCTTTCAAGGAAGCTATGCGCAAGGGTGATCCTGCTATTACCGAGCCGATAATGAAGGTTGTTGTCACTGTCCCCGAGGAATATATGGGTGACGTAATAGGCGACCTTAATTCTCGCAGAAGCGCGATTTCCGGAATGGATAATCTTAACGGTGCCGCTCAGGTTACCGCTAGCGTTCCCCTCAGTGAGATGTTTGGCTATGCCACTGACCTCAGGTCCAAGACCCAAGGTCGCGGCCAGTACGTTATGGAGCCCAGTCACTACACTGAGGTTCCCAAGTCTATATCCGAAAAGATTGCCAGCGCACGCAATACGGACTAACATAGTCCTTGAAATTTGCCGTTGTAGTTGGTAAAATGAACACACAAGTTTGTTAATTAAAAGAATAAGAATTTTAAATGGAGGAAAATCCACATGGCAAAAGCAAAATTTGACAGAAATAAACCC
>CAYUOH010000018.1:0-329 GCA_964446385.1 uncultured Oscillospiraceae bacterium | reverse complement strand
GGCACAATCGGCCACGTTGATCACGGCAAGACCACCCTTACCGCCGCCATCACCAAGGTATTGTCTTTAACAGGCAAGGCAAAGTTTGAAAGCTATGCCAACATCGATAAGGCCCCCGAAGAGCACGAGCGCGGTATCACAATCAATACCGCACACGTCGAGTACAAGACCGCAAAGCGCCACTATGCACACGTTGACTGCCCGGGCCATGCTGACTATATCAAGAACATGATCACCGGCGCAGCTCAGATGGACGGCGCCATCCTCGTTATCGCCGCTACTGATGGTCCGATGCCTCAGACTCGTGAACACATTCTTCTGGCCCGCCA
>CAYUOH010000017.1:0-26917 GCA_964446385.1 uncultured Oscillospiraceae bacterium | reverse complement strand
AATCTATATATAGTAGTTATCTGCGGTTATCGTTTTGGTTCAACGGCAATAAGATCATAACCGGTTCCGCTGGCGGAATGCTGCTGACGGATGATCTGCATGCAGCCAACAAGGTGCGCAAATGGTCCACGCAAAGCCGCGAGGATGCGCCGTGGTATCAGCATGAGGAAATAGGTTATAACTACCGTATGAGCAACGTTATCGCCGGCGTCGTACGCGGTCAGTTCCCGTATCTTGTGGAACATATTGCTCAGAAGAAGGCCATCTATATGCGGTATAAAGAAGGCCTTGCCGGCCTGCCGCTTTCAATGAACCCGTACATTCCCAATATTATGGAGCCGAACTTCTGGCTTTCCTGTATTTTAATAGATCGCGACGCCATGTGCCGCCAGGTGCGTTCTGATCGCGACACGCTCTATTTCAAGGAACCGGGTAAATCCTGTCCGAAAGAGTTATACGATCAGCTAATGAGCCACAACGCTCAGTGCCGCCCGATATGGAAGCCGATGCATCTGCAGCCGATCTTCCGCATGAATCCCTTCGTCACTGTCGAGGGTGACGGCCGCGCACGCAGCAACGCCTACATAGACGAAAAAGCCGCAACCGACGTCGGCGCAGATATCTTCGCCCGCGGCCTGTGCCTGCCAAGCGACAACAAAATGACACCGGATCAGCAGGATACGATCATTAAAATAGTTAGAGCGTGTTTTGATTAAGGAGTAGCTGCATGCAGACACAGACAGACACTGAGGTATTTAAATATACTCCCGTAAAATCGCTCTATTTGAGACCGTATGCATATGTAAAAAGGCTAATTGATATGCTGTTAGCCTTAATCCTTATCATCCCTGCAACACTTCTAATTGCAGTTTGTTACATAACCATAAAAGTTGAAACAAGTGGACCTGCATTCTTCGTTCAGGAACGCCCGGGGTACATAGGTAAGATTTTCAGAGTATTTAAGTTGCGCACCATGTTAGACCAGACTGAACGCGATGGCCGGCTGCTTACAGATATGGAGCGCATGACAAAGACAGGTAGAATTATCCGCGCGTGCAGCTTTGATGAACTGCCTCAAATATTCAATGTTCTCTTGGGGCAGATGAGTTTCATCGGTCCGCGTCCTCTTTTAGTACAGTATTTGCCTTTGTACAGCAAGGAACAGATGCGGAGACACGACGTTCTGCCCGGTATCTCCGGTTGGGCGCAGGTCAACGGCCGCAATGAGCTGAGCTGGGAGCAAAAGTTTGAGCGTGACGTGTGGTATGTAGATCATATGAGCTTCGGGCTGGACATGAAAATCATTTGGATGACCGTGGTTAACGTCCTGCATCACAGCGGCGTAAACGCAGGAGTGAACGAGACTATGGAAGCATTCACGGGAAATGTAGAGACGGAGGACAAAATTAATGTCTGACGGTATCGTTATACTTGGAGCTGGCGGTCACGGAAAGGTGATAGCCGATATAGTACTCTCGTGCGGAGATAAGCTGATAGGATTTCTCGACGACAACGTGACTGGTGAAGTTCTCGGATATCCGATTCTGGGTAAAATTCCAGATGCTATACAATATGCCGAGAATTGTTCTTTTATCATCGGAATAGGTGACAATCAAACTCGAAAAAGGCTTGATGAAACATATAAGCTGAACTGGCAAACGGCTATTCATCCTACAGCGGTTATTGCGCGTGACGTTCTAATCGAAGAAGGAACAGTTGTCATGGCAAACGCAGTAGTCAATCCGTCATCAGCAATCGGCAAGCATTGCATAATCAACACGTCAGCCGTCATCGAGCATGACAACAACATCGGTGATTTCGTGCATATCTCGCCTCACGCTACACTGTGCGGAACGGTCAGCATTGGAGATCTGACGCATATCGGTGCGGGTGTGACGGTAAGGAACGACATATCAATCTGCGGTGAATGTATGATTGGCGCTGGTGCAGTTGTTGTTAAGAATATTGAAATATCGGGTACTTATGTCGGGGTTCCGGCAAATAAGGAGCTGGATAAATGAAGTTTTTATATACAACAACGACTGGAATTACAATGAATTTTTTTAAGAGTATAGTTCGACAATTACTGGAAGAATGTCATACTGTTGATATTGCAACAAATGAAGCAGATTACAAAGTCGATCCGTGTTTTCGTGAGTGGGGATGCCGGATATATCAAATAAAATGGGCTAGATTTCCTTTAAGCATCAGTAATATTGAAGCAATAAAGCAAATTTCAACGCTTATTTCGGATAATCAATATCATATTGTACATTGCCACACCCCGATAGCCGCTGCTTGCACCCGTGCAGCTTGCAGGAAATTTAGAAAATCAGGATTGCGTGTGATTTATACGGCTCACGGTTTTCATTTTTATAAAGGCTCACCGTTAAAGAACTGGTTGGTCTATTATCCAGTCGAAAGAATTTGCGCGCATTGGACAGATATTCTGATTACCATAAACAAAGAAGATTATGCCATTGCCAAAAAGAAGATGCATGCCGGCAGAGTGGAATATGTTCCCGGTGTAGGAATTGACATCAAAAAGTTTGCTCCGCTGACCGGTATACGTGAAAAGATCCGTGATGAGAATAAAGAACTCGCAATTGAAAATGACGATAAGATTCTTTTATCGGTCGGAGAGTTGATCCCGCGGAAAAATCATGAATCTGTTATCCGCGCATTGGCTGCTCTGACTGATTTAAAATGGAAATATTTCATTTGCGGCAGAGGAGAGCTCGGCGAACATTTACAGCAGGTGATTGAAGAACTTAACCTGTCGAAAAATATAAAACTGCTGGGGTATCGGAAGGATATTCCAGAATGGTGTAGTTGCGCAGATCTGTTTGTATTTCCGTCATTGCAGGAAGGCTTGCCGGTTGCTTTGATGGAAGCAATTGCTTCACAAACGCCGGTAATTTGCTCGAAAATACGCGGCAATGTGGAATTGGTTGAATCGGAATATCAGTTTAAAGCAACTGATCAAAATGAAATTCGTGATAAAATAATTCTTGCACTTTCATTGGATATGGGATCCGCAGTCAGGAACAATTATGAAAATTTGGCAAAATTCGATATATGCTCGGTTAACCAATTAATGGAAAAAATATATTTCGATAAATGAGAGATACGAAAGTCAATGTACACATTGAAGCAAATGGTAGATATTATTCAAAAATATATATAATTCTCAACTACCAGATTTTATTAGTTTAGTGAGGAAAGTAAAATGAAATACACGTTTAAAGAAATCTTAGCTTCATATACGCCGGAAAAAAGAAGAAATACATCTATTTGGGCAAAAATATTCAGCAGACCGCTATCATTTCTAACAACATATATTTTTATTAACATGGGATTTTCGGCAAATACTGTTTCTATCATCTCAATGTTTGAAGCGCTTATTGCTTGTGCACTTTTAATGCTTGGAGAACCTTTTACAATTTGGGGAGTCTTCCTTTTCTTGTTCTGGGATGTTCTAGATTGTACAGATGGTAATATAGCCCGTGTTAAGAAAACATCCTCTCCTATTGGGGTCTTTTTTGACGCAATGGCAGGTTACACGGCGGTAGCATTTGTGTTTTTAGCGGTTGGTGTGGCAGCATTCCGTACCAGTAACCATTTTGGTGTTGAATCATTTTGGTTTATCATTATAGGTGCCGTGACTTCTATTTTCGATCTGCTTGCAAGGCTAGTTTATCAGAAGTATCAAGTTACTGAGTATTTAGTTGGTAAGGTGGAAAAAGATGGAGTTTTTGCAAAAAGGCTTGACGGGGGCATATATCGCATTTTGAATCTAATTATGAAAAATCTCACTTTCAGTTCACTGTTTATGCCTCTTTTGGTGCTTGCTTATTTTTTATCTAAATTTGATTTTTTGATTTTGTTCTATTCATTATACAGCGTAGGATTCTTCATAGTATCTGTGATTATGTTTTCACTAGAAGCAATGAAATTAAATAAAGATATCAAGTAAATTTTAATTGAAATTCAGTATGAATTTATATCGAAAACGATTTAATTTTTAATTTAGATATATTTAATAAGATATCATATAAAGGATATATAATTAATATGAGCAAAACTGTACTTACTGTTGGAATCTTTGACTATTTTCATTATGGCCATTTAAGACTTTTCGAACGTGCAAAAAAGTATGGAGATAAGTTGATTGTTGCAGTACAAGATGGCAATTTTATACTAAAATATAAGCCTCAGGCTAACATTATGTACACTACTGAGCAGCGTCTTGAATTAGTTAAATCACTTAGGGTTGTCGATGATGTTGTTGTCTATCGGGATGTTGATGAGATAGTTAAGGAGGTTAATTTCGACGTTTTTGTTCTTGGTGGAGATCAAAATCATATTGGATTTCAGCGTGCTGAAGAGTGGTGCCACCAAAACAATAAGGAGGTTGTACGGCTCGAGAGGACGAAGGGGATTTCTTCTTCAATGATTAAAGTAAATTTAGAGAATCTGAAATAGTGTTATATGTGTGTATGATGGATTAATATTGCATTTGAAAGGTTTGTGAAATAATGATCGATGATATTCAAATTATCGAATGTAGCTTTCTGTCGTTTATATGGCGATTTGGTTTGAAAAATGTAAGAAAGCAAGTACTCAGAATATTGTATCGAAGTATTGTTGAACGTTCTAAGAATACAATTGTTGTTGCGGAAACATCACAGAGCGTTATTATTGGGTATGCAGTTGCCCGGGATACACCACGAAAATATCGTTTTACTGATGATGAGTCGTTATTTATTGGGCCTATTTATGTTGATAATCATCATCGTAATAAAGGTATAGCGTTTAGTATGGTAAATCACCTTACTTCGACTTTAAAAAAGAGTGGGGGATATTACGCATATATCTTAGATAGTAATACTGCAAGCTTGGCTACTTTTAGCAAATGCGGATTTCGACGAATCGGTTATATGATTAAGAATAGACATGCGTTTTCGTTATCTCAGGAGCCTAGTATTCATGTGGTTGTCCACAAAGAAGGGGTAATCTGATATTGCTTTATTCAGAAAAAACCATGTAATCTATAAAATGATTGTGGCATGGAAGAAACGATTGAAGCCATTCGCTGTATGGTCATAAAGAATGTAAAGGTGAAAATATATGTTACATCCATTAGTAAGTATCGTTATGCCGGTCTATAACGGATCCAACTTTATGAAAAAGGCAATAGATAGTGCGTTGGTTCAAACATACGATAAATTTGAGATTATTGTTGTTAATGACGGATCCAATGATGACGGAAAAACAGCAGAGATAGCTCGTTCTTACGGTGACAAAATCATCTTTGTTGATCGCAAAGAAAACCGAGGAATCGCCTATACAATTAATGAGGGTATAGCAAATATGCACGGCGAGTATTTTACATGGCTTTCTCACGACGATGCGTATAAGCCTGAAAAGATTGCTAACCAGGTAAAATATCTAAATGAGCTCGCAGAAAAGTATCCAGATGATTTGAATCATATATGCCTGTGTGGGGCTACTGAAACTATAAATGCAAACGATAAAGTCATTCGTCTACGTCCCCTGAATCAGCGTACAAAAAAATTGCGTACTCGCAAGGAAACACTATTGGATAACATTCGTAACTACGAAATCGCTGGGTGTTCAGTGTTGATTCCCAAAAAAGCGTTTGAGGAATGTGGTGGATTTGATCCGAATTGGATAACAATGCAGGATGCAGATATGTGGTTTCGTTTTATTTTTGCCGGATATACTTTTTTCTATCAGGATATGCGGCTTACCCAGAAACGTCATCATGGCGAAGAGACAGGACGCCGCCTTGCAGAAATATATGCAAAGGAGCGTGAGTTGTTTCAGGTACAATTGACGGAAAAAATGGTACAGCTTGATGATTTGCAGAATTGGAATTTCTTTTTGGAAGTTGGCGCATCGCATCGGCGAATGCAGTATAAAGAAGCCGCAAAAATTTCTTACTCGTATGCAAAAAAATTAAATCCGACGATTGGTTTTTGGATCTCATATTTACCAAAGGCGGCATATGCGGCTACATATGGAAGCCTGCGCGCATTGGCAAAGCGAATATATTGGAAATTGATAGAAAAATAATATTTTCCGAGGATTGGATGGGGAAATAAGTGACTGTTTACATTACGATAGTTGTCTTATGTATTTTAGGTGATTTGATCGACCGGGGTTCAAAAAAACAAAAAAGCAAACATACGATGTATCTATATTGGCTATTTTTGATTTTTGTTGCTTTGGTTATTGGCTTTCGCTCACTAACTGTAGGACACGATTCAAAAACCTATGAAATCATGTATAGGATGACCAACTTATATGACAACATTTTTAGAATGCTTTTGGAAAAGCCACTGGGTCAAGAATATGGCTTTTTGGTTTTATCGTGGCTTGTTGGTCGAGTATCGACAAAAGTGAGCTTGTTATTCTTAATCTCAGCGCTTTTCTATGTTCCGGCATTTGGCTATTGGGTATGGAAAAAGACAAAGCATCCGTTCATTGGAATGTTGGTCTTTATTTGCGTCTTCTTTACATTCTTATTAACCGGTTTACGTCAGACAATCGCGTTGGCTATCGTTCTTTTGGCTTCTTTGGACTTGGATAAGAAAAAATATGTCCGCTTTATTTTCGGTGTTGCAGTAGCAATGCTTTTCCATTTCAGCGCTATTTTCTTTCTTGCTCATCTATTTCTAAGAAAAAATGTATCTCGCGGTAAATATTTCGCTGCTATGATTGTAAGTTTTCTAATACTGTTTCCACTTCGAAATATTGTGTTCGGCCAGATAATCAATTGGATCTCAAACACACGTTATGGTGATTACACGATTTTAATTCACGGTGCACCAATAACATATATCTCAATGTTGATACTTATGGGATTGGTATGCGTATACACTTTGCCTAAAACACGAACAGAAGCCATAGAGGAATTGAATATTAATTTTAGTAGCGTAATGACTGCAATTCCGATAATGGCATTTGTTACGGTTAACGGGTCAATAATGCGTGTTGCAATGTATTTTTCTGTATATATGAGTATACTGATTCCCGAAATATTCGAGCAGTTTACGATTCGTAACACTAGAATAATACTACGTTATGTGACTTGTCTGATTCTTATTTTCTTGTTTCTCAGGAACTTAGGTTCCGGCACGGTATATGAATACGAGTTTATCGGGTGGGATACCGTAAAGAATCTGCTTAATGGTGGGTTTTAATTGTGAGGATATTAGATCATGAAAATAGCAATTATTCATAACGTAAAAAGTTATGGTGGTTCAATAATGGGACTTATGGACGTGGTCAAAATGCTCCATAATGAAAACATTACCATATATATGTCGAGAAAAGCATGTGAAAAGGCAAAACATTCTGTATATAGTTGTGGCAAAAACGTTATTGAGTATGACAAGGAACCACAAACGTTTTCGCATTTTAGTGGAATATCTGCTCTGCGTCGCCCTGGTTTTTGGCATGGTTGGTTATGCGCTTTAAATAATACTTGGTGGTTAGGCGAACTAAAAAACTACGATATCGTTCTTTTAAATTCCTCAGTTTTAGCACCTTTGGGAGCGTATCTTACAAAACGCGGGATAAAGTCCGTTTGTTATAACCGAGAAACTTATAATATGTCCTACGGTGGTTTATTGGATAGTATAATGAGAAGATATCTGTCAAAACAGACTGCCGTATTGTATTTAAGTGAAAACGAGAGAAAACACTTTAAGCTAGATGTGCCTTCATATATAATTCCGGATGTGTTTGATGAGGAACGGATATGTACTGATGTGTCGCGAAATGATATGCGTACTCGCCTAAAGATAGCCAAAGATGATTTTGTGATTATTTTCCTTGGTGGCATAGCACCGCTTAAAGGGTCACTCCATCTTCTTAAAGCATTTGAACTATTCTCAAATCAATGTACTAATAAACACTTGCTTGTGCTGGGGAAAACTAGCGGTCTTACTGACGATGAGTACACAAGAGAATGCATACTGAAGATAAACGACAATCCGTACATACACAACATTGGCATCACAGAAAATGTGGGGGATTATTATAACGCTGCAGATGTATTAGTATTCCCTGCCACCAAGGCACATCAAGCTCGTCCTGTTTTTGAAGCAGGTTATTTTAGATTACCGGCTATCGTTTCTCGCTTCTCGGAAATGCATGACTATTGTGTCGATGGACAAAACATTCTTTCTTTTGAGCCTGGCAACGTTAAAGACCTATCAGATAAATTAGAGGTAATATTTTCTAACAGCACACTTCGCGTATATCTAGGCTTAAATAACTTAGAGATGTGCGAAAAACATCACAGTATAAACTATGTTGGAAATTATTTAGTTGAGTGCTTATATGATTTGAACTATAGAACACATGATTTATATGTAAAATAACATGTGCAATGCTGTATCCTATTTCTGGTTTTCATAGAGGTGGAGTTCTAATGAAATTAATGTTATTTTCATTTTATTACAGCAACAACATTGGCGATAGATTAATTGCAAAGCAAGTGAACAAGTTGTTTAAAAATGAATTTGAATCAGTTGATTGCTATGATATATCCACGCTATGTGCT
Organism: uncultured Oscillospiraceae bacterium; assembly: GCA_964446385.1. Classification (GTDB taxonomy): domain Bacteria; phylum Bacillota; class Clostridia; order Oscillospirales; family Ruminococcaceae; genus CAYSRC01. Next base: position 18,321 of record CAYUOH010000017.1, on the reverse strand, counting down.
ATATCATATCCTTCCGAAATAGAGCAAGTTTATTATTCAGAGAGCAATAGAAAAACAAAATGGTTTCCTGGTAAACGGCTATTATCATACATATATCATAACAAATATGGTTTGCCTAAAAAGTTGAGATTGCTTAAAAAACGGTTATTGCAATGTGATGCAGTTGTTTTAGCGGGCGGGAACATGATAATGGACACGAGGACACTGCCTGTGTACTCTCATAAAATATGGAGAATAATATCATGGGTTAAGAAAAACAATAAGAAAGTAGCTGTATTTTCTGTTGGTGTAGGCCCTTTGATGAATGCATGTCAAAGAATGTATGTCAAAAAAGCGTTTGATCTTTGTGACTATTTTTCCGTCAGAGATCCTCTATCTTTTGAGTTGATGAATACTATTGTTACATCTCCAAAAATTCACCTATGCCCCGATCCGGTATATTCAATTTCAAACCTGATATGTGCGCAAAGAATTGGCAAGACCATTGGCATATGCATTTTCTTTGGTTGTGTTCCCGACCAATATAAAGTGATACATGATGCATATGTCAACCTAATCAATGCTCTTTTACAACAATATCGGAGCTATTCAATTATGCTTTTTTCTTCTGACATTTTGGATTATGATCAAGTAAATGATGTATATGACCATTTTACAAGCAATAGTAAAGTATATACATATGTTATACAAAACAGTGATGATTTGGTTGTCTCATGTAAGAAATGCGATTTTCTAATATGTGCAAGAATGCATAGTATGATTGTTTCATTGAGTTTATCACGCCCAATTATTGCTATCTCGTGGCAGCAAAAGATTGATGGTATGATGAAGCTAATGGCGCTTGAGTCGTTTGTTTTTCAAATGGACAAATTTGAATATTTGCTTGACGATATTCTAACGCAGATAAAACTAATCGATGAAGAATACGATGCAATATCAAAAAAGATCATTAGTCGAATTTCTGAATTTAGAGGAATGATTGATAACAATATTGTTCTGCTAGAACGTGCAATTGAAGTGGATTAGAATGAAAGTTAAAGATACGAATCAAATAAAATATGGGGCAATATTATCATATGTGCAAATGATCGTTGGTGCAGTTATTAGTTTATTATATACTCCGATAATGATGAAGTGCTTGGGGCAAAGTGAGTTTGGTCTTTATAATACTGTGTCATCAACAATTTCAATGATCTCGATTTTAAGTCTTGGCTTCAATAGTGGATATATAAAATATTACTCCAAATACAAAAAAGATGAAGATAATGAATCGATTAACAAATTAAATGGATTATTTTTAATAGTGTTCTCTGTATTAGGATTAATAGCATTGGCTTGTGGCATGTTTCTTTCGTTCAATTTGAATTTGGTATTCAAAGATGGTCTCTCTTCGTCAGAATATGATATTGCAAAAGTGTTAATGATCTTATTGACAATAAATCTAACGATATCGTTCCCCATGAGCGTCTTTTCAAATATTATTTTTGCACACGAACGTTTCGTTTTAATAAAAACTGTTAGTATAATTAAGTCGGTTTGTGGTCCATTGGTTACGTTACCCCTCCTTTTATTAGGCTACAGATCGGTTTCTGTTGTATTAGTAACAATACTGTTTGCGATTGTTGCAGATATCATTAACACAGTCCTTGTTATAACTAAATTAAAACAAAAGTTTATCTTTTCTGGCTTTGAACATGGACTATTAAAAAGTATTTTTATCTATACTTCATTTATTGCAATATGCATGATTGTCGATCAAATCAATTGGAATATAGATAAATTATTACTTGCTCGCTATAGGGGCACCACTGCAGTTGCAGTGTATTCAGTTGGTTACACTCTATTTACATACTATTCGATGGTTTCTCAAGCTATTTCCGGTGTATTTACTCCACAAGTACACAGAATAATTAACAATACAGGTGATGATTTAACCGCACAAAACGCACAAATATCTTCGCTTTTTATTCGAATAGGCAGAATACAATATTTGGTCCTAGGTTTGGTATCTACTGGACTTATTTGGTTTGGCCAAGTATTTATAAAAATTTGGGCTGGTGTTGGTTACGAGGATGCATATTATGTAGTTTTATTGTTGGCTTTACCTGCAACTATTCCACAAATTCAAACACTAGGTATTGAAATTCAAAGAGCACAAAACAAACACTTATTTCGGTCGATTGTCTACTTGTTTATGGCTTTTATTAATTTATTCTTATCTGTTTTTTTGTGTCAGATATACGGGGCAATAGGGAGCGCAATAGGTACATGTATTTCGTTGATTGTAGCCAATGGAATAGTGATGAATGTGTATTACTATAAGAAGTGCAACATTGATATTCTGTTGTTCTGGAAAAACATTATTTATATGGCAAAAGGGCTGATTCTTCCAATTACTGCAGGGGTAATTATACTTGCGTTCAATTTCATTAACAGTCTTTTTGAAATGATTTGTTGGATACTGATTTATTCCATTTTGTATTTACTGTCTGTTTGGTTTTTTTCATGTAACGAATATGAAAAAAATCTAATCCGTTCAACTATAAAAAAATATAAGTGCAATATAGATTTTGGCGCATTGTAGAAAGAACTTTCAATAGTAAAAAAAGAATCCATAGCGATGAACTTATGGTAGAATTGAGTTACCATACAACCTTGATTTTAACTACAAAAAATAGGCACCGGGAACCTGCGTGGTCTGCGATTTGTCATAAGTTCAGGTCGGCTCGAAATGGGCGTATATCTACATCCTTCTTGACCTCGGTGCCCGTGAGATCATCGGACATAGCGCTGGCGCATACAAGAACGCCAATCTGGTCCAAACGGCCTTTTCAACGGTGCAAGAAAACCTCTTCAAAATTCATATGTTCCATACCGACAGGGGGGGAGAGTGTTCGACAACGCACTGATCGACGGACTGCTCGACAGCTTCCAATTCAGCTGTTCGCAGTGCATGAAAGGGTGTCCCTACGATAACGCTGTGGCCGAGTCAACATTCAAGATGATCAAGGCGGTGTTCGTTTCCTCTCGGCACATTGACTCGCTAGAACTGCTGCAGCGGGAACTGGCGGACTATATACACTGGTTATACAACATCCGGCTACTTAGCACGCTGGGATACCTGTCAACGGTAGTGTTTAATAAAACTTGTACCTTATAATTTCTGTCCTATTATGGTTAACAGTCCAAAATATACTAATATTTTAACAAACAAGGAGATAATTATAATGAATGGGAAAACATTTCTGATAACTGGCGGAACTGGCTCATTTGGAAATGTGGTGCTGAATAGATTTTTAACATCTGATATTAGCGCAATCAGCATTTTCTCTCGTGATGAAAAGAATCAAGACGATATGCGGCATTTCTTTCAGGTTGCTCTGCCGGAGGCTTCAAGTAAGTTACATTCTTATATTCGCGATGTTCGAGATATAGTAACTGTTAGGAATACTATGTACGACGACGCTACCCGGAACACATTAACCGAGTTCAACAGCAATAAAACACAACTCTTAACCGTGGAAGCGGTGAAACAAAAACAAATATCACTGCAATACATAAGAGATGAAATAGCATTGTGTGAGGCTAACAAATGAGAGTTTTAGTAACTGGCGGTTCAGGATTTATCGGTTCGAACGTTGTGAAGCTGTTGCTTAATAATAACTACGAGGTTACTGTGCTAGATAACCTTTCATCTGGGTATCTGATAAACATTCGACCATACATCGACGATAACGAAGTTGAGTTCATTCAGGCTGATGTCAGAGATTCTGAAGCAGTAGAAAAAGCTTGCAGAATGCAAGATGTCGTATTCCATCTGGCCGCTTGTGTTGGTCGCCAGAAGTCGCTTGATAACCCGATTCTTGACTCAAGCACAAACTTACTTGGCGCTGTGAACGTGCTTGAGGGTATGAGGAAGAATGGAGTTCATAGAATCGTATATTCTTCTTCCGCCGCTATCTTCGGCGAGTTAGTCACACCGACAATAGCCGAAGACCACCCGCAGAACGCCGACAGTCCTTACGGTGTCAGTAAACTGGCTGCAGAGAAGATGATTCTTGCTTATTCCGGAATCTACGATATCACTGGTGTGTGTCTGCGATACTTTAATATTTATGGTGTCAATCAAAGGTTCGACTTGTACGGGAATGTCATCCCGATATTCGCGAAACGTATCTATTCAGGGATGCCAATAACAATTTTTGGTGATGGCTCTCAAACGCGTGACTTCGTCAACGTCCACGATGTGGCTAGAGCGAATTTCATGGCCTCAAAGTCGGAACATGGAACTGACGTATATAATCTTGGCAGTGGTAGTAGTATCACAATTAATCGTCTGGCTGAGATGATGCAGGATATTGCTGGTATTCATGTTGGTATTCAATATGCTCCCGAACGTCCCGCTGATGTAAAACACTGTAAAGCCGATGCCAGTAAAGTATTGGGCACGTTGGGCTTTAAGGCCGAAGTTGAGCTGGAACAGGGGCTTGTTGAGTACATGCAGTGGTTTAAAGATAACTGCGCGGGTAAGTGAATCATCCGTTCAGAGAACTTATACAGAAATAACCCACATAGTCAAAGATAATTAAGCCTACTCCGTTTTACCGGAAAGCCACATATTTCTGCCGATTGAAGTTCTGAGTAACCTGAACTTGTCTTATCACTGCGGTTGCTCTCAAGGAGATCTGGGCTCTTTCTAGCGGTTAGATTTCGACTATGTTCGCCTCGTTGAAAAGGTCGTAGTCGATGTCAAGGGCATTCGTGGCAAGAAAAGTATGATCGATACGGTTTCAAGTATTAGTGATTATATAAAACAAATATGCCGCCCTTTCGGGCGGCGTGTTTCTTTTTAGTTTACTCTAGTTGTTTCCGCTTATTACTTATTGATGATATCCGAAAAGTCTTTAGTGTCATCAAGAGAATTTTGAATTTCATCATATGAGCTCTGGGATGCTGCCTTAGTAGATTTTATTCGAGAATGTCCTGAGTGTTCTCCTTTAAATAACTGATAATCTTTTTGTTGGAGGAGAGCAGATCGTATATCCGGTTCTTGCGTTGGTAAATGGCGGACCGGCTAAGGGATATCTTAGCAGATAGTTCTTCGTTGTTAAGCTGTTCCCTGTAACAGTGATATATCAGCTCGTGGTCGTACGAATCCAGGTCGAGCAGTGCGGACTCTACCGCCTCGCACAGGCGGCTCAGCGACGCAAGTTTGCTGTCGGTGCGTTTCTGCGCCTTTATATACTCCTCGCGGAAGGTGTCGGCATCTTCCGCACATTTTAGCGTGGGATCACCCGGTGTTTTTCCGTATGACGGCTCAAGGGATACACCGTGGACGGGGTCCTCTGCGTAGAATATACTACAGTATTTATCGTAAAGCTCTTTCATCATAAGGTTCATATCCTTGGGTGCGTCGCCCCACTTTTTAAGAAGTGTTACTGTCAGGCTACGGGACACTTTTTTCATGTACTTTCACCTCCGGATATCATCAGAATGATATCGTAGAGGCGCTTAGTTTTTTCCATTCAATCTTCTCCGTTCAATAGAAAGGTCTTGTTTTTTTAACTGCAGAGCAGTATGCGACAACGAATTCAAACCGGTGAGTGGGCAGTTTTAATCCATTGATATTATTATACTCGTGTCTCTAATCTAATAAATAGGTGTAACAAATAATTCATATAGAATATTATACGAAATTATATTGCGATATTTGGCAGTATTTACATTTATTAAAAAATCGGTACATTTTGTCATAATAATGAATGATATTTAAAAATATTTATTTCATTGTCCGTATAACAGGACAAGCAAAATGTTATATTAATAAGTTATTTGTTAAGAAACAGAGCTCTGAAATTGAATTTGTGATTATTTTTAAAAGTCAGGACAAAAATGGACAAAACCATACTGAAACGGAATGTTACGGACTGTACAGGACGTACAAGTGTGGTATAATAGTAATGTGAAAAAGAAGGGAACCGGTCCGGCGCTGTGAAGCGTCGGGGCGGTTCCTTTTAGTTTTGCGTTATTTATTGAAAAGGAAAGAATAAAAATGATCGAAGCGAAGAAGTACTACTATTGGAAACAGCCTGAAAACTATTACGAAAGATACGAAATCAGGTCCATGCTTGACAGCCCGGACGGCAATCTGCTGTTCGTGCGTTACCAGGAGATGATGATGAAATCCGTCAGTTCGGGCGGATACTGGAAGCGGCGCGGTAACAGGCCGACGGTGGAGGCCGAGATAGCCCTGGTGCTCAGGGAAAACCTCAATGAGATAAAAGCGGCGCTTGACATGGCGGTTGACCTGGGGCTTGTGATGCGTGAAGAGGAAAAGCTTTCTTTTATAGACGTTATCACGAATATCGGTTACGACACATCCGATGCACTGCGCAAAAAGGATAAGCGGAAGAGTGCAACCGGAACAGGGAAAAGGGACGTCGACCTTCTTAAGAAGGCAGTGGCCGAAGAAAGCTGAAGCGCCGGACAAACGGCGGACATTTTCCGGACAAATGGCGGACATTTTCCGAACAATGGCGGACAAACGGCGGTCAAACGTCCGGGAGAGATAGATATATATACGGGACAAACGGCGTGCGTCTGTCCCTTCAGAGAAAAGAGTTATTCAGATATAAGGAGGATCAAATGTGACGGAAGCGCAAAAATTCCTGTTTTACAGTATCTTCGCTGACGCGGTTATCCTTCAGGGAATTATCGATTACCGCAAAGCAGGGCGTTATATACGAAAACATCCGCGTAGTACCTCCGCAGGTGAAACGTTTAAAGAGTGCGAGGAATTCTTCCGTTCGGACTGGTTCAGGATCCTTGTGGCAGTATGCAGCGGAGAAATGCCCGAATGTTTGTCAGAGAGGGACAAATTATGAATGCTAAAGAATTTTTCAGTCAGACCTGCAGGCTTGACGACAGAATCGATTCAGATCTTAAGGAACTTCAGGATCTACGCGAGATGCTTGTTACGGCAAGCCCGCCTAGGCAGGGGGAAAAGGTGCAGTTTACACAAGGGACCGACGCGTCGTTTACCGTCGGACTTGAAAAGATTCAGGAACTGGAGAACAAAATAGCAGAGGAGGTTGTATATTTCGCCGGCTTGAAGGATAAAATCCGCGACGTTATTACGACGGTCGCCGATCCCGACGAACAGGCGGTGCTGCGCTGCCGTTATATCAACAACATGACCTGGGATGAGGTGGCAGTAAGGCTCCGCATCGATTCCCGCACGGCGAGAAGATGGCACAGCCGTGCGCTTGAAAACGCCGTCCTCCCGGAAGAACCCCCGGAAAGAATCTAGATATGAATTTCAGTATATAATCATACTGTTTATACGGAGTTCGTAATCTGGTATAATACAGGTGATTAAAAAGAAAGTGAGATTAATATCAGAATGAAGACAAATGTGCTGAAAATAGGGCAGGGTACAATTTCTGAGATTGCATCTACATTGCGTGACTCGGAGATTTCCGGGAAAATATTATATGTCTCTGACCCTTACGTTGATAAATTATATGGGCATATTGTTCGCCCTCAGCTGGAGTCAGTCGGTATAGTAAAAGAAGAATCGGCAGTCGATAATACAATTTCATATGCTATGGCGTTCGCAGAACGTGTAATCGCGACAGATATAGACTGTATTGTGGCCATGGGCGGCGGTAAAACATTGGATGTTGCGAAATATGCAGCTTTCATTTCAAAAAAACCGTTCCTGTCGATTCCGACAACAGTGGCCCACGATGGAATAGTGTCTCCTATAGCGGTTTTAAAACGTCAGGATAATAAGCCGAAAAGTCTTGGCTGCGCGATGCCGTCAATGATAATCTTGGACACAGCGCTGATAGCAACATGCCCTCCGCAACTGATAAAAGCCGGTATAGGAGATACAATATCAAATTACATGGCTTTAAAAGACTGGGATTTTGCCGTATCCCGCGGCAAAGATACAATGAACGGTTATGCGTATATGATGTCGAGAACTTCACTTGATGCGCTTATGAAGACCCAGTTTGACAGTATCTGTCCGGAGTTCATCGATGTTTTGGCAAATTCATTGGTGCTGTCGGGTATTGCGATGGATTTTGCGGGAAGCAGCAGGCCGGTGAGCGGATCGGAGCATTTGTTCTCACATGCTTTGGATTATTATTGCGAAAAACAAAATCTTCACGGCTTTAATGTTGCTCTCGGGACCGTTGCCGTTTTGAAGATAATTGGCGAGGATTATTCGGAGGTTTTAAATTACCTCAGGAAGTTTGATGTAGATATCAACCCTGAGCATATGGAAATTGACGAGGACACCTTTGTGTACTGCATGCAGCAGGCGACCGCAATGAGAAACAACAGGTACACCCATCTTGACGAAGCAGATTTGAACGATTTAAAACTTAGAAAAATCTATAACGAATTGTTGGTTGAATTATAAAATGAAGGCGTTGATACTAGCGGCCGGTTTCGGTTCCCGTCTGGCTCCGATCACGGACAAAATTCCAAAGTCGTTGGTTCCGGTAAACGGTAAACCTGTGCTTATGAATCAGATTGATAATTTGCATGAAAACGGAATTACCGATATTACAGTTATATCCGGTTACAAGGCTAAAAAATTAAAAAGAGCTGTCCGTAAAATATCCCCAAAGATTAATGTTATTGAAAATACAAACTATGCCGCAACGAATAATATGTACTCCGCACACCTTGGAAGAGAAGCTATGGATGACAGCGCGTTCTTAATGATGAATGCGGACGTATTCTTTGACTCTTCTGCAATCAGGGCTCTGCTTGCCTTCGGTAATCCCGATGCAATCGTTGTGGATATCGGAAGATATCTTGATGATTCAATGAAGGTTGTAGAGGAAAAAGGGAAACTGGTCGAGATATCAAAGCTTATACCCCCTGAGAGGGCAAAAGGCTGCTCCATAGATGTCTATAAGTTTTCGGCAGCCGGAGGAAAGGCTTTCTTTGATAAGTGCGCAGAATATATTAAAGCCGGATTAGTGAATAAATGGAGTGAAGTTGCTTTGAATGATATTCTTCCGTCATCTGATTTTAAGGCCTGCCCGCTCGAAGGCAGATGGTGTGATATAGATAATCCCGAAGACTTGGCTGCGGCAGAGGAGCTGTTTAAAGACTGAGAGACTTCTTGTGCAACTAACGCCGTTACTGCATATAAAATGCAATATTATATGCAGTAAATGCTCCCGCTATTTGATTTACTGCATATAATCATATATAATAATATGCAGTAAGGGGGCGTTTTTATGAGAAAGTTTGACTACAGCTTTTTGGAATACGGCATGTTGCCGGCGAAGCTTGTTGATCTTACCGGAAATATTTATTCATTAACAACTTCCGGAGAATTAAGAAAGTCACAGTATCAGACTGTTTTTATCGAGCTTGAATCAATTGCAAGAATTCAATCGGTCAAAAGTTCCAATGCCATAGAAGGCATTATTACCACTGACAGGCGCATAACGGAAATTGTTCAGGGAAGCAGTGCACCGTTGAATCACGATGAGGCTGAAATTGCCGGATACAGAGATGCTTTAAACTTGATTCATACCGGGTACAGTCATATTTCATTTAGTGAAAGAGACATTCTTTTGCTGCACGAAACGATGATGGCGCTTTCCGGGGATGATCTTGCGGGAAGATACAAGCAGACGGACAACGTGATTATCGAAGTTGATTCCGACGGTGACCGTAGAGTGCGCTTCAGACCGGTTCCGGCGGCGGAGACAAAACGGGCGATGGAGCAGCTTGAGCTGGCGTATCTTGACGCATGTTCCAACTCAAGTATTAATCAGTTGCTTCTGATACCCTGCGTTATTTTGGATTTCCTCTGCATACATCCTTTCAGGGACGGAAACGGCAGAATGTCCCGGCTTCTGTCCCTTTTGCTGTTATATAAAAACGGATACGACGCAGGAAAGTATATCTCTTTTGAAGAGCAGATCAACCGCAGTAAGGATTTATATTACGATGCCCTGCAAAAGTCTTCACAGGGCTGGGCTGAAAACAAAAACGATTATTACCCGTTTATGCAGAATTTCCTGTCTATGCTGTATTTGTGCTACAGGGAGCTGGATAAACGTTTTACGATAGTAAACGGCAAAAGGATTACAAAGTCGGAAAGAATTGAGGCAACCGTGCTCGGAAGTCTTACACCGATGTCCAAGACTGAAATTTGTGCTGTTCACCCTGACATAAGTCCGACAACTGTAGAGGCTGTCCTGGGGAAAATGGTTAAAGACGGACGGATTATAAGGATCGGCGCACCAAAGTCTTCCCGCTATATCAAAACTCCGGGGGGTCTGAGTTTACACGACCGGCAGTAAATGATATAATGTCAAATTAATTATAGTACTTTAAAGTGCAAAAAATACGTTGTGACTTTATATAAGGGAGCATCGATGAGGACAGTTATTAAAATCGGAACGTCAACGCTCGCGCACGCGGGCGGAAGGCTCAATATCAGACGCGTTGAAGAGCTGTGCAAGATCATCAGTGATCTGCGCAACAGCGGGCTCGAAATAATTATCGTATCGTCCGGCGCCATCGGCATGGGCTCCGCAAAGCTCAATTTTACCGATAGACCGGTCGACATGCCTACAAAGCAGGCCGCGGCCGCTGTAGGCCAGTGCGAGCTGATGTATGTCTATGACAAGCTTTTTTCCGAATACAATTATACCGTCGCCCAAATGCTGATTACGGCGGAGGACATCCGCGACGCCTCAAGACACCAAAACTTCTCCAATACGTTAAGCCGTCTTCTCGAACTCGGTGTTATTCCGATCATCAACGAAAACGATACCGTTTCCACCGAAGAGATCGGAATAGGGGAGAATGATACTCTTGCCGCGATCGTCGCCGTAAGCGTCGGCGCGCAGCTTCTTATAATGCTTTCTGATATTGAGGGGCTTTACTCCGCGGATCCCAGAAAGGATCCCGATGCCGGCCTTATCCCCGAGGTACATGAATTAAGCGAAAAGATAATGGCGCTCGGCGGAGGAAGCGGCTCGGACCTTGGAACAGGCGGAATGAAAACCAAGCTGACAGCCGCGGGAATCTGCATGAAGAACGGTTGTGACATGATCATCATCAACGGCGAAAACCCCGGCCTGCTGTATGACATCGCAGACGGTAAAGCGGTCGGAACGAAATTTTATGCGAAATAACAGGCGGGCAGTATGAAAACAAATGAAATATTAAAAAACGCATGCAGCGCGAAAACAGAATTATCTATCCTTGGCAGCGACGCGAAAAATGCGCTTCTGCTTGCAATTGCGGACGCGATTGAATCCGAAAAGGATTTCATACTTTCCGAAAACGCCGTGGATGTTGAGGTTGCAAAAGATTCGATCGGAAGCGTAATGATTGACCGGCTGATGCTTAACGAAAGCAGAATCAAAGGAATGGCCGACGGCATACGTGATGTTGTCAGTCTGCCCGATCCTGTCGGGAAAATTCTGAGTGAAAGAACAACTGACGAAGGTCTTAATATTAAAAAAATCAGCGTGCCTCTGGGCGTAGTCGCCATTATATATGAGAGCAGACCGAATGTAACGTCGGATGCGGCCGCGCTGTGTCTTAAAAGCGGAAATGTCTCAGTCCTTCGCGGAGGAAAGGAATCCTACCGGTCCTGCCACGCGATAGTTTCCGCAATGAGAGGCGCACTGAAAGCTCACGGGTATTCCGAAGATTTCATTAATATAATCGATGACACAAGCCGCGACGGAGCCGCTGAAATAATGAAGGCAAACGGACTGGTCGACCTTCTTATACCCCGCGGCGGCGCCGGACTTATCCGGGCGTGCGTTGAAAATGCTACAGTACCGTGTATTGAAACAGGTACAGGGATCTGCGCCGTATATGTGGATGCAAAGGCTGACCTCGCCAAGGCGCTGGAGATCATTGAAAACGCCAAGGTTCAGCGGCCGTCGGTATGCAACTCCGCGGAGCAATGTCTTGTAAGCGAAAAAATAGCGGCGGAATTCCTGCCGAAGCTGAAAAAACTTCTCGTTGATGACAGAAAAGAAGCAGGGCTTGAACCTGTTGAACTTCGCCTGTGCGAAAAATCGGCAAAATACATTGACGGCACTGCCGCGTCGGATACGGACTTTGATACCGAGTTTTTAGGATACATTCTGGCTGTAAAAATTGTTGCCGATGTAAAGGAAGCCGCTGCTCACATCGCGGCGCATTCCACTCATCACAGCGAGGCAATCGTTACGGAAGACATGAATGCGGCGACTTACTTTGCAAGCCATACAGACAGCGCTGCGATATACGTAAACGCATCAACTCGGTTTACAGACGGCGGAGTATTCGGCCTGGGATGCGAAATGGGCATTTCGACCCAGAAGATCCATGCCAGAGGCCCGATGGGTCTTGAAGAGCTTACGTCGTATAAATATATTGTGACCGGCAACGGCCACATCAGGCATTAAAATTCAAAAAAACAGGTGATTATATGTTTGATAAAATAGGATTTATAGGCTGCGGAAATATGGGCGGCGCGCTGTTAAGAGCCGTCTCAAAGAAAGATTTTTCGATCCGGGGAGGTCAGCTCTTTGTCTCCGACAACAGATTTGGGCTTTTACAGGCAATAGCAGATGAAACAGGCGCGCTCGCAAGCGACAACGAGTCAATTGCAAAGGAATGCGGTCTTATTTTCCTCGGTGTAAAGCCTCAGGTAATGCCCGATGTGTTAAGAGAGCTTCATAGCGTATTCAAAAAAAGAAATGACCGTTTCGTTCTTGTAAGCATGGCCGCCGGGCTTTCGATTGAAAGCATTGAATCTATGGCGGGAGGCAGGTATCCCGTAATTAGAATTATGCCTAACCTTCCGGTTTCCATAGGCGCGGGAACGGTTTTATACTGCTCCGACGGCGTAGAAGAAGGCGAGCTGGCTGAGTTTTGCGAAATAATGAAATTTTCGGGCGCACTGTGCCCGCTTGATGAAAAGCTTATTGACGCGGGCAGCGCCGTTTCGGGCTGCGGCCCGGCCTTTGTCTTTATGTTTATCGAGGCTCTGGCAGACGGTGGCGTTGCCTGCGGCCTGCCGAGAGACAAGGCCCAGCAGCTTGCGGCGCAGACATTGATGGGTTCCGCAAAGCTTCTTCTTGAAAGCGGCAAACATCCGGGTGAGCTGAAGGATGCGGTTTGCAGCCCGGGCGGAACAACTATCGCAGGCGTTGCGGCTCTTGAAAAAGGCGCTTTCCGCGCCGTGGCATCATCTGCCGTTACAGCCGCGTATAACCGCACGCTTGAGCTTAAATAATCGGTTTCGGTGAAAAAGAAAAAGTACCGCAAAGATCAATACTTTACGGTACTTATCATTACATTTCAACCTTACAGATTACTTTCTTTAAAGCGATTCTGTAAGGTTATTTTGTTTGGCGAAGACGGTCCTTCTGATTATTTCCTGTATCCGCATTTGGGACATACACCGTCAACTAAGGCAATACCGCAAAGGGGGCAGCGGTCAATTTTTTCACGGGGTTTGAATGTTTCCGATGCGCCGTTTACTCCGCTTGTAAATGTAAGCTTAACAATATTCAGCTTTTCTTTCAGCAGGTCGTAAACAATTTTGATCATACCCTCAACGGTCATGGTTTCTTTGGTGACCACCAAACGGCAATCAGGATATGCTGTTGCAAGCTCGGTTTTGAAAGCGGGGCCTTTCATTTTATTTGTCGGCGCGCCTTCCAGAATGCCCTGCTTCTCATACACATTGAGAACAGCGGGAAGCAGCGGGTCATCCTCCCTTAAAATAAGTGCGTGGTCAAAGTTCTGTAAAACATCCCATGCCGTTTTCTTGATTTCATTACACGGGAACACCATATTTACGCCCATGTTGACATCGTCTTCTACTTCGATCGTCAGTATTCCTGTGTGTCCATGGAGGTACTGCGCTTCGCCTTTGAAACCGTAGAATCTGTGGGCATACTGCAGGTCTAACGTTGTAAAACTTCTCATGATATTTCTCCTTTACATTATATATTTACGGGTTATTCATACTTCCGTATTAGCCAATCTAGAAGTCAGAAGAATTGATTTTTGCATATTGTCTTCTCGTTAATATTAACATAATTTTATTATAATATAAAACATTAATTATGTAAAATAACATATATTACTTATCTGCGAATATTTTACACGGGAAATGAAGGCAAATTGTGGTATAATCACAGATATTCTTTATTAAAAACGCAGTCTTTACGGGCTGTAATCTACGATCTTTGCAATGAGGTCACCGGGAGCAATTCGTGAAAAAACAAAAAATATATAAAATAACAGTCTGGGTTCTCTTCGCTCTTTATGCGCTTTTAGTGCTCTATATAACGTTGCTGAGCAGGTCGGTCCAGGCGGAAGTATCATATGAATTTATTCCGTTTAGGGCGTACAGGGACTGGTTCCGCGGGAGCAGGACGATGGGGGTGCTTATTATCGAGAATATACTCGTATTTACACCGTTCGGATTTCTTTTAAGCGCGGGAATATACAAAAGGGAGACCGTAAAGGCAGTAAGCCTTTTATTGAAAACCGCACTGTATTCTTGTTTATTTTCGTGCGGGATAGAATTAACTCAGCTGTTTTTAAGGCTTGGGTACTGTGAATTGGATGATGTCATAAACAATACTGCCGGTGCGGTACTGGGTAGTTTACTGTATATCGTGATTTATAAATTAGTACGTAATGCGGACCGCGGAGTCTCTGCATAATATGTTTAAATTAATAAAAACAATCATCGCGCCGGTCATTGCGCTTGCGCTGTTCATAGCGATGCCTTTCGCGATACATGCCGAAACGGTCCACACCGAGGGCACTCTTAACTACACGGTGGACAACGGATCCGTCACGATCACAGGCTGGTTCGGGCGCGCGGCAAAGGTTGAGATTCCTGCGCAGATCGCAGGCATGCCCATCAACACGGTTGCCGCGGGCGCCTTTCGCGACAAGACCGGGACGACGGTAGTCCTTCCGGATTCTGTTGCCGCTGTGGAGCAGGGCGCCTTTGACGACAACGATACGGTTGTGTACGCCGAAGGTTCCGCACAGGAAGCTCCCGAGAGCGGGAATACCGTGTACGATCCGCCCGTGGACAATCAGGACAATACTATGCAGAATACTGACGAGGCTGAGGTCGATTTCGGCGAAACAGAGAATGTTGCAGTTTCCGCCGGAAAGCCTGATGGGATCGAAAAGAAGGATAATCCTGTACCTGAACTGACTGACGCCGCAAAAGGGAACACGGTAACCGAAGTTTCTGAACCGAAGGCAGATGAAACCGTCGGGAAAAGCTTCATAAAGTGGATCGCGGCTGCTTTCGTCGCGGCACTGGCCGGAGTTCTGATTATTTTATTCATCCTCAGGAGAAGTAAAAGAAACCATGCAGGATGAAATTATTAAAATACTGGCGGCTTATCTTAACCGGCGCGAATACCTCCGCGGTCCCGTCCCGGATGAGCTTGTTACTACTGCCGCGCAGCACCAGGTCTCTGCCATAGTGTACTGTATGACAAAAGACGAACGTTTAAAAAGTGCATATTCCAGGACTGTATCGACATACGCTACGCGCATCCGGACGCTTGCGGATATCGACGCGGCTGCAAAGAAAGCCGGCGCAGAGTATTTCCTTGTAAAGGGTACCGCCGTGGCGGAAATGTACCCAGTGCCTGCTTTGCGGACCATGGGAGACAGCGATATTATCACGCAGCCATGTGATATGGAGAAAATGCACGGTGTGCTGATATCCTGTGGACTGAGCACGGCCAACATGGCAGGAACAGATCACTCGCATTTTACGGATACCTTCGGGAACGAGTATGAGCTGCATTGCCGGCTTGTGGCGGAAGATGACCGCGGGAAAAATCCGGAAAAACACGCCCAATATTTCAACGATTTTCAGCTGCACTTCAGGAACGGGATATTGGATCCGGAATTTCATTTTCTTTTTGTCCTTGTACACCTGCGCAAACACATGGTGAACAAAGGAGCCGGTCTGCGCCAGTTTATGGATGTCGCAGTAATGTCCCGCTCGGATTTGGACTGGGACCGTATAAATGAAGATGCCCGAAAACTTGATCTGTACGATTTTATGGTGAATATTCTTTCCTTCAACAGATCAGTATTCGATATTGACCCGCCGTTTGAGATCCCTGAAACAGACAGGGAGTTTTGCATCAATTCCCTGAATAATATCCTGAAAAACGGAGTATTCGGATTTGATAATCCGGAAAATATAAATGCCGGGATTGCAGCACTTACGGTAAATAACGGTCGGTCGGTTTTTGCCAACAGAATTAAATATATAAATAAAACCGTTTTCCTGCCCTATGAGAACATGGCCTCGATGAAGCCCTATTCGTATATTATCAAAGCGCCGTTCATGCTTCCTGTTGCATGGGTTCACAGAGGCATTTTGTATCTACGAAAAGATAACCGCGAGCATTATTTTAAGGCGTTTGCGGCGGACGGCGGTACCATCGGTCAAAGAATCGAAATGCTTAACAGATGGGGAGTTCGCTCGAAAAAAGATTAAAAATTGAATAAATGAAAGAAGGGTTTCTGAAGCTCGTCAAAAAAGGCGAACCTCGGAAGCCCTATCTTTATAGTCTTAGATTATTGTTGAAATTTGTTGTAAGACAAGAAAACAAATAGTAATATTGTAACAATCGTTACAATATTTTTTAAGGAGCCGGAGGCATATACTCCCGAAAGTAGTTCTACTCATCAAAGAGGCATGTAAAAAAGATCTGTAAAATAAAAGCGTGCAAACAAGAGAGGAGTGGTTATGGTGAATTTCAGCAGAAAGAAAAAAGAGTGTAGAGAACGGTATTTTCCGATAAGCTTTTTAAAAAGCAAGCATATTGTTATTAGCTTAATTTTACTCGTAATCTCACTGACAACTATAGCAGCACCCTGTTTTGCCGCAGATAACAGCATCAGTTGGACAGAAGATGAGCTTGCCTTTATAAAAGTACACCCTGTGATACGTCTTGGAGTAGATCCGGGGTTTGTGCCATTCGAGTTTATTGACGACGACGGTGAATATAAAGGAATTACGTCGGACTATCTTGCTCTGATTAGTGAAAAAACCGGCCTGCAATTTGAAGTCATAAAAGATCTGACCTGGCCGGAAGCGTATGATATGGCGCTGGCCGGGGATGTTGATGCACTGCCTGCTATTGGAAAAACAAGTGAAAGAGAAGGACATTTTTTATTTTCCGAACCGTATTACCACTTTAAAAGAGTGATTGTAACCCAAGATACAGATACAAGCATATCCGGAATGGATGATTTGGAGGGAATGACTGTAGCTGTGCAGAGAAACAGTTCGCACCACAGCTACCTATTATCGTACCCGAAAATCAATCTGAGCCTGTATGACTCTGTCGAAGCCGCACTAACTGCGGTGGCAACCGGTGCGGAAAAAGCGTTTGTTGGGAATCTTGCTACTACAAATTACCTGATACGGTCAAACGGTCTGACGAATCTTAGATTTGTGTCTTTTGAGGCTGAAAAACAACAAGCGTTGTACTTTGCTGTTAGAAAAGACTGGCCTGAGCTGGTAACAATTTTCGACAAAGCTATGAATACCATAACCGATAGTCAGAAGCAGGCTATTAACAATAAGTGGATTGACCTGGAGACGGATATTGACTACGGTCCGATCATTCGCATTCTTATAATGATTGGTGCCTTTATCGCTGCTGTGTTGGGCGTCTCCTTCTTTTGGATAGCCCGGCTGCAAAAAGAAATCCGGCAGAGAAAACAAATCCAGCTTGATTTGGAAAAAGCGAAACGCGAAGCCGATGAAGCAAATGAGTTCAAGTCAAGCTTTATGGCAAGAATGTCACATGAAATCCGCACACCGCTTAACGCTATTACCGGGATGGCATACCTGCTGAAAAAGACCAGCCTGACATTAACGCAAAAAATGTATGCCGACAGGATTACCCAGGCCTCCTCCAATATGCTGAGCATCATTAACGACATTTTGGATTATTCAAAAATCGAAGCTGGGAAAGTGGATTTGGAAACTGCTTCGTTTAGTATGGATCAAGTTATTCAAGATGTTGTAAATATTGTGTCCTACAAAATCGAAGAACAGGAAATTGGTTTCAAACTCTCCAAAGACCCACTTGTTCCCAACTGGTTCTTCGGAGATTCCAAACGAATTGAGCAAATATTACTTAATATTTTGAACAATGCAGCTAAGTTCACCAACAAAGGTGAAGTGTCTTTGGATATCCGGCTTATAGCAAAAGAGAACGACAAATACCATCTGTCGTTTACAATCAAAGATACCGG
>CAYUOH010000016.1:0-27260 GCA_964446385.1 uncultured Oscillospiraceae bacterium | reverse complement strand
AAGGCAGGTTTTTTATTATTTACCTGTTACTGTAAAACAGGTAATAAAATTCTGAACGGAGGATCTATATGCTGGAAACTGGAACAAAGGCACCGGATTTTTCACTTGCAGATCAGAACGGAAAGATACATACCCTGAAGGATTATGCCGGAAGGAGGCTGTTGCTTTATTTCTATGCCAAAGACAATACGTCCGGATGCACAAACCAGGCAGCGGCTTATTCGGCGTTTAAAGGACTGTTTGAGGGAAAAGGCATTGCGATTGCCGGTGTAAGCAGGGACAGCGTAGCTTCACACAAGAAATTTGAAGAAAAGCATGGCTTGAAGATTACGTTGCTTTCCGATACTGAAAGGACCTCTATTGAGGCATATGACGTCTGGAAAGAGAAAAAGAATTACGGGAAGGTATCCATGGGTGTTGTCCGGACAACATACCTGATTGACGATAACGGAACCATCATTTTCGCAAATGACAAAGTAAAAGCCGCGGAAGATGCAGAAAGAATGCTTGATCTGCTTTAAACGGAATAACGTAATGGAAGTTGAGAACAGATGATAAAAGCAATTATTACGGATTTGGACCGAACTTTACTGAGGAATGACAGGTCTATATCAGAGTATACAATCGGTACATTAGAAAAATGTAAGGGAAACGGTCTGCTGGTTATTGCGGCAACCGCAAGACCTGAGCGCTCAATCGTGGAGTATGATAACATAATCGGATTCGACGCTAAGATAACCATGAATGGAGCCGTTGTAATATTGCCCGGTGCGATTGAAACAAATACGATATCCAAAGACGAAGTAAGGGGCATCCTGAGAACCATGTCGCATCTGAACGGCTGCGAAAATTCACTGGAAACCGGAGAAGGCCTCTATTCAAATACAGACATTCCGGAATGGTACCCTATGAAGGTATTTCCGGATCTTTTAAACGTTCCTCTACCGGAACTGATTTATAAGGTACTCGTAAGATCAAAAGCTCATGACCTAAACAGTATTCTGACTGACATATTACCGGACAGCCTGTATTATTCAGTTGCCGGCGGTGAACTGTATCAGATCATGAGCAGACAGGCGAGTAAATGGAACGGAATTAAGGCGGTGTTAAATCATTACAAAATAAAACCGGAGGATGCTATGTACTTCGGAGATGATCATGATGATACCGAACCGGTCAGAAAGTGCGGGGTCGGTATTGCAGTGTCCAATGCGATTAATGAAATCAAAGATATTGCAGATATTATTACAGATAGCAATGAGCAGGATGGAGTAGCAGTTTACCTGAACAAGGCATTACTAAATTGAGAATGTTCGATGAATGTTCGCAAAGCTACCACGCGTCGGCTGTGAAGCACAGCAGGTTGGCAGCTAAAGCGCAAACGGAATACGTAAAGTATGAATTGACGCCAAGCCATAAATGTAATACAATAAAAAAAAGAGAGGTTGGTGTATACGGTTGGATGACCCCCCGGATCCAAAACGATCTACGGCTAATAATTTAGTTATTAATGATCCCAGATACTGGCAATTACATAGCTTTATCAGCGACACACAAGAAGGACGATAATAAATATCGTCTCTATTTTTAGTGTGTTTATTTGTGTTAATAGGTTTATTATAAAACCTTTTTAATAATTAACAGAAGATAACAAAATATAATCAAAAATCATTAGATATTTATTTATGGAGGTTTATACCTTGCCTGACGATGGCCATATATTATGGCAAATTTTACTGCAGTTCTTTCTGATATTTCTTAACGCGGTGTTTGCCTGCGCAGAAATCGCGGTCATATCTATGAACGATAACAAGCTTGCAAAACTTACAGCGACCGGAGATAAACGTGCTATCAGGTTGACGTCGCTGACAAATCAACCTGCGCGCTTTCTTGCGACAATACAAGTTGGCATTACGCTGTCAGGTTTTCTTGCCAGTGCGTTTGCCGCTGATAACTTTTCCGGTATACTGACACAGTGGCTTGTCAATATCGGAGTGAAAATCCCGGTAGCTACACTCGATACTATATCTTTAGTTCTTATTACTATTATTCTGTCATACTTCACTTTAATTCTGGGTGAGCTTGTTCCAAAGCGGGTGGGTATGAGAAAGGCAGAGCAGCTTGCGCTCGCCATGTCCGGGTTTATATATGTTATTTCTGAAGTATTTGCGCCGATCGTATGGTTCCTGACTGTATCGACGAATGGTTTGCTGCGGTTTCTTGGCATTGACCCGCAAGCCGATGATGAAGTGGTTACAGAGGAAGAAATACGTATGATGGTGGATGCCGGCAGCGAAAAAGGTGCCATCGATCCCGATGAAAAGGATATGATTCAGAATATTTTCGAGTTTGATGATACGTCGGCGTCGGAAGTGATGACACACAGGACTGAGGTTTCTCTTTTGTGGTTGGATGAAAATGATGAGCAGTGGGCGGAAACAATATCCGAAAGCCGATATTCGGTATATCCGGTTTGTTCCGAAGATGCGGACGACATTGTCGGAATTTTATATGCCAAAGACTATTTCAGGCTAATAGATAAATCCCGCGAAAATGTGATGGCTACAGCTGTACGGCCGGCGTATTTTGTTCCGGAGACGATTCGTACTGACGTGCTGTTTCGCAATATGAAGAAAACCCGCAACCACTTTGCGGTCGTTATCGACGAATATGGTGGAATGAGCGGAATTGTAACAATGAACGATCTTCTTGAGGAGCTTGTGGGAGATCTTGAGGACGATATTTCTGTTACCGAAGAACTACCACTAGTCGAACGAATAGATCCAAAAACATGGAAGATTCGGGGTATAGCTCCGCTGGATACCATTACGATGCAACTCGGGATAAAATTGCCGGAAGAAGATTACGAGACATTTGGCGGATTTGTATTCGGCATGTTGGAAACGATACCCGAGGATGGAAGTACACCTGAAATAGAGGTGTTTGGCATGAATATAAAGGTGACCGAGATCCGTGACCGTAGGATAGAAAGCGCGCTTGTACACCTTTTGGAAGAAGTTTCGCAGGAAGACCTTCCCGGAAAAGAAAATCAGTAAATAAACTGAACCACATTACAGAGTAATGCTGCTGTATAGATGCACAATTATATCAAATTAATCCACTAATACTTTAGGGGTGTAACAACCATGAAGATCGTTATCATTGGCCTTGGAGCGATAGGAAAGGCCATACTGCAAAGCCTGTCAGGAGAAGAACATACAATTACAATTATTGATGGAAACAAAGATAAAGTCGAAAGTCTGATAGAAAAATACGATGTGCAAGGCGTGGTCGGGAACGGTGCTTCACTTGATATTCAGAGAGAGGCAGGAGTTAAGGACGCAGACGTGGTTATCGTTCTTACATACAGCGACGAGCTCAACGTATTTGCCTGCCTTGTGGCAAAGAAGCTCGGTGTAAAGAATACTATAGCCCGTGTAAGAAATCCTGAATACAGTCGTCAAATACATGCAATGAAGGATGAACTCGGAATCTCAATGATCGTCAATCCGGAAAAGGATACGGCGTCTGAAATATTCAATCTTATCAACCTACCGGAGATTGCAAAGGTGGAGAGGTTCGCCGGCGGAAGAGTCTTGCTTGTTGAGATCGTCGTGGAAAAAGGTTGCACTCTCATCGGAGATTCACTGAAATCCATCGTCAGAAAGCTGCATACAAAAGTCCTTATCTGCGCTGTCCAAAGAGGAAATGAGGTAATTATCCCCTCCGGTGATTTTGAGATCAGGGAAGGCGACAAAATCCATTTCACATCGGATGCGAGAAATCTGCGGGATTTTCTCACGGAAATACACATCGGAAAATCACCGCTGAAAAACACTATGATTGTCGGCGGCAGCAAGATAGGATATTACCTTGCTGATGAGCTTTCAAAAAATAAATACGACGTAAAGCTTATTGAGAGCAACAAAGCTACCGCTGAAGAGCTTGCAGATACTCTTCCGCTTGTGACCGTAATTAATGGGAACGGAACACAGCACGATCTTCTTATAGAGGAAGGCATCGAAGCTATAGATGCTTTTGTAGCATTGACCGACATTGACGAAGAAAACATAATCGTTTCTATGTTCGCCAATAAAATGAAGGTCAAGAAAACGATTGCGAAGGTCAAGAACGACGACCTCTATCCTATGATCTTCGAACTTGGGATCAACAACATATCTCCCAAGGATGTTGTAGCAGATCGTATCATCAGCTATGTTCGTGCTCTTAATAACTCAGTAGGCAGTAACGTGCTTACGCTTTACCGCTTGGTAAACAATCAAGTTGAAGCACTTAATTTTCTAGCAAAAAGACAGGAAGAAATATACGACAAGCCTTTGCGAGAACTTAAATTCAAGGATAACTGCCTCATTGCGTGCATTATTCGGGGAACGCAGATCATCGTTCCGGATGGCAACACGACGATTCAACTTGGAGACAATGTTATCGTTGTTACTACGCATAAAAGTTTTGATGATCTGACCGATATTTTCGAGTAAGGCGGAATATCCATGAATTATAAGAAACTCGGTAATATACTCGGTAAAATTTTAATCCTTGAGAGTATATTGATGCTCGCTCCACTTCTCGTGAGCTTCATCTACAAAGAAGACCTAAAGCATAAATTAGCATTTTTTATCCCGATTTTAGCTATTGCTCTAATAGGTTATTTATTGCAGGTCCCCAAGGCTAGGCGCGATACGCTTTATCAGAAGGAAGGCTTTGCGCTCACGGCTATGGTTTGGATTATCATGACGTTGTTCGGCGCGATCCCGTTTGTTATCGGTGGTGACGTCCCAAACTACATTGATGCCTGTTTTGAAATTATGTCAGGGTTTACCACGACAGGAGCAAGTATCATTCCCGATATCACATCTATATCACATTCCATTCTCTTTTGGAGAAGCTTCTCGCATTGGATCGGCGGTATGGGAATCCTTGTGTTCGTGCTGATCTTTATTCCCGAAAGTAACGAAGGTTCGTCAATGTACTTGCTTCGTGCGGAGAGTCCCGGGCCGCAAGTCGGTAAGATAGTATCCAAGATGAAGGTAACTGCAAGAATACTGTATCTTATCTATCTTGGGATGACGATAGCTGAAGTTATAATTCTTATGCTTGACAAGCCAATTCCGGGATATGAAGATGAGCAATTCTTTTTCAGCTTACTTGCTACTTTTGGATGTGCAGGTACGGGTGGATTTGGATTTATACCCGGCAGTATGGCGATGTTCCACCCATTCTCTCAATATGTAATGGCCGTATTCCTCCTCCTGTTCGGAGTCAATTTCAGCTTATATTATTTGTTACTGATCGGTAAAGTAAAGGAAGTATTTAGAAGCGAAGAGTTAAGGAGTTATTTTCTTATTGCATTCTCGGCAGTTGCCGTTGTATTTACTAGTCTCGTGTGGCGTTTTGAAGATTTCCCGCAAGTGTACAACTTAGAGGAATCCTTCCGCCATTCGTTATTCCAAGTGGTTACGCTGATGACAACGGCAGGATTTACCACCACAGACTATCACGTTTGGCCAAATCTCGCCATTACTACGCTTGTTATTGTTATGTTTATCGGTGCGATGGCGGGTTCAACCGCGGGCGGAATTAAAGTGTCGAGAATTGTCATAGCTGTAAAGGGCTCTTTAATCCATATCAGAAAGCTTATAAATCCCCGATATGTACCCAAGGTAAAATTCGAAGGAAAGAGCCTTGAAGAGAAGACGATCAATGACGTATTCGCCTTTATCACTTTATATTTCTTTATATTATTTGGAGCGATATTCTTGCTCTCTTTCGATCCGGTAAACGGAGAGATAGTAACAATAATGTCTGATGCGGGAACATACGAAGTAAAACACGCATTCTTCTCAAATTTTTCTGCAACGTTGGCCTGTATCTCCAATGTCGGCCCGGCTATCGAAGCGGTAGGTCCGTATTCAAGCTATGTAAGATACAGCGAATTCTCAAAGATCATTTTGACATTTACGATGATGATCGGACGTCTGGAGATATTACCTGTGCTGATTTTGTTCAATCGTAAAACATGGAAAAGAACATGATACTCAAGATGTGAGATAAGCAAACGATAACCCACCCCGCGACAATGTCGCGGGGTGGGTTATTCATTTAGAGTAAATGATTTTTGGGAATTACACCAGATCCGCAAGTTCATAAATTAACTGCTCGGTTTTTTCCCAACCCAGGCATGGGTCTGTAATTGACTGACCGTAGGTACATCCGTCGGACTCCTGATTGCCGTCAACAAGATAAGACTCAATCATGAAACCCCTGATCATCCGGTGGAGATTGGTAGAGTGCCGCATACTGTGCATAACCTCTTTTGCAATCCTCGGCTGCTCTGTCCACTGCTTACCGGAGTTTGAATGATTCGTGTCGACGATGACAGCGGGATTTTTAAGTCCGCTTTCTTCATACAGATCATACATGCGAAGAAGGTCTTCATAGTGATAGTTCGGAATCGACCCGCCGTACTGATTGACAGCACCGCGCAGTATTGCATGTGCAAGGGGATTGCCTTGGCTTTTCGCCTCCCAGCCTGAATATACGAAGGAATGTGGATGCTGAGCGGCTGTAATGGAATTCATCATTACCGCCAGATCTCCGCTTGTCGGATTCTTCATTCCAACCGGAATATCCAGACTGCTGGCAACGAGCCTGTGAAACTGGTCTTCGACCGATCTGGCACCAACCGCAACGTAGGAGAGAAGATCGGAAAGATACTGATGATTTTCCGGATACAGCATCTCATCAGAGCAGGAAAAGCCTGTTTCTTCAATGGCTCGCATATGCAGACGTCTGATTGCTGTAAGGCCTTTCAGCATATCCGGTGAGGCGTTCGGATCGGGTTGATGCAGCATACCTTTGTAGCCGCTTCCGGTAGTTCTGGGTTTATTGGTATAGATCCTGGGAATTATGAGGATCCTATCCTTAACTTTTTCCTGAACATCCCGAAGTCTGTGAATAAATTCGAGGACAGAGTCCTCTCGGTCTGCCGAGCAGGGACCGATGACCAGGAGAAGTTTGTCTGACTGTCCGCAAAGGATCTCCTTAAGCTGTGTATCTGTTTCTTTTTTCTTCTGTACTGAGTCGCGGGATATAGGGTACATATCCTTTATTGCCTGAGGTGTCGGCATTCTGCGTTTTAATTCTATGTTCACGCTTGTTCTCTCCCTTTATCAAACCATTTTCTTCTTTCTGATGAGATTCTCATATAGCTGCGAAGCTCATCCCTGTTATTCTGGGAAACAGCATCTCTGAGTCTACTGAAGTTTTCTGTAAAAGAGTCCATTTCGCGAAGTAGGTTATCTTTATTCAACAGAAACAGTTCGCTCCAAATTTCATCATTGATCTTCGCAATGCGAGTGAGATCTCTGAAGGAATCTCCGGTATAATCTGCAAGCTCTTCCGAATCACTGCACAGCATCAGTGATACTGCGATGCAGTGTGTCAGCTGAGACAGAAAGCCGATCATCTCGTCATGGACTTCGGGTGAAAGAAGTGAGACTTTCTTAAAGCCCAGAACGTATCCAAGTTCTTTGCATGTTTCAATTGCTTCATCTGTATTTCTTGCTGTCGGTGTGACAATATAATTCGCGTTTTTAAATACATTTTTATTAGCAGTCCAGATACCGACTGTTTCACGGCCTGCCATAGGATGCGCTCCTATATATTCGATGTCCGGACGAAGTATTTCCTGAACCTTGTATACGATCTGCTCCTTAACTCCGGTCACATCAGTTAATAGTGTCCCAGCCCTAATTAAATGCTGGTTATCTTCAATCCATTTCAAAAATAAATGAGGATAAAGTGCAAAAACGATCAGATCAAATCCTCTGATATAATCTCCGTCAATATTGCATTTTCCGGTCTTGATCCACTCATTTTCCAACGCGAAAGTTATTGCTTCAGGGTCAATATCCAAAGCTCCGAGTTCAAATCCCTTTTCTGAGAGAGCCTGCGCATAGCAGCCGCCAATCTGGCCAAGTCCTACGATAAGTATTTTTGTGTTTTCATTCAACTTCATAAGAAATATTCACCCCCAGTTCTTCGAGAATATCAAAGAAGTCAGGGAAGCTTTTTCTGACAGCTTCCGCGCCTTCTATTTCGCCGCCGATTACTGAACACAGAACCGCTAAAGACATAACGATACGGTGGTCATTATGCCCGAACAGCGTTTTTGACGGTTTTTTTAATCCGGAGTTGTGTATCACCGCCTGATTTTCAAATAGGACCATCTCTGCACCGAATTTTCTCAGTTCTTCAGCCATAGCCGCAGCGCGATCACTTTCTTTTAATCTTAACCTGCTCGTACCGGTAAACACGGCTCCACTCTTTGCTGCCGCAAGTGCAAAGAGGATTGGCCCGAGATCGGGACAGCCGGAAAGATCAATGAGTGTGCCTGGAATATCCAGCGATTTTACATGTTCAGCAAATACCTTGTCTCCCTGAATGCTTATTGCGTTCAAACCGGATACAGAGACATTTCCGCCCAGACTGTTCAACGCAAGCAGAAAAGCTGCATTTGACCAGTCACCTTCGACAGAAATATCAACCGGTTTATATGACTGATCACCCGGGACGTAGAAACAGTTTGGGGTTTCTTCGGTAATCACAATACTGAATTGTCTCAGTACTTCCATTGTGATATCTATATATGCACGGCTTTCTACGGGTGGAATCACCTCTATCCTGCTGTCTCCGTGAAGAAGCGGAAGCGCAAACATAAGCCCGCTGATATACTGGCTGCTGACATTTCCCGGAAGACAGTAATCTCCCGAGGACAGGGTACCCCTTACCGAGATACCGGTGTCTCTTTTTTCGAGAGTAACACCTTTACTATTAAAAAGTGTTTCATATACCCCGACTCCTCGCTCAACCAGACGCTCAGTTCCCGAAAAAATAGCTGTGGCACCGAATAAAAGAGAAACAGGAAGGAGAAATCTAAGCGTGCTGCCGCTTTCTCTGCACTGCAGCTCCAATGTATCTCTTCTGACCTTCTCCGCACCGCAGACAACGATTGTATTTCCGAATATTTCTGTGGCAGCTCCAAGAGCAGAAATGCAGTCAAGTGTTGCCATAACATCTTCACTTAAGGCAATGTTATGGATCCGACTTTCGCCGTCAGCAAGAGCTGCAGCGATAAGCATCCTGTGCGAGAAGCTCTTGGATGGAGGTGCTGAAACAGATCCATCTGCCCGTCCGGGCTCAATTATTACTGTCATTTTTTTCTC
Source organism: uncultured Oscillospiraceae bacterium (assembly GCA_964446385.1). Lineage (GTDB taxonomy): Bacteria > Bacillota > Clostridia > Oscillospirales > Ruminococcaceae > CAYSRC01. Next base: position 18,015 of record CAYUOH010000016.1, on the reverse strand, counting down.
CGATATACTTGACTAAGAAATCCATGGCCTTACAATATCCGTTCAGACCCTGTCCCTTAATTGTCTTTACTGCAGACAAACCTATGTAGCTGATCTGCCTGAACGATTCTCTTGCGTCAACGTCGCTTATATGTACTTCAACTGTCGGTATACTGACACTCTTTACGGCATCCAGAAGTGCGATACTTGTATGTGTATACGCACCTGGATTGATAATTATCCCGTCTGTGTGGGAAAAGTAAGCTTTCTGTATGGCGTCGACCAGGTCGCCTTCATGGTTTGACTGATATAAATCCACGTCTATTTCATTATGAACAGCGTGTTCTTTCACCAAACGAACAAGATCGTCATAGGTTTCTTGACCGTAAATATCAGGTTCGCGGATTCCCAGCATATTTATATTGGGCCCGTTTATGACTAATAATTTCACTGCAATACCTCCTTGATGATGGATTCTGCACCTTCCTCAACCGTTCCGCAGTTGTTTATCTGCAGGTCAGAGGATGCTTTGTACACACCGTATCGATTTTCATATAAAGTCTTCATCGTTTCCCAGTCAGAAGACAGTGGACGGTCAGCTGAAGGTACAAGCTCTGAAAGCGGCTTGTCCAAAAAAACGATTATTCCGTTGCGGCGCAGTGCCCGGATATTGTTCGGATCCAGGATACTGCCGCCGCCTGTGGCAATAATACAGCCGTTTTGGGAGGATATTTCTGCAATCACTTCGCTTTCTAACTTTCTGAACGCGGGCTCTCCAAAACGCTTAAAATATTCACTGATGGCCATACCCGTTCGTGATACTATTATCTGATCGGTATCCACAAACTTTTTTTCGGTAAGCTTGGCAAGCTGCATACCAACAGCTGTTTTCCCGGAGGTTGGCATTCCAGTTAGGATAATGTTTATTTTCTTTTTCAGCACCGTATTATACGCGAGTTCAATCAAGGCCTGATCCGGCTTTATATCTAAAAACAGAGAAGAGGCATGTACAGCCTGAGCCGAAAGCATATATAAACCGCCGACAGCATCTATGCCCCTTGCAAGTCCATCCAGAACAAGTTCCGTCTTCAAAGGGTTATAAATAACGTCAATAATACCTGACAGTTTTGAAAAACCTGAGATATCTATCGGCTTGTTTCCGACATTGGGGTACATCCCGACAGGAGTGGTGTTGATAATGATCTGTGCGTCGTTATGTTTAGACATTGCCTCCTCATAGGTAACTGTATTGGGACTCGATTTTCTCGAGACATTAAGAATGCATACGGGGTCAAAGGTTTCAGCCGCGGCATGCGCAGTTTTTGAAGTCCCTCCGGTGCCGAGAATCAGTACTTTCTTCCTCGTCAGGTCAATGCCGGAATGCCGGATCAGTGACAGCATGCCGGAATAGTCAGTATTATATCCGTAAAGCTTTCCGTTACGATTTATGATTGTGTTAACTGCTCCGATTCGCTTTGCCGTTTCCGATACCCAGTCAAGGTATGGAATAACAGCCTCTTTATATGGGATCGTCACATTGATTGCCTTAAATTCTCTTTTGGCTAAAAACGAAGGCATTTGGTCGGGAGCAAACTCGAGCAGCTCATACCGGTAGTCTGCGATCTGTTCATGAATTTCTCGGGAATAGCTATGTCCTAGATGTTCGCCTAAAAGTCCGTATTCCATCACTGAATTCCTTTCAGAAAAAAGTCAGTGCCATAGTGCTGCGCAAGAAGGTCGCAGATGACGATGGACGTGACACTGTCTATAACAGGACAGATACGCCGGATAATTGCCGGATCATGTCGCCCGTTTATCGTTATTTCACGGTTCTCATGGTTTATGAAATCCACGGTATCCTGCGTCTGTGAAATCGACGGAGTAGGTTTGACTGCGCATTGAAAAACTATGTGCATACCATTGGATATGCCTCCGTTTATTCCGCCGTTATTATTAGTCCTCGTCTTGACAGCTTTTTTCTCTATTCGGAAGGCGTCATTACACCGGCTGCCGGTCGATTCGGCAAAAGAGAAGCCAAGCCCGAACTCAACGCCCTTGATTCCTCCTATACTGAAAAGCGCATGGGAAAGCATGCTTTCAACACTGTCAAACCAGGGTTCTCCGATCCCAGCGGGGAGCCCGAATACTGCAGTTTGCGTGATCCCGCCAATACTGTCATTATTTTCCCGTGCATCCATTATTGCTTCAGTCATTTTTTTGCCCGCATCGATGTCTATGGTCGGAAAGGACTCACCGATCGAATCAAGGTCATCAATACTGTTTAAAGATTGATCCTCAATTCCTCCGCAGTAAAGAATATGAGTGCCGATCCTGATGTCCATAGATGCAAGAGCAGGAAGCAGGATCCCTCCCGCAGCTACAAGAGCTGCTGTGATTCTGCCGGAAAAATGTCCTCCACCGCGATAATCTTCAAAACCGCTGTATTTACAGAACGCAGAATAGTCCGCGTGAGACGGCCTTGCAAGCCCATAGCTGTAATCGCCGCTTCGAGTGTTTTCATTAGGAATAGTTATGCATATAGGAGTTCCGGTGGCATTGCCGTTGAATACTCCGCTGAGGATCTCAAAGTGATCGTTTTCCTTACGCGAGGTATCAATAGAGGATGAAGGGCGCCGGCGCGAAAGCATCTTCTCAATTTCTTCCTTCTCAACGGGAAGTCCGGGCGTCAAACCGTCGATGACTACGCCGACAGCCGGACCGTGACTTTCGCCGAAAATGGTTACAGTAATACTATTCCCAAATGTATTTTTCATCGACGATCCTCCATTATTTTAAGAAGTTCTTCAACTCGCATATCTTTGAATTCATAACTCCCGATTTTGTTCACATAGACCGTTTTTATGATTCCTGCTTCGGATTTTTTATCATGGACAATATACGGCAGCAGAGAATCTGGCGTATCATGACATTCCGCGGGGAGTTCGTATTTTCGAAGGACAGCACTAAGGCGGAGTCTTGTGTCTTCGCTGCACATAAATAGCATTCCCAGTCCGACACATTCACCGTGGAGCAGATCACCTTCATGAAGGCTTTCTATGGCATGGCCTACTGTATGGCCGAAATTCAGCACACGTCTCAGGCCGGACTCTTTGGGGTCCGCTTCGACGATACTCTTCTTGATCCTGACAGACTGCGTAATGATCTCAGGCAGCGCGGAATAAAGATCATTGGTGTTCTCAATATAATCGAACAAATCAGCCTTGCACGTAGCAGCCATTTTGATAGCCTCTGCCAATCCGGCGGATAACTGTCGCCTGTCCAGTGTATATAGGGTATCCGGATCTATCAGGACCATTTTTGGTTGATAGAACGCACCGACTATATTTTTGACACCTTCGAAGTCTATAGCTGTCTTTCCGCCGACTGATGAGTCCACCTGTGACAGGAGAGTTGTGGGGATATTATAAAAGTCTATCCCGCGCATATAACAGGAGGCTGCAAAGCCTGCAAGATCACCGACAACGCCGCCGCCTACGGCCATGACACAGTCTGACCTGGTATACAATTGCTTAACCATTTCACGGAGAAGATGCTGAAGCTCATCAATGCTTTTACTTCTTTCGCCGTGCGGCAGAGTGATTATATTCGGATGAGCACATTGTGATGCAATGTCGGATACATACTGTTCAGGAACTCCGTCATCTGTAACGATTAGAACTTTTCTGTTAAGATCCAGATATTTGCCGGCATTCTTAATCAAGCCCTTTTCAATGAAGATGTCATAGCTGTTTTCGGCTAAATTCATTGTGATCTTCATGTTTTCAGCCTTCATTTACATTATTGGCATAGTATGTGCCGACCAACTTCAGATTTGCGCAGATCGCCGAAAGCTCTCGCAGCAGGTTTTTTCCGTTTTCGTTGTTGATGTTGCCTTCGGCTTCAATATAGAAGAAATATTTCCACTGCAGTTCCTTCATCGGACGGCTTCTGAGGCTTCGCATGTTATATCCGTGAGATCCCACGATATCCAGTGTCTGAGCCAGTGCTCCGGCTTCATTTCTTACAGTGAATACAAGAATGAAGTTTTCATCCTCGCGGTTTCCGGTGCTTTCGGGGCTGTTTTGAGTTCTGGAAAAAGAGGCAAAACGTGTCGTATTGGTTTTGCTGTCGTTAATATTACTTTCAAGCACTTTTAGATTGAATATGTCAGCGGTATCAGATGAAGCTATTGCGGCAATATCTGTCCGGCCGCTATCCATCACATACTTTGCTGCCAAAGCAGTATTTGAATATGTTTCAGTCTGCAGGGAATGCTTGCGTATGAACTCACTGCACTGATCAATAGCCTGAGGATGGCTGACAACAGTCCTAACCGTGTCGAAGGATGCCCCTTTGTTGGCAAGCAGGTAGTGAGATATGGGAACATCAATTACCTGATTTATATATAGGCTACCGGAAAAGATCAGATCCATGACGGTTCCGACCTCGCCTGCATAGCTGTTTTCCAGAGGAAGTACCGAACAGTCAGTCTCGCCCTGTTCGACGGAACGGTATGCGGAGTTGAAATCCGGATATGCAATCAGATTGGATTCAGGGAACATTTTTTTAGCCGCGATATATGCAAAAGCACCGGCTTCTCCGCTGTAGGCGACGCGACGGCCATCTATGAGCATCGACTGATAACCAGACGACAGATCGATCATATTTCTAATGAACAGTGGATAATAAGATGCAGCGTCAGGATCAGTAATCAATGATTTATTCCTCTGTATTAACTCGGCCTCTCTTGACGGATCCTTAACTGACAGTCCGCGCTCCTTTTTGTATGAAGCTACAGTTCTGCAGACACCGATCCTTCTCTCAAAGAGTTTGGCCATCTCCGCGTCAATTTCGTTAATCTCTTTTCTTGCTGAGTCCAGTTCGTTCATTTGCTCTGCTCCAATCACAATGTATTTATATTTCCTGAGATATGTATGTATAAAAACTCAGCGGCCTCCTAAAAGGAAGCCGCTGATTGATTATATAGCTGAAAAGCATAGTCTATATTATATCAATACTCCTGCTTGGATCCTCTTAGGCAATATGTTTTTTTGAAGTAATAATAAAAAACCCAGTATGCAAAAAACCACACTGAGCCGGTAAAATAATATAGAGGAGAGGATGAAGGGGCATTATCAGACAAGGTAACTCTATTAAGATTGTTCTGAATATTCATTGTCTTCATAATTAATTAACCTCCTCACCTGGATTGTTTTATATAATATGCTTGATATTATAAATTGTCAATGGATTATGGGAGAAATTATTTTGCGCTTTAAAGCATAAGAGTAACTTCGCAGTCTTAATGACTGCGGAGCTTCATTTCTTCTTCCTTTTCCTCCGCGTTTTCTACCTTTACAGAAGCTATGTCGTCGTCACTGTAGAGTCCTCTGGTCAATTCCTCAAGTTCGTCTTCTGAGAGCTTTACATTCAACACGGAATTTCTCAGACATTTTGCTGTTATGGTATTTGAATTCTTAATCATATCCGACGGAGTTCCCTTATAGACGATATCACCGCCGAATTTGCCACCGTCGGGCCCGATATCGATGACATAGTCCGCTCTTGTTATTACATAGAGATTGTGCTCAATGATTATAACAGTGTTACCTTTGTCTACGAGTCTGTCAAACAACGCAATGATTTTTTCTACATCAGACGCATGCAGTCCGGTTGTCGGTTCGTCAAGAATATAGATGTTTCCTTGTTTATCGAGTTCCTTTGCTAGCTTAAGGCGTTGCCTCTCGCCGCCGGATAGGGTTGAAGTAGGTTGACCGAGGGACAGATACGAAAGGCCCGTTTCGCAAAGAGCCGACAGAACCTTACGGATTTTTTTGCTGTCCTCGAAAAACTCCAAAGCATCCTTTGCAGGCATATCAAGAATCTCTACTATATTTTTCTCTTTATAGGTATAGGAGAGAGCTTTTTCCGAAAAACGGCGACCATCGCACGACTCGCACTTTCTAGTGATCGGATCCATGAAAACAAGTTCGGTGGTAATATAACCTCTTCCGGCGCAGGCAGGACAGGCACCTTCTGAATTAAAAGAAAACATTCCCGGGCCAACGCCGTTTTCTCTTGCTATCAACTTTCTGATTTCATCGAAGATCCCGAGGAAAGAAACAGGAGTGGATCGGTTTGTCGCGGTTATCGGAGACTGATCAACGAGAATGACCCTGTCCGAATACTCTTTTGCGAACACGTCACGAATCAGCGAGGATTTTCCGCTTCCGGCGACGCCGGTTATCACTGTGAGAAGGTTAAGAGGAATATCCACGTCTACATTCTTTAAATTATGAACACTTGCGTTCCTGACGGGAAGATATTCTTTCGGGGTACGTGTATTCTTCTTCAGGCTAACATTCGATGAAAGAGCCCGGCCAGTGAGGCTTTGACACTGAAGAAGGTTTTCGTAAGAACCCTGAAACAGCACCTGCCCGCCTGCTTTACCCGCTAGAGGACCGATGTCAATGATTTCATCCGCAATGGAAATAATATCTCTATCATGTTCAACTACGAGGACCGTGTTTCCCTTATCTCGAAGGTTTCTTAGCAGTTTTACCATCCGGAAAACATCACGCGGGTGCATACCGGTAGACGGTTCATCAAAGATATAGGTCATTCCGGTAAGAGACGAGCCCATGTATCTGACGAGTTTTAGCCTTTGAGCCTCTCCACCCGAAAGGGTCGAGGATTCTCTGTCCATTGAAAGGTAGGGGAGTCCGATATCGATCATTCTGGTTAGCGACAGAATAAGGGTATCTACGACGCCCTGTACAGACTGGTCGTTTACGCTTTGAAGAACCCTTCTCAATGCAGTGAATTCCATCGCTGACATTTCAGAAATTGTGTAGCCGTTGATTTTTGATGTCAGTGCCTTACGGTTCAGTCTCTTTCCGCAGCACATTGGGCACGGTTTCTCGTGAAGAAGACTTGTAAGCCTGATCACCGAAGCTTCCTTAAGCTCACTGGTGTCCCGTCTAAGAAGCATCCTTGAAAGGTAGGTGTCGATACCTTCAACATTCCTGTCCAGCTGCTTTCCGCCTTTTTCGTCAGCTCCGTACAGAAGACGGTTCTTTTCCTGCTGTGTAAAATCCCTGTATTTCTTATCAAGTGGAAAGAGCCCGGCCTCTTTGTACTTTTTCCAGTACCAATTTCCAACATGAAAAGCAGGAAGATCAGCCATCCCCTCGTTCCAACTTTTGTCAGGGTCAATCCGCTCCTCAATAGCAATGGTCATTACCTTTCCCAGACCGCTGCAATTCGGGCACATTCCCTCCGGATCATTAAAGGAAAAGTAAGAGGAAGTACCAACGTACGGTTTCCCGATTCTCGAATACAGAAGCCTGAGTGAGGCATACATGTCACTGATTGTTCCTACTGTTGAGCGGGAATTGCCGCCCAGTCTCGACTGATCAACAATAACTGAAGCCGTGAGGTTTTCAATTCTGTCACATTTGGGCTTTTCGTATTTGGGAAGTCTGCCCCGTATCCATGCAGAATAAGTCTCGTTCATCTGACGCTGGCTTTCGGAAGCGATAGTGTCAAACACAATGCTGGATTTACCGGAGCCTGAAACTCCCTTAAATACAACAATCTTTTTTTTAGGAATATCGAGAGAGATATTTTTTAAGTTGTTTTGCCGGAGTCCTCTGATTAATATTGCGTCATCTTCTGGCATTTTATTATTCTCCGTTTTAATCATTCTGGGTGCTCATCTTTTATTCTACAAATTGTTATTTATACTTCAAGACTTTTTTATAAATAATAAAAACTCTGAAGTTTAGTTTTCATGTTATCCTTCTATTGACAACGTTACATTATACACGTATAACAACATATGTTTCTAGGCGAGAACATACCGCAAAGAAAATAGTTATAATGACGACCTATTGCTTCAGGCTGGCTTTGTGCATGAACACGGGCACGCATGGAGTGATAATGAAAGGACACATCGAGTTTTATGAATCAAACGGATCAACAGCACAACAAATCAAACAGGAAGAAGCTGGTTAGACCTGCAGTGCTTATGGTACTTGCAATTGCAGCTTTCCTGCTAATAAATCCCCTTACGGGAAACCCGATATCCAAGCTGTTTGTGGAGCACAACGCGAAAGCTTATATTGCTGAACAGTATTCCACACTGGATCTGGAGTTGGATCGGGTGGGGTATAATTTCAAAAATGGCTGTTACTATGCGCATGTCACTTCGCAGGGTAATGTGGATATCCATTTCGAAGTTTCGGCGAATGGCTGGGGAAAGATTCTGTCAGATGATTATGAAAGTCAGGTAATAAGCGGTTGGAACACGGCGATGCGGTTGGATGAGGAATACCGCGATCTTGCTGACACCGTTCTGGAGTCGGACGCCTTTCCGTATGTATGCGACATCGGTTTCGGCGAGCTGCTTTTTGAGGACTTCTCGGTACCCGCAGGCTCCGAGAACGGCTTGAGCATAGCAGATCTCGAACTCGGGAAGGAATACGACATTCTCTCGTTGGCAAAAAATAGCGGCAAGCTGACTATATACATTGACAGCGATACGGTTACGGTGGAGAATGCGGCAAAAGTCCTGCTGGAAATAAGGACCCGGATGGACAGCGCGGGCGTTGCTTTCCATTTCATAGACTTCACCCTGCAGTACCCACGCCCTAAAGATGAAAGCGCGAGACCGGACGGATCTGTTATGGTGTTGGATTTTCTATATACGGATATTTACGATGAAGGAATGGTCGATCGGGTACGGACTGCGTATGAGGCGGCGCTGGCATATTACAGCGAACAGGATGCACTTAAAACCGGTGAACCATCGGAATTATGATCCACAGGCCACTGTTGTTTATGTTATAAATAAAAAGAGCTTCCCGGATGGGAAGCTCTTTTTTGTACAGTAGTTAGCTTAATCCATGCAGCCGTAAGCGGCGTTGCGGAAGCGGAGATGATGGTACAACTCCTCGTTGGGCATCATGTTGTGCATGTAGACGATGCTGAGCTTGTCTACAGGGTCTGCCTCGGCCCATGTGCCGTAGCCGCCGGTCCATCCAAAGCAGCCTAGGTTGCCGTTGTGACCGTATTTCTTGGTGATAACTGTTCTAAAGCCGAAGCCGTAGCCGTAGCCTTCGAAATAATGACGTCCGTCGTTCATGAAGTCGACCATTGCGTCCTCATGCAGGCGGTTGGTGTGAAGCATCTCGACTGTGCCGGGAGCCAGATAACGATCGCCCTTGTAGGTGCCGCCGTTGGCGAGCATCTGCATGAAGATGGCGAAGTCTCTGGGGGTGGACAGCAGATTCATACGTGTGCCCAGGGGGTGTTTCTTCTCGTTGTAGGCTTCGTCGAACTGAGGGCCAATGGCGATAAGCTGACCCTCGGGGGTCTTGCGGTACGCGGTGACCATCTGATCACGGTTGGCGTCTGTAATGAATATACCTGTATCCTTCATACCGAGGGGATCAGTAAGACGCTCTTTGACGTTCTCCCAGACCTTCTTGCCGGTTAGCTCTTCGACAACGGCGCCCATGATCTCACTGCCGTAGCCGTACTGCCAGTGTGTGCCCGGCTCGAACTGCACGGGGGCCTCGGCCATAGCGCGAACCTCGTCACGGAGCATAACGTCGGTGTCACGGCCTTCAGTCAGCTTGGCCATAACGCGGCTCATAGCAGCCTGTGTGGGGGTGGTGGCGTTGGGGTTGATGCCCATGCAGTAGGGCATACCGCACATCATGCCGACCGCGTCTGCGACGGTGATGGGGTTCTCAAGAGGAACGGCGACTACCTGGCCGCTGGGCATAACCTGGAACTTCTTCGCATTCTTCCACTCGGGGAGGTATGCATAAAGAGGATCGCTCATCAGGTATCTGCCTTCTTCAAGAAGCTGGCCCATAACAGCATATGTCACGAGCTTGGTTGTGCTGGCCTGACGGAATATGGTGTCGGCCTCAACGGGCTTCTTTGACTCGATGTCGGCGTAGCCCTTGTAGCCTTCGTAGATGACCTCGTCACCCTGCATCACGACTGCGCCGCAGCCGGGAACGCTCTGATTGTTCGCAAAGGTCTGCAGAACGTTGTCAAGTTTGCTGAAATTCTTTGCCATTAAATGTACTCCTTGTTGTTTTGAGGTGGTATCACGGAGTCTTTCACTGTGATACCGCCTGTATTATTTTATTACGGTATATTGGGATTAATACTCGTAAAGGGACAGGTTGTTGTTAATCAGATACTGTGTCTTCTCGGGGATGGGGGCGTTGGTGCAGTAAACATCATCCTTGAAGAACATGATGTTCCTGTCAGCCTCAAGGAATTTTTTCCATTCGGGCATGGGCTCACCATTGGCGTCGCTTCCGTTGGGGTTTCCGTTCTTTGCAAAGTTGGCCCAGTAGTTGCACATCTTGCGGCTGAGGTCGTAATGATGTCCGTCGAAGGGTCTCCAGCACTTCATGAGGGTTTCGAATGTGAACCACAGCTCGCTGGAATGGAAGGGTCCTGCGTTGTCACCGGGGATGGTGGGTCCGAACTCGTAGTAGTATACGGGTCTGCCATGCTTTGCGAATACGCGTGCCATCATGTTGGCGGAAAGCTCGAAGGATACGAAGGACATCGCCTTGCGGAGGGCTTCGGGGTCGTCACCGGCCTCGGCCTTGCAGAGCTCGATGTACCTGTCGGCGTACTTGCCCATGGTGTTCTTTGCCCATTCAACGGGATCGCCCTGGGGAATGGTGGGGAACTCGCCGGTGGTGTTGCCGGTCATAAGCTGAACGTCATTCTCTTTACCGTCCAGAACGCGTTTGTACCACTGGTCAATGATAAACTTGCCGTCGACGGAAGCGTTGAATCTGTATCCGGACTCGATCAGCTTGTTCTCGATGAACTTGGCGTCAAGCTTGCGGGCTTCGGCGATGCTGCTGCATCCGAGAACTTCACGGACGAATTTCTCGCCATTGGCTTCTGCCATCTCGCGCTTTGGGGAATGGCCTTCTGGAACAGACCGGCACTCTTGGGGGAGGTTACGTGATACATTGTGGAACCGCCACCTGCGCTCTGGCCGAAGATGGTGATGTTGTCGGGGTCGCCTCCGAAGTTTGCGATGTTTCTCTTGACCCATGCGATACCGGCGTTCTGGTCCAACAGACCGAAGTTGGTGGGGTGCTCGGGGTCTTCTTTGCGGAGTTCGGGATGAGCCAGAAATCCGAATACGTTGAGGCGGTATGCGATGGAGACAAGGATAACGCCGCGGCGGTTGAGGCCTTCGCCGTCAAACTCCATCTCGTGGCAGTAACCTTCGTTTAGGCCGCCGCCGAAGATCCAGATCATAACAGGCATCTTTTCATCTCCGGTCTTGGCGGGTGTCCAGATGTTGAGGCAGAGGCTGTTGTCCTCACTCATTGCGATTTCGGGCTCGCAGTGCCATTCCTTGGAATAGAAGGCGTCGGGGTTCTCACCGGGAACACGCTGCATAGTGATGGGGGCAAACTGGAAGCAGTCGCGAACGCCGTCCCAGGGCTTTACTGGCTGGGGAGCGCGCCAGCGGTTCTCACCGCTTGTGTCGCCGGCGAAGGGAATACCTTTGAATATTGTGTTGCGGACGTCGCTGCCTGGAATGCCGCGGACAATGCCGCTTTCAGTCTTTGCTATTCTGAGCATGGGATATTTCTCCTTTAAGAGTTTATATTTTACTTAGCCCTTGAAACCTAAGGCATCAAGGTTTATGTCAAGCAGGAAGCGGTCCTTCTCGCCGTAGGGCTGGTTGTACATGGAGATCTCGTCATAGAAATGAATCGTGTAGGGGGTTTCCTTGGCGTACGGGGTCCATGTGGGCATCGGTCTGCCGTCGGAATCGAGGCCGTTGGGATCGCCGTTCTTGGCGAAGTTGGTCCAGTAATTGCACATCTTACGGGCAAGATCGAAATGATGGCCGTCGAAGGGCCTCCAGCACTTCATAAGGGTCTCGAACTCGAACCACAGATCGCTTGAATGGAATACGCCGGCGTCATCACCGGGCATGTCGGGACCGAACTCGTAGGCGTAAAATTTGCGGCCCTGGGTTGCACATATTTCGTTCATAAGCTGGTTGCCCAGAGTCATCTGGTGAACGGTGGACGCAGCCTTCCTGAAGCCGGGGATTTTGGCAACGATGGCCTTGTAGTCCTCAGCCTTGTCGCCGAACATCTTGTCGATCCATTTGTTGACCTCATCGGGATCTTCGGAGTCGGGCTGAATCAGGAACTCATCCTTTGTGTTTCCGATCATGAAATCGACGTCGTTGATTTCGTTGGCAAGTACGGTCTCATTAAGCGTTTTGGTAAGGAATCGTCCATCTACGCAGGCACCCCAGAAGAACTCGTGCCCTTCGTTGAATTTATCCTCGATATACTGCGCGTCAAGCTTGCGAGCCTGAGCCAGCGTCTTTACGCCGAGCTTTTCGAAGAAGCGAATACCGTCTGCCTCCTGCTGTTCCATTGTGACGCAGGGCATGCTGCGATTTACGGGATAAACGGGAACCATACCGCCTATGGACTCAATGATGCCCTTCTGGAACAGGCCTTTGGTCTTGGGGCTGCACATCTGGGCAAGAATGCTCATGCCACCGGCGCTCTGGCCAAAGATTGTAATATTCAGAGGGTCACCGCCGAAGTTTGCGATGTTGCGCTTGACCCAGGCAATGCCGTAGGCTTGATCCTGGAAAGCGAAGTTTGCGGGTGCCTCAGGATGCTCAGCCGTGATTTCGGGATGGGCCAGCAAGCCGAAAGCGTTAAGACGGTAGCCTACCTGTACGAGAATGACGCCGCGGCTTGCGATACGCTCGCCGTCAAACTCCATCTCGTAAGGGTAGCCTTCCTGAAGGCCGCCGCCGAAAATCCATACCATTACGGGCAGCTTTTCGTCTGTTTTTTTGGCGGGAGTCCAAATATTAAGATACAGGCTGTCTTCGCTTATGGTAACATCGGGGTCCACGTGCCATTCCTTGGAATAGAAGGCGTTGGGATCTTTGCCCGGGGTTCTCTGCATGGAGATGGGACCGAATTCAAAGCATTCACGTATACCTTTCCAGTTTGCGGCCGGTGCGGGTGGAGCCCAGCGAAGGTCGCCTACGGGCGGAGCCGCGAAGGGAATTCCCTTGTAGACGGTGATGCGTGCGTCTGTTGCGGCAAGACCTTTTACAAGGCCGTTCTCGGTTTTTGTTTCTCTAAGCATTATAACAAAACTCCTTATTTTTTCTCAATGTTAAGCTTCTCAAAGTTGACGTCCAACATCAGACGCATGCGCGGGTCAATTTCCTTCTCCATACAAACCTCGTCACCGAAGATTATAGCGTGGGGATTCTCGTTGGAGTAAACTGTCCACTCGGGCATGTCGGTGCCGTCGTCATCTTTACCGTTGGGGTTGCCTGTGCGGGCAAAGTTGGCGAAGTAGTTGCACATCTTGCGGGCAAGGTCGTAATGATGACCGTCGAAGGGTCTCCAGCATCTCTGAAGGGTCTCAAACTCGAACCAGAGGTCGCAGGAATGGAAGGAACCTGCGTCGTCTCCGGGGATGTACGGATCGAAAACGCTGAAGTATACGTCGTGTTTGTTGTTGGCGATTATCTCAGCGGAAAGACGGTTGGCAAGATTGAATGAGGAATATGCGGCTGCCTTCGCAAGATCGGCGGGGTTGTCGGAACCGGCCTCGTACCTTACAAGGCGCAGATACTCGTCGGCGTGATCACCGAATTTATCATAAATCCAGTCGACAACGTTCTGACCGTCGCGTGGCATACCGGGGAACTCGTCGCCGGTGGCTGTGACCATTACGCTGATGTTGTTCATCTCGTCGTCTATCATGACGTCGCCGGGATCCTTTTCGCAGAAGATGCCGTCAACGGACGGGAAGCTGAACTTGCCGGTCTCGGTACGGTAGGAAATCTGCTTCTCCTCGATGAACTTTGCGTCCAGTTTGCGGGCTTCGGCGATGGTCTTTACGCCCAGATATTCAAGGAATTTGGCGCCTTCGGCCTCGGACTTCCCAATGCTGGGGGTACCGGGCTCCATAAAGCTAAACATCTTGGGGTATACCATCTGGCATGCGCCGGCAGACTGGAATATCGCCCTCTGAAAATGGCCGACCGTCTTGGGGGAGCATGCAAGGTACTGGGATGCCGCGCCGCCGCCGGACTGGCCGAATATTGTGATGTTGTTCGGGTCGCCGCCGAAGTTGGCAATGTTGCGCTGGATCCACTGACAGGCATAGTCGCAGTCCATCAGACCGAAATTTGCGTGATCCTCGGGCTGGGATTCGGTAAGATCCTTGTGGCAGAGGAATCCGAATACGTTAAGACGGTAGCTTACGGAGACAAGAACGATGCCGCGGGCGGCAAAACGCTCGCCGTCGAACTCCTGTTCGTAGGCGTAGCCTTCCTGCATGCCGCCGCCGTGAATCCACATCATGACAGGCATTTTTTCGTCGCCGGTCTTGGCGTTGGTCCAGATGTTAAGCTGCAGGCAGTCCTCGCTCATGGGAACCTCGGAATCAACATGCCATTCCTTGGAGTAGAAGGCGTCAGGGTTGACACCGGGAACGGGCTGCATGGGGATGGGGCCGAATTCGAAGCATTTGCGTACGCCACTCCAATTTGCGGCGGGCTGCGGTGCGCGCCAGCGTAGATCGCCCACGGGGGGAGCGGCGAAAGGAATGCCCTTGAATGCGGTAATACGGGCGTCGATACCGGGAAGACCCTGTACCAGGCCGTTTTCTGTCTTGGTCTGTCTCAACATAAATTAAACCTCTTTTTAAGTATATTTTCAGAGATATTCTTACATATAATTTTATCAAAAATGGGTCGGATATACCAACGCAAAAAGCCCTTTCGGCGGGTTAATAATGCACAAAGTTTTTCATTAGGATTTGTTCATTTGTCTAAGTAATACATAACATATAGTTCGTGATATCGATAATAAATCGTGATATAATAATTCTAATTATTCGGCATAACACATTGCTTGCCGGGAACGGAAACGTAAATTATTGAGCGGATTTTTGCCGGTTTGCCCTGAAGATATGGCGCAAAGGGGATGGGATGCCCCCGACTTCGTGTACGTTACCGGCGACGCCTACGTGGACCATTCCTCCTTCGGCCCCGCAATTATAAGCCGCGTTTTGGAATCCAAAGGTTACCGCGTGGCGATAATACCGCAGCCCGATTGGCACGATGAAAACAGTGTGGCGGTATTAGGCCGCCCGAGGCTCGCCTTTCTTGTAAGCGCCGGAAATATGGATTCCATGGTGAACCACTATACCGTCAACAAGCGCAGAAGGTCCGCTGACGCCTATTCGCCCGGCGGAAATATCGGATTGCGGCCTGACTACGCCACCGTGGTCTACTGCAATATGATTAACCGTAAATTCAAGGACATGCCCGTTATTATCGGCGGGGTTGAGGCTAGTCTTCGCCGCCTTGCGCACTATGACTACTGGTCTGACAGGGTGCGCCGCAGTATACTGCTTGACAGCGGGGCAGACCTGCTTATTTACGGAATGGGTGAGCTTGCGATAGTGCAGATTGCAGACGCACTTGACAAAGGCATCCCAGTGGAGAAGATCAACTTCATCGATGGTACTGTGTACAAGACCAATGATATTTCACATGTTAAAAACGGCGTCGCCCTCCCGTCCTTCGATGAGATACGCACCGACAAGAGGAAATACGCCGAAAGCTTTTCGGTTCAGATAAAAAACAGCGGATGGAATACCGCGTCGCCCCTTACCGAGCAGTACGGCCTTAACCGCTATATCGTCCAGAACCCGCCGCAGAGGACTCTTTCCACGGCTGAGATAGACGAGGTTTACGAGCTTCCGTATATGAATGCATGGCACCCGATGTACGACGCGGCGGGCGGTGTGCCCGCATTGTCCGAGGTGAAATTCTCGCTTACGTCCAACCGGGGATGCTTCGGAAGCTGCAGCTTCTGCAGTATCGCTTTCCACCAGGGGCGCATTGTCCAGGTCCGCAGTCAGGAATCTCTGGTCCGCGAGGCAACGGCCATGACAAAGGACCCGGATTTCAAGGGATATATCCACGACGTGGGCGGTCCGACGGCTGATTTCAGGGCGCCCGCCTGCGAAAAGCAGACGGTATTTGGTGCCTGCACCGACCGTCAGTGCCTTTATCCGCACCCCTGCCCCAACCTTAAGGCGGATCATTCCGACTATGTTGCGCTTCTTCGGAAGTTGCGTGCCATACCCGGCGTGAAAAAGGTGTTTGTACGTTCCGGAATCCGTTTCGACTACGTAATGGCTGACGGAGACGATACCTTTTTAAGGGAGCTGTGCGCCAACCATATAAGCGGCCAGCTGCGTGTGGCGCCCGAGCATGTAAGCGACCGAGTACTTGACTTGATGGGCAAGCCTCACAGCGGAGTATATAAAAACTTCTGCCGCAGATTCGAAAAGAGCAACGCCGGCACGGGCAGGGAGCAATACGTCGTGCCCTACCTTATCTCGTCGCACCCCGGATCCACGCTGCGCGACGCCGTAGCTCTTGCCGAAAGCATCCACGACATGGGATACATGCCGGAGCAGGTACAGGACTTTTACCCCACGCCGTCGTCGGTTTCGACCTGCATGTATTACACAGGGCTTGACCCCCGCAATATGGAGCCGGTGTACGTCGCGACTGACCCGCTTGAGAAGAAGATGCAGAGGGCACTTATCCAATACCGACTTCCCGGGAATTATTCGCTTGTCTACCGCGCGCTTGTGAAATGCGGGCGCAGGGACCTTATAGGGAACGACAGGGCGCACTGTCTTATACCGCTGCCGAAGGGTAAAGAGGAAGACAGTAAGGGCTCCCGCGGCAGGCGGAACAACGCAAAAAAGCGGAAAAGACAATAATAACATAGAAGAAGAGGTATATATTTATGGACAATAAAGCACTGTACTTATTGCATTATGGGGTTTTCATGCTGGCGACAAAGTCCGGCGGTAAAACCAACGGGTGCATTACAAACACTTGCATGCAGGTCGCGAACAATCCGGTAAGGGTCGCAATTTCCGTAATCAATGCCAATTACACCTGCGATCTTATTAAAGAAAGCGGTATATGCACACTCAGCATTCTGGATGAAAGCGTTACGTTTGAGACTATAAAACATTTCGGAATGCAGTCCGGAAAGAACGTCGACAAGATGTCCGGATTAGAGTTTCCGGTCGATGAAAACGGTATTCCTTATCTGGGTTGGGGAGCCTGCTCAGTTTTAAGCCTGAAGGTTCTCGACAACACCGACCTAGGAACCCATTCCCTGTTTATATGCGAGGTAACCGACGCCAGGATCCTCAGTGACAGAAAACCGATAACCTACGCTTATTACCACAGCGATATCAAGCCGAAGCCCGAATCGGCCCCGAAGGAGAAGAAGATTATCGCGTGGAGATGCAGAATATGCGGATATATATACGAAGGCGCGGATCTTCCAAAAGATTTTGTATGCCCCATATGCGGGCACTTCGCTGAAGATTTCGAGCCGGTATACGAAGCTTGAGGAACACGCCGCCGTTGGGAACGACACATGTGTTTTGCCATACAAAACACATGTGTTCTGACGAACGGTTTGTGTAAAAATAAAAATATTAATTTTATAAAGGAGTAAATGTCAATGAAGTATGTATGTGATATCTGCGGATGGGAATACGATGAGGCCCTTGGCGATCCCGACAACGGAATTGCACCCGGCACAAAATTTGAGGATCTTCCCGAAGACTTTGTGTGCCCGTTGTGCGGCGCCGCAAAAGACAGCTTTTCAGTAGCATAAAGCTGAGGGAATTTTTACAAAATGAAAAGCCGAAGCCCCGCCTTAAGGCGGGGCTTTCATTTGTATAAGATTGATGCTTGATTTGAATATATATACATTGGGATTAGTGCTGCTTATTCTATGAATGAATTGTCTTTGGTCATCATATTTGTGAATATCTCAGCAATTTGAGGGTCAAACTGTGTTCCGGAGTTTTCCTTTATAATCTGAATTGCTGCCGTCGGATCCAATGCTTTTCTGTACGGTCTGTCAT
>CAYUOH010000015.1:0-37716 GCA_964446385.1 uncultured Oscillospiraceae bacterium | reverse complement strand
AAGCGGAGAGACAGCTGTAAAACAGTGGCAGGACCGTTCCCGTGCCGAAAGCTGGACGGAGGATATGCTCTGCGCCGTCGGTAGCAAGACAAAAGAAAGGAATGAGAAGAATGCCAAGGCTAAAAATGTTACTGTCATCCCGGCAACGCTCGACCTACACACCAAGGCGCCGACGGCGGAACGGATGAAACGGCGGGTTGCCGGATACGCCCGTGTGTCCACGGACAGCGACGAGCAGTTCACCAGCTACGAGGCGCAGGTGGACTACTACACGAATTTCATCAAAGAGAATCTGGACTGGGAGTTCGTCGGCATCTACACCAATGAAGGCATTTCCGGCACAAACACCAAGCACCGTGAGGGATTTAACCTCATGATTCAGGACGCGCTTGACGTTAAGATTGATTTAATCGTCACGAAGTCCGTCAGCCGATTTGCCCGAAATACCGTGGACAGCCTGCCCACTATCCGAAAGCTGAAGGAAGCCGGATACGAGTGTCTGTTCCAGAAGGAGAATATTATGACTTTCGACTCCAAGGGCGAGTTGCTCATCACCATCATGAGTTTGCTGGCGCAGGAGGAGTCCCGCAGCATCAGCGAGAATGTCACCTGGGGACAGCGCAAGCGCTTCTCCGACGGCAAGGTCAGCATCCCTTACAGGCTGTTTCTCGGATACCGAAATGGGGTCGACGATCTGCCGGAAATCGTACCGAAGGAAGCGGAGATCGTCCGTAAAATCTACAGGCTGTTCATGCATGGCAAATCCAAAAATGCGATTGCCACGCAGTTGACAGCGGAAAGCATTCCGACACCTGGTGGCAAGACACAATGGCAGAGAGCTACGGCGGAAAGCATCCTGTCCAACGAGAAATATAAGGGGTCAGCATTGCTGCAGAAGTCCTTTACTGTGGATTTTCTTACAAAAAAGACAAAGGTCAATGAGGGCGAGGTGCCGCAGTACTATGTGGAGGAAAGCAATCCCGCCATCATTGAGCCGGAGGAAAGGCAGGCAGTGCAGGCAGAGCTTGAATGCCGCAAGCGCAACCATAAACGACATCGGCAGACAAGTGTTTTCTCTGGCAAGCTTCTCTGCGGTAACTGCGGGGAAATCTACGGCTCGAAGGTCTGGCATTCTACAAGCAAGTATCGCAGAGTCATCTGGCAGTGCAATGCAAAATTTGACTGTGAATGGAATTGTGAAACGCCTCACCTTTACGAAGAGCAGATACAACGGTTGTTCGTAGCCGCCATGAGTGAATACCTATTCGACCGTGAGGGGACAATCACCGATTTGCAGTATGCTAAGAAGGCACTCACCGATACGGACTTTATCGATGAGGACATACGAATACTTGAGCGCGATTTGGAGCTTCTTTCGGATATGATTCGGGTCTGCATCAACTGCAATGCTACCAATACCATTACCGAGGAAGAATATCATGCAAAGCATGAAGAACTGTGTACTCGGTTTGAGCGTATGGAGGAGAAACTGAACGGATTGAGGCAGCGGCGTGAACAGATGCAAAGTGACGCCACCGCAATAAACGGTATGCTGTTTGAACTGGCCGAGCTGGATACGCTGCCAATCGCATTCAATGAAAAGTTGTGGAATGCCGCCATTGACTGGGTGATTGTCTACGCCGATGAGTGGTTGTATTCCATTTTAAAGACAGAAAGGACATTACCGAACTGCTGTAACGGCAGGGGGTAATGTCCTTTCTGTCCTTTTTGTCCCTAGGGTACGACTATGAAAAAAGGCTCGATGGGGAGAATGAAGTATCCCGCATCGAGCCTTTCAAAATATATAATACAAAATAATAATAACTTAACAATATATATTTAACGATTATAAAATACCTATCCCATTTCCGCTGGAATAAGATAAGGGCATATTGCCGCCGGAAGTTATCCATATCGCTCTCCGGCAGGACTTAAACCATCGATTATCCCTGAAAAGCATTAGTTTTTCGGGCATAAAAAGAAGTCACCGTTGCTGATATTGTATCAACAACGGTGACTGATTTGGTTGCGGGGACAGGACTTGAACCTGCGGCCTCCGGGTTATGAGCCCGACGAGCTACCAACTGCTCTACCCCGCGAAATATATGCTCTTGTAAAGAGCTTACATAGTATATATTAAAAGATTTTCATTGTCAAGTGTCACAAAAACAATCCTTTATAACTCTTCAGACAGCACAGACGCCTTACCATATCGTAGAATTATTTGATTATATCGTAAATCAGTAACGTTGACAGGCCAAAATTGACTTTGCGGATTATCTTCTTAAATAAATTGGAACGAGAGCGTAAGACGACTTTCATTTTAATTTTATAGTTATATCGAAAATAAAAGTATATAATGTTATATAACGTTATATTGACGAAGGGTTTTTTATCATATATTTTAGAATTAATATTATATAATTCCTTCACGGAGGATTTTTTATGGGAAAATATTTCGGTACTGACGGTTTCCGCGGCAGAGCGGGTTTAGTCCTGACAGCGGAGCACGCTTTCACAATTGGCCGCTTTTTAGGTTGGTACTACAGCAAAAAGCATGAAGGTGCCAAAATAGTAATAGGCAAAGACACAAGAAGATCTTCATATATGTATGAGGCAGCTCTCTCCGCCGGAATCACATCATCGGGTGCTGATGCCTATCTGCTGCACGTAACGACCACACCCTGTGTAAGCTACATAACCAGAACAGAGAACTTTGACTGTGGCGTAATGATTTCTGCAAGCCACAACAAGTACTACGACAACGGTATCAAGCTTATGAACGAAATGGGGGAGAAGATGGACGACGACCTCCAGGACGAGATTGAGGCTTTCATTGACGGAGTCCCTGAAAACCTTCCCTGGGCTTCGGACGACAAAGTCGGAAAGACCATTGATTTCTACAACGGACGTAACCGTTATATCGGCTACCTTACTAACCTTGCCGCGAACAGCTTTGGCCGCACAAAGGTCGGCCTTGACTGTGCCAACGGAAGTAGTTGGATGATCGCGCGTTCCGTATTCGACGCACTGGGCGCCAAGTCTTATGTCATTAACGACGATCCCACCGGCATAAATATTAATGAGAACTGCGGGTCAACGAATATTGATGGCCTCGCAAAATATGTTGTGGAAAACAGCCTTGACGTCGGATTCGCGTTCGACGGAGATGCGGACAGGTGTCTCGCAGTGGACGAGCTGGGTAACGAGGTCAACGGCGACAAGATTATGTACATCTGTGCCAAGTATATGAAGTCCCACGGTCAGCTGCCCTCCAATACAGTTGTTACAACTGTTATGAGCAATTTTGGTTTGTACAAGGCTCTTGAGAAAGCGGGAATCAACTATGAAAAGACTGCGGTGGGCGATCGATACGTATACGAGAACATGAAGGTGTACGACCATTCAATCGGCGGTGAGCAGAGCGGTCATATCATTTTCCGCAAATATGCCCATACCGGCGACGGTCTTATCACCGCTATCATGCTTATGAACATTCTGGTGGATACCCATCTTCCGCTGAGCGTTTTGGCTGAAGAGGTAAATATGTATCCCCAGGTTCTCAAAAACGTAGTTGTCGATGACAAGGACCTTACGCTAAACGATCCTGCTGTTATGACTGCTGTAAGTGAATGTACGACAACTCTCGGCAGTAACGGACGCGTTCTTTTGCGCAAGAGCGGCACCGAACCGGTACTCCGTGTTATGTCAGAAGCTGGCACACACGCCGAATGTGAGGCAAACGTCGACAAAATCATCGAAGCTATGAAACAGTCCGGACATTTAATCGAGATAATGTAACCCGGTTGAATTATAAAATCAGATTAATTTCAATAAAATTAACGGAGGAAAATCACATGCGTGTTATCGTCTGTAAAAACTATGAGGAAGTAAGCAAAGCGGCCGCTGACATCGTTGAAAAAACTGTCCGCAAGAATCCCGAATGCACACTCGGCCTTGCCACAGGTTCGAGTCCCATTGGACTTTATAAGGAGCTTGCTCGCCGCTGCAAAGTTGAAGGCCTCGATTTTTCAAAGATTCACAGCGTAAACCTTGACGAGTACGAAGGTCTGGAACCCACTCACGACCAGAGCTATCGCTTTTTCATGAACGACAACCTCTTCAACCATATTAACATCGACAAGGCTAACACTTACGTCGCAAAGGGCATCGGCGACGCCGAGGCTAATTTAAAGGAATTCAACGATATTCTGAATAAGACTGACATCGAGATTCAGGTTTTGGGAATCGGTCCGGACGGACATCTGGGATTCAACGAGCCCAGTGATTTCCTTTACGACAAAGCCCACATGGAAGTTCTTGAGGAAAGCACAATCGACGCCAAC
Source organism: uncultured Oscillospiraceae bacterium (assembly GCA_964446385.1). GTDB lineage: Bacteria > Bacillota > Clostridia > Oscillospirales > Ruminococcaceae > CAYSRC01. The sequence continues at coordinate 33,370 of CAYUOH010000015.1, read as the reverse complement.
ACCCGTTTCTTCGAGTCCAGAGACGAAGTTCCCCGTCGAGCATTTACGATGGGCATGGGCAACATCATGCGCGCCAAGGCCCTTCTGATGGTAATTAGCGGCAACAAACAGGAAGCTGCAAAAAAACTGCTCATAGATGACAAAATTGATCCGCACTGCCCCGCAACATTCATGCGTATGCACCGCAACGCAACCGTTATCTTGGAGCAGACGCTGGCTGACAAAATCGGTTATAAAGCCTGAGTATTACATTTGTTTTGATGTACATATCCTGTTATTATCAGAGGTGATATAAAATGGCAGATATTACAATTTCGGCTCTTTTCGACCTGACACATACCAAAGCCGCAGATTACCTTAAGCAGTTTACATATCCCTGGGAAGCTCTAGCGGGGATAGATAATCTTATTATCTCAATCGGAGACACTCTTCCCGCAGAGGAGTATGATCATCCACAGGAGAATGTCTGGATTGCAAAAGACGCTGTTGTTTTTGCCACAGCGTACATTCACGGCCCGTGTATTATCGGACACAATACGGAAGTACGTCATTGTGCCTTTATACGCGGCGGTGCTCTGGTCGGTGACAACTGTGTCGTAGGCAATTCCACTGAAATAAAAAATGCTATACTGTTTGACAACGTTCAGGTTCCTCATTTCAACTATGTCGGCGATTCGATTCTGGGTTACAAGAGCCATATGGGCGCAGGCTCCGTCACAAGCAATGTCAAGAGTGACAAACTTATGGTGGTTGTAAACAATCAGGGTAAAAAGATCGAAACCGGACGTAAAAAAGTCGGGGCTATGCTCGGCGACTTTGTCGAAGTAGGCTGCAACAGCGTACTTAATCCAGGTTCGGTACTCGGTCGTCAGGCCAGCGTATATCCTACCAGTTGTGTCCGCGGAGTCATCCCGGAGAACTGCATTTACAAAGACCGAAACAATATTGTCGAACGACATTAAGGGCTTACATGTTTTGTTTGTTTTTTAAATTATAATGGAAAGAAAATTTGACATTTCAAGTTCCGTTCCTCTGTACCGCCAGCTGCATGAGCGTATCAGACAGAAAATAAAAGATAAGACCTATCCGGTCGGGAGCAGAATTCCGATCGAGAAAGAGTTATGCGAGGAGTACGGGATAAGCAGGATAACCGTGCGTAAAGCCCTGGCAGAGCTTGAAAAGGAAGGTTATCTTGAAAGAAGGCAGGGGAAGGGAACCTTCGTTTCCACGCCCCCGGTGTATCATAAGGACGTTCAGGCTGTAAGCAGTTTCCATGAGGCCTGCCGCCATCTTGGAAGAAAAGCCTCCGGCCGATTGATACGCGCAAAGACCATTCCTGCGAGCGAAACCGATAGCGACGAGCTTCAGATTGCCCGCAACGGACACGTGGTCGAAATATGTCGAGTACGTCTCGCAGACGATGTGCCGGTCATGCTTGAGATAAACCATTTCTCGACGGGGTTTTCGTATCTGATGGACAGTGATCTCTCAGGGTCCCTGTACAATCTTTTGCGGGAGTACGGCATCGAGGCATCCCAGGCGATTCATGATATCTCCCTGTGCCGGGCGGACGAAGTTCAGGCGAGGCTTCTGGGAATATCTCCCGGTACCGTCCTTATAAGCCTCCACGAGGTTATATACGACCAGAAGGGGAGACCTCTTCATACATCCCAACAGTACATACGCGGGGAACTGTTCACATTAAGAATATAAATAGAAAGAGAGCGGTGTCACCGCTCTCTTTCTATTTATATATAGTTACCGGCCGTAAGCTGCTGTGAAGTAATTTTACTGTACTAACATCGAATCCACCCTTTCAAAGTCGACTCATACGTGGACGGAATGATGTGTGAATGATATACTTTAAGGAATAAAATAAATTTTCATATAAACAAAAAAGGAGGAAATAACAATGGCAAAAGTCACACCGAAAGAAAACTTCCTGAAGCTTGTCGGCGGCGGAATACCCGACTATGTCCCTTTCTACAGTATTATGGGTGACCCGTATCTCGGTGAATGTGCCGTGAAAGGCTCCATGATCGGAATATTTGAGGATACAAGCATGCAGGGAGGTAAGGACATGTGGGGCGTACCCTACGCACGTCCGTCAAGCGGCATTGAGGCCGCTATGCCCGACACACGCGTAAATATTCTAGATGATATATCCGACTGGTCAAAGGTCGTAAAGTTTCCTAAGCCCATTGAATACAACCCCGAAAAACTTTACTCCCAGACTCTTGAACGTGTCGACCGCACACGGAGCTGTCTTTCATTCGGACCGCGTTTCGGACCGTTTCAGGAACTTGTGGCCCTTATGGGATTTGAGGGCGGACTTATAGCCCTCATGGAGGATCCCGAAGAGGTCGGTGAAATGCTCAGCACGATGGTTGACCACATCATGCCGCACTACTACAAGCTGTTTGAGGTTTTCAAACCTGACTTTTTCAGCATGGTCGACGACACATGCGCCAAGAACGCGCCATTTTTCTCACCAGTGACCTACGAGAAGATCTTCCTTCCCATCTACATGAAGCTTTCAAAGCCCGCGCGTGATGCCGGCGTTCCCATAATATTCCACAACTGCGGATACACCACCCCGTTCCTTGAATTTATGTATTCATTTGGCGTACGCATTACCGAACCTTTCCAGGAAAGCAACGACATTCTAAAGTGCAAGGAGCAATTCAGAAACAGAATGACCTTTATTGGCCACTGGGGCTGGGGTCAGCATATTCCCGCAGGTTATCCCGACTTTAACGAGGAATCCTTCCGTCAGGATATCCGTAACACCATTGACGAATGCTCGCCCGGCGGCGGCTATGCTTTTGCCGGATTCCCGATCGGTGTTTCCGGTGATACGGCGGTAAAACGCGCTTATGATATCATGCGCGACGAGGTTCACTGGTACGGTAGGAAGGTATACGGCTACACGGAATGAACATTCTTATAATCGGTGGGTTCCTTGGATCGGGCAAGACGAGTCTGCTTCTGCAACTTGCAAAATACATGTCCGACACCCTCGGAATAGAGAAAACTGTCATTCTCGAAAATGAAATTGGCAAGGTTGCAATAGACGATCGCGTTCTAGCCGGAGCGGGGTATAACGTCCGAGGAATATTCGCGGGCTGCGTATGCTGCACCATGGCGGGCGAGCTTTCGCTTTCGGTTAAGGAAATCCAGTGCGACATTGCCCCCGAATGGATTATCATGGAGGCCACAGGTATGGCCTTCCCTCAGAATGTGAAGGAGAACCTGCGCGATTCCCTTGCGATGGATAGCCGTATCTGCACGTTGGTCGACGCTAAGCGCTGGTCGCGTCTGTTTAAACCGATGGAGCATCTTCTGCCGTACCAGCTCCGCGAAGCCGATATTGTCCTTATAAACAAAACCGACCTTGTAAGCGAAGATGAGCTTGCGGTGGTACGCAAAAGTGTCGCCGGTTTCTGTAACAAAGCGCATATATATAACGTTTGCCTGAACGGTGAGATCGGCACAGACATCCTTGACAGTATTATCGGAAGGGGTGAATAAAATGCCTAATTATGAGCATCATCATCACCATGGTGAAAACTTTGGCTGCGAAGAGCGCTGTGGCATCGAAATAGATATCCACGAGGGAGCACTAATAGGTACTTATTCAGGTTATATGATCGCGGAGAATATCGAAAACGCAAGGGATATACTTTCATCCCAAATGACTCGGATTGCCTCCTTTGTTACCGAAGCCGGCGGCATTATCGGCCATATTAAGTCGATAGTGTCCGAGGAGGGAAGGGGATACCAAATATCCGTTACAGAGGAAAACGCAGCTATACGAACGCTTGAACCCTCGGCCTACCACGCAGACATAGCTGTAATAATCTTTGCGCTGGAAGAGGAAACCCTTCACAGATTCATGGAGATGACGGTAGGAACTGTGATAGTTTCCAACAATGAAGGATGAGAAGACTAAGAATGCCACGGACATTTAATGAACATTAATAACACCGCATCAAAAAATACTTTCATTATATTGAAATACATTACGCTTTACATTTCAAAACACAGCCCAGAAAACTGTTGCGACAGGCAATAATTATGGTAGAATAACTTTTGTGATGTGAATTGATAAAACTTAGGAGAAAGACATGAGCAAATTTTCTGCGTTTTTAAAGAAAAAAGATATAGTATTTTCAGGCAGACGTTACGGAATTGACGCGCTGGGTGCCATGGCCCAGGGCCTTTTCTGTTCACTGCTTATAGGAACGATAATTAAGACGTTTGGGCAGCAGTTAGGCATAGCGATACTTGTGGATGTGGGTGGCTATGCCATGGCCGTTTCCGGACCGGCGATGGCTGTGGCCATCGGTCTTGCCCTTAAGGCGTCCCCCATGGTTTTATTCTCTCTAGCGGCGGTAGGCTGGTCTGCAAACGCGGAAGGCGGAGCGGGCGGTCCTCTAGCCGTACTTATAATTGCCATTATCGCCTGCGAATGCGGTAAGGCGGTCTCCAAGGAGACAAAGGTAGATATTCTCGTGACCCCGGCAGTTACGGTCCTTGTCGGCGTTCTCCTCGCCAAGCTTATAGCCGCGCCTATCGGCGTTGCAGCCAACGCCTTCGGCCTGCTTATAGATCAGGCAACAAAGTTGCAGCCTTTCTTCATGGGAATAACGGTATCGGTTCTTGTGGGAATAGCCCTTACGCTTCCGATATCCTCTGCTGCTATATGCTCCGTGCTGGGGCTTACCGGTCTTGCGGGCGGCGCCGCCGTGGCGGGATGCTGTGCCCAGATGATCGGTTTCGCAGTGATATCGTATAAGGAGAATGGCATGGGTGGCCTTGTATCACAGGGTCTCGGTACATCAATGCTTCAGATGCCGAATATAATAAGAAATCCTAAGATATGGATAGCTCCCATTCTCGCTTCGGCAGTTACGGGACCGATAGCAACATGCGTGTTCGGTCTTGAGATGAATGGCGCGGCAATCAACTCTGGGATGGGAACGTGCGGACTGTGTGCACCTATAGGCGTAATAACCGGATGGGTCTCGCCCTCGACGGAGGCAATTGAAAGGGGAGCCTCGGCAATCTCACCGAATTTCTTCTCCTGGCTTGGACTTATCCTTATTTCCATCGTCCTTCCAGCGTTACTGTCCCTGCTTTTTAATTACTTTGTCAAAAAGATTGGTTGGGTAAAAGACGGAGATATGAAGTTGGAATAGAGGAAAACAACTATGGAACAGATTATCAATAGCTTGCTTGAAATAGATGCTTACAAATTTTCCATGGGGCAGTGCATCTATCATCAGTTCAGCGGATACAAAACCACATGGAACTTCAAGTGCAGAAACGAGAATGTTCATTTCACCCCCGAAATGGTTGAAGAAATCAAACGTCAGATTCAGCTTTACTGCACTCTCCGATTTACCGAGGAGGAGCTTGAATACGTCAACTCCATCAAATGGATTAAAGGCAGCTACATCGATTTCCTCCGCCTTTGGAGGCCACGCTACGCTGATTTTGAAATTGGAACCGACTCACACTGCGGCCTCAGCATTCAGACAAAGGGCACCTGGCTCAACACCAGTATGTACGAAATACCCACTCTTGCCATTGTGAACGAGGTTTATTTTCGCATGGCCTACGATTATGATGTCCTTTACGAAAGCTTCAAGAGGCGCCTTGCTGAAAAGATTGTAAAGATTGAATCGGGCGAATTTGAAATCGGCTCCTTCAGCGAATTCGGCATACGCAGAAGACTTTCGAGTGAGGCACAGGACCTTGCGGTAAAGAAACTTATCGAAGGCAAATTTAAAAATAGCCGTTTCGTCGGTACATCCAACGTATACCTCGCGAGGAAGTACAAAGTAACTCCCGTTGGCACCATGGCGCATGAATGGATAATGTGTATCGGCCAGGGCAACCGCCGCAACAACCCGGCCTATTCCAACTGGTTCGCACTTGATGCCTGGATAAAGGAATATGGCGTTCTGAACGGAACCGCCCTTACAGACACCATCACGACGGAATGCTTTCTCAAGGATTTCCAGCTTACCTTTGCTACGCTCTTCAGTGGCATGCGTCACGACTCGGGTGACCCGTTCGCCTGGGGCGAAAGGATGATAGAACACTACAAATCTTTGGGCATCGTCCCGAAGAACAAGATGCTTTTGTTCTCGGACAGCCTCAATTTCGAAAAGGCGACAGCATTATACCGCCATTTCAGTGACAGGATAAACGTAGCGTTCGGAATAGGGACCTATCTTGCAAACGACACCGACGTTGAGCCGCTTAACATCGTCATGAAAACGGTGCTGTGCAACGGTGGCGACGTGGCTAAGCTTTCAGACGATCCGGACAAAGGTATGTGCGAAAACAAAGAATATGTCGACTATCTCAAGCGCTGCATAAACTGGCGCATGAGCCATCCGGATCTAGACAACAACTCTTTACACGTATAAAAAGGAACAGATTATGAACAAGGTGCTTGAAGAGTATCTGGCATCAAAAGACTACAGGGAAATAGCTGAAAAATCGGTAGAATTTGTACGTGACTGGTTTGCCGCGAACGGAAAGGACTGCAACGCCGTGATAGGAATATCCGGCGGCAAGGATTCAAGCATTGTCGCAGCCATGTGTAGTAAAGCTCTTTGTAAAAATCGGGTAATAGGCATACTTATGCCACGCGGAGAGCAGCCCGACATCGACATGTCCCGACGTCTTGTCGAATTACTGGGTATTAAAAGCTATGAAATCAATATAAGTGAAGGCTACGAGGCCATTTCAAATGCCATAATGGGGCAGGGCATAACCATAAGTAGCCAGGCCTGTATAAACCTCGGGCCACGGGTGCGCATGGCTACGATTTACGCCGTTGCGCAATGTCTTAACGGCCGCGTGTCCAACAACGGAAACGCTAGCGAGCGCTACGTCGGATACTTCACGAAATACGGCGACGGTACGGGCGATTTCGCCCCTCTCGCTAATCTGACGGTATCTGAATTACGCTTGGTGGGAAAATATCTGGACCTGCCCGACGAATTCACGTACAAAGCACCGGCCGACGGCCTGACGGGTCTTACGGATGAGGATAATCTCGGCTTTTCATATGAAACGCTTGATACCTACATCCTTACGGGCGTATGTGAAGACGCGGAAATAAGAGAAAAAATCAACGCGAAACACAATGCCAACACATTCAAACTGCTTCCTATGCCGGCATTCGAATTCTGATGAAAATACTTATATTCGGCGGAACATTCAATCCGCCCCATCTGGGTCACGAACTAATGGCCGAGCTTGCATATCGCGCAATTGGTCCGGACCGTATGATTATAATCCCTGCCTTTACTCCGCCGCATAAAGAAGTAGAGGCTGGGAGTCCCTACCCTGAACAGAGACTGGAGCTTTGCAAAGCAGCCTTCGGCAAATTCGGGTTCGCGGAGGTAAGTGATATTGAACTTCGGCGCGCCAATAAAAGCTACACCGTGGATACACTTGCCGAACTTCGTAAAGTGTACTCCAATGACGAATTTTTTCTTCTCATCGGGTCTGACTCGCTTATCCATTTCACCGAATGGCGAAAATTCGATGAAATAATGAAGGGCTCGTTTCTTGTCGTCGTATCACGAGAAACAGACGACTACCCCGAACTGAGCAAAACGGCGGACGAATACCGCGCACTGTACGGCGCTAAAGTAATAATTCTTCGCTCGGAACCGCTTGTTCTTTCATCATCCGAAATCCGTGCCGGTAATCTCAGCGAAGCCACCGTTTCCAAACCGGTACTTGAATATATTAAACAGAATTATTTATACGAAAGAACCTCTGAATAGGGGCTCTTTTTTATACGGCCGGAAAATATTCCGGCACGGGGGATGGACGAACTCAACAGCATAGGGTATACTCCTATAATGAAAAAAAGACCTGCATAATTGCATGTCTTTTTCTTATCTGTTCTTCCTGATATATTTCCTCGAAATAAAAGCCGTGAAACCCTCACGGTGTTTTCTGTTATAATAAGTCTGTAGAATTGATTATTAATTATCACCGGCTGGAGGTAATCATGTTTGATGCTATTGCATTGGGTGAAAGCCTGATAGACTTTACACAGGTTGCTGCAGATGAGTCCGGATACCCAACAATGGTTGCCCATCCCGGTGGGGCTCCGGTAAACTATCTGGCTGCTCTATCAAAATTCGGGGCAAAAACAGCAATGATCGGAAAAGTCGGGGATGATGCCTTCGGTCGTCTTTTATTGGGCACCATGAAGGATGCGGGTATATGTACGAAAGGCATGATTACCGATCGTGACTTCTTCACGACACTTGCCTTTATTACACTCGATGCCGGAGGAGCAAGAGATTTTTCATTTGCACGTAAGCCCGGAGCTGATACTAAGTTAAAGTTTGATGAAGTTGATCTTTCAATGTTTGATGGCTGCAAGATACTGCATTTCGGAACGCTAAGCCTTACGGATGAGCCTGCAAGGGATGCAACAAAAAGAACCGTGGAATACGCGAAAAGCCGGGGTATGCTGATATCTTGCGATCCCAATCTGAGAAAACCTCTCTGGAACCTCCCAGAAGATGCCCAAAATCAGATGATCTGGAGCTTTTCTCATGCAGACATAGTAAAGATAAGTGACGATGAAGCGGATTTCCTATGGGACCTCAGGCCTGACAAAGCAGCCAACAAGATACTTCGGGAATTCGGAGCGAAGCTCGTCTTTGTTACCTGCGGAGCAGATGGCGCATATTTCGCAAACAGGAACGCCTTTGGATGGGTCGACGCCCTGAAAGACGTTGATCCAATTGATACCACGGGCGCCGGAGATATTTTCGGAGGAAGCGCTGCATGGAAGTTCTTATCTATGAATACAGCCCCGGAGGATCTGAATACGGAGCAGCTCAGAGAAATAACTGAGTTCGCATCTGCGTCGGCTGGCCTTTCAACAGAGAGATACGGAGGAATACCTTCGGTCCCCAAATTATCTGAAGTGATGCAGAAATATCAAAAACAGAATCGGAACTTTGAACCTCAGGAGGCCGGTACTAGATAGTAGAATCGACAGTAAAATCGAGTCTCCGGTTTCGCCGGTAGAACTGATTTGAAAAAATACCAGCCGATTTTGGCGGCTGGTATTTTTTATTTTATAAAGTCATTTCCTTCGGGTATTCCGAAGAGAAGCGTCTCTTTGCTATGGGAATCGGAGGAATATATTAATTTCTTTCCGGCTTCTTTTATTTTTTGGATTATTCTTTTTTCGGGGTAGGGCTCAGTACGATAGCCGCGTGAAATCGCGCCGTAGTTTATCTCAAACGTTACGTCTACCTTTAGTAGTTTTTCAAGCGCCCTGTCCGCCGCGGTGATATATCGCGGGTGGTTTGTGTCGAAAAGGGCGCCTCCTTCATTAAATTTTGTCACGACGTCAAAATGTCCAATAATATCGCACTTTGTCTGATTATATACGTTACCGACGAGATCGTAGTAATCCTCGATAAAAGCATAAATATCGCCCTTGTAATATTCTCTGACGGCGTCTTCCTGATTCTTGCGCGATTTGTCTACAGTGATATGGTTACCGCCATTCAGAACATAGTGGACCGAACCAATAACGTACTCGTATCCCGAGGTATCAACGTCGGAAAAGTAATCCCTCTCGACCCCGAGCAGGATTCGTATTTTATTGCCGTAATACTTCTGAAGGCGTTTTATATCATCAACGTATTTAACGGTGTTTTCCGGTGTCATGCAGAACGGGTCGGCGTCGAGAAAATTGTTGAAGCTGTGCCCTGAAAAACCTATCGCGGTGCAGCCTTGCTTAATTGCGTAAAGGACGAGCTCTTCCGGGGTATCCTTTCCGTCGCCATATATCGTATGGGTATGAAAATTGTTGCGGCTCATCAGGTCATTTTCTCCTGTTTTAACTTGTGATCAATAATGTGGCGGGATGCAAGTTCCTTCTGGACGTCCTCAAGCGGGATGCCCATCTGGACCATAAGGACCATGGCGTGGTATGCGAGATCAGCAAGCTCGTATACCGTGTCCTTTTTATCGTTCGCCTTTCCGGCGATTATGACCTCGGTGCATTCTTCGCCAACCTTTTTAAGTATCTTATCAATACCCTTGTCGAAAAGGTAGGTGGTGTATGAACCTTCGGGACGTTCGGACATACGGTCTTTCAAAAGCTCGTAGAGCCCTTGAAATGTGAATTCATGAATTTCTTCGCTCTGCCATACTTCGTGCGTAAAGCAGCTGTCACTTCCGGTGTGGCAGGCGGGACCGTCCTTTTCCACAACGACTGTAAGCGCATCGTTGTCGCAGTCAGCCGTGATGCTTACGATATGCTGGTAGTTTCCGCTTGTTTCACCCTTGAACCAGAGCTCCTGACGCGATCGGCTCCAGAAACAGGTAAGCCCCTTTTCCATTGAAATCTTAAGAGACTCTCTGTTCATGTATGCCACTGTAAGCACCTTTTTTGAAAAGGCGTCTACTACGACGGCGGGGATAAGACCGTTCTGATCGAATTTCAGTTCATCTATATTTACCATCGCAGTAATCTCACATTTACTCCATTATTTTTCAGTTCCCTTTTAAGATCCATTATCTCCACCTCGTTGAAATGAAAGATGGATGCAGCAAGACCGGCGCTAACTTCGGGAAGTTTTTTAAACAGGTCTATAAAATCGTTTATTTCTCCGGCGCCGCCCGACGCTATTACCGGAACGCTGACGGCTTCAAGAACCTTTTCAAGCATCTGGATATCGAATCCTTTTTTTACGCCGTCCGTGTCGATCGAATTAAGCACGACCTCGCCGGCTCCGTTGTCAACACAGCGTTTTATCCATTCCACGGCATCCATGCCTGTGTTCTCGCGTCCGCCCTTAGCAAACACGCGGAACTCTCCATCCACACGTTTTACGTCCACAGAGATAATGACGCACTGGTTTCCGTACTTACGAGCCGCATCGCGGACAAGGCTGGGATTTCTGATAGCACCCGAATTGACGCTTACCTTGTCTGCGCCGCATTTCAGTACACGACCGAAATCGTCGACGGTATTTATGCCTCCGCCTACCGTAAGGGGAATGAATATCCTTGAGGCCACTTCGGTGAGGATGTCGGTGAACAGTTTCCGCTCCTCGAAAGAGGCGGTTATGTCGTAGAATACAATTTCGTCGGCGCCGCATTTCGAATAGTATTCCGCAAGGTCAACAGGGGAGGAAACGTCATTGACTCCTTCGAAATTAACTCCCTTAACAACCCTTCCGTTGCGAACGTCGAGGCAGGGTATTATTCGTTTTGTAATCATTTCGCCACCTCAATGGCTTCTCTTAAATCTATCGCGCCGGTGTAGTAAGCCTTTCCGATAATTGTGGCGTAAAGGTCCATATCCGCAAGTCTTTTTACGTCCTCAATCGTCGTTACGCCGCCCGAAGCGGTGATATCAAGCGAGAATTCCTTTGATATCCCCGAATACATCGCCAGATTAGTGCCGTTCATGGCCCCGTCTTTAGAAATATCGGTGCATATAACGTTCCTAACGCCCAGGTTCTGGAGATCATACAGAAAATCAAGAAGCGAAACGGTCGATTTTTCGGTCCATCCCTTTATAGCGATGAACCCGTCCTTTACGTCAGCTCCCACGGCAATTTTATCACCGTATTTATTAAGAGCTTCTATAAGGAAATCACGGTTTTCGACGGCTGCGGTACCCAGAATCACTCGTGAGACGCCTATGTCGAGATATCTTTCGACCGTATCTATGCAGCGGATTCCGCCGCCTATTTCAGCGAACATAGAAGTGTTCTTTACTATATCGGTCACAATGTCGATGTTCGGCGTTGTTCCGCTTTTAGCGCCTTCAAGGTCTACGAGGTGGATGTATCCTGAGCCGGAATTTTTAAAATTTTTCGCGACCTCGACAGGGTTTTCACTGTAGACAGTCATTTTGCTGTAGTCTCCTCTTAAGAGGCGAACGGCTTGTTTCTCATATAGATCAATTGCGGGAAAAATTTTCATACGCTGCCCTCACAAAATGCCCTCAGAATTGAAAGACCGACTTCGCTGCTTTTTTCGGGATGGAATTGGCACCCGGATACGTTGCCCTTATGCACCATCGCAGTTATCTCACGCCCGTATTCGGCGGTTGCAACAAGAGAATCATCGCAGTTCACGGCGTAGTAGGAATGTACGAAGTACACGCAATCGTTCTCATTGATATATCGAAGCAGGTGACTGTCTTTATGAAAATGCAAACCGTTCCAGCCGATATGAGGAATCTGAAGCCCGGCAGGGATTTTGTTTTTCATGGAAACTATTTCGCCCCTTAGAAGACCGAGGCCTTCGTGTTCGCCGTATTCATAGCTCTTTTCGAACAAAAGTTGCATTCCTAGGCAGATGCCCATTATATCCTTTCCGGCCGCCGTTTGTTCCTTAATAACTGTGTCCAGACCGGTGTAGTGAAGTTTGTCCGCGGCGTCGCCGAATGCGCCCACGCCAGGCAGAATTATTTTGTCCGCTTTCGCTATAATGTCCCTGTCGCTTGTAACGACAGTGTCGGCGCCTATGAACTTAAACGAACTTGAAATGGAAAACAGGTTTCCTACGCCATAGTCGATTATCGCTATCATTCAAGAAGGCCCTTCGTTGAAGGAACCAAGTCGGCGAATTTCTCATCGATTGCTGCCGCGGCTTTGAACGTTCTGGCGACCGATTTAAAAACGCACTCGATAATATGGTGGCTGTTTAGACCGCAAATCTGCCTGATGTGAAGCGTTACTCCGGCGTACCTTACGAAGGCCAGCCAGAATTCCTGTGCAAGTTCGGTGTCGAAATCTCCCACCTTCTCGGAGGGAATATCCACGTCCCAACCGAGATAATCACGTCCGGATATATCAAGGGCGGTAAGTATAAGGGCTTCATCCATCGGTAGAATTGTGTCACCGTAGCGGTAAATGCCTTTTTTGTCGCCAATTGCTTCGTTGAACGCCTTTCCGAGAGATATTCCGATATCTTCAACGGTGTGATGGTAATCCACGTATGTGTCGCCCTTGCAGTTTACCATTAGATCGAACCCGGAATGTTTTGAGAAAAGGGTTAGCATATGATCCAGAAAACCGCACCCGGTGACGATTTCACTATTTCCGGTGCCATCGAGATTAAGGAAAATCCTTACGTCGGTTTCGCCGGTTTTTCTGATGATTTCCGCGGTTCTCATTAAGATTGTTCCTCCAGTACTTCATGTATTTTTTCAATTAGTGTTTCCATCTGCTCTTTTGTTCCGACTGTTATTCGGTTGAATTCCTTTATGCGGTCAAGGCTGAAATGCCTTATCAGAACCCCCTTCTCCTTCAGCGCATGATACAGTTTTTCTCCTCCGATTTTATTCGATTTCGCGAATACAAAATTGGTCATAGAGGGAATGACACAGAACCCCATCTTCTCAAGTTCCCTCACCGTCCATTTGCGGTTCTTTACAATTGTTGCACAGTTGGCGTCGTAGTAGGTTTGATCCTTAAGTGCTGCTATGCCGGCCGCGGAGGTAAGACGGTTTACGTTGTAGGGGTTGGTTGAATATTTTATGGTGTTTATGTCCGCGATTATTTCGGAGTGACCGAACGCGAAGCCCAGCCTTGCACCCGCCATGCAGCGCGATTTGGAGAACGTCCCGATTACGAGAAGGTTGCCGTATTGCGGTAAAAGTTTCACGGCACTTTCTCCACCGAAATCTATGTATGCCTCGTCGATTATGACTATATTGTCCGGGTTGGATTTCACGATTTTTTCGATGCCCGCAAGCTCAAGGTATCTGCCAACCGGCGCGTTTGGATTCGCGATAACAATCGTTTTATTAATGCCGATATAGTCGCTTATATTTATCGAGAAATCCTCCATAAGCGGGATTTCAGCGTATTGAATGTGGTTCAGATTGGCGAAAACGGGGTAAAAACCGTACGTGATGTCTGGGAAGGCAAGTGGGTGCGTGTCATCTCCGAACGTCATAAATGCAAAGTTAAGAGCCTCGTCCGATGAGTTAAACATAATGATGTTATCAGGCGGAATCCTGTAGTTATGCGACATTTGCGACCTGAGGGCCGTGCATTCGGGGTCGGAGTATAGTTGAAGATTCATTACCTCGGCGTATACGGCATCGTAAACGCTCTGCGAGGGCGGGAACGGGGATTCGTTAGTGTTGAGTTTTAAATACTTTCTGTCCTGCGGCTGCTCGCCGGGAACATAGGGTACAAGCTTTACCTGTCTGTCTGTAAAGAATCTGCTCATTTTTTAAAACGTACCGTGGCGCTTATTCCATGCCCGGCAAGTCCTTCTTTGTTGGCAAAGTATGAAATCTTGTTTGCAACTTTTTCCAATGCCTCTTTCGAGAAATAGATGTACTGAGATTTCTTTACGAAATCGTCCACAGAAAGGGCAGATGAAAAACGTGCTGTGCCCATGGTTGGCAGTGTATGGTTGGGTCCCGCGAAGTAGTCGCCTAGGGCTTCGGGGCAGTTTTTACCTAGGAATATTGAACCGGCGTGCTTAATCTTGTCCAGATAGTCAAATGGGTTATCCACGCACAGCTCGAGATGCTCCGGCGCGAAAACGTTGGCTATGTCGATGGCCTTCAGGATATCATTTTCGACTACGATAATCTTACTGTTATTTTCTATGGATATACGGGCAATCTCGGCGCGTGGGAGAAGGGGAATCTGCCTTTCAAGCTCGTCTGACACGGCCTTTGAGAAGTCTGTGCTGTCGGTAACAAGTATCGCGCTTGCGAGCATGTCATGCTCAGCCTGAGAGAGCATGTCCGCGGCAATGATTTCGGGGTCGTTTGTCGCATCCGCAACTACGAGGATCTCGCTGGGCCCGGCTATCATCTCTATAGAAACCATGCCAAACACCTGCTTTTTGGCCTCCGAGACATATGCGTTTCCGGGACCGACTATCTTGTCCACTTTTGGGATTGTTTCAGTACCGTAGGCAAAGGCCGCTATGGCCTGAGCCCCGCCTACCTTATATATATTATCAACGCCTGCTATTTTGGCGGCGGCAAGAATGACAGGATTAATTTTGCCGTTTTTCATCGGGGGGGTGGTCATGACGATCTGTTCGCATCTCGCTATCTTTGCGGGGATAGAATCCATCAGAACGGTGGAAGGATAGGCCGCGGTTCCGCCGGGAACATAGATTCCGACCTTTTCGATGGGAATTATCTTTTGACCTGTCACGACGCCGTCCTTTTCGTTGATTATAAAGCTGGTGTGCTTCTGTTTTTCGTGGAATGTGCGGATGTTTTCCGCGGCTTCTTTCAGAATTTCGATAAATTCCGGTTCGACACTTTTAAAAGCTTCATCGATTTCCTCCGATGATACCTCGAAACCCGTGATATCGGCTTTGTCAAACTTAAGCGTGTATTCGGACAAGGCCCTGTCGCCATTCTTTTTTACGTTGTTGATTATTTCTGCCACGACATCCTCGACATCGGCCGATATGTTTTCTCTTTCGAATATTTCAGAATTGGGGACTTCGCCGTATTTATAAATCCTGATCATTTCTTTCCAGCCTCTCTTTTCATGGCAGCAATCAATTTTTCAATTTCTTCGCTTTTGAATTTGAACGAAGTAATGTTCGATATAAGACGCGCGCTTATATCAAGGATATCGCTTTTAACCTCAAGATTGTTTTCAGTAAGTGTCTTTCCGGTCTCTACTATATCAACAATAACATCTGAAAGCCCGAGAATAGGTGCAAGCTCAATGGAGCCGTTAAGTTTTATAATATCTATATCACGGCCCAAACCCGCGTAGTAATCGGATGCGATGTTCGGGAACTTGGTCGCTACTCGAAGGACTTTTGTCCCGTCGTCGAAATAATTTTTTTTGCCCGCGACGACCATACGGCATATGCCTACATTGAGATCTATAAGTTCGTACACGTTGTGTGAGTTCTCAAGTAGGATGTCCTTACCGGCTACACCTATGTCGGCGACCCCACGCTCGACGTATATTGAAACGTCTGCCGGCTTGACCCAGAAATATCGTATCTGCTTTTCTTGGTTTTCAAACACAAGCTTGCGGTTGTCTTCACGTATCGAGGGGCATTCGTAACCGCCTGCTTCGAACATGGAGTATACGTCCTCGCCGAGTCTGCCTTTGGGAAGCGCAATATTCAACATTGTGTCACGACCTTTCCATTAACGATTTATTTCGGGAATCTAGGCAAGTCTGTCGAGGTAAAGTGCGAAGCCTATGGCTCCCGATGAGCGGTTCATCTTCTTCATCATGTTGTCATACTGGCCTCCGGCCAAAACGCCCATGCTTATGCCATCCACAAAGCCCTTGAACACGAACCCGTTGTAGTAGTTCATATCATTCACAACCGAGAAATCGAAGGTTATATTTCCGCTTAAGGATGAATTGTCAAGCATCGCTGAAAGCTGCGCTAATTTTTCCGTTTCGGCCCCGCGGCATATTTCTCTGAGGCCTTCAAGGACACCGACCCTATTCCCGTAAAGGGATATAAGCTTAGAAATCTTTTCGTAACCGTCGTTTTGTACGGAATAATCGGCGCAGATTTTCTTGAGGTCGTGTGTGTTCTTCTGGGAGATGCATTTCATAACTTGTTCTATAAACGCGTTATCTGCACAGACGCATGATACGACGGAATAGACGATATCCATGTTGCTTATCTCGACGAAGAATTTGTCTGATATCTGTGAAAGACTTTCGGCCGCTAGGGAAATAACCTCGTATATGTCGTTGATATCTATGTCGCCGATGCATTCAAGGCCGGTTTGCATTATCTCCTTGAACCGCCTGGTACTCTCGGATACGCGGTAGACGTTTTCGTTGTAACAGACCTTCTGCTTTACTCCCTTTACGTCCTCGCCATTTTTAATTATTGAGAGGGTAACGTCGGGTTTAAGCGCCATAAGCTTTCCGTTTGTGTCGTTGAAAGTAATAACGCGGTCGCTTTCTAGAAAATCCTTGTTGCGTATATAAAGTTCGTACTCCTCGAATTTACTCATTTTGTAGGGCGTGTAGCTGTGTTTGCAGTATAATGAACGTAGAAGAAATATTGCCTTTTCCTCAAAGCTCATTACCGATTCGTCAATCATCATCTTCTCCATTAAGTCTTGATATTATTTTCTTATACCCGCCCGTGCCGTATTCAAAGCATTTGCTTACTCGACTGATTGTAGCGGCGCTTGCGCCTGTTTTCGCGTTGATCTCGGCGTAGCTGGATTTTTCGGAAAGAAGCATCGCCACGGAAAGTCTTTGCGAAATATCTAGGATTTCCTTTATGGTGCACACGTCCTCAATGAATTCATAGCAGTCGTCCATCGACTTCAGCTTCAGAAAGGCGCTGCAGAGCGTATCGGTACTTTCGTTATGCCAGTTTGCCATCATGTTCTCCTCAATTCACTACACTAGTATAATAATGTGGTGATGTGATATTATGCTAAAATTTATATCACATCAATATACTCTTGTCAATGTATTGTTTATTAAAAAAGCAAGGCCGTCCCGAAGAACAGCCTTGCTTTTTAAAAGATATGTCAGTTGCTGCTTTGGGTGGGGATATATCTTCTGATAACGCTTGCGACCGAGCATGCGGGCATGGTCTGCATCGATACATTTCCTGGACCGGTTACGACAGTGTTGAAAATACCTTCGCCGCCGAACAGAACGTTCTTTACGCCCTTTACGGTCTGGATGTCGATGGTACAGCTTGAGTCTATCATTGCGAGATATCCTGTGTCGATTACGATCTGCTGACCGGCTTGAAGAGTCTTAGTCACGACCGATCCGTCGATCTCAAGGAATACCATCCCGCTTCCGGAAAGACGCTGCATGATGAATCCTTCGCCTCCGAACAGTCCGGAGCCGAATTTTCTCTGAAAGAAGATAGAAATCTCCACGCCGGAGGTGGATGCAAGGAACGCGGATTTCTGGCATATAATATCCTGACCGGGCTTTATCTCCACGGCAAGGATTTCACCGGGAAAACTTGATGCGAAGGCAATAAGGCCGTCTCCTCCCATCGCGGAGTATGTGTTCTGAAAGAGATTTTCTCCGGAAAGAGCCTTGGAAAACATTTTTCCGAGACCGCCGCCAGAAGTTTCCATCTGCATGTTGGAGCTCATCCAGCTCATGGAGCCGCTTTCGCATTTGATGCTTTCGCCAGCACTGAGGTAACATTCGACTACAGGCAGGGGAGTACCCTTTATTTCGTATTTCATATAATTCTCCTATGAATATTAATTTATTAATAAAAAACATAAATTACTTTATGCAATTATATTTTATCATTTAGGGAAAACATATTTCAATCGTAAAATAACGTCATTTGAACATCTGTAAAATTCCAGTTGTGTATGCGCTTTTTCAAATGATATACTTAACAAAATTCGCAATCACGGAGGTTACTGTGGAAAACGACAACTATCCCCGCTTCGATATGCGCAAAAATCCCGTAAAGTGCAGAATATTCCTTAAACCGGTTGCCTGGGCTCTATCTTATCCGAATATTCTCAAACATAAAACGAAATTCAATAAAACAGGCATTGATAACCTCAAGCCTCCGTACATCCTTTTGGGAAACCACAACGCCTTTTTCGATATGAGCGTTTCGACTGCAGCGACTTTCCCGCATTTCTCGAACTACGTTGTAGCAATAGACGGTTACATCGGCCGCGAATGGCTTTTAAGAAACATTGGTTGTATCTGCAAGCGCAAGTTCACCAACGACTCTACATTAGTCCGTCACATTAAGCACGTTATAAAACATAAGGGTATCGTAGCGATATACCCCGAGGCCAGATATTCGCTGTGCGGTACGACGTCGCTCCTGCCCGAATCCCTGGGCAAGCTATGCAAGATGATGAATGTGCCTGTAGTGACGATTATCTGTCATGGACATCATATAAACCATCCCTTCTGGAACACAAAGCACGAGCGAAAGGTTAAACCCACCGAAGCCGACGTGAAGCAGTTATTTTCTGCGGCGGATATCGAAAGACTAAGCGTCGATGAAATCAACGAAAGACTCGTCGCGGAATTTCAGTACGACGACTTTACCTGGCAGAAGGAAAGAGGGATTAAAGTTGTCTGCCCTGACCGGGCTGAAGGCCTTCATAAGGTACTTTACCAGTGCCCGCACTGCGGCAGGGAATATCAGATGGCCTCCGAAGGAAGCACCCTTTACTGCAAAGCCTGCGGAAAACGCTGGGAGATGACTGAGCTCGGTGAGCTTTCCGCAGAAGAAGGGGAGACAGAGTATTCCCACATCCCCGACTGGTACGAATGGGAACGCGCCAACGTCCGCCGCGAGGTGCAGGATGGGACATATTCAACAGGAAACTTGCCTGTAAAGGTTGAAAGCCTGCCTAACACGATAGGCTACATCAAACTGGGTGAGGGGACCATGATCCACAACATGAAAGGTTTTTCTGTAAGAGTAACCGGAACCGGAGGCAAAACCTTATCTATGGAAAAGCCTGTCAATTCGATGTACTCGGTTCATATAGAATTCGACTACATGTTCAAGCACGGCGACTGCGTAGATCTCAATACGCTTGAGGATACCTGGTACGTTTATCCCCACGACTGTGATTTCTCTGTTACCAAGATGGCCTTAGCAACCGAAGAGCTTTATTACAAATACAGGTCAGATTCGGGAAAACCCTGCAAACCAGGCCTTGCATAAATTAAGTCGTTCTGCCATATTGCATTATTGAAGTAAAGTGTTATAATTCAATGCATTATTACATTAAAGCAAAGAAACAAGAGGATTATGTTATGGATTTCTCAGAATTGGGATTTGGATATTATAAAGCCCCGTACAGATATATCGCCAAATATAAAGACGGCAAATGGCAAGAGGGATATCTGTCCGAAGACGAAAATGTCGTGATCAATGAAAGCGCCGGCGTTCTGCAATACGCCCAGACTTGTTTTGAGGGCATGAAGGCTTACCGTACTGTTAACGACGATATCGTATGTTTCCGACCCGATCTCAACGCATCACGTATGGCGGATACCTGCAGAAAACTGGTTATGCCAGTCTATCCCCAAGAAAAATTCCAAGAAGCTATCCGAATAGTTGTCGCGGCAAATAAGGAATACGTTCCTCCTTACGGCACCGGTGCGTCTCTCTATATTCGGCCGTATATGTTCGGATCAAGTCCCGTTCTTGGCGTCAAGTCCTCTGATGAGTTCGAATTCCGTATTTTTGTTTCCCCAGTCGGACCCTATTTCAAGGGGGGGATGAAGCCTCTTACCCTTCGTGTATCCGATTTCGACCGTGCCGCACCTCACGGAACCGGTCATATAAAGGCTGGACTGAACTACGCCATGAGTCTTTATGCCGTAACTGATGCCCATGAAAACGGCTTTGATGAGAACGTTTACCTTGATTCCGGTACCAGGACCTACATTGAGGAAACCGGTGGCGCTAATATTCTCTTTGTTACAAAGGACAACAAGGTTGTCTCACCTAAATCCGATTCGATTCTGCCTTCAATAACAAGACGTTCCATCATGTACGTTGCGAAGGAGTACCTCGGTCTCGAAACAGAGGAAAGACCGGTTCGCCTTTCTGAGATTGATTTCTTTACCGAATGCGGTCTGTGCGGAACTGCAGCGGTTATTTCTCCTGTCGGAATGATAATGGATCACGGACGCGAAATCGCCTTCAATTCCGGTATGAAAAAGGCGGGCGAGGTTACCATGAAGCTTTATCACACGCTTCAAGATATTCAGTTAGGCAATATTGAAGCTCCCGAAGGTTGGATCTTCGTTGTCGAAAAACACGCTGACTGATAAAGATAAAAATAAACGGCTGTCCTGCAGGGCGGCCGTTTTTCTTTACTTAAATTACCACTTGTTTTCGACTTTTTCCGCGAATCCTGGGAAGTCAATAACATCAATAACCCGCCCGTCATCCAGGATTGCTTTACCGTTGAATTTACCGAAGACCTGGTGTTGGTCGCTCTTAATAAGCTTTACGTCGGTACAGCTTGCGCGGTCGAGAACCGGAATGAAATTCATCTCAAACCGTCCATCGTCGCTGGTGAACGTCCATGGGCTTAAAAAGTCTTTTTCGTCCCCGGGAATGTTAAATTTGACATTGGATATCTTGTGAGCCTTTCCATCGTAAAACAGCATGTTTTCAGTGGCTGCGTAGGTGTTGCCGAAGCCGTATCCTATGTTCCACCCGAAGGGCACGCCATCTACCTGATAAGACGCGGAGCCCCAGTACCACGTGTTGTGATAAGTCCATACCCCTCTGCCCCAGTCAAGCACGGCGAAGGAATCGTCCGGGTCGAAAATGTATGTCCTATCTCCGACGCCTACCTCGCCCTTGGCGCGTATGCAGTTGATTTTCTGATTGTAGTAGAAATGCGCGTCCTTGTTGAAGGGAGTGGCTATTACAATCGATTCTTCAGGCTCATCGAAAAGCTCAATCGTCGCGTTAAGTGAACCTTTGTCTCCGAACTTTTCCATATAGGCCGTAAGTATGCGATTTCCTGTGCCGTCGTTTTTGAATTTGAGATGATGTGTTTTCTTTTTCAGCTCGACGTCTCCTTCGCGAGAAGTGGCGGGAAAGGTTGGATTGCGGCCGGGGAAAAACTGCATAGGGCTTTCGGTAATTTCCCAACCTTCCTCAAAGTCCAGAACTGAAATCGAGTTCATGTTCATATATCCGTTGTTGTCTATCGTAAGTGCAAGGGCATACCGGCCGTTGTTGATTAAATAGTAGTCCCATTCCTTTATTCGAAGGAAAGATGCCCTGATATCGTCGCGGTTATATTGCAAGAGCATTTTTTTTGAATATCCGGGCTCCGTTATATTGCCTTTTACATCCAGCAACGGCGCGGATTTAGTAATCTCGTGCTGCATGATGCTGCTCCTTGTAATTATTACATACTTTTATTTTACAACAAGTGTAGTATTATAGTAAATATGAATAAAATGAAAGGACAAAGTATCTGCTTCGAAACCTTCAGCAAATCTCAAACATTTAAAAAATATCTATACCCTGTCTGTCATGAATATAAAATTCATTTTTATTGATATGTTTGATTACGGATTGGTATAATTAAATTACCAATTATAACAGTAAAGGAGCCGAAACAATGAGTGAGTTCAGAAAAGTTATCACTAAACCCGGAGAAGTAATAAACTATGAAACCGTGTTTGAAGAAAACCCCTATCTCCGCACCGGAGTTCCCGAGAAAACGGGTACTGTCGAGCGTATCAATTATGACACCTCTGTTTACGAGAACGGAATAACTTATCACAAGACCGCCTATGCCTATCTGCCCTACTGCTATAGCAAGGACGACAAGTCCAGAAAATACAATGTTCTTTATTTCCAACACGGCAACACCTGCGAGCCTGCCATGTTTGCCATAGGCGGAAACAGGTACATGTTCGACATGCTGTTCGATTCCGGTGAAATTGATCCCTGCATTATCGTATTTGTTACATATTACATGGATCCTATGCGTGACGCGGATATAAGAATCCAGACCGGCGGCGCTGAGGCAGGCGACGGCTGGACACCGGGAATTCCTCCTTATTACTATAAGGAAATCGTTAAGGACATCATTCCCGCTGTTGAACTCCGCTTCAACACGTATCTTGAGGACGGTTCCGACGCCGGCATCAAAGCCTCACGAGACCATCGCGCGTTTGCCGGATATTCAAGAGGTACCGCCTGGACCTGGAGAATGTTCCATTACGATTTCGAATACTTCCGTTGGTTCTGCCCCACAAGCGGCGGCATCTCCGGCGACAAGCCCATGCCCATGCCTCCCGGGAGTGGCCCATTCCCCACATTCACAGACGAGGAGGTTCTCGACTACATCGAGGCCCCAATCAAGGCTAATCCCGATCTCCCGTTCTACATTTTCGCTGCAAGCGGAGGCCCAAAGGACGGCGCAGGAATGAGAAAGCAGATGAAGCTGCTTACCGATCAGGATTGCTTCAGCTACGGCCTTGACCCGACAAAAAACAATATTTATTATTCTCTGTCCGATTTCTATCATACCGATTACCTTGTTCCTTACTACTTCTGGAACGCCCTCAAGTACATTTTCAAGTGAATCTGATAATCATGATTTATTTAGTTTCATATACATTGAAAAAGCGGTCTGCCTCCTCAGTAATTACATATTCGTCAGCAATGGGCACCTGTTTATAAATTGCCACTTTGATACTAAATACGTTAAAATAATTCTTAATAAAGCCCCGGCCTGCGGTATACGAACAGGTTTAAAAATCGCACGGAGATTATAATGTACAGTTATTTTTATAAAACCCCGGAAGGTTTTTCCGATATGTTTATGACAGGAGATCCTTACTGTCTTACCGGTTTGTGGTTCGAAAGTTCGAAGGACAGTTCAAACCACAAACCGAACTGTGAAGAAAGTCTTGTTCCAGTATTCGAAAGGACAATAGAGTGGCTAGACATCTACTTTTCTGGAAAAGATCCGGGATTCCTGCCTGAATATCGGATTGACAAAATCACCCCATTCAGACGCGAATTATGCGGTATTATGCTTGGAATTCCTTTCGGTGAAACGCTTTCCTACGGCGAAATAGCACGCCGTATCGCAGTGTCTCACGGTATCGATAAGATGTCATCCCGCGCCGTTGGTCAGGCTGTCGGGTGGAACCCTATATGCATAATAATACCCTGCCATCGCGTTCTCGGCTCAGACGATCGCATCACCGGCTACGGCGGAGGCATAGAAAATAAAATCGCACTGCTTAAGAATGAAGGACATAAATATTGAAGAATGCTTCCCCTAGGGAAAACTCGAAATAAATACCGTGTCCGGTATATAACTTATCAAAGAGGTATAAATATGGACGAAATATGTCTTTTAAATGACTCTTTTCCGCCGGCTATAGATGGCGTTGCCAATACGGTTGTGAATTATGCCAGGGTAATAAAAGAAACCGGCGGCGACGTTTGCGTTGTTACACCGGAATATCCCGGTGCAAACGATGCAACTTTCAATTATCCCGTAATTAGATATCCAAGCATCAATCTGGTGGACAAGATAGGTTACACCGCCGGAAACCCCTTTAGTATGTCAACTCTTCGTCGTATTAGTCAGAGGAGCATCAGCCTGCTTCACAGCCACTGTCCCATAATATCCAACACTATGGCACGGACTCTCCGTGAATCACTTAACGTTCCTTTTATTATGACATATCACGCTAAATTCGATATTGAAATTGCAAACAAAATAAGAATGAAGACATTGCAGACAGGCGCGATAAAAGCTCTTGTGGACAGTGTGAGTGCCTGTGACGAACTTTGGGTTGTAAGTGACGGAGCGGGAAAAAACATCCGGAGTCTTGGCTACAAAGGCGATTATATCGTTATGCTTAACGGTGTGGATATGCCGCGCCGACGTCTCCCGGACGAAGCAGTGAGAAGTGCAACTGCAGGATTTGATCTTCCGACCGGTGTTCCCGTTTTTCTGTTTGTCGGACGTCTTATGTGGTACAAGGGTATACGTATCATTCTGGACGCTCTTGCAGCTCTTAAATCGCAGAATGTCGACTTCAGGATGATTTTCGTCGGCGGCGGGGGAGACGAGACTGAAATTAAAAAGTACACAGAAGACCTGAAACTAGGCGAAAAAATATTTTTTATCGGTCCACTCAGAGATCGTGAGATCCTTACCGCGTGGTACTGCAGGGCTGACCTGATGCTTTTTCCTTCAACATATGACACCAACGGCCTTGTAGTGCATGAAGCCGCGGCCTGCTCTCTTGGAAGCGTTTTGGTTTCGGGTAGTTGTGCCGCAGAAGGAGTCATAAACGGAAACGACGGCCTTCTTATAGAGGAAAATGCAGCGTCACTTGCGGTATGTCTTATGAAAATAATAAATAAACCCGACGTTATGCGCCGTATAGGTGAAAATGCCTCTTCCGATTTGTATATTTCATGGGATGATTCGGTTAAAAATGCATTGGAACGTTATGAAATTGTGAAGGATAATTACTGTTCAGGCCGTTATGCCAGACACAAAAAACTTACCGACGATATTTTTGCTGTTTCGGGAGAGATACTTCAGCTTTTCGCCGGGGCCGATGAACGCAAGAGGAATATAGAAGAAAGAAATGAACGTTTCCTGTAATGAAAATTATTTAATTTTCTGTTAATTGAGTTTCATTCAACCTCAGCCACAACATAACCTATGCTCAACCTTGGCCTTGATGAGGACAAAGCGCTAACGAGTATTCGGATAAAAGACAAATGCCCTTCCGTAATGAACGGCAGGGCATTTCTGATAACCATAATTCACTCTTGAAATTAATAACTTTTCTTTATAATTTTAAGTATATCTGTGTCCGCGGGGCAGAAATCGTACTTTTCTATTTCGTCCGAAGTTATCCATTTTATGTCATTATGTTCCAGAAGGCGGGGAACGCCATCTACTATATCGGCGTTGTATACCGCAAGATGAACCGTGATATCGGGGTATTCATGTACAATTTCCGAGAACAGACTTCCTGGAGAAACGGTTATGTCAAGCTCCTCGTGGCATTCACGTACAAGTGCCTCTGCAGGCGTTTCATCTGGCTCAATTTTACCTCCGACGAATTCCCATAATAGACCCCGTGCCTTGTTTTCGGGGCGCTGGCATATCATGAATCTGTCGCCTCTACGGATTAATGCGGCTACTACTTCTGTCATTTTGACGGTACCTCTTTACGGAATTATTCTTGTCTGATTGTAGCGAATGAATCAAACAAGATCAAGGCGCCTTTTCAAATGATGGAATATAATATATAATTTAAATGATTATTTATGCATTTATTCATAATCATTCATGCTGGAAACTATACGCAAGTTATTTCCCTTGAGTTCCGCAATCAAATAAAGTATCCGTTTTTCTCTGTTATATGATAATGAAAGATTATTAATTTCCGAGGTTAAATGTATGTCTAGCTATCCGAAAATTATGAAATATTCAAAAACACTCAAAAAGCTGCGGGAGTATATGGACTGTGAGTTCAATGAGGTCAAGCACACTACACTCAACCCCAAGGGACTCGGCGCTATCCGTATTCACCTAATTCCTCCCGAAAGGAAAGGCGGCGATTTTCTCCCCAGTGTCGCGATTATCAACGGTACCGATATCATACCCATCAACTTTACTTGGGCAATAATGCTGTCCGAGCTTATCAAGCATGTAAACGTTTACGATGGCTGTACTATTGAGGAATCGCAGATTAAAGAGATTATCGAAAAGACAACCGCTTCCGTGAAAAGTCTGATCTGGTTCTATAACAGAAAAAGAATCAAGTCGGATATTATAACCATTTATACTACGTTCAGGCAGATTGCATTCCACGAGCCCGTTACGGCGGATATCCAACATCTGAATATCGGCGAATACGCGGGCTATATGCACGCGCCGCACAGAATGGATATCATGGTAAGCGCCATGACAAAGGACGGCAAATGGCATTGCAACCAGAAGTGCGTTCATTGCTACGCCGCAGGTCAGATTCATTCTGATGAGGCCGAGCTTACCACCAACCAATGGAAGGAAATCCTCGATAAACTGCGCACCGCAGGTATACCGCAGGTTACCTTTACAGGAGGTGAGCCTACAATGCGCGAGGATCTTTTCGAGCTTATCGAATACGCCCGCTGGTTTATTTCCCGCCTCAACACCAACGGAATAAAACTTACGCCAGAATACTGCGACGAGCTGAAAAAGGCTGAGCTTGACAGTGTCCAGATTACATTCTATTCAAGCGATGCACAAGTTCACAATTATCTGGTAGGCTCGTCGCAATATGAAAATACCGTAAAGGGTATCGATAATGCGCTAAACGCCGGATTAAATATAAGCATCAATACACCGTTATGCACGCTTAACAAAAATTACAGCGAAACTCTGAAATTCCTTCACGACAAGGGAGTATTATATGTTACCTGCAGCGGTCTGATTACAACAGGCAACGCTGAAAACGAGCAATCCCGCAATCTGCAGCTTTCGAGTGATGAGATTAAGGCTGTATTAAAGGACGCCGTGGAATACTGCTACGTCAACGGAATGGAAATCGCTTTTACGTCCCCCGGTTGGGTGGAGCCCGAGTTCTGCGAGGAGCTTGGCATTTCATCGCCGACATGCGGAGCCTGCCTATCAAATATGGCAATTACCCCTGCTGGAAATGTCGTACCCTGCCAGAGCTGGCTTTCCGGTGATGTGCTTGGTAATATTATGACCGATAGATGGGAAGATATCTGGAATTCCGAAAGCTGCGAAAGCTGCCGCAACTACGCCGCCGAAATGACAGGAAAGTGCCCCCTCAGGAGGTATTGCAAATGAGAAAAACATATGAAATACTATCTATTGTTCTTTTACTGTCGCTAGTGTTGTTTCTGTATCCGCCATTTGTAGGCGCATCCTCGCCCACAGACGAGATAAGGGATTTTACCATTACTGTCGATGTCAACGACGACGCCTCTCTTACAATGTACTACCATATAGAGTGGCTTGTTCTTGATTCCGATGAGCTTGGTCCGCTGTCCTGGATAGACCTTGGCATGCCCAATAGCCATCATTCGGATTTTCAGTATCTTAGTTCTTCCATTGATAAGATAGATGATTACGGCAGTTCGGTATCGATTTATCTCGATAAAGAATACTTTGAAAATGAAACCGTTGTCGTGGATTTCTCCTTCGTACAGGACAACATGTACCAGATTGACAAGTATGTCGAAGGTGAGACAGTCTATACATTCACCCCTGCCTGGTTCGACGGTATTAATGTTGACGAGCTGACGATACGCTGGAACAGCGTCAACGCAGACGCTTGGCAACCCGACTGTACTATAGACGGGAACTACCTGGTATTCAACACATCGCTCGGAATGGGTGATTCATACACCATAAGCGTCACATATGCAAACGACGCATTCGGTTTCAGTGAGAGTCAACAAAGCACTTCCGGAGATTATAGCGGAGATTATGAAAATAATACAAATACCAATTTCGGCACCGCAATCTTTGGGTCTATTTTTGCCATCGCAATTCTCGGCTTTGTTGTTGTAGGCCCAATTCTCTTTATCATATCCGTTATCAAAACGGTTCTTGGAAAGGGCACCGGATTTGGTAGCAATACCGATACCGAAAAGAAGATTACCCGTACCAAGATAGATTACTTTTCCAACTGTCCGGGCTGCGGAGCTCCCCGTAAGGAAGGTGTCGACACCTGCGAATACTGCGGCCACAGCATGATAGATAAAAAGGAAATAATAGAGGAAAAAGACGTTAAGAACCCCGAAAAATACTCCAATACCGGAACATTTAGGTACGGTGATTCACCCAATACATATATACATGTCAACGTAGTGAATATTCCGCGACCCCGTACCATATCCTCCTCTGCAAGCCACAGGTCATCCTCGTGTGTTTCGTCTTGCGCCTGTGCATCATCGTGTGCATGTGCATGTGCATGTGCGAGCAGCGGCCGCGCCGGATGCTCGGTAAAGGATTTCTTTAATCTCGAATTGTATGAAAAAAAGATTTCAGTAGACAGTAAAAGCGAAATCAGAGAAGACTAAAAGACATCACGAATTAAATATCTGACATTATCCCTCTACTCCTGCAGCGGTTTTGATAATGCAAACGACCTTAACGAATTAAACCGGCTGAAGATTTATTCTTCGGCCGGTTTTTTTATTAGTTAAATCAGATGTTGATTGTCTTGAAAACTTTGCCTCCCTTGGGATTGCTTACGGTGATTGTTACGGAGCCAGAAGTTTTCTTGAAAACCCAGGTGACTTTCTTTGAAATGGGAGCACCCTCGTTGTTTATGATATTGCCATATAAATGATCGTTCCCTGAATGCAAACCGAAGGAGGAAAGGTCTCCGATGTTTGCAGTTACGGGGCAGTTTATCAGATTTTTTGCTGGTACGTCGACGGATACAAGCACGGGCTTGTCTGTTCCCAGAATCTTTGCTTTCTGAGACAGATATGTAGGCAGATAGCCGATATTGGTAACGACGGCTTCAAACTGTACATAGCCGTTCTCTAGCTCAGTAGCCTTCACGCTTTCGATAGCAAGCTTGGGCATGCAGGGAGCCCAACGAAGCATGAATTTGGTAACTTTTTCGCATTCTTCGATCAAAAGATGCTTAGGGGCGTTCTGGATTGTGAACTTGTAGTTGAATCCGCCGATTTCAACGTCACCCAGCTGCGGATGATTGAAGTGAGTCCAGTTTAGGAAATCACCAGGTGCGTTTTCCTTAACCCAGTTAACACGCTTAGCAAAGGTATCCATAGGATCAATGTTGTTTGGATCTATATCGTAGAAGGGCTTTACTCCGCAGCGGTCGTCAAGGTTCCACAGTTCTAGGGTAATGGCGTAGATGCCTTGTGTCTCGTAACAATAGTCATCGAATGCGCCGGAGGAGTAGTTGTCATGATCAACTGTGAAGATATCAAATATGTTTATATCTTTGTATCCGGTTTCCTTTGCGCCCATGTGCGCGATGGACTTCATAAGTTTTAGGTCCTGCGCAGGAGCCTTTGATGAGGGATATGTGCCCGGGATGTAAAGCAGCATTGCACCACTGGTGTGGTTGGTAGCAACGGAACCGATATTAGGATGGTTAATTATAAATTCGGCCGCAGACTTGGTCTCGGGATTTGAAAGGGGATAGGGACCCGCTCCGTGCTGACGGTGTTCGGGGAACCAACCGTAGGGATAGTTACGGTTGAAGTCGAGACCCCATTTCATTTTCTTATATTCAACGTTTACACCGTTATAGTCGTCGATTTCACCTTCGGTATAAAGGTCGTAGAATTCGCCGCTGTATTCGTCCGGTTCGCGGGCAAGCATCAGGTCAGGATCCTTGGGATCCTTCTTCCAGATGCCAGTGGAAGATCTGACGCGCATGATTCGGATAACTCCGTCACCGTCGATATCCTCTTCGCCGAGGCCTAAACCTCTTTCGTAATAGGGACGGTTTACCGAACGTAGTGTGTACGGAGTAGTCAGATATGTCTGGCTACCGTCGGGAGAGATGCAGGGAATGATGTATATAGTGAAATTGTCGAGAATGAATGTAATCTTCTCGTCCTGACCGTAGTTGGTTACAAGATAGTCCATGGTATGCATGGCTGCCATCATACCGGTTACTTCGCCCGCGTGTGTGTTTCCGTCAATATAAAAAGCGGGTTTGTCGGTAGCGCTGCCTGTTGGCTTACTGGTAAGTGTTACGGCAATCTGATGGTTGCCGTCGGGTGTTGTGATAAGTTCTTCATAGTCAAAGATTCCGGGGAAATCTTTAGCGAACTGTTTTATATGAGCTTCAATTTCGTCCTGTAGATAATAATGATCGTACTTAAATGTAGTTTTCATAGCTAAAACCTTTTCTCTTACGCATTAATAAATGGATTGTAATACCTGCCGTGATTGTACCAGTTGAGATAAAGAGAAAGTACAAGCATCAGGCCGCAGAATATAAGGGATATATAGTCACCTGTATTAAACGGTTCGGCCTCGTACCAGGTACGTCTTTTTTCCTTACCGAAGCAGCGGAGTTCCATGGCGTTGCTTATCACCTCTATCTTCTGCATACTGGAGATTATTAGAGGAAAGAGAATGGAAGCCATGTTCTTAAGACGTTTCCCGAGCTTTTCCTTTCTTGAAAGCTCGACGCCGCGCGCCTGAAGCGATATAGAAATATCGTTATATTCGCGCTGGATATCGGGAATATATCTCAGAGCAAGCGATACAGAATAACAAATCTTGTAATTGATGCCTATGCGGTTAAGCGACGCCGCGAATTCGCTCGGGTTGGTAGTGGATACAAAAAGGGATACCAGTGGAATCATCGAAATATATTTTAGTATTACATTAAGTTGATAGAACATCTGCTCTTTGGTAACAGTGTATCTCTGCGAGAAGGAAAACATTATATGCCTTGTACCGTAGATCTCCACACCTTGTTCAGGTGCGAACAGATAAATAAGAATATTGTTTATAAGCATAAATACAAGCGTGAACCAGATAATAGCCTTTATCTCGCGGAGCTTTATTTTTGATATGTAAAACAAAGCGAATGACATTAGTACAATAAATATCAGAAAACGCGTATCAAACGTGGTCATGCAGGAGAACGATAGGAGAAGCATGGACGCCAGCTTTGTTGCGCCTGTCAGACGGTGTATCAGGGAATCGCGGGGAATATAGTTAAATAAACCCTTCACCTACGCACCTCCCTGTCGTAATCAATAAAACGCTGGACAAAGGAGGTGGGATTACTTATGCCGCACAGTATCGCAAGGGTGTAAAGGGAGGTTTCTTTAAGGCTTGAACGGTCTATCAGTTCCGGATTGGTCAGAATGGATGCCGGCGTATCATCGGCAATAATCTCCCCGTCAGTAAAGACAACTGCCCGGGTTGAATACTCAAGCATAAGATGCATGTCGTGTGTTATCATCACGACGGAAATTCCCCTGTTTCCCAGACTCTTAAGGAATTCCATAATCTCGGTATAGTGTCTGAAATCCTGGCCTGCAGTGGGCTCGTCCAGGATGACAATCTCGGGGTCTGTGGAGAGGATAGAGGCTATCGTAACCCTCTTTTTCTGTCCGAAGCTGAGCGCTGAAATTGGCCAGTTCCTGAAGGGATAAAGACCGCAGATTTTAAGTGTGTCAAGGACTTTTTCCTTAACCTGTTCCTCAGGTACTCCGTCAAGGGTCAGTGCGAGACCGACCTCCTCGGATATCATGTTTTTGCATATCATCTGATTTGGGTCCTGCATTACGTATCCGATGTGGTCAGCGCGTTCCCTTATTGACATATCCGCCATGTCTTTACCGTTTAAATACATGACGCCGTTCTGCTGATGTTCAAAACCGCAGATTAATTTTGAAAAGGTGGACTTGCCCGCACCGTTCTGTCCGACAATGCAAATAATCTCACCCCTGTGGATTTTCATGGAGATATCTTTAAGTATCTTATTTTCGGAATTATCGTACGCATAGTCTATATTATCAGCTTCGAAAATAACTACCCCTTCTTCCGGAGTTTTCACTTCTGATATGCTGTCAAACCATTCCCGAACTTTTTCGGTACCGGAACCATCAAGCTCCAGTGTGTCTATTCTTCCGGGATGCATTTCCGGAGTGATTTTTATTCCTGAATATTTCATAGCTGTGATGAAAAGCGGTTCACGTAGGCCTATTGATTTCAGTTTTTCTCCGCACAGCAGGTTATCGGGTGATTCGTCCACGACGATATGTCCCTCGTCCACAAGTATAATACGGTCTACGTCACGGTATAGTACGTCCTCAATACGGTGTTCTATAATTATCACTGCTGCGCCGGTCTGCTTCTGGATATTGTCAATAAGCTCGATGGCCTGTTTTCCGGTTGCGGGGTCAAGGTTGGCGAGAGGTTCGTCAAAAAGAAGTATATCCACGTCACCTATCATTACGCCCGCAAGGGACACACGTTGCTTTTGGCCGCCCGAAAGCTGGAACGGAGTATGGGAAAGAACCTTCAACACGTCCACTTTTCCTGCCGCTTCCGCGACACGAACGAGCATATCGCTTTGCGGTACGCACTGGTTTTCAAGAGCGAAAGCGATATCTTCCGCCACGGTAAGTCCTACAAACTGTGCGTCTGAATCCTGAAGAACGGTACCAACCGTGCGTGAAATCTCAAACAGTGATAGTTCGCGGGTTTCTTTTCCGGCAACCATAACGGAACCGGTTATATCTCCCATATATGAGAAGGGGATAAGACCGTTTATGCAATGACCGATTGTAGATTTACCCGAACCGGACGGACCGGATATAAGAATCTTTTCCCCGGGGTATATCTTCAGGTTGATATTGAAAAGCGTAGGCTCGGTCTGCGCGTTGTATTTAAACCCAAAATCGGTGAATTCGATTATTGGCTGTCTTTTTTCCATACATTCCTTCCAATAATATAATACAGGGGACGGAAATAATCCGTCCCCGGAAATAATTGAAGGATCTAATTTAGTCTTCTTTCTTGAGGCTTTCCTTGTCGGGAATTGTTTTTGCCCACGCTAAACAAAGCAGTGTACCAACGATGGCTGTTGTGATGATATTAACGAGAGCGGCGACAAGACCCTGAACGAAGACTTTGTTGGCGGGCTCTGCATAGATAAGGATGTCAAGGATGGGGGCAACTACAACCCAGCATCCGAGATGGGCGACAGTCTGAGAAATATTGAAGTTGATGACGCCTTTCTTGCCAAACTGTCCCCAGGCAAGGCGCGTTTTCTGGTTAAACATACCTACGACGAAACCAAAGATAGCGCTGGCGATGACCCAGCTCCACCAGATTCCGTAA
>CAYUOH010000014.1:0-54246 GCA_964446385.1 uncultured Oscillospiraceae bacterium | reverse complement strand
CGGTATCGCTATTTTCATCTGAATCCTCCGTTCTATTCGCATTTAAATTGTTTTCAGTTTCGGGTTCTTCATCAAACCCTCTGCCGCATCTATGGCGCCGACAGCCGCCTCTGCCACAGCCATTCCCTCTGCCGTCACAGAGCTGATATTCGCCGCCATCTATCCAGAGTACTTTCCCGTTGACTAAGGACTCAGCAAGTTTTTTCCTCGCCTCGTCATAAATCCCTTGGACGGTTGTGCGGGAAATGTTCATTTGATTGGCACACTCTTCCTGAGTAAATCTGTCTAAATCAATTAGCCGTATAGTCTCATACTCATCAACGGTCATATTGACTGTGTTCACTGCGTCTGCAGGGGTGTCAAGGGGTCCGAAACGGTTGCTGTCGGGAAGGCAGCAAACTTTTCTCCATTTTCGGGGTCTTGGCATAACATTCACCTCCTTATGGTTACCGGCATATGTCGCTTTCAATTTATATTTTACCCAGTTTCGGACATATGTCAATAACATTTTAAAAAAATATGCCCATTTCTGAGCATATTATCCTGATTTGCTATTTTGTAATTATTGCGGATGTAAGTTGATAATACATGAATCTGACTTGACATATAGGTTAGCATATGCTAACCTATTCACATAGTTAGCTATTGCTAACCACAAAGGAGTCATTGATCATGCATATACTGGAATCCGGCGAAATGTATCTTGAAACAATCCTGATACTCTCACAAAAAAGCACACCTGTTCGCGCAGTTAATGTCGGCGAGTATATGGGATTCTCAAAACCAAGTGTAAGCCGGGCGATCGGCCTTCTGAAAAACGGCGGTTATATTACAGCTGATGAGGAAGGATATCTGACACTTACCGAAGCCGGGTCTGAAATCGCAAACAGAATTTATAACCGGCACAAACTGCTGACTGAATTCTTTATGAATCTTGGAGTTGACGAAAAAACAGCAACAGAGGATGCCTGTAAAGTTGAACACGACATCAGCGAGGTAACATTCGATGCTATTTGCCGTCACGCAAAAAAAGCATAAGGTAGGAATCTAAATGACACTGAAAGAATTACAAATCGGTCAAAGCGCCTGCATAAAAACAGTCGGCGGAGAAGGCGCCCTGAGACAGCATTTTCTTGATATGGGTGTCATTCCCGGTACTGAAATTACCGTGGTAAAACTCGCGCCCATGGGCGACCCCATGGAAGTGCAAATTCACGGCTATGAGCTTACGCTCCGTCTTGCAGATGCGGAACAAATCGGAATTGAACCGATCACCGAACGCACGCGGGAACATGCCGGCGCCAAAGACATTCCGGATTCACCCCACCCGGGTCTCGGTGAAGAAGGAAAATATCATACAAAGAAAGACGGAAACCCTCTGCCGGAGGGAACGCTTTTAACCTACGCTCTGGCTGGCAATCAGAACAGCGGTAAGACAACACTTTTCAACGTTCTCACCGGTTCCAACCAGCACGTCGGCAATTTCCCCGGCGTTACGGTGGACAGAAAGGACGGACCTATCCGAGGGCACTCCAATACCTCCGTTACAGATCTGCCGGGCATCTATTCCATGTCTCCCTACAGCAGCGAAGAAATTATATCACGCAATTTTATTCTTAATGACAGGCCGAAAGCCATTATCAACATTGTTGATGTTACCAACATTCAGCGCAATCTGTATCTGACCATGCAGCTTCTTGAAATGGAGATCCCGATGGTCGTCGTACTGAATGTAATGGACGAATTAACGGGAAACGGAGGCACAGTCGATCTCAACGGCATCGAGGCGGCGCTGGGTGTTCCGGTTATCCCGATCTCTGCCGCAAAGAATGAAGGCATTGATGAACTGGTAAAACATGCAATTCACATTGCCAAGTATCAGGAAAAGCCAAAAAGAAAAGATTTCTGTTCAAAAGAAGATCACAACGGCGCCGTACACCGCTGTATACACGCGGTCGAACACCTGATCGAAGACCATGCTGAGCGCGCGGGCCTCCCTGTCCGATTTGCGGCAACCAAAGCAATAGAAGGCGATCCTCTGATCGTCGAACAACTTGCACTCGAGCAAAATGAAGCACAAACCCTCGAACATATAGTGTTGCAAATGGAAGAGGAACGCGGTCTTGACAAAAGCGCTGCCATCGCAGATATGCGTTTCGAATTCATTGAAAAACTCTGTGAGCAAACCGTAGTAAAGCCAAAGCAAAGCAAGGAGCGCATCCGCAGTGAGAAAATCGACCGTATTCTGACAGGTAAATATACGGCGATCCCCTGCTTTATCGGCATTATGGTTCTGGTCTTCTATCTCACCTTTAATGTAATCGGCGCGTTTCTGCAGGGACTTCTTGAAAACGGCATAACCGCGCTGTCTGCTGTGACAGACGCGGCATTGACCGCCGCTAATGTCAACAGCGCGATACACGGGATCATTATCGACGGTATTTTTGCCGGAGTCGGAAGCGTTCTCAGTTTCCTGCCAATTATCGTTACGCTGTTCTTATTCCTCTCTCTGATGGAAGACAGCGGATATATCGCGCGTGTCGCCTTCGTCATGGACAAACTGCTTCGCAAGATCGGTCTTTCAGGGCGCAGTATCGTTCCGATGCTGATCGGCTTCGGCTGCACGGTTCCGGCAATCATGGCAACCCGGACGCTTCCGAGCGAACGTGACCGTAAAATGACCATTCTCTTAACGCCGTTTATGAGCTGCACGGCGAAACTCCCTATTTATACATTCTTTGTCAGCGCTTTCTTTCCCGGTCACGGCGGACTGATAATGTCCGGCCTGTACATTCTCGGTATAGCTATAAGTATTGTGGTCGCTCTGCTGTTCAAGGGCACTCTGTTTCGCGGAAAGGCAGTACCGTTTGTTATGGAACTGCCAAACTATCGGCTTCCCGGATTCAAAAACGTGGTACAGCTTCTTTGGGAAAAAGCAAAAGACTTTTTACATAAAGCTTTTACTGTGATTCTTATTGCTACAATTGTTGTCTGGTTCCTGCAGAGCTTTGATCTGCGCTTTAATTTTGTCAGCGATTCTCATAACAGTATTCTTGCTAAGATATCCGGCTTGCTTGTTCCGATATTCACTCCTCTCGGGCTTGGAGATTGGCGGATATGCACTTCCCTTATAAGCGGATTCATGGCAAAGGAAAGCGTCGTTTCCACGATGAAAATTCTGTTTGCCGATTCCGTGCAAACGGCAATTACTCCTCTCGCGGCATTATCTCTGCTTGTGTTCAGCCTGCTTTACACGCCGTGTGTAGCCACCATAGCTTCTGTCCGCCGTGAACTTGGCGTGAAATGGGCAGCAGGCGTCGTGGTTTGGCAATGTTTGATTGCCTGGATCGCCGCATACTTAGTAAGGCTTATTGGTCTGTTTATCGGGATGGTGTGAAATGAATACTTGGGATATTATATTGATCGTTGTAATTGTTATTATCGTCGCCGCGGCTGTTTATGCCATAGTAAAGCGTAAAAAAAGCGGAAAAGATTGTTGCGGTAACTGTACACAGTGCAATCATGACTGCGATCGCCGTTAATCCAAGAGAGATAACAAGGCGCCCTACTTAAATTGAGTAGGGCGCCTTGTTTATTGTTAATTACTCGATATTGATAGTCCCGGATTTACCTGTTAATGCACCCGGTATCAATTCAAGAGCCATGCACCATTCAGCCTTTTTTGTCTTGTCGGCAATATGGAATATCCCATATTCGTAAGATCCCCTAAAACCAAACCTGTGGTAAAAGTCTGGATCACCGCATAGAAATATTGCTGTAAATCCCATATCTTTTGCAATTTGAAAAGCTTCCGTCATCATTGCACGGGCAATTCCTTTGCGAAAATAATCGGGATCAACACTTATCGGAGACAGTAAAAGCTCGGTATACACGTTATCGGATGCAATTATATCTGTTTTGTATAAAACGATCTGCCCTACCAGTTTCCCGTCATCATTTTCTGCGACTAATGAAAGTTCCGGAATAAAGGTGTCTTTTTTTTGCACCTCGTTCAGATAATCCGATTCACCTTCGTTGGTTGATGTAGCAAAAGACTTCTTCACAAGGTCATAAACTTCATCGTAATCAGCAGGTCGTTCCTGACGAATTATCATATATAAGCTTTCTATGCTTTATTTTGTATCCAAATGCTATCCCGAATAGCAAACTGTGTCAAGTATGTAAAATTTTAGCAAATAATAATTGACAATTTCACGCAAAAAGAATTTAATTAACATTGTTAGAATAATATTAACAATATTAGATAATAGAGGTACCTGTGTTGAATGATATACGGGAAGACGCCAAAAATATCAAAAAGGATTATGTTAAATCCAAATTCGTCGAGGCAGCTAAGGCGATCATCCTTCAGGACGGGGTGCTGAGCGTTACGGTAAGGCGAATCGCTGAGATAACCGGATATTCATATGCAACGATATACCACTACTTTCAGGACTTGAACGAGTTGCTATTGGAAACAAAGCTTTCAATGATCCGCGACATGGCAGCTCCCGGTAGTATTCAGGCGATCACAACAGAAGATCCCCTTGAGAAAAAAAAGCAAGAGGTGAAGTTGATGGCAGGCTTCTTCATCGACAATCCAAACATCTTTGAATTTTTCTATCAGTACAGAATGGACGAAACCAACGCGACGGCAATGAGGTCCCTTGAGCTGGAAAAAGCGTACTATGACGACTTCAAGCCGTTTGTTGACGGCAGAGTTATCAGGGAGGCTGATATCCCGGCGATTTCACGGGCTATCATCTATACGGTTTTCGGATCGATAACTATATATTTGTCAAACAACGGGCTATCGAGAGAAGAGGTTCTTAAAGACATCGACAATACACTTGACCTTCTATTGAAAGGAAAAGACATCAATGAAAACAAATAAAGGTAAAGGACTAAAAGTTATGTGGACTGCCATTTTCATTATTGTTGGAATTATTACTTTGATCGCCGGATCAGCCGGTATTGGGATTTCCATCATGAAGCACGAATACGGCGCCAAACCCGAGGTGCTCAAGTCGACATCAGATAACCCGGATAAGGCATTGGTCGTCTACCAGCCATCTATTACTTCGGCATCTTCCGATGTGGCACATTCAATCGCAAAAGGGCTGAATGACAGCGGCTACGAAGTTACTCTGAACACTCCCGGCAAGCATTTATCGGCAGATATTTCGGACTATTCCGTCGTTGTTTTCGGTTCGCCGAATTACGGAGGCTCACCGGGTGAACCACTTTTAAACTATATGAAACAGATTGAAGATTTTACCGGTAAGCGAGTGTTCCTTTTTTCTACAGCCGGGAGCGCAGAAGGTAGGCTGGAGTTTGACAAGATGGAAGCACTGATGCATGGTATAAAGTCGGATAATATCTTTAAGATCGCAGCCGCCGAAACTGAAAAGAACATCAACGCCGCTTATGAGTTTGGCATTAACGCGGGCGGTCAATGACAATGGGCGCTGCAAGGCATATTCCGAATACAATAACATTTATACGTTTCCCATTAACACTTTTGCTGTTATTTTTTATTCATCGAAGCGAATATCCCAATGCCGTCGCGGTATTTGCAGTAATTTCTCTGACTGATATTTTTGACGGTATGACCGCGAGAGCTCTTGGGGCTTGTACCCGCCTCGGCGCATATATTGACGTTTTCATCGATCTTTTGTATGTCATGTCATCACTGGTCGTTCTGAATATAAAAGGGCTCGCGCCAACCGGTTTCACTGTGATAACAGCGCTTAAGTTTACTGAATTTGCAGTTACATCTTCGATATTGAAGCGTGACGAAGAAAAAAAGAACGTATGGATGTTCGACAGGCTTGGCCGTTCTTTTTCCGTTCTGGCTTTCATTGCCCCCGGCGCTTTCTGTGTTGCGGCGATGATTCCGGGGGCTTCGTTGTATATCATATATTTCCTGCTTGTCCCCGCCTGCGGCTTAGCAGTCGTGTCGTTCGCCGTAAGGATCGCACGGTGTCGCATTTTCTTGAAAACAAGGTGATCCCGGTAAGATATAAAGGCGTCCTACTTTAATTAAGTAGGGCGCCTTTATTATCGTTATTTTTACCTTAATGCAGTTACTTGATATTAATAGTCCTGGATTTGTCCTTACTTTATATTTCATTTATTACTTAATATTGTAACATGTCAAGACGAGATTTGTTGAGGGCTTTTTCTGCTTTTTTCAACATTCTCATAAGCATTAACCCTGCTTGCTCCGGATGAACTTATCCAGGTCGTCAATGGTTTCCACCTTTTGATCCAATTCGATTTCAATACCGATTTCGTCCTCAATGTTCATGAGAAGTTCTACCGTGTCAAGAGAGTCGATGCCAAGCTCAGAGAACTTGCTTTCCGACTTTATAGCAGAAACATCACAGCCAGTGCGTTCCGAAACAATTTTTGCGATAACGTCAAAGTACATAATTAAATGCCTCCAAAATAATTTTACAAGCAGTTTTCTGCTGCCTGTTGTTTTCTATTTTACCGATCAGCCGTTCCAGAATAGAAACCGTGGCGTTCCCAAAGCGTTCCTGCTTTGTAAATGTTTTATGAAATTTATTTTTCTTAGTTTAAGGCTCGTCTGCAATAAAGAAATTGCAGAAATTAACGCACAAACATAAGAAGCGGGAGTGCATCGTAAAAAATGCACTCCCGCAAAATTTATCGCTCCCAATTGGCAAGTACTGCCAACGTTTACAGGTATGGATTATTTCACTTTACTCTATGAAAGCCTTTCTTTGAAGTCATCGTACCCGAAGCTTTTTATCAGCTTGATGCGTCCGTCTTGTTTCAGTAAAGCAACGGAGGGCAGACACATACCGTTAAAGGTATTATTTTTTACCATAGAGTAGATTGCCATATCCTCAAAAATCAGCTTGTCACCGATGTTTAAAGGCTGATCAAAAGAATAGTCTCCAATGATATCGCCGGCTAGACAGGTGGAGCCGGCAAGCCGGTAAGTGTATGGTTTTTCCATTGGCAGACCGCTTTGCCACAAAGACGGACGGTATGGCATCTCAATGACATCGGGCATGTGGCAGGCTGCGGAAGCGTCCAATAAAGCAATATGAATTCCGTTATTGACAATATCCAGCACCGAGGTCACTAAATAGCCTGCGTTGTAGGCGATTGCCTCTCCCGGTTCCAAATAGACTTCTGTCCTGTATTTATCCCGGAAACGGCAAATACAGTCCACTAACGCACGTCGATCGTAGTCGCTTCTTGTGATGTGATGCCCGCCACCGAAATTCACCCATTTCATCCGGGGGATAAACTCCCCGAACTTTTCCTCCACAGCCGCCAGTGTTTCTATGAGCGCATCGCTGTTTTGCTCGCAAAGCGTGTGGAAATGAAGTCCCTCAACGCCTTCCAGCAGTTCCGGACGAAAATTCTCACGGGTAACGCCAAGGCGCGAGCCTTCAGCGCATGGGTCGTAAATGCCGTGCGACTGTGTTGAATGCTGCGGATTAACGCGAATACCGCAGCTTTTTCCTGCTTCCAGTGCTTTGTTGCGGTACTTTTCCCACTGGGAAAAGGAATTGAATGAAATGTGATCACAGAGTTTTAAAATCTCATCAAATTCCTTATCGTTATACGCAGCGGAATAGATGTGGTTCTCCTTGCCCATCTCCTCATATCCAAGTCTTGCTTCAAACAGACTGCTGGCGGTCGTACCCGCCAGATAACGCCCGATTAAGGGATAAACCGCAAACATGGAAAAAGCCTTTTGAGCCAGCAAAATCTTACAGCCTGCCTGTTTTGCCACCTCCGCTAAAACGGTGAGGTTCTCAATCAGGCGCTGTTCATCAACCACATAACAGGGAGTCTCCGCTGAATACAGGTTTTCGTTCATCAGTCCACCAATACGGGGTCAAAATCCTCCACCCAGGGAAGGCCCCACTTTTTGAGCGCTTCCATAAAGGGATCGGGATTGAATTCCTCAATGTTCCATACTCCGGGTTTGTTCCATGTGCCGTTCATCACGAGCATAGCGCCTATCATTGCAGGTACCCCGGTGGTGTAGGATATGGCCTGGCTGCCTACCTCTCTGTAACACTCCTGATGGTCGCAGATGTTGTAAACGTAATAGGTTCTTTCCTTTCCATCCTTTATCCCGCGGAAAATACAGCCGATGTTTGTCTTACCCACCGTGCGGGGGCCGAGGCTTGCGGGGTCGGGCAGCACGGCCTTCAAAAATTGCAGCGGGACGATCTTCTGTCCGTTGTACTCGATCGGCTCGATCGAGGTCATGCCAACATTCTCGAGGCACTTGAGGTGGGTGAGGTAGCTCTGCCCGAAGGTCATAAAAAAGCGGATTCTCTTGATGCCCTTGATGTTGATGCCGAGGCTCTCGAGCTCCTCGTGGTGGAGCAGGTACATATCTTTCCTGCCGACCTCCGCGAAATCATACTCCCGCTTGATTTCCATGGGCTCGGTCTCCACCCATTTGCCATTCTCCCAATAGCTGCCTTTGGCGGTGACCTCGCGGATGTTTATCTCAGGGTTAAAATTCGTAGCGAAGGGATATCCGTGATCCCCCCCGTTGCAGTCGAGAATGTCTATATAGTGAATTTCGTCAAAATAGTGTTTTAGCGCATAAGCCGAGAATACCCCCGTAACGCCCGGATCAAAGCCGCTGCCCAGAAGCGCACAAATGCCCGCCTCCCTAAACTTCTCGCGGTAATCCCACTGCCACTTATACTCAAACTTCGCGGTGTCGAGTGGCTCGTAGTTTGCGGTATCGACATAGTGGGTTTTGGTTATAAGGCAGGCATCCATTATGGTGAGGTCCTGGTACGGAAGGGCGAGGTTAAGCACCACATCAGGCTTAAAGCTCTCAATAAGTGCCACCATCTCGTCAACATTATCTGCGTTGACCTGCGCCGTGTGAATTTTTGTCTTGGTTGTTCCCTCCAGCTTTGCCTTTAGGTCGTCGCACTTGGATTTTGTACGGCTGGCAATCATAATTTCCTCAAAAACCTCGCTGTTCTGGCAGCACTTTTGAATAGCCACTCCGGCAACGCCTCCGCAGCCAATAATCATACATTTTCCCATTGTCGTATCTCCTTAATCGTTTTTATACAATTTGTAGTAAAACTTCTCTCGTAATTTTACAGGCTGTCGCCGTGGAACTTCCGCTTTGATCATAGTGGGGGGAAAGCTCGTTGATATCGCAGCCCACAATGTTAAGCTCGTTGAGCCGCAAAACGGCAGCCAATAGTTCCTTGA
Source organism: uncultured Oscillospiraceae bacterium (assembly GCA_964446385.1). Taxonomy (GTDB): domain Bacteria; phylum Bacillota; class Clostridia; order Oscillospirales; family Ruminococcaceae; genus CAYSRC01. The sequence goes on along the minus strand of CAYUOH010000014.1, from coordinate 45,006 downwards.
AGGTTATGCCGCCGGCCTCGGGAGTGCCTGTTCCGCAAAACGCCGAGGGGTCGAGCACATCAAGATCGAGCGTAAAATAAACCGGCTTGCCTTTCAAACGGTCCACAGTGTTATCAAAGCCCTCCAAATCAAATTTGCGAAGATCGGTGTGAGCCTCCGCAAACGAGAACTCATACTTTTCGCCGCTGCGAATGCCGAACTGGTGTATCCTTCCGTCACCCACAAGCTTCCATGCCTGATACAGCACCGTGGCGTGGGAAAGCTCCTCACCGAGAAAATCGGTGCGTAAATCCGTGTGGGCGTCAAAATGGATGATATGCAGGTCAGGATAACTTTCCGCAACCGCGCGAAGAGATCCGAGCGTTACAAGATGTTCGCCTCCCAGCATTACAAACCGCTTGTTGTCTACGATAAGTTTTGACACATACCGCGTTATCTCATCGAGCACTCTTTGTGTGTTGCCGAAGGGCAGGTCCAGGTCTCCGCCGTCGAAAATTTTGTAATCGGTTAAATTTCGATCGCAATATGGGGAATAGGTTTCAAGGCCGAAGGATTCACCCCGGATTGCGGACGGTCCAAAGCGCGTGCCCGGCCTAAACGTGGTCGTTCCGTCAAACGGGGCTCCAAAAATCACTGTTCCGGCCGATTCATAATCGGCGGTACATGCCAAAAAAGTATGTATATTCTTATCCATTGACAAGCAGCTCCTTTACATAGTTTGGAAGATAAAAAGCGCCCCGATGCAGTTCGGTATTGTAATACCTTGTGTGTATACCCAATCGGTTCCAGGAATCTGCCTGCAGCGATTCGACAGGATCCGGGCCTTTGGAGGCAAATCCGAACAGCCAATGCCCCGACGGATAGGTCGGGATATGAACCTGATAAACACTGCTCACAGGAAATACCTGCGCAATGTGCAGATGCGCATTCTGCATCTCCTTTGCGTCCCCAGCGTAAAAGGGGCTTTCATGCTGGTTGATTAAGATTCCGTTTTCTGTGAGGATGCGGAAGCAATTCCCGTAAAATTCCCTTGTGAAGAGAACCTCACCGGGACCGAATGGGTCGGTGGAATCCACGATAATCAGATCGTAGGCATTTTCAGTATGCCTTACAAATTTCAGCCCGTCTTCGAAATGGAGCCTAACCCTGGGATCATCAAAGCCACAGGCCGTCTGCGGCAGGTATTGCCTGCAAACTGCCACAACACGTTCATCAATTTCAACTACATCAATCTGCTCAAGCTGAGTGTATTTTGTCAGCTCACGCGCAACTCCGCCGTCTCCCGCACCAATTACAAGCACGCGCCGAATTTGAGGATTCACAGCCATTGCGGGGTGTGTGATCATCTCATGGTATATAAATTCATCCCGTTCGGTGAGCATCATAATACCGTCAAGCGTCAGGAATCGACCGAATTCCACCGAATCAAATACCGATATGTTCTGATAATCGCTTTTTTCATGGTGGAGTTGACTGTTTACCTTGATAGAAAACTTCACGGCAGGAGTATGATATTCGCTGTACCACAAATCGTCCATTTTATTCTCCTTTCATCACGTTCAGCCGGCTCACATCCATGCTTTCAGGCCCGGTAATCAGGCAGCCTTTTGAACGGGTATATATGATATATTCGATGATCTCTTTTGTAACCCTCTCGCCGGGCGCAAGAACGGGAATCCCCGGGGGGTAGCACACAACAAACTCGGCGCCTACCCTTCCCTCACAGTCTGCGAGTGGCAGGCTTATTTTTTCAGCATAGAAAGCCGTTTGCGGAGAAAAGACGACCTCCGGGGTAATATATTCGTTTTCCAGCATATCCTGATTGTCTTTTTTATAGATGCGGCGTATTTCACTCAAAGAACTGATAAGGCGCTCAATGTTCTTTTTTTTGTCACCAACGGAAATATAGGCCAAAATATTCCCCAGATCTCCGAATTCTATTTGAATCCCGTATTCGTCCCGGAGCAGATCATATACCTCTATACCCGCAAGCCCCAGAGCAAGGGTGTTGACCGAAAGCTTGGTCGTATCAAAATCAAAGATGCTGTCCCGATTGATCAATTCCTTTGAGTAGGCATAATAGTCGCCGATAGCGTTGATTTCTTCCCGGGCGTAGTTTGCAAAGCCTGTCACCTTGTCAAAAATCATCTCGCCGCGCAGCGCAAGGTTTTTCCGGGAAATATCCAGGCTGGAAAGCAGCAGATAGGAACTGCTTGTGGTCTGGGTCAGGTTAATGATTTGACGTACATATTGCGCGTTCACCCTGCTTCCGCAAAGCAACACAGAGCTTTGTGTCAGCGAGCCCCCTGATTTGTGGACACTGACCGCCGACATATCGGCGCCTGCAGCCATGGCCGAAATCGGCATGTCCTTGCCAAAGTAAAAATGCGTGCCGTGGGCCTCATCTGCCAGCACAAGCATATTCTTTTCGTGGGCAATTCTAGTAATTTGCTCAAGATCGGAGCAAATTCCATAATAGGTCGGGTTATTGACAAGGATCGCTTTGGCATGAGGATGCTTGCTGACGGTGAGCCTGACATCCTCCATGGTCATACCTAACGCGATACCAAGTCGCCGTTCGGTCTGGGGGTTGATATAAACAGGTATCGCACCGCAAATTACCAATGTATTGATGACGCTTTGATGAACGTTGCGCGGGAGAATGATCTCATCGCCGCATTTTACGCAGGATAGTATCATTGCCTGCACCGCGGAAGTCGTTCCGCCCACCATAAAAAAGGCGTGCGAAGCACCAAACGCCTCGGCGGCAAGCTCTTCCGCTTCCATAATTACGCCCGTGGGATGGCAGAGGTTGTCCAAAGGCTTCATAGAGTTGACATCTATTGAAAGGCACTGCTCACCCATAAATTGGGTAAGCTCGGGATTGCCTTTCCCTCGCTTGTGCCCCGGCACGTCAAACGGCACAAGGCGGTCATGCCTGATGCGCTCCAACGCCTCCATGAGCGGAGCCCTCGTCTGGTCTTTCAAGGATTCACCCCCCGGAAGATATTGCAGCCGCTGAAGATTTCAATCATCTCCCGCCGCAGCGCGTTTGTGATATCCAAACGGATTTTGGGTGGGATCTCGTAAACATCAGAGTTAAAAAGATAATTCTGCAGCACAGGATCCTTTATAAGCATTTTTGTATGAAATATATTGGCTTGATATACATTCACATCCACAGCATCGTACTTTTTCAGGATATCTTTGTTTATAAATTCCTGAATAGACGTAATGTAATGGTCGATAAAAAGTTTTTCACCTACCATATTGCGGGTAAATCCGCGAACCCGATAATCGATGGTGATGATGTCCGAATCAAAACTGCCGATTAAAAAGTCCAGTGTTGAAAGCGGAGTAATTTCGCCGCAGGTGGCAACGTCAATATCCACACGGAAGGTTGCTATAGAAGTTTCAGGATGGTATTCGGGGTAAGTGTGCACAGTAACATGGCTTTTATCCAGATGAGCCACAACTGTATCTCCGCTGCGATTTTTTACCATGCTTTCCTCTGCAATCAAAAAAGTCACGCTGGCTCCCTGCGGCTCATAATCTTGCTTGGAAATATTCAGCACTGTAGCCCCGATCATCTCGGTGAGCTTTGTAAGAATAACTGTCAAGCGTTCCGAGTTGTAGTGTTCATTGATGTATTTAATATAATCCTGCTGTTCCCTTGCTGTTTTCGCGTAGCAAATATCATAAATATTAAAGCTGAGCGATTTAGTAAGATTATTAAATCCGTAGAGTTTCATTTTTTCTGCCATGTTATCCTCCAAAATAAAAAAGATGTACCACTTTGTATGTGGTACATCTTATAAAACAGTTATATCAGGATTTGAAGTAAGCTGCCCTAAAATCTCTATTATTGATAGAGCAATGACACCTATTTCGCTTCAGAGTCTATATAGCAAAAAACTACTTTTACCACTCTTATTGACCGTTTCACAAGCGTGCACCACAGTACACTTGGTTATAAGTAACCAACTGGCAATTAAGTTGCCAACCTATAAAAGTTGCGCTCTTAACGCAATCAATAGTTGTGAAGATGACCTTCACAATCGGCAGTTGACCCGGCTGTCCGTATGGCCTTGAGTTCAAAATGAACTGGTCAAAAGTATTTTTCACTATACGTGAACAGATGTAATTTTAATTTATGTCTGCTGTTTTGTCAACAACCTTTATTAGTTGCAGACAGTCAGTTCCGGCAGCAGACCATACCCGTACTCTTTATTGACGGCGAAAATGATGTTATTATTGATGCAAAGCATTCTGCTTCTTTGAAAGGAGAATTCAACACATGAAAAAGGTACTGCCCGTATTGTTCGCCCTGCTGCTGCTCACTTCAATGGCGGCATGCGGCAAACAGACTTCGACAGAACCACCGCAGACAGATTTGGCGGCGACCGGCGTTGTTACCTTCGCCGATCCGGCGCTTGAGGAGAAAGTGCGCGGCGCTATGGGCAAGCCTGACGGTGATATTACGGTCGCGGATGCGAAAACTTTGACACACCTGAACCTTGCTTATGCGGAGTGGCAGAAATACATATCGGAAAATGAACCGATCAGCAGTATCGCCGGATTGGAGAACTTTACAAACCTTGAAAGTCTTGATCTGACCGGCAACGCGATCACTGACATTACTCCTTTGTCAGCTCTGACCAACTTAAAAGCATTGATACTTACCGGCTGCGAGGCGGAAGATTATACTCCGATTGCCGGGTTGACGAGTCTGCAAGTCCTGATTCTGAATAATTCCGCAATAGCGGATCCCACGCCGCTTTTTGCGCTCTCCGGCTTGAAATGTCTGTATCTTGAGGGCAGCCAAATCAGGAATTATATGCCGCTTGCGGATATTCGCGCTACCCTCGAACAATCCGATTTTGAAGTGGCCTACACCCTTGCCGAACTTGGCTTTAGCTTCGACGATAACGATAAACTGGCGTTGTATCAAACGGACGAATATGACATACGTCTCAATCATGCCGAGTGGGGCGGTCAGCGGGAAGACTGGCAGAACTGTATTCGTGTGGTTACCGGCACTGAGTCCGGATATAAGATCGATATCGGTTTCTACCCTGTGCATAACGCCTATGTCGTTTGGATTTTTGATATAAACACCGAGCAAATGTATACATATGTCTACGATGTCGCGGCAGAAAGCTTCGGTTGTGACCGCGCAGAAATGGAACCGATTGTGCAGGGGGCGTTTGTTGATGTAAACGACAAAGACATATTGCTTACCCCGTTCGTTTACTATGACAATATAATTCAGGAAGCGTTAGGAATTTCCATTGATATTCTGTATGACATGCCATTCGATGAAAATATTCAGCTGCAATCCAAGTATCTGACACTCGGATTTGAATTCCTCGATTATAAAGGAACTTATTTTTACCAGGAAAACGGCATGGAAATATATATACATAAGCCGCAATGGGATGAAAATGTCGAAGCCGGGCATGAACTTGACTGGAGCATATCGTTTTTCGATCCCAATGTTAAGGGATACCAGACGCTTGAATTATACTTCGCAGACAAAAATGCCTATTACATTTCTATGGTAAAAGACGGCGTTGAGGTAAGATTTGACTATTATCCTGACGAAGATAAATTTAAATATGACCCTCAGAACATTGATTCCTTAAGATCTGAGCTCAACGAAGCCCTTAATACGCAAGGCGATGATTTCATGAAGGTGCCAATGAGTATTTTCAAAGGAAGCGTAGAGGAACGTTTCGGCGTGAGCATCGAAGAACTGTATGCACTGTCCGAAAAATGAATTGTTGAGACTTACAAGTATTAATCTCTTTGACTCTACCAAAAACGGTTTAAAGTTGACTATTTAAGAAAGTCGGTCTCAATATGACCGACTTTTTTATTTTAGGAGGAAATATTATGGACGAAAGCAGATTGCTTACGAATTGTTTTTGCAATTCATCAAATTCAGCTATTTTCAGACTCGATGCAATATTTTATGAGAAACAATCTCATTAATATGTGAAACAATGTTGTAAAAGCGAATTGTACTTAATATAATACAATAAATAATTATATTGTGAGGATAAGCATTTGGCTATTTCATACAACAGACTATGGAAGCTCCTGGTTGATAAAAAGATGAGTAAGTCCGATCTTCGCAAGGCTGTAGATATATCCCCACAGACACTTACAAAAATGCGCCGGGATGAGCCTATTACTCTTTCGACGCTTGAAAGAATATGCAGAGTACTGAGTACCGACTTTGGCGATATCGTCGAATACATTCCGGACGAAGATTTCGAAAAAAACAGCAACACGGACTAAAGTTGCTGTTTTTCCAGACGACAGATTATTTGAACGTGTACTATGGCACATTGTATGTAAAATTCAATGCAAATTTTTGTGAATTCTTGTGTGTGAGATGATAACTATGGATGAGCAATCGGAAGGAGATTTAATATGTGGCCGAATATTTTTACTGCCTTAATCAATTGGTATTGAGATTACCGAATCGATTTTTGCCTCCGATTATGAACTAATCAATAATATTATCGAGAAACTGAGGGGCAACGGGCTTTACATAGCTATAGATGACTTTGGAACCGGCTATTCCTCTCTGGCCAGAGAAAAAGAGTTAAGCGTCGACTGCTTGAAAATTGACAAATATTTCATCGATAAGCTGTTAGATACAGACCTGAGTAAAGCAATAACAAGCGATATTATTTCGATGTCACATAAGCTTGGACACTGCACAATTGCTGAAGGAGTTGAGTACGAGAGCCAACTGCAGTATTTAAAAGAGCACGGCTGCGATAGGATACAAGGTTATCTGTTCAGCAAACCGCTTGATGAAGAAGATGCTCTTGAGTTTTTAAAAAAACAAATCTGACTGCCATTGACAGCCGAAATTAAGGATGGGGTAGCCATGACAAGAAAAAAAACAACGCTCTCATTAAGAATAATTATCCTGCTGATATTCATTATTTCCTTGTTCATATCAGTGGCTTTTTATGGTGCGTTGATTTATACAAATTGGCTTTCTTCAGCCAAGAAAACAACGGCAAATTTGGCCGCTGATGTCAACGAAGAAATCTATAACCGTATCAATAGCTTTATGCAGGTTCCTTATCATGTGAATGAAGTCAATCAAAAAGTTATAGAGAATGGAATTCTGAATTTATCTGACGAAAAACAACGGGATCGATTTTTTGTTGGCGTACTTGAGTCTCAAAGCAATAGTATATACAGTTTTAGTTACGGAACTGCAAACGGTGAATACTACGGCGCTCGCAGAAATGAAAATGGCGTGGTTGAGATCATGAGAAACAACGGTGAAACGGGCGGAAACTCCTGGTATTATTCCGTAAATGAGGACTTGACTGCAGGCGATCGTGTAGTTCAGGCAGGAAAATTTGATCCCCGCACTCGAGCGTGGTATAAGGCAGCTGTTGATGCTGAAGGCCCAGTGTACTCCCCTGTGTATAAACATTTCGTTATGGATGATCTAACGGTGTCCGCAGCATGGCCAGTATATAGTGAATCCGGAAATCTTGATGGTGTGCTCGGGACACATATGCTTCTTTCCGGTATAGGTTCCTTTCTTAAAGACGCAGTTGAAGAACACAACGGTGTAGCAATTATCATCGAGAAAGAAGCGAACTATTTAGTCGCAAATTCCATGGACATTCCAAACTTTGCTATTCTTCAGGATGGTACGCTAGAGCGTTACACACTTGAGGATATTGACAACTCAGACATTCAAAATGCGTACGAGATATATAAATCAAACAGTGCACCTGAGCAAATCTATAAAGGTGAAAATGACAACTTCTTTGCCAACATCAGAGAAATTCATACGAATGGAATCGATTGGGTTGTCATATCGGCAATTCCCCAATCAATCTTTATGACAGATGTAATGAGCAGTATACGTTGGGCAGCGCTCATTGCCACGTTATCACTGCTGTTATCGGCTTCAATCTATAATTTATTCATGAATAAATATCTTAAGCCAATAAAAAGCCTGTTGCATGTATCGGATGAATTATCCTCCGGGGACCTTTCTAAAAGAGTTGACATTATCCGTAATGACGAGATTGGCCGGATATCAAAAAGTTTTAACAGTGTGGCTGATAAAATGCAATCGCTTATTGAAAACTTGGAGGCTACCATAGAGGAACGTACTCGGGAAGTGCATAAAGCAAATTCCCAATTGGAGGCGAACAAAGACGAACTTCGGTTGATATTGGATACAGCGGCAGAGGCTATTTACGGTATTGACTTGAATGGCAACTGTACATTCTGCAATAAAAGCTGTATTAAAATGCTGGGATATCGTGATCAGGAAGAACTACTCGGGAAAAATATGCACCTGCAGATTCATCACACCCGCAGAGATGGCACCACATTTCATATTGATGACTGCAGTATTTTCAAAGCATTTATCGAAGGAGAAGGTTGTCACGTGGAGAATGAGGTGTTCTGGCGCACTGACGGTACTTCTATTGACGTGGAATATTACTCATATCCTCAGATTAAAAACGGTGAAATAACCGGCGCTGTTGTAACTTTTACTGATATAAGCGAGAGAAAACAAAAAGAAGCAGAAATACAGTATTTAAACTGTTATGATACCTTGACTGGGCTACACAACAGAAGATGCTTTGAGGACAACCGTGCGAAAATCGATAATCCGGATAATCTTCCGCTATCTGTAATTTTTGCGGATATTAATGGTTTGAAAATGACGAATGATATTTTTGGACATACTGCAGGCGACGAGCTAATTAAGAAATCGTCTGAAATACTTCAGCAGGTTTGCAGGCAAAATGATTTGGTCGCACGTGTCGGTGGAGATGAGTTCATCATACTTCTACCCAACACAACCAAAGAAAATGCTGACAAGATTCTTGCCGGAATAAAGTCCGGGTTTGCAGATGCCCGTGTGGAGGCGATCAAGTGTAGTATTGCGCTAGGTCTTGATACGAAACTAATTCCGGACCAGCTGCTTGACGAGATCATAGCAAACGCAGAAAATGCCATGTACAAGGACAAAACGATGAATCGCAAGTCCATAAACAAAAATATTATTGATACGATTATCGAAACGTTGCACACAAAAAGTCCCATAGAGAAACAGCATTCGATTATCGTCAGCGAATTGTGTTCTGATGTAGGAATTGCACTGCATCTTTTCGAGACCGAAATAAATAAACTTAAGCGAGCAGGTTATCTCCATGATATCGGTAAAATCGTGCTTGATGAAGGCATGCTTACAAAGGATACTTTATCGGATGAAGAGATAGAAAAATTCCAGCAGCATTCAGCGGTAGGATACCGAATTTTAAGCCTCTTTGATGACACGTTGGATTTGGCCGAATACGTCTACGGACACCATGAAAGATGGGATGGCACAGGGTATCCGCGAGGACTTACCGGTGAGCAAATCCCTTTGATTTCTAGAATCATTGCAGTCGCAGAGACTTATGATCGCGTACTGAACAGAGGCGGTCGCCCCTTGATAGAACGAAAAATCAGTGCGCTTGATGTCATAAAGAATGGCGCAGAAACGCAGTTCGATCCACAAATCGTTGAATTGTTTATTCAGCTGATAGAAAAGAACGATTAGGGATAAAAGATATGCAATCTGACAATCTACGATCATCATAAAACGTATCAAGCTGTGCAGATCGAAGAACTGTATGCGCTGTCCGAAAACTGAATTGTTGAAACAATAAATTTAGATTTCTTAGCTTCTATAAAATAATGACCGAAGCATTGTATTAATGCTTCGGTCAACTCTTTTATTATTAACGGTGAAAGAAACATTACTCTTTCCTGATGTATTCACCAACTATAGCTCCACCGATAATCAGAACCGCACCGACTATCTGAAGAGGCAGCATCTGTTCTTTTAAAATGAGTACCGCGAGTATCACTGCAGACAGCGGCTCCAGGTATCCGCAGATGGCAACTGTCTGAATGGGCAGATGTCCAATGGACGAGAAATAGAAATAACAGCCGATGCCGGTGTTGATGAGTCCTAAAGCAATGATCCAAGGCCAGTCATAAGCTCCAACCTGAATCTGATAGCCCGTTTTGAAGCCGACAAATACCGCGACGGTCAAAAAACTGACAAGTAGCTGAATAACCGAATTCTCAAGACCGGTAACTTTTTCGGATTTCTTGTTCAGTATAACCATAAACGAATACATTAAGGCAGACATGAATCCGCAGAAAAGTCCCCATCGGTTGATGCTTTCGTCACCGATCTTTCCATTAACAAGGAAGATGCCGATCAGCACTGTGGTGAAGCCGATGAGCTTCGGTGCAGTCAGTTTTTCCTTAAAAACGAGCGGAGACAGTATCATGACAATAACGGGACCGCAGTAATATGCCAAAGACGCAAGGCTGACACCGATTTGGGCGTAGGCTTCGTAAAGGAATATCCAGCTTGTGCCCATGGCCATACCGGAGAGTGCGATGAAAAACAAATTCTTTTTATTTTTTGTAATGGTGATCTTCTGCCGTGTTATAAAGAAAAGTGCGATGAGCAGAATACTGCCGATCATAGTTCGCCAGAAAACGATCTCATAGCTTGTGAGGATTATATGACTTGCCACTATGCCGTTTGAACCGAACAGCAACAGTGCAAGGATGTATTTTAGAAAATGCTTCTGCACCTAGACTATTTTCACCTCGTACAAACTAATTTATCAATCAAATCGGCTTTATTCGTTTATGCTTTAACTAATAGTCATATCACTTGCCTGAACATTCAGCAGATCGATTAAAATATATCCCCTTTGAATTCTGCTGCACTGTTATTCTTGTTTCGCGTAATTAAGCCTCAACTCGATTACGTCCATTCTCTTTTGCTAAATACAGTTTTTCATCGACGTGTTTCAGCAAATCGTCGACGCTATCGCTTTCCGTTGATTTAATATTTTGAACGCCGAAGCTGGCAGTTACACAAAATTCCATGCCGTCATACAGGATGGATGATTGTTCGACCGACTTACGCATCAATTCCGCCATTGTCTTTGCAATCTCAAGACCGGCTCCGGGCATGCAAATCACAAATTCTTCTCCGCCGTATCTGGCGATCCAGTCACTGCTTCTTCTAATACAACCGGATACTGTTTCCGCAACTTTTTTCAGAGCCTGATCACCGGCAAGATGCCCGTATGTATCATTATCCGCTTTAAAATGGTCAATATCAACCATTATAACAGATAAATCTTTCGATAAAAGCCTGACGTTCAACAGGTCAACAGGAAGCTTTTCAATAATATATCGGCGATTATATACTCCTGTCAGGGGGTCGCTTAAAGTAAGCTTCTTCATATTATCTATAAAAGCATGGATATTGGTCGGTTTAATACCTAAGCTGTCAGCCGAATCCAGAAATACACTGTTTGTAATATCTTTAAGAATCTCAATTACAACTCTTCTGTCGGGCAAGTCATACGGTACCGCCGTGACCAAATACATTTTGTCTTTGTTGTAAGCTTAATGTTTGTACCGTGTTAAGATTAATGCCTATTAATGCTCTTTTTTTGACTGATTTTGCCTTGTGATCCTTAATTAAAAGATTATCAAAGTAGTCACGGCTGTATAAACCGGTTAAGCTGTCATGTTCATAATTATATATAAGTCTGTTCTCTGCATTTTTTTGTTCTGAAATATCGAAAACTATACCTTCTACAGCTTTCATTTCGCCTTTTTCGTCAACTATACCCTTTCCAATATCTGTTACCCATTTACGTTCACCGCTTGCCGTTATAATTTCATATTCTAACTTGAAACGTTGTTTTTCGTTCAGAATGTATTCCCATTCATTCCAGAGAATTTCACGATATTCCGGCGCTATTACATCGTTATATGACAAATCTCTGTTATCGATAAGACTTTCAGGCGTATAACCTGTCAGGTCATAACAACCTGCTGAAACAACTCGAATAGTCCAGTCACGGTCAATGCTGCTTCTGTAGGCCATTCCCGGAAGGTTGGAAAGGAGAACGGATTTGCTGCGCTCGCTTTCACTCAGTGAATTTGAAATATTTCTTTCCTCAGTTATATCAACAAGCAAACACAGGTGCATGGGATTGTCTCTTAGCCCCTCCAGAAAGTGTACAACTTTCATATATGTCCATACACACGATCCGTCGGGTCTCAGGAACCGTTTCTCTATGGTATAGCAATCAATTTCCCCGGTTTTGAACTTTTCGAATTCGTCAAGATCGATCTGTAAATCATCGGGATAAGTGATCTCCGGCCAGCTGGTGTTACTGAGTTCACGGTACGTTCTGCCAAGGATCTTTTCGAATGCCGGGTTCATACTTGCATTTCCAAACTCGGATTGGGTTGCAAAGCTTTTATCGTTGACGATCGCAATACCTACAGGAGCCTGCTCGAACATGCTGCGATACAGTGCTTCTTTAACGGTTGTTTTATCACTGAGTTCCTTGAGCTTCAAATAATGGTACCCGGAGCGACAAAATGCGATAACAAATAATATAAAAAGCACTGAAATGATAATCTCGCGATTCATTTGATGCAATAGGTCAGCATGCCACTCTGACGCATCAAAATCAAGCCCGAAAACGGCAATTACCTGTCCGCTATTCGGGTCCTTAACGGGTACCAGAGCACTGTAAAAGGTCCCCCATCTGTCTGCTGCGGGACCTTCCATAACCGATTCCCCGATTCGGAATACTTCCAACACACCGTTTATAGCTTCATTATAAATCTGTCCCGGCGGAGAATAACCCGGTGAATTTGGAGACTCGGAGTCCACCAAAAACACCAAATCGTCGCCTTTTGCGCCCATCAGGTAGGCAAACTCAATATCATTTGTTGTTTGAACCAGATGCGACAGGTTGTTTTTGGTCGCAATGTATTCCGGTTTTTCGAGATCTTCTGTTCCGCCGGTCAATTCGGCTATGTGTTCCGTCTGGAGAAGAGTTTCCAGCGATTGAGCCAGTGTTAAAGCATCCGAAGAAGCCTCATCCTTATATCTGTTCAATGAACTAAACTGGTAAAGACCGGTTACTAAAATACAGATAACGATTAATATGGTGCCTGTTCTCTTTGTTAACCAGAAAGGGGCTCTGTTAGCCGGATAAATGTCTTTTTTTTCTTTTCGAGTTGTCATAACCGGCTCTTTTCGCAATATTCGGCTTCGTTGAAAAGTCGAAATATTTATATTAATTGAATAAAATCTGGTTAATTAATCATTTGCATCCATTATATTATACCAAAATTTAGCTGATTAACAAGATAAATCGACAGTGTTGTGAGAAAGAAAATTTAGTAAAAGCCCTCCCCAACACAAATGTGACTAAAAGTGCTTAGAAATAAAGAGCTTCCGAGGTTTCGCACCAATTCGATGCGAGCTTCGGAAGCCCTTTTTATGTTCAGTCACGCAATGCTTCAGTAAACGGTTAAAGTGTTGAACCGTTGCTGTATACCGCGTTGGAATTGAACTGTTTGACAGTAACGGAATGACTTATCGGTTTCCATTCTGTTTTTAAAAACAGCGCAGCAAGAGCAATAGGAATGTAAGTCAACATAAACAACGGGAAAGTGAGCGTATAGAACACTTTTTTTATCGTGCTTGTACGAATTGCTTTCCATTCCGTTATTGTAGTTATTGCACCGACTATGAAGAGCATTAAATACATATTACCCAGAGTCAGCCCTACAGAATTCACTGCAATCATAATGTCATCGCCAATCAGCGCTCCCCGTATCCCCAATGAGATATTGACTATTACGTATAAAACAGACAGGAAAAAGGCCGGCATAATGGTCATGCTCATATCGAAGCAGGAAAAACTCCCGCGAAAAGCACCTTGGATCAAACCTTTCATATAACCGAAAAAAATCTGAAGAAATCCGCGCGACCACCTTATTCTCTGTCTCCAGGATTGACGGAACGTCACCGGCTGTTCATCATACAAAACCGCATCCTTGCAAAACGCAATTCTTTCTCCGTCGGTTATCTGATTCACTGAAAATTGTATATCCTCAGTCAGCATATGGTAAGGCCATGGGCCGATCTTCTCCGCAATTCGTCTGCTGAATAAGAATCCCGTTCCCGACACGGCACAGCTCGTTCCAAGGAGTTGCCGCGCGTAGTTCAGGTATTTACTTTCTCTCAGAAACCAAAGCGCATATCCCGCACTTATCCAGTTGCTTCCATAATTCTTACTGTTACGGTAACTGGTGATGATATCGTTTCCTTCAGAAAAGGTAATATTCATCTGTTCAATATAATCCGGTTCAAGGAGACTGTCTGCGTCAAAAACAAAATATCCGTCGAATCCTTCCTTATAGTCATTCGCAAGATTACGCATCAGAGCTTCTAATGCATATCCTTTTCCGACATTTTTTCTGTCAGAACGGGTATATACTTTGGCGCCGTGAGCTTGGGCAATCTCTGCGGTTTGATCGCTGCAGTTATCCGCCATAACGAAAATGTGTATTTTTTCAGACGGATAAGTCTGTGATTTCAAACTGTCAATCAGATCGGCAATAACGACTTGCTCATTTCTGGCGCATATCATCACTGCAAACTCATGCTCTGCGCTTGTCTGTTCCTTTTTTTTGTTCTTCCGGAACAGTACAACAGGGATAAAAACGAATTGGTAAGCATAGCAAATGGTGAATAAAATCGCAAAGATAAGATTGAATAGGCTAAGTGTGCGCATGTATTTAAATGTCTCCTTGTTCTTTTTGAACTCAATTATTTTAATACATCGCGCTGTAAAAATAAACAAAAATTTACATTATTTTTTTATGAATAATTACATATATTTTAAGGCTGCACGATTTTCACAAAAAAGAAACCGTTCGGGCTAAATATTTGATCATATTAACGGAAAAGTGAGTATTGCCTTAAACAAATCTCCGTCTATTGACAGGCGCAGACTTCCGCCCTGAAGTTCTGCCATGCTTTTTGCGATGGAAAGTCCAAGTCCGTTGCCTTCCGTATTCCGCGAAGAATCTCCACGGGTAAACCGTTCCATCAGTTCTTCTTCGGACATGTCCAGAGGTTCCCGGGAGGTGTTTTTGAATGTAATAACTGCATTGCCATTTTGTTCCTCCAGGGATAAGTAAACCCGCGTACCGGGCTGAGCGTATTTGCTGATGTTATTCATCAGGTTATCAAAAATACGCCACATCCTTCGACCGTCTGCCATAATGTGAAGTTCTTTTTCTGGCTGCCTGGTTACCAGTGTTAAATCAGCCTTTTGCATCTTTTCTTCATACTCGCCGCCGGCTTGCATAAGAAATGTCCCTGCTTCACATGGGGCAAGAAATACTTCGAGATTTCCGGTTGATGCTTTTGACGCTTCCACAAGATCCTCAATCAGTCTTTTAAGCTTCTCTGACTGGCGAACCAAAACTTCCGAATACCCGGTTATTTTTTCGTTCTCGCAGGATTCCGCGCCGATCAGCGAAGCATAGTTAATAATCGAGGTCAGCGGAGTTTTGATGTCGTGAGAAACATTGGTTATCAGCTCTGTCTTCATGCGCTCGCTCTTCAGGCGGTCTTCCACTGCTATCGACATGCCTTCTGCGATTCGATTCAGGTTTTCTCCGTGCTGCTTAAAGTCCCAGTACATGCCTTTCGTATCTGTGTGATAGGAAAGGTCGCCGTTCGCAAGCTCTACTCCGCTTTTCCGGAGCCTGCGCAGCGTCAGCGCAAGGTTTAGAGCAGCGAGGAACAGAATGAATTTTTCTAAAAGCCATACTGTTGCGAATACTCCTCTTTCGTAATAAAACCCGGTATATAAAATCAACTCAAAGAGCGATATCCCGCAGAATACAAGCCCGGTCTTCCAAACTAAAGGCAGTCCGCGAAACAGCGAAATGTTGAGTTTATGAAGTTTTTTCAGTAGAGCCCATATTCCGCGAAGTATTTTCCAAACAAATTTAATAATACGGTATATTACAGTGTTTTTTATGAAAGTATGCTGTTTGATTCTGCCCGCAGCACTCATGCACAGACCTAACCCTATATTCAAAGCAACGAGTCCTAAGCCGGCAAAGCATATTACGCTGCCGATATCAACACGATTATCAATCGAAACACCGACATAGCACAAACCGATACAAATAACCCCGCAAATGACAAGAAGTAAATCATATGGGATTTTATGCAGGAGGCCGGGGATAAGCTCGTCCGTATCCGGCTTGCGTCCGGATGCATACATCAATGTAATAAAACTTGCTATCAGGAGCAGTAACGAAGCAAAAGCAATTAAAAATATCGCATAGCGGAGAATATAGGCGATATGAATAACAGAAGACAGAAAGCTGAATTCATAGGCATGAGGAGTTCCTTCAACCAGAGAAAGGTTAACCGTGTAGTATTCTGCCTCATTGTTTGTCGGGCCATTTGTATTATCGTAATAGACGTCCGTGATTTTTCCGGTATCGTCCTTCAGAATTCCATAAGAAAGAGCATATGATGTTGCATTACTGTCTTTAAACTGCTCAGTTTCTGCAACGACATTACCATCCCCGTCAAAAATCTGGTAATTAAACTCATCCCATTTCCCGGGCGATTCTGACAGTTGATCCCATAGGATGGTATAACCGTAGGATCGTAATTCTCCGTTTACAAGGATTTCTTCCCTTATATCCTGTTCAGGTAACAGGTAGTAATTCATCCCATTCTGTGTATAAAGGAAAATACCTGTTATGCTGACTGCAAAAACGCAAAAAGAAATAATGCAGACAATAAACGCAATTGTTTTTCCGGCAAGTGTTTTTGTAAAACGCTTCATTTTCTTCTTTCCCCCTCCATTTTGTAGCCTTGCCCGAATAGAACCTTTATGAATCGCGGTTCAGCCGGGTTAATCTCCAGCTTTTCGCGCAGGTGACGGATATGAACGGCGACCGTATTATCCGTTCCAAAAGGCTTTTCCTTCCAGACAGTGCCATATATTTCTTTGGGAGAGAAAACACGGTCGGGGTTGGAAATCAGGAGTTTCAGTATGTCATATTCTTTTGGCGTTAAGGAAACCGGTTCGCCGTCAAGGGTTACCTCTTTTGTCCTGTCATTGAGTTCGATACCGCCTATGCTGTAATTCTCAATTGATGCAGTGCCGCCGCCGAGTTTCAGATATCGGCGGAGCTGAGACCGCACCCGTGCCGTAACCTCTAACGGGTTAAAAGGTTTCGTGATGTAATCATCTGCGCCTACATTAAGACCCAGAATCTTATCAATATCCTCGCCTTTGGCCGTGAGAACAATAATCGGTACATTGCTCGTTTCACGTATTTTTGCCATGGCAGTCATCCCGTCCATCACGGGCATCATGATGTCCAAAAGTATCAGATGTAATTCGTGACTGTTCAGCTGACCCAACGCCTCTTTCCCGTTATATGCTTCATAAAGCGTATAATCAGGATCCGAAAGATAAATTTTCAGTGCGTTGACGATATCTTTTTCGTCATCGCATATCAAAATATTAGGCATAGTATTCTCCCTCCCAAGTGTGAGATTATAATAAGCTGAATTGAGTTTAAGATGAAAGCCTTAAACCAATTAAGATTTGATGAAGACACAGAAACTCAGCACATGTCTCCCCTGGCAATGATAATAAGTATATACCATGCGGACTGCGACTTGAACTAATTAAAGGAGCTCTGTGTTAGCCACAGAGCTCCTTTATATAACGCCAGCCTAATAGTATAGGCTGTTTGCCTGTTCATGGGAACTTATCCATTCCAGACAGACACCAAAATTTATATTATAGGTCAACATGATTCCACCAGTACTGCGTTAAATATAATCCTAATCCACTGGTAGCAATAAGTATTGCATAGCTTAGCATCGAAAGCTTTTCACCTTCAAGGTAAAGTGCTGGTATGGCCCACGGGAAGAAGGGCGCCAGCCCTAACACTCCAACGAATTGCGCTAATATCACAAAAACAAAAATGACCCCGAGAGGCAACATAAATCCTCTGCCAAGGTTTGCAAAAAATGCTACCGGCGTACAAACCAAAATCAACAGCAACGACGCGGTTTCATATCTAAAAAACTCCATGACCGCACCACTGAGCGACAGTTCGCCCAATCCCACAATTACACCGGTAATCATGCTAGCGGCGAACATCAGGATTGAAAGTAAAGTAAAAGCCCTTCCCAGCACAAATGTGCCGAAAAGGGCTTTATTCAATGGCTTCCGGATAATAATTATTTCGTCAGTATATCGGCTGCCCATTTGGCAGCATTGTTTAAACACTCGTCGGGATTATTCTTTGGTTCAACGAAATCTTTTTCACCGATAAACGTATTCCCGGGAAGAGCTGCTTTTAACTTTAGGAAACATTTATCGTCCCCTTCTCCTCCGCGGCATGCAAACAGGGCTATCCGCTTACCTTTAATATTATACTGACTAAGAAAACTCTTAATTGGCGGGGTATATACTCCAGCCCAAATTGGCGTTCCGATAAAAATCGTATCATACCCGTTTAAATCAACAGCATCATTTGTCAGCTTTGGCTTTAGACCAAAAACAGCGCTCATCCCACCGCAGAAGAATTTAAGGAATCCCTTCTCGGGGTATTTTTTATATGTTTTCAGCTCAATAATATCTGCGTTCACTGTCTCGGCGATCTTCTCAGCAATGATTTTTGTATTGCCACTAAATGAAAAATACACGACTAAAGCGCTCATAATGATATTTCCTCTCTTTCTGAAATTACTTTCTTGGCTAAGGCAGTATATATCCTTAACCATTACAGTATACACCATAAGTAAGTATTCCATTGAAATATTCATGGAAAATAGTATAATGTAGAAAATACTATACTTTATATTGGTACAGATAAAAAGCGGGATCAAGGGAAAATTATCAAGGCATAAGAAACCAAAGTTTATTTGGTGTTAGCGCCTTTGTAATATTGATAATAATGGAGGATTAAACTGATGAAAAAAGTACTAAGCGTGATCATGGTCCTACTACTTCTTGCAACACTTTTCTCGGGATGCAAAAAACAGACGCCAATAGCAGACGCAATTATACCTTCAAAAGACTCGGATTCATCCTCGGAAGACACTGATGATACAGAAGACACCGATGATGCAAGTACCGGCAACAAGGTGGCTGATTCATATTCGGCTTATCTGGAAGCAAAAAATAACGTTATAACGAAGATCTCCGACGGTTTATCCAGCAATGAAGAAGCCGGGATGGCGGTACTGTCATTTCTTGGTATCAGCATGGCCGATCTGGCTTTGCTGCCTGTGAGCTTTTTCGGGATGGGGCAGGATACGATGATGTCCGGACTTGCGTTTATGGGTGCGCTCGATGTTAAATACACCGAAAACGGAAATGACTATTCCGTCACCTATTCTAACGCAGAGAAAGAGGAGATGACGTTTAAAGGCACTTACGACCCGGCTGCTGATTCTCTAACCAGTTCAGTATCTACTGACGGCGCCGAGAGTATCTTCAGCGAATATCATAAGACCTCTTACGGTTACGTAGGCCAGTATTACTTCCTGAACGATGACGGCACAGCCACAACATACGTGATAGCCGTTGACGGCGATGACGGAACCATAGGTATTTCTACAGAAACCGCCAAGCCTGCCGCATTGACCGGCAAAGA
Source organism: uncultured Oscillospiraceae bacterium (assembly GCA_964446385.1). Taxonomy (GTDB): domain Bacteria; phylum Bacillota; class Clostridia; order Oscillospirales; family Ruminococcaceae; genus CAYSRC01. The sequence goes on along the minus strand of CAYUOH010000014.1, from coordinate 25,392 downwards.
AGCCGCCGACTTCCCGAAAGATTACGATGAATGGTACAGCATCAAGGGAGACACCATCACCGGCGTTACTTCAAGCGGAACAGAACTCAACTTCAAGTATGAAGCCCCTAAAAACTGAACTGATTAAAAAGTAATAAATAATGTATTGGGGAGATGTCTTCGGACACCTCCCCTTTTTATAACTGTAAAATTTGCTTGAGAAATTATCGGTTTGCAAATATAATATTGCATATATGTATATGTATATGTGGATACTTGTACCCGGTTTGAACAGAATTATATCAGAAATATTAAAGAGGCAACTGTGTGAATAACAGAACAAACAAAGGCTTTGCGCTCCTCGAGCTTCTTCTGGTTGTAGCGATCATCGCTATTCTGGTGTCATTGGTTGCACCTATATTCGAAGGCACTCTCAACAGGGCAAAGGAGGCAGCCTGCCATTCCAACAGGCGTTCACTATATGTCGAAGTTGTTTCTTGCGTTATGCTGGACAAATTTGACACATATTCCGAATCTTTTGCACATCAATATAATAATGCAATTAAGTTATGTCCCAGCAAGGGCGAATATGCATGGGTTCCGGATGCAGAAGGTGATGATTCTAGCTATTTCCCCACGCTCAGCCAGCTGACCTGCACCGTCCACACCGACGGCTATGAAGGCGGCAGCGGTGAAGATGATCCCGGCAGCAGTACGCCTGTTATTCCTCTTTCTACCGGCGAAAGGACAAACGGTACAATTCTTTCCGACGAAAGCGGAACCTGCGTAATAGTATGGGGATTTCAGCCGTGGGCGCAGAGAGACTTTACTGCACAGCAGCTTATAGATGCAGGTGTTGCTCATTCGATAGATATTTATAACATCGCTGTAATAACTGAACCCCAATCTGCCGGATATGTAAAAGGCGACGTATATCTTGTAGACGGTCATTATTATTATCAAAGCGCTGCCAGCGTGAACCAATACCAGACTCCTCCTGCCGGTCAGGGTTGGATACCGATTCAGGATTAGTTCACGCTTACAAATCCAACAACAGTATAGGGGAGATGTCTTCGGACACCTCCCCTTTTTTTGAGTAAAATGGAATGACCATATTTGTGATTATGTGCATTTTATGTTATGTTAAATTTAATATCCTTAGATTCCGGATGTTACATATGACACAACATGGCGAATTAACCCAGGTAAATTTACCATACAGGAAGAAAGGAGTTGTACATGATTGACCTACAGGAGTTCAGAAATGAGGAGTTTTCAAGAAGAGAAGAACATTTGAAGCATGCTGAAAAACAGAAGCTTTATGTTATTAATAATACGGCTACAGATGAGGAAATCGAAAGGATAACTATCACACAAAATGATAATGGAATTGACATAGAAGATAGAATTAAAAAACTTCAATTACTCTTGGAACAGTAAACTCTAAAAAATTAGGAAGTATGGACAATTTATTATATTGACAGTTTGATGTCGCTTTTACCTCTGCGTTGCCGACCGTTATAATTTAACTCCCTCCTCAACACCAAAGGCTTCGTTACAGTGCCGAAAGTCCCGCAGTATCGGGCTTTCTGCTGTAGCGAAGCCTTTTTTTATTTATATAATTTCTAAAAATTATATTTTTCATTGTCCGCGTGACCGGACTACCCTTTTTATAAAATAGAGATATTGAATATAAACAGGGAGGGTTCCAAAAATGAAAATGAGCGAAGAGCACGCAAAAATACACAGGCTGCTTTTTAAGTGGCGTAAAGCTCCGGAATATATCCGCAGACTGAGGGAAAATATTTCGGTTATAAGGCAGGAGATACATTACGATGAGCAGCGGGCGCCCACACTCGCTGCGCTGGAATGGGCCGAAGGCACGCTGGATGACTTCCTTGAATTCAAATGGCAGATACATATGGCTGTCGTAAAGCTTGAACCTAGGCAATATTATCTGGTAGAGCTTGCCTACAGTGATAAGCTGGACAACATTGCTGCCATAGACGATTTCCCGTTCTCCCGGACAACATTTTACAGGGTCCGCGACAAGATGTTTGACGCGCTTTTGAATGACAAAGATCTTACGGAATATCTTGAAACGCTTGAAAACAAATGCAAAACCGATGTGATCTTAAAATTCATAAATAGTCAGGACTGATCAGGACTAATATGGACTGATAAAGACTGTTATGGACTGATCAGGACAAATATGGACTGATCAAAACAAATATGGATTGATCAAAACAAATATGGACTGATATGGACATATCCGGACAAATATGGACAAAATGGGATTGTACAGCACTTGAATGGGATTATTTCATTCAATATAATTTAATTAAAGAGAGAATAAATCCCGGTTTCAAAGGAGCTGATGAACAAATGAGAATTGAAAAAATCGTACCGCCAGGACGGATTGGGGGTAATCCGGTAGAGTGCCCCTGCTGTACAAACAAAAGGCTTTTAGACCTGTCGCCGGAATATGTCGGGCGCATTGAAATAAAATGTCCGCGGTGCGCAAACATAATTGCGATAACATCGTATAATACAGAAGTTCGCACGGAGCAAATCGGCGTAAGCTGAACGCTTAACGACCAACGCCCGGCGAATGCGGAAAGCTGAGTACTTTCTGCATTCGCCGGGCATTTTTTATCTGAACGGGGATATTATGAATTATTTATCTATAGACATTGAGACCTATTCATCGGCCGATCTGGGGAAAACCGGGGTTTACCGCTACGCGGAATCGCCGGATTTTGAGATATTGCTGTTCGGGTACAGCGCCGACGGCGGCGAGGCGAAGGTGATCGACCTTGCCGCCGGGGAGATAATCCCGGACGAAGTACACGGCGCGCTTACAGACGATACCGTGATCAAGACCGCCTTCAACGCGATGTTCGAGCGCGTCTGCCTTTCGGCGTATCTCGGTATGCCGGCGGGGACCTACCTCTCCCCCACTTCCTGGCGCTGCACGATGGTGTGGGCGGCAGAGCTTGGGCTTCCGCTTTCGCTTGAAGGCGCGGGGGCGGTGCTGGGCCTTGAAAAGCAGAAGCTTAAGGAAGGAAAGGAGCTTGTGCGGTATTTCTGCGTGCCGGCTGCGTCGAAGGACGGTTCTTTCATAAGACACTCCCCCGCCGATTCGCCCGAGCGCTGGGAACTTTTCAAAGAATACAACAGACGCGACGTGGAAACCGAGCTTGCGATACAGCGAAGGCTTTCGAAATTCCCGGTGCCGCACAGCGAATGGGACAACTACGTTTGGGATCAGCAAATAAACGACCGGGGCGTAATGCTGGATATGACGCTTGTAGATCAGGCGGTGCGTTGTGACGGACAGTATAAAAACGCAGCGCTTAGTACGGCGAAGGATCTGACAGGCCTTGAAAACCCCAACAGCCCGGCGCAGCTTAAGGTCTGGCTATCGGAAAGAGGTGTGAATACGGATTCTCTTTCGAAGACCTGCGTTTCGGAGCTTATGAAAGGGAACGAAGGCGAAGTCCAAAAGGCGCTTGCCCTGCGTCAGGATCTTTCAAAAAGCAGCGTGAAGAAATACTCGGCCATGCAGAGCGCCGTCTGTTCGGACGGCAGGGCGCGCGGACTTATCCAGTTTTACGGCGCCAACCGTACCGGGCGATACGCCGGACGTCTTATTCAGGTTCAAAACCTTCCGCAGAATCACATTGAAGATCTGGGTGTGGCGCGCTCTCTTATACGAACGGGGCGGTTCGACAAAGCCGGGGAGAAATACGGCTCGGTTCCGGCGCTGCTTTCGGAACTCATTCGCACGGCGTTTGTACCGAAGGCGGGCTCTGAATTCTATGCGGTTGATTTTTCAGCCATCGAGGCAAGGGTCATCGCCTGGCTTGCAAACGAAAAATGGCGAATGGAGGTTTTCAAAAACGGCGGGGATATATATGCCGCAAGCGCAAGCGCAATGTTTCACGTGCCGGTCGAAAAGAACGGAATAAACGGACATCTGCGGCAGCGCGGCAAGATCGCCGAGCTTGCGCTGGGCTACGGAGGCTCCGTAGGCGCGCTTACGGCCATGGGAGCGCTTGAATACGGAGTAAATGAGGACGAACTGCAGCCTCTGGTTGACGCCTGGCGCAGAGCAAATACGGGGATCACACGCCTATGGCGCGAGATCGGCGGCGCCGCGATCCACTGCGTAAAGTATCATCTTCCGGCATATTCCCGTGGCATCAGATTCGAGTACCAAAGCGGAGTACTTTTTCTGGTTCTTCCCTCAGGCAGACGCCTTTGCTATGTGAAGCCTCAAGTTGAGATAAACAGATACGGCGGCGAGACCGTCACATTCGAAGGCACCGGCGCGCAGAAGAAATGGGAGCGCATGGAGACCTACGGGGCGAGATTCGTTGAAAACGCCGTTCAGGGTATCGCGAGAGACATTCTCGCGGAGTCAATGATAAGGCTTGCTCACGAGGGATACAGGATAGTTATGCACGTACATGACGAGGTGGTCATAGAGCAGGAGGAAACTTCTTTGGAAAACATCATCTCGGTCATGAGCGAAACTCCGGCGTGGGCATCCGGGCTGATATTAAAGGCGGACGGTTATATATGTGACTTTTACCGCAAAGATTAACGGAGAAAAAGAATGAAACACACGTTTATTTTATACTGTTCCGGCAGGATCGGCGCCGCCGGCAACTGCCTGTATCCATCCGGGGCCGCAATCGACAATCTCGAATCATTCAGGGCTGCGGTCAGCCACGATTATGTGGCGGTGGAGTACAAAAACGGATACCGCAGCACGGATAATTTTATCAAAAGCGACTGTCTTGTGATGGACTGCGACAACGACCACAGCGAAAACCCCTCCGACTGGGTAACGCCCGCCGATATACGCGACGCCCTGCCGGACGTTGCGTTCGGTGTGCACTACAGCCGCAACAACGGCAAAAAGAAAAACGGCAAAGCCGCCCGCCCGCGTTTTCACTGCTTCTTCCCTATTCCCGAACAGACCGATCCCGCAGTCTACAGCGAGATGAAACGACAGGTGCGATCTTTATTCCCCTTCTTCGACCCAAACGCAGTGGATGCCGCGAGGTTCTTCTTCGGCACCACCGATGGAAACGTGGAGCTGTTCGACGGCGATGAAACGGTCGATACCGTTTTGGCGGAATATCTTCCCGGTTCGGTTAATACGGCGAAAGAACCGGATACCGGCCGACGTATTCCCGAGGGATCCCGCAACAGTGTTATGAGCCGCTTTGCCGCGAAAATATTAAAACGGCTCGGGGATTCGGGAGACGCGTACCGCGCGTTTCTTGCCGAATCCGAAAAATGCGATCCGCCGCTTGACGGAGGCGAGCTTGCGGCGATATGGAAAAGCGCGCTTTCCTTTTATAAAAAGATAAGCGCGCAAAAAGAATATATTCCGCCCGGGCAGTACTGCGAGGGCTTTCGATGGATGCCGGAGGACCTTACCGACGTGGGCCAGGCGAAGGTACTTGCTAAGGAATATGCCTTGGAACTTCGGTATTCCCCCTCTACGGATTTTATCTGTTACAACGGCGTTTACTGGGAGGAATCGGCGCAGCGCGCCCAGGGCGTGGCGCAGAAACTGACTGAAAATCAGCTGGCCGAGGCGCGGGCTGCAAGTGACAGGGCAATGGAGACCATGAAGAAAAACGGGGCTGCCGAGATACTTGCGACGTCCGGCAAAAAGAAGGCCGAAAGTCTTTTCAGTAAGGATCAGTACTTCGCCTTTACCGCGTTTCAAAGGGCGACGGAGTATGAAAACTTTGTGCTCAAGCGCCGCGATACCGGCTTTATATCGGCCGCATTGAAGGAGGCGCGGCCTATGCTTTTAATATCTCCGCAGGAACTTGACGCCGACGCATTCCTTCTGTGCACCCCGGGCGCTACGTACGACCTTCGCAAAGGACTTGCGGGAAAACGCGAACACCGGCCGCAGGATTTTTTAACTAAATGCACCGCCGTTTCTCCGAGTGAACAGGGCGCGGATCTTTGGGCAAAGCAGCTTGAACTGGTATTTTGCGGTGACCGAGAGGTTATCGAATACGCCCAGCTTGCGGCGGGGCTCGTTTGCATCGGAAAGGTATACATGGAGCAGATGATAATCGCATACGGACGGGGCGCCAACGGAAAATCCACATTCTGGAACACGCTTGCGAGGGTACTCGGTTCCTACAGCGGAAAGATATCGGCCGACGCGCTTACCGTAATGGTCAACCGCAATGTAAGCCCGGAGCTTGCGGAACTGAAAGGCAAGCGCCTTGTAATAGCGTCGGAGCTTGAAGAAGGGGTGCGCATCAGCACCAAAACGGTAAAGGAGATGACCTCGACCGATGAGATACGCGCCGAAAAGAAGTACAAGGACCCGTTTGATTTCATCCCGAGCCACACTCTCGTGCTGTACACCAACCACCTTCCGAAGGTAGGGTCCACCGACGACGGGACCTGGCGTCGGCTGCTTGTGATGCCGTTCGGCGCACGAATCACAGGGAAAAGCGATATTAAAAACTACACCGACTACCTGTTTGAAAACGCCGGCGGCGCGATACTTTCATGGATGATCGAGGGCGCACGTAAGGTTATGGAGATGAATTTAAAGCCGCCCGTGCCTAAGGTCGTCGCCGAAGCGACGGCCGAATACAGAAATCAGAACGACTGGCTTGCGCACTTTCTGGAAGACCGATGCGAAACCGGCAAGGGCTTTTGCGCGAAGTCGGGCGAATTCTATCAGGCCTACCGCGTCCACTGCGCGGAAAACTCGGAATATATACGCAGCACAACGGATTTTTACACGGCTGTCAAAGACGCGGGGTTTGAGAGAAAGAAAACAAACAAAGGCGTCATTATATTCGGTGTACACCTTAAAGACAAGGCCTCCGAAAGCTTCGACGACTTTCTGAATTAATAAAAGTGTAAGTCGGTGAAGGCTTATACAGAAAGTTTCTCTATAGAGAAAATATAATTCTTATAGAAAATAGTTTCTTATATAGCCTGCACAGACCTACACTTTTGCGGATCTTATGTTAGATATAAGCGGCGCTATTATCAAAACAATAGTTCATTATTCCGGGAGGATGAAAATGAAAAAAGATGATTATATACCGGATCCATACGAGGCCGTCGCCGACGCGATCATCATACGCGCGGTGACGGATTACCGCCGCGCGCGAAATATACAGCGCATATTCCCCCGAAACCGGGAAGCGAAGAAAACGGAGATTGACTGCGAAGCGTTCTTTTGCTCGGAATGGCTCAAAGTTCTTACAAGGGCTGACGGCAACGATCTGCTTAAACGGCTGAAAAATGAAATAACAGATACTGTACACAGAGACGGGGGTAATTTATGACAGCAAAAGAGTATTTAAGTCAGGCGCATCGGCTTAACGAGAAGATCGATACAGATATCGAGGAGCTTGAAAGGCTCCGCGCGATGCTCACAAATATCGGCTCACCGATCTCCGACAGCGGGTCACATAGCACACCCGGAAACGACGCTCATTTTGTGAAATGTACGGAACGGATTTTGGAGCTGGAAGAGAAAATCGACGCGGAGATCGACCTCTTCGTTGATCTGAAGGATAAGATCCTCCATGCGATAGGTACCGTCGCCGATCCCGACAGGCAGGCGGTGCTGCGCCTGAGGTACCTCAGCAACCTGAGCTTTGGTGAGATCGGCGTCAGAATGCACATCGGCGTCCGCACGGCAAGGCGGTGGCATATATCGGCGCTTGAACACATCGTTATACCGGAAGATTAAGGGTTTATGAAAAACCTGTAATATGATATTGATAATCTATAATGTGGAGTGATATAATGCGAACTATGGAAATGATAGACAAACACGAACTGTCCACATCATTGAAAAGTGTTCGTATGCCGAAATACGGGCAGCTTCCCAATATGGGACTGTATCTGGAACAGACAACTAAATATATCAACCAGGTGCTTGAACCGCTGGGCTATGTGGAAATTACCGCTTCGATGATTCGCAATTATGTGAAAATGGGGTTGGTAAAGAAACCTATTCAAAAAGCGTATTATGCCGACCACATCGCTCACCTTATCAGCATCACCATACTGAAATTGGTTTTGCCACTGGAAAATATCCGCAAGATGTTTGAACTGCAGGAAAAAGTTTACATGGATGATGTGGCATTTGACTATTTCTCAATGGAACTGGAAAATATGATTTCCTACAGTTTCGGTCTTTCCGATTCGGTAAAGGAAATCGGCGAAACATCATCTGTTGAAAAAGAAATGTTGCGCAGCGCCATTATTGCTATTTCACACATTATTTATTTCAATGTTTGCATTCGACTTGTTTCGACAAAGAGCGTAGAAGAAACAGTGAACGAAATTTCCGCCACACAATCAGAAGAAGGAACTGTGTTATGACGTTATCTCCGGCATCTATACGGGCACAGATGTTTCGTCTGAAGCCCTTATTATTTAACAGGTCAATTGAAACCATACGCAAGGGACAGAATATGGTTGGCGAACTTATGGAGTATAAATTCTGTAAGGAAGTCATCACAAAAGAACACGCATTTGAACAATTTACGGGCGCATGGATCGTAACAAAAGAAGAGCGCCGCCAGGGGGTTATTCTTTACCTCCACGGCGGTGGCTTTGTTAGCGGAGATATTCGTTATGCTAAAGGTTTTGCTTCTATGCTGGCTGTTCAGTGCGGTGTAAGAACCTTTTGCCCCGCATACCGTTTGGCTCCCGAGCACCCATTTCCGGCAGCACTTGACGATGCGGTAGAATCCTATCGTTATCTGCTCGGCAAGGGTTACTCACCAAAGCAAATTACCCTTTGCGGAGAAAGCGCAGGAGGCGGTCTTTGTTACAGTCTATGCTTAAAACTTCGTGAGGAAGGGATACCCTTACCCGGCGGTATTATAGCCATTTCGCCTTGGGCGGATTTAACATCTTCGGGTACTTCTTATACAGAAAATGCCGAAACAGACCCGTCTATGACGCAAGAGGCTTTGAACTTTTATTGCGACTGCTATACAACCGAACCGAAAAATCCTTTGGTATCTCCTGTATTTGCTGACCTTACCGGTATGCCGCCATCCCTGATATTCGCAGCAACAGAAGAGATTATGCGCAGTGATGCAGAATTACTGCATACCCGGCTGCAAGAGTGTGGCTGCAAGAGCAGCATTCATTTGAAATCGGACAGATGGCACGCTTATCTGCTTTACGGACTTTCCGAGGATAGAGATGACTTTGCCGCCATTAACCAATACCTAAATAAAGTGATGTCTCAGGAACGGATGCTCCGTTGGCTGAGACTGGATAATGCGGCAAAAATTTTCCCGGCATCGAGAAGCAAAACCTGGAGCAATGTTTTTCGTGTTTCTGTCAGCTTGAATGAAGATATTGACAAAGAGGTGCTTAGCTCGGCACTCGATGTCACAGCACGGAGATTTCCGTCTATATGTGCAAGGCTGCGCCGAGGTATCTTTTGGTACTATTTGGAACAGATATCCGAAGCACCGGAGATTATGGAGGACAGCAGTTATCCTCTGACAAGCATGAACCGTAAGGAAGTTCGCGAGTGTGCCTTGCGTGTGAAGGTTCATAATAATCGATTGGCAGTGGAATTCTTCCACGCACTGACCGATGGAACGGGTGCGATGATTTTTCTAAAAACCCTCACAGCGGAATATCTGCAACAAAAACACGGTGTCGCTATCCGATCGGGACAAGGTGTTCTCGGACGGTTGGATGAACCGTCTGAAGCCGAATTAGAGGACAGTTTTCAAAAGTATGCAGGCCCCGTACAGGCAAGCAGAAAAGAAAACGATGCATACCATGTTACCGGCACACCGGAAGCAAACGGTTATCTCAATCTCACCTGCCTTAGAATACCGGTGAATCAAATATTGGAAGCAGCACATAAGTACAATGTCAGTTTAACAGTTTTCCTAACATCTGCTTTTATGCAGGCTTTGCAGGCAATACAAAAAGAACAGCATCCAAACCCGAAAAGGAGGAAACCGATTAAGATACTCATTCCCGTAAACCTTCGGAATGTGTTTGAGAGTCGTACACTTCGTAACTTTGCTTTATATACCACACCGGAAATAGATACAAGACAAGGTGATTATGATTTTGCAGAAATCTGTAAGGTAGTCAGCACATGTATGAATGCGGATATAACACCAAAAAAAATGGCAGCGAAAATCGCAAAAAACATCACAACAGAGCGTATCTTGATTGTACGGCTTATGCCGCTGTTTATTAAGAACATTGTGATGAAAGCAGTTTATAATGCTGTTGGTGAACGCAAGTCCTGCTTTACTTTATCTAATCTGGGTAATCAACAAATACCGGAGAAGATGAAAGAATATGTGGAACGATTTGACTTTATCTTAGGCATTCAGGCAACATCACCCTATAACTGCGGTGTTATTTCCTATGGAGATACACTGAATATTAACATTATTCGTAAAATCCGTGAATCTGATTTGGAACTCCAATTCTTTAAGGTGTTACAGCAGCACGGGATTTCTGTTTCGGTGGAAAGCAACCACCGGTGAAAGGAGGCAATATGTACTGTGTAAAATGCGGAGTTCATTTAGAGGATTCCGAACAAATATGTCCGTTGTGTCAGACGGTTGTTATACAGCACCCGGATATAGAGCGTGAAAATAAAGAAAAACCCTATCCGCCTAATCGGTATACCATTCAAAATATGAAGCCCGCCGGTTGGCTGATAATTGCCACTATTTTAATCATATTGCCACAGATGATTTCGCTGATCAGCGATTTACAATTCAATCAGGGAGTTACCTGGTCGGGATATGTCATAGGAGCACTTATAGTAGTCTATACCGCTTGTATCTTTCCGCTGTGGTTTAACAAGCCCAATCCCATCATTTTAGTGCCGATCGGATTTGTGGTTGCAGGCGTATATCTGCTGTATATAAGCTATGCAACAAAGGGTGGCTGGTTCCTCAGTTTTGCCTTTCCGGTTGTCGGGTGCGTCGGTTTGATTGTAACAACGGTTGTAACATTGACACATTGTATCAAGAAAGGATTTCTCTATATATTTGGCGGAGGTTTTATTGCAACAGGTGGTTTTATGCTGCTGCTGGAGTTTCTTCTGCACGTCACCTTTGACCTTCCCATTATATGGTGGTCGTTATTTCCGCTGAGTGTGCTGACCTTGCTTGGTCTTACACTTATTTTGATTGCTATTTGCAAACCGATTAGAAATGCATTTGAAAGAAAGTTTTTTCTTTAACATATAAACAGATACCCAAAAGAGAAAGCTATGTAACATGAACTATAAAATAAAGCATCGAAATCCGAATAAAGTAACCAATGCGAAAAAAAGAGCAATCCGATGATTGCTCTTTTTGGTTTATATTAGCTGTTAGGGTCTGTTTTTCATTTCCACGTCATTTCAGCTTGAATTCGTCGTAGATCTGTGAATATTCGTCCAACACAGCGTCGACATTGATATAAAATGAAGCTCTTGAAGCAACTTCACTGGACATGTTCAGGATTGGATTGCCGAGGAAATCCTCAGACAGAAATTCAGCAGATTTTGAGTTTGTATTTGTAAATTTGGTCATTTCAGATATTCTCGCGCTGACTTCACCGGACATTATATAATTCAAAAACTTATAGGTAGCATCAGGGTTAGGTGCCTGCGCAGACATTACAAAAGAGTCTATATACATCGGAAAACCCTCAGTAGGAAACACAGCCTCCAGATCCTTGTTGCCAGCAATTCCTTTCAGAGCCTGGTTGGAGTACATAAATCCTGCAACAGCCTCGCCGCTGATCAGAGAATCCTCAGGCGTATTGGTCTCAAAGCGCACGATATTTTCGCGCAGAGCAAAAAGCTTATCTCTTGCCTCAGCAACCTTTGCGGGGTCAGTTTCATTATACTCATACCCAAGTGTTTTGAGCACTAAGCCCATGATCTCAACTGACCAGTCGATTACCACAATATTGTTCTTCAATTCTTCCTGCCAGAGATCCGCATAGCTTTTGATCGGATCGGCTCCAAGCTCACCGACAGCCTTCTGGTTCACCAGAAGAAAAGCTGTGGAAACAGCGTACGGTATCGAATACTCGTTGTTCGCGTCATAATATTTACTCTGGAAAGACGGATTGATGTTTCCGAAATTCGGGAGTTTGTCCTTGTCCAGTTTCCCGATATTACCGTTTTGCCGTAAAATCTCAACCATATAATCCGTAACGACAGCCAAATCATACTGATCCGGGCTCGCCGTCAGCAGTTCCTGCATATCCTCATTTGAAGTGACATCCTTGTAGTTGACCTTGATCCCGGTCTCCTCTTCAAACTGGGTAATTATCTCACGAGGAACAAAGTCCGCCCAGGTCATAAGATTTATCTCTTCTTTTTTATTACCGGCACATCCTGTAAGCGAAAACAACATCAAAACTGACAGTAACAACGAAAGGCATACTTTAATTTTTGTAATCTTCATTTTTGATTCTCTCCTTTTTTCTTTGGTCCTCTGCCAATAGATTGACTTAAACCTACTATAAAAAATGTTCCAAGTAAAATCAAGGTGCAAAGTGCATTTATTTTAGGAGTAACACCGATACGCATCCTGGAATAAATATGTACGGGCAGGGTAGTTGTCGACGGTCCGGACATGTACATGGACAGAACGACATCATCAAGCGACATAGCAATTGCAAGCATAGAAGCCGTGACTATCGACGGAGTCACAAGGGGAAGGATGATTGTACTGATCACTTGCCGGGTGCCTGCTCCCAGATCTCTTGCAGCTTCAAGAACAGCTTTGTCGATTTCGTCAAGACGCAGTCTTACCATTATATAGATATATGGTATACAAAAAAGCGAGTGGGACAGGACCAGGGTCAGTATACCGAACGGAAGTCCCAGGGCGTTGAAAAAAATTAGGAGGGAAATACCCAGAGCGACCTCGGGCACTAGAAGAGGGATAAGCATCACGCCCTGTAAAGTCTTCTTCATTTTTTTTGTCAAATTCATGGAAACTATTGCAGCATAAGTACCGATCACAGCGGAAAGAACTGCTGTCAGCAAAGCCACGGTCAGACTGTTCTTAAAATTGTCTGCAATGACAGAATCTCCGAACAATTCCCGGTACCAGCTAAAGGTCCAGCCGGTCCATTGCGCCGTGGAAGGGCTTTTGTTGAATGAATACAAAATGACGCTGAGCACGGGCAGGTACAGCAATACAAAGAAAAACAATAGATAGGTTGGGGAACGCTTACCGGTTTTGCCCATATTTATAACAAACCTCCTACATCCTCTTTGGAGACTTTGGTGTAGGTATAGATCACCAGCGTTATGACAATCACCATGGCAACCGACATTGCAGCTGCCAGTGGCTTATTTCTTCCCCTGCCTATTAATTCGTTGATCTTGTTCCCCAGAAAAACAGTCTGACCACCTCCAAGAATGTCCGATATGAAAAACAAACCTAAAGCAGGAATGAAAACCAGAGTAAACCCGCCGGCTATACCCGGGAGCGTCAGGCGCAGTGTAATATTCATGAAAGTCTTCAGTTTTCCTGCACCCAGATCATAGGATGCTTCCAAAAGAGATCGGTCAAGCTTATCCACGGAATTAAAAACCGCAATGATCATAAACGGTATGAGCATATATGCAGTTCCGACTAATGATGCTGCGAAGGTTCCCAGCATGGTGACAGGTTCATCGGTTATTCCAAGTCCGGTCAGTATATTGTTTATTATGCCATTATAATCAAGCAGAATCCTCCAGCCGTATGTCCTCAAAAGGCTCGAAATCCAGAACGGGAGCATGATCAGACCGATCGTCAATGTTCTTTGCCTGCCCTTCAGCTTTGAAGTGATATAGGCGACCGGATAACCGATCACAAGCGTAACGATACCGGTCAGGCCTGCCAGCAGGAAAGAATTTAAAAAAATCTTGAGGTTGACGGGTTCAAATATTCTTTTATAATTTTCAGCGTTGAATTCAAGAACGATATTTCCCAGGCTGTCCCGGGTCAGAAAACTTATTACCAGAACGAATACCATAGGAATTCCGGCAAAAAAAACAATCCATACCAGTACAGGGATCGCCGGTGCGTTCTTCTTGATTTTACTGGCTGTGATCTCTTTTATCTTCATACTGACGGTCCTCCGGGCAATAAAACACCGCCAGTTGCCTCCCAGGAAAGCCAGACGGTCTCTCCTGGGCCAAACTGGCACTCGTTCTCCTGATACTCGATAACTGTGAAATCGCTTCCGTCCACATCGACCTCGATCCTTATCTGTGAGCCTGCGTAATGGATCGACTTGACTTTTCCTTTAAGAGTGTCGGGTGATTGCTCACAACAGATCTTCATCTTATCCATATGAACTGCAAGATAAGCCTTATCACCGGCCTTAAGATCACACCCTGCTTTGTTGGAGCATCTGACCTTTATAACATTGTTTCCAATACGGATCGTTACACGGTCGCCGTCCTTTTCCACTACGGTCACCTGAATTATATTCCGGTCACCTATGAATGAAGCGATAAAAAGGTCTGCCGGTTCATTGTAAATTTCAGCCGGGCTTCCGATCTGCAAAATAGTTCCCTTATTCATGACCGCAATCCTGTCGGACATGTTCAGGGCTTCCTCTTGATCGTGTGTTACATATACAAAAGTAGTCTTAGCTTCTTTCTGAAGGTTTGCAAGTTCCTTCTGCATGTATTTCCGCAACTTGAGGTCCAAAGCTCCCAGCGGTTCGTCCAAAAGCAATGTGTCAGGTTTGTTGATCAGGGCCCTTGCAATAGCGATCCTTTGCCTTTCGCCGCCTGAAAGTTCCTGCGGCATCCTGGATTCATAGCCTCTCATCTTAACAAGTGCCAGGACCTCACCGATTTTAGTCTCCAGCTCGGCCTTGCCCATGCTTTTCTTTACCCGTGGACCGTAGGCGATGTTGTCCCGCACATTCAAATGCGGGAAGAGCGCATAATTTTGGAAAACCGTGTTTATATTCCTCTTATTTGCCGGCAGAGATTTGATCGACTCGCCCTTGAGCAAAATATCACCGGAATCGATTTTCTCCAAGCCTGCGATACAGCGCAGTAAAGTTGTTTTACCGCAGCCTGAAGGTCCCAGAAGGGTCAAAAATTCCCCGTCTTTGATGTAAAATGACACGTTTTTGAGAACATGGTTATCCCCGAAATATTTCGTGACTCCGTCAATTTTCAGCAAAATTTGATCCATCTCGGCTCCTCAATGACATTTCTCTATATTATACATGATAATATCAACTGTGATCTATTATATAACATTGGAACCGTGCAAAACACCCCCCGTCCTTACGGATAGCTAAAACAGGTGCTGCCGGCCTGAAACCTATAAGAATATTATATCATAAAAAGCGGGGCAACCTTCAGATCAAAGCAGAAACAAGGAATCTGTCAAGGGCTTTTTTCGGTATTGCAGGCTTTCTGCTGCAGCGAAGTCTTTTTAAATAATTTCCGTTATAATATAGCAAGAATGGTCGAGAGATTTATTTCGGTTTTCCGTAAAATTGATTAAGACAAGGGAGGTGAGAAGTGTGGCGGAGCAAATACTGGCGGTTCAGAAAATGCAGGATTATATCGAAGCAAATTTAACGGAAGTAATCACTCTGGCAGATCTTGCCCGGTGCTGCAGTTTTTCACCCTGGTATGCCCATCGGATGTTTAAGGAGCATACAGGGTACGCACCGGCAGATTATATCCGGCGATTGCGGTTGGCAAAATCTGCCCTGCGGTTAAAAAAAGATCGCGATAAAATCACTGATGCGGCCTATGATGCGGGCTTTGCAAGCGTAGACGGCTACACCAGAGCCTTTCGCAGGGAGTTTGGTATCAACCCCGGCGAGTATTCGCGGCATCCGGTACCGGTCACACTTTTTGTTTCCTACGGCGTCAAATTCAGAGAATTACGAAAGGAATCAACAAACATGGAAAACGTGAAAAATGTATTTATTCAGATGGTAAACAAGCCCCGGCGAAAGGTCATCATCAAGAGAGGCAGGAAAGCAGAACACTACTTCGATTACTGTGAAGAAGTGGGCTGTGATATATGGGGAACACTTCTCAGCATGGACAGTCTGTGCGGAGAGCCGGTGTGCCTGTGGCTGCCGGAAGCATATAAAAAACCAGGAACATCCACCTATGTACAGGGCGTAGAAGTGGCAGACGATTATACAGGAAGTATCCCGGAGGGCTTTGATATTATGACCCTCCCTGCCGCAGAGTATTTGATGTTCCAAGGCGAACCCTTTGATGAGGAAGATTACTGCGACGCCATCGACGCTGTCCAGGCCTCGATGGATCGCTACAATCCGTCCGTCATCGGCTATCGCTGGGATGACAGCAATCCCCGAATCCAGCTGGAACCCAGAGGAGAACGGGGCTATATCGAGCTGAAAGCGGTAAAAAAATAACAGAAATGCAACGGACAGGTTGCCGCATACGCTAAGTTGTTTGTTTTTCCCGTTTGTGCTATACTTCTGATGTAGTAAACAGTGAAATCTACAGCGAGAAACCAAGATATGAAAGTAAATCACTTTCCTAAGAATGAGCTGTTAATTTTATGATTACTGAAAGGAGTGCTGTATTATGGGAGATAAAAGTCCGCATAAACAACTCAAAAAGAAGAAGAAGGACGTTAAGAAACCGATCATCCTGAGCGAACCAGTACCTCAACCGGAACAGATTAAAAAGGTAAAAAAGAGTACCTGATCAAGCAACCACCCGTTAAGTAAAACGCACCCAATCCGGGTGCGTTTTTTTTGCAGTTATCCCCGGTACGGGACAGGCAGGACATAAAACCGTACCGTACGAAAATAGATCCGTTATTTATATGTCTGAAGGATGTTCTCTGCAATCTCGCGTCTTGTAACGCAGCGGTCCATGGCCTGCTTTTCAATATACCTGTGGGCATCCGCCTCGGTCATTTTCAGAGATTCAATGAGCGCCCACTTGGCGTGGTTCACCAGGCGTATCTCCGCCATTTTATCCTCCAGGGACACGGTCTTCTTCTCCAGTTGGCGAATGTGTTCTCTTGCAGAACGCATCCAGTCCAGCGCCTGAAGTATAAGTGCGGGCGAGGTGGGCTTACGTATGGTAAAAACGCCGTATTCGAAAACCTTTGCATATATCTCGTCGTACAGCTCACTTCGAACCAAAAGAGCCGCAACACTGCTGCCGTTCAGAGAAACATCAATGGCAAGTTTTCGTCCTGAATCATCAGGGAGCGGGGAATTTATCATGACAAGGTCGAAGGCGCGTTCCTGCAAATTCCGCTGCGCTTCATTTACGCTGCCGGCGATGCACACAGGCGTGTAATCCGACTCGGGGAGCAGTTCACGCAGAGAGCTGTTAATTCTTTCGGACGCTGAAACAATCAGTACGCTGTAAATGTGTTCCCTTAGCGGCATACCCTTCTCCCCTCCCCTCTAAAGCTGTAGAAACACGCTGTTACTCGGTATATGACCGAATTATCTCCTCAGGTACATAGGTGCGGATAAACTCGCTTTCTCTCGCCGCGGCCTTAGCTTCATCCAAGGTTTCAGGCAACCGCCGAAATTCGCTTAGGATATCGGGCGACGCTGTATAAAAATTGAGATCGGCGGCAGGGGGAAGCTCCATATGATTCACAATTCCGTAAAGGCTGGCATAGATCATCAGCGCATAAGCGATATAAGGGTTGGCACAGGGATCGGGAGAGCGAAGCTCCGCACGCTTCTGTTCACCGAAGGCTGCCGGGATTCGGATAAGCGGCGAACGGTTTTCGGCAGACCAGGAGATATAGCGCGGCGCTTTGTTGCTGCCCAAACGCTCGTAGGAATTTTCCAGCGGATTGAAAAATACAGTCATATCCGTTATCTTCTCCATCACGCCGGCAATGGCAGATACCATATCGTGCGGATCTCCGTTTCCTTTAACAGAGAAATTTATGTGCATACCGTTGCCGGGCTGTTTACTCAGCGGCTTGGGTGAAAAGTCGGCGGAAATACCGTTCCTGCTGGCAATGGTCTTAACCACGGAGCAGAAAGTCACTGCGTTGTCGGCGGCGGTAAGCGGGTCGGAGTAACGGAAATCGATCTCGTTTTGTCCGGGCCCTCCCTCGTGATGCGAGCCCTCCGGAGTAATGCCCATCTGCTCAAGCGTCATACAGATCTCACGGCGGATGTTTTCTCCCCTGTCGTCCGGCGCAATATCCATATAACCTGCCTCGTCATAAGGGGTATGTGTCTTCTTGCCGCGCTCGTCCAGCTCGAACAGGTAAAACTCCAGCTCGGCGCCGAAGCGGAAATCAAAACCCGCTTTTTCGGCGTCAGCCACGGCCTTTTTCAGGAGCTGTCTGGCATCACCGTTAAACGGCGTACCGTCAGACCATTTGATATCACAGAACATTCGTACGACGCGCCCGTGCTCCGGTCTCCACGGAAGCACCGCCATTGTGGACGGCTCCGGGTGCAGAAACAGGTCGCTTCGCAGCTCATCCCCAAAACCGGAGATGGAGGAGGCATCAAATGCGATGCCGGTCTCAAAGGCGCGCTCAAGTTCGCCGGGCTGGATAGAAATATTCTTTTGCCTGCCGAATACGTCGCAGAATGCCAGCCGTATAAACTTGACGTCCTCTTCGCTTATGAACTGCATGACCTCTTGCTTTGTGTACTTCATAACGCACCTGCCCTCATAAATTAATTTGCCACATACATCTGTTTATATGGGTTTTTGCTGTTCGGCACGATCTTTGTGAACGGTGAGTTCATCACCGCGTCCTTTTCGACACCAAACAGCAAACAGTATTCCGATATATGCCTTTCTATCTCCGCCAAATCCGACACAGAGGCCGGCGTGGCGGTCACTTCCTTGGGAAAGCGGATATTCGCACAGTCTGAGCGCAGGAACATCCTGCCGCCGTGCATACCGGTGCAGGGGAAGCCGCCTACAATGCTTCGTTCTCCCGTGCCGAGCCCGAGCACGATGATGACACCGCCCGCCTGATACTCGCCCAAAAAGCTGCCGCAGCGCCCGCCGATGACTATAACGGGGCGCTTTATTTCGTACTCCTTCATGTGTATACCGGCGCGGTATCCGGCGTCATCCCGGACGTATATCTCGCCTCCGCGCATGGCATAGCCGGCTGCGTCGCCTATACTGCCGTGAACCACAATTCTCCCGTCGTTCATGGTATCTCCCACCGCGTCCTGTGCGTTGCCCCTGACGGTGATCTTTGCGCCGTTCAGATACGCGCCGAGCGCGTTGCCGGGAGTGCCCGTAAGCTCAACTGTGTGTCCGGCAAGACCTGCTGCGATAAAGCGCTGACCAAGACATCCGGTGACCGTCACCGATGTTTCCGAGGCTCGTATCTTTTCGTTGAGACTTCTGTGGTCAAGCCCTAGAGCATTTATTATGGGCATATTATATCACCTCTCCGAGTATTTTCCCACGGTATTCTGCAGTAAATGCGGCAAGCGAGGGCATCATTTCCAGAAACTCGATGTTTACAGAATCGATCGGGGTTTTGTTTCGGATCATTGCGGTATAAATGCCCGCTCCGGCAACATCCCCGATCAGAATAAATCCGACCAGCCGGTTATCTCTGAAATAGAGCCGCTTTACGCTCTCCTCTGTCACTTTCTCGTACATTTCGCCGTCATAACTGCCCGCCGTCAGAGAATGGAGGCCAAAAAATCCGATGGCGTTCATTATAATCGAATTATCGAACACCGCGCTGCCGCCGGCCATGTTCTCTCCCGCGCAGCGGCCCTGCATATATGCGTTCGGCATAATGGCGAGGACGCGATTTTCTCCGTTGGCGCAGTCGTACCCCTCGGTGCAGTCGCCGGCGGCATAGACTCCGTCGAGCGATGTTTTCATTTGCGTGTCTATGCAAATACCTTTATTGCATTCACCGCCGGCGTCCTTTACAAGCGAAACGTTTGGCCGGACACCAACCGCCAATACGAGAATGTCAAAGCTCACCTCGCGGCCGCTTCTGAGAAACGCCGTATTTTTTTCAAATCGGGCTGCGCTGTCGCCGAGCAGAAAGCTGATCCCGTTTTCCTCCATACGTTTCTGTATGAGAGAGGCGCAGGCATCGTCGAGAACACTTGGAAGCACGCGAGGAGCAAGGTCGCATACCGTTATGCTGCCCACTCTGCCATGCAGCCCCTCTGCACATTTCAGTCCGATCATGCCTGCGCCGATGATGAGAACTTGCGAGCTCTCGCTGACGGTTCGCTCAAGCGCAAGCGCGTCGTCCTCGGTCATAAAAACAAACCTGTTATCGACCGTGTCGAGACCTTCGATCGCAGGAACTATCGGAGAGGATCCTGTTGCCACGCAAAGCGAATCGTACGGGATATTGCGCCCGTCCTCAAGCACTGCCTTTCGTGCCGCCGTGTCGACTGATATGGCTTTCCCATATATCAGCTCGCAGTTGTTTTGGGTGTAAAACTCATCGGGCCGGTATTTCATCTTCTCAAAATCCGTTTTGCCCTGAAGATAATAGGAGATCAGCGGTCTGCAGTAGACCGGCTTTCCTTCGCCGGCGATCATCGTGATTTGGCTTTCGGGATCCACGCTCCGTATCCCCTCGATACAGCCCACAGCCGCAACGCCGCCGCCAATGATAACACAGTGTTTCAGCTCTGTTCACCTCTCCTTATATACAATTGCTCTGTTCGGACATCCTGTAGCACACGCCGGTGCACCGCAGGCGTTTTCAAGGCACAGCTCGCACTTCAGCATTGCGCCGTTGTCGTCGTGAGTGACCGCGCCGTACGGACAGACCAGAATGCAGGTAAAACAGCCCAGGCATTTGTCGCGGTCAATTTGCACCGTTCCGTCCGCAGTACGGTGCATAGCCCCGGAAATACAGCTCTTCACGCACAAAGGATCCGTGCAATGGCGGCAGGAAAGGGCGTAGGTCACTTTGCCTGTGTCCTCGACCTTAATGCGCGGAAATATACTCTTGTCCTTAAGCGCTTTTACCATATCGGACAGACCGGAATTGGCGTACGCGCAGTTATACTCGCACAGGTGACATCCGAGGCACCACTGTTCATTTACGTATATCCTTTTCATTCTCCCGCGTGTGAGATACCGAGAATCTCAAGCTCCTTTTCGTTTAGTCCGATACCGCGCAGCATAAGTCGGTTGCCGCGCAGCGCTTCTATGGAATTGATGCCCATACCGCCCATCAGCTCCATGATCTCGTGCCGCCATGCGGTCAGGAGATTTATGAGCCGTTCGCTGCCGATTTCGGGATTCAGGCGCTTCACCAGCTCCGGACGCTGGGTGGCAATGCCCCAGTTGCAGTTTCCGCTCTGGCATGTACGGCAAAGATGGCAGCCCATGGCGAGCAGCGCCGCCGTGGCGATATAGCAAGCGTCCGCGCCCAGAGCCACAGCCTTCACCACGTCCGCTGCCGAACGGATACTGCCGCCGACAACCAGAGAGACGTTGTTACGGATACCCTCCTCGCGCAGGCGAGTATCCACAGCGGCAAGGGCCAGCTCTATGGGGATGCCCACATTGTCGCGTATGCGTGTCGGCGCCGCGCCGGTACCGCCGCGAAAGCCGTCTATGGCGATGATGTCCGCTCCGCTGCGTGCGATGCCGCTTGCTATGGCGGCAATGTTATGAACGGCGGCAACCTTTACGATTACTGGTTTTTCATACTGCGTTGCTTCCTTGATGGAGTAGACGAGCTGACGCAGATCTTCGATGGAATAGATATCGTGGTGCGGCGCGGGGGATATGGCGTCGCTGCCCTCCGGGATCATTCGGGTACGGGAAACGTCGCCTACGATCTTCGCACCGGGCAGATGTCCTCCGATGCCGGGCTTTGCGCCCTGCCCTATCTTTATCTCCACCGCTGCGCCGGCTTTAAGATATTTTTCGTGTACGCCAAAGCGGCCGGAGGCAACCTGAACGATTGTGTTCGGTCCGTAGACATAGAAATCTTCATGAAGTCCGCCCTCGCCGGTGTTGTAGCATATACCCAGTTCGGATGCCGCAGTGGCGAGACTCTTGTGGGCATTGTAGCTGATCGAACCGTAGCTCATGGCGGAGAACATAACCGGCATACTAAGCTCGAGCTGAGGCGGAAGATCGTTTATTATGCTTCCGTCTTTGCCGCGTGTTATCTTATCCGGTTTTTTACCGAGGAAGACCCGGGTCTCCATGGGCTCGCGCAGGGGGTCAATCGAAGGATTCGTCACCTGCGATGCATTTATCAGCATCCTGTCCCAGTAGACAGGCAGCGGCTGCGGATTTCCCATGGATGACAGCAGCACGCCGCCGGTGGATGCCTGCCTGAATATCTCTTTTACGGTATCTCCCGACCAGTTGGTATTCTCGCGCAGAGTGCAGTCACTCTTTATAATTTTGAGAGCCCGCGTGGGGCAAAGGGAGACGCATCGCTGACAGTCAACGCATTTTTCTGCGTCGCTCGTCATAAGGCCGCATTCCGCGTCGTATTTATGCACTTCGTTTGCACATTGTCGCTCGCATACACGGCAGGTGATGCAGCGGTCGCGGTCACGTACGACCTCGAACTCGGGATAGATGAAGTCGATGCCCATCAGTAAGCACCATCCTTTACAGTTACTATGAACGGCTCGCCTCCCATGGGGGCGAAAATATTCTCTGCGTTCGGCTCCATCGCGCGTATGGCCGCTTCCTCGCTGGCGATATAAACCGTATCGCCCTTCTCACCGATAACCATGGAGCGCAGCTTTAAACGGTCGTTAAGCGCCATCAGCCCTCCGCTGAAGCCAAGTACAATGGAAAACGGGCCGTTGATGAGCAGGCTGGGAAAAACCGTCCTCAAATAAGCGGCTTCATTTCGCTTTTCCTCATCCATCTGCTGAATCGTTTCCCAAAACGGCGCGGCAATGACGGATGCCGTCTCCCGGAGCGTAAGTCCCTGCCGGCGGAGCAGATAGTCGGCAATGTAGGTTATTGCCTCCGTGTCGGTCTGCAGCCTGCACTTATAACCGAACATCTCTATAAAACGGCGATTGGCGTCATAGGACGATATTTCGCCGTTGTGCACCACGGTGTAGTCCAGCAGCCCAAAGGGGTGCGCTCCGCCCCACCATCCCGGCGTGTTGGTAGGATACCTCCCGTGGGCAGTCCACGAATAGGCCTCGTATTCCTCCAAACGGTAGAAGCTGCCTACATCCTCCGGGAACCCCACCGCCTTGAAAGCGCCCATGTTTTTTCCGCAGGAAAACACATAGCATCCTGATATAGTACTGTTTATCATCATTACAGCGCGGACAACATATTCCTTTTCGTCAAGCTGCGCTGATTCGAGAACAGACTGCACGGGTGAGACAAAATACCGCCATATCAGAGGCTCGTCCGTGATATTCGGTGTCTTTCTCGTGGGAATGGGCTCTGCCTTTACTACCTCGAAACTGTCTTTTAGGAAACTCTCGCATCGGGCGCGGCATGACGCATCGTCAAAGAAAAAATGCAGAGCGTACTGCTCCCTGTACTCCGGATAGATACCGTAGGCGGCAAAGCCGCCGCCGAGACCGTTGGAGCGGTCATGCATCGGTTTCATACTGTCGATTATTTTCTCTCCGGTAATCTTCTCACCGGTCCTGGATATGACTGCGGCAATCGCGCAGCCGGATGGGATCCTTATTTGACCTTCAACCTTCATAGCGGTTCACTCCGTTCGAAAACAAAAAGACGCCCACTCGAAGAAAGCGGATGCTTTCTCAAATGAACGTCTTTGCTCAATGCGTGGAGTATACAACACCGATTTCTTACTGTCAAGCGGGAAAGTTGCTTTTTTGTATGATTTAAGGCACAAAATGTAAAAATAGGCTTGACAAATCGAAATCAACGGCGTAGAATACCTCCATTGAAGGCAAGGGCGTCTTCGGGATTTGACTCCTGGAGTGTCTTTGCTCTTATTATTTGGCGGAAAAACAGTTAATAAAATTCAATAAAAAAAGACAAAGGCGTCTTTGATGTTCAGTACATCAAAGGCGCCTTTGTATTTTAATTTAAAAGGAGAGCTGAATATGATAACGGTATCCGAGTATTTCGGCAGCATGGTGTTTGACGACAGAGACATGAAAGCCAATTTAACAAGCGACGTATACAATTCGTTGAGAAAAACGATCGACGAGGGCGCTATGCTCGATCTGTCGGTTGCCAACGCTGTTGCCTCTGCCATGAGGGACTGGGCGGTATCCAACGGCGCGACGCACTTCACACACTGGTTCCAGCCTCTCACCGGTATCACCGCGGAGAAGCACGACAGCTTTATATCGCCTGCTCCGGACGGAGGAGTCATCATGGATTTCTCCGGCAAGGAGCTGATCAAGGGCGAGCCGGATGCCTCCTCTTTCCCGTCAGGCGGTCTGCGCGCCACCTTTGAGGCCAGAGGATATACCGCATGGGACCCCACGAGCTATGCCTTTATCAAGGGCAGGACGCTCTGCATCCCGACAGCCTTCTGCTCCTACGGCGGCGAGGCGCTGGATAAAAAAACACCTCTGCTGCGTTCAATGGCGGCGCTGAACTGCCAGGCTATGCGTATTCTTCGGCTTTTTGGCAACAGCGAGGCGAAATGCGTACGCACCTGCGCGGGACCGGAACAGGAATATTTCCTTGTGGACAGGAAGATGTTCTTCAAACGCCGTGACCTTGTGTTCACAGGCCGCACTCTTTTCGGCGCGAAACCTCCCAAAGGCCAGGAGCTGGACGACCATTATTTCGGTGTCATAAAACCCCGCGTTGCCGCCTTTATGGAGGATTTGAACAGCGAGCTGTGGAAGCTTGGCGTGTATGCCAAGACTGAGCACAACGAGGTGGCCCCGGCCCAGCATGAGCTTGCGGTCATTTATACGACGACGAACGTCGCTGCCGACCACAACCAGCTCACCATGGAGATCATGCAGAATGTGGCTCAGAAGCACGGCCTTATGTGCCTGCTTCACGAAAAGCCATTCGCAGGAGTGAACGGCTCCGGCAAGCACAACAACTGGTCAATAGCCACCGACTCGGGTGTGAACCTGTTGTCTCCGGGCGAAACGCCGCACGAAAACGCGCAGTTCCTGCTGTTTCTGTGCGCCATTATCAAGGCTGTGGACGACTATCAGGATTTGCTTCGCATTTCAGTCGCCACCGCCGGAAATGACCACCGGCTTGGAGCAAACGAGGCGCCTCCCGCAGTTGTTTCCATTTTCCTCGGCGAGGAGCTGACCGCCATTCTTGAGGCCATAGAAAAAAACACGCCCTACAACGGCACAATGCAGAAAACGATGAAGCTCGGCGTGGACACTCTTCCCCGCTTTGTGCAGGACACCACCGATCGCAACCGCACCTCGCCATTTGCATTCACCGGCAACAAGTTCGAGTTCCGTATGCTG
>CAYUOH010000013.1:0-55182 GCA_964446385.1 uncultured Oscillospiraceae bacterium | reverse complement strand
AGAGCTGCATCGACGGCGGATTCACCTCCGTTATGATCGATGCCTCCTCTCTTCCTTTCGAGAAAAACATCATCGAAACCAAGCGTGTTGTCGAGTACGCTCATGATCACGGCGCTGTTGTCGAGGCAGAGCTCGGTTCCCTTGCCGGCGTTGAGGACGACGTAAAGGTTTCCGCCGAGGCTTCCAGCTACACACGTCCCGAAGAGGTTGAGGAATTCGTTTCCAAGACCGGATGTGACAGTCTTGCGATCGCCATCGGCACAAGCCACGGCGCATACAAGTTCACCCCGGATCAGTGCACACGTAATGAGAAGGGCATACTTGTTCCCCCTTCCCTCCGTTTCGACATTCTTGAAGAAGTATCCCGCCTTCTGCCCGGATTCCCCATTGTTCTGCACGGCTCTTCCTCCGTCCCCCAGGAATATGTAAAAATGGTCAATCAATTCGGCGGAAAAATGCCGGACGCCATCGGCATCCCTGAGTATGAGCTTCGTCACGCCGCAGAACTTTCCGTCTGCAAGATCAATATCGACAGCGACCTGCGTCTTGCAATGACCGGCACCATCCGCAAGTTCATGGCTGAGAATCCTGACAAGTTTGATCCCCGTGAATACCTGAAACCTGCCCGCAGCAACATCAAGGAACTTGTACGTCACAAGCTTGTTGATGTACTTGGATGCGCC
Source organism: uncultured Oscillospiraceae bacterium (assembly GCA_964446385.1). Taxonomy (GTDB): domain Bacteria; phylum Bacillota; class Clostridia; order Oscillospirales; family Ruminococcaceae; genus CAYSRC01. The sequence goes on along the minus strand of CAYUOH010000013.1, from coordinate 54,499 downwards.
GGAAAAGCGTAATTCAAAAAAAGATTAGCTTATATAATATTATATCCTTTTTTAAATTCATATTTTTTGAAAAGAGGTTAGCCGAAATGAAGTATGTATGCAAAGTTTGCGGTTACATTTATGAAGGACCCGAACCCCCCGAGAAATGCCCCCAGTGTGGAGCACCCTCTTCCATGTTCGAGGAGGTAAAGGGTGAACAAAAGCTTGCCGCAGAGCATGAATACGGCGTATTTGCCAAAACCGTCAAGGATAACGTTAATGTCAGCGAAGAGGATAAGAAGTATATCCTTGAACAACTGAAAGCTAACTTCCAGGGTGAGTGCAGCGAAGTAGGAATGTATCTCTGCATGGCACGTATTGCTCACCGCCAAGGATATCCCGAAATCGGCCTTTACTGGGAAAAAGCCGCCTATGAAGAGGCTGAGCATGCTGCCAAGTTTGCCGAGCTTCTGGGCAAAGACCTTGAGCCCAATATGACCGATAGCACCGCGAAGAATCTTGCATGGCGCGTTGACTGTGAATTCGGCGCAACTGCCGGCAAATTCGAGCTGGCATCCTGTGCCAAGAAGAACGGCCTTGACGCCATACATGATACGGTTCATGAGATGGCCCGCGACGAGGCCCGTCACGGCAAGGCTCTGAAGGGTCTGCTGGAGCGTTACTTCGGCTAATTGTTCTGTGATTTCAAAAGGTCAGTCCCGCAAGGGGCTGACCTTTTTCTGTCCACGGATTTCTTGACATCCGTCCCCGCAGAACCTAAACTAAATTTATCAGAACAAACAGAAAAGAGCGGTGCAATATGAAACTCACATTTATCGGCAGCAGCCATAGCGTACCGGAACCTCACCGCAAATGCTCATGCATCATGCTTGAGACCGGCGGGAACGTCTATTTTATCGATATGGGGACCTCTGCCATCGATGCGCTGCGTACCCGAAATATCTCGGTTGATGCGGTGAAGGGCGTCTTTATCACCCATATGCACGGTGACCATACCAACGGTCTGATTCAATTCGTGGACCTGATCACATGGTACTTCAGAACACCGGATCCGGTCATTTGCCTTCCCATACCGGAAGCCGGCCAGGTCATCCGGGACTGGCTGGCAGTCACCCTGAATGTTGCAAAGAAGGAAATCCACTACCGTGAAACCCAACCCGGCACGGTGTTTGACGATGGTGTACTCAGAGTGACCGCTGTCGCAACGATGCATTGTCACAAGTCCTTTTCCTATATCGTGGAAGCGGAGGGGAAAACGGTACTCTTCACCGGAGATCTCAAGCACCCGAGCGTTGACTTTCCTGCGCCTGCCATGGAATTGCCGCTTGATCTGATTGTGTGCGAAGCGGCCCACTTTGAGGCTACCAGTTATCTGCCGGTTTTTGAGCAGTGCAACATTCGCAATGTCTGCGTGACCCATTATTCCGACGAGTTTCTGCCCAGTGTTCTGACGCTGTGTGCAGAGCTGAACGCCAGAGGTCTGCCGGCCGTCCGGGCAATGGATGATTTTACCTATGTTGTATAAGCCGAGGCAAGATGGCCCGTGATGAGGCTCGTCACGGCAAAGCCCTCAAAGGCTTACTCGAAAGATATTTTAAATAATCATAACTACGTAGAATGGCCGGCGGTAAATATTACCGCTGGCCATTCTGCTTATTATCGTTCTATATTTTGGCCAGTTCATTTCCGGCTTCAAGAGCGGGATACGGTCCGAGCATTGAATAAATGTAAGCGGCGGCGGCAAATTCACGTGGCATAGCGGCAGCCATAACAGCTATTTCTCTTTTCTTTCTGTTTTCCCGAAGCATGCCGCACATTGTTACTGCTGCGGCGCTGCCGCTGATATCAGCGGATACTTTCTCCTTTTTAATTTGTATATTTAAAGGAGCGGCGCTGCTGTAAAGTTCCAGAACAATACTCTTCAGTCTTTTCGGAGTATATTCTTCGGTAGGATCAACATTAAATACCCTTGCTGCGTTTTCCAGACCGGCCAGCAGCATTCTGCGTTTATTTCGGTGCGCATCATATTCCAACGATAAAAGTGTGAACACCGCCTTGCGTGCAATTCCAGGCAGAGAAGAAATACAGTCCTTTATTACGGATTCATCCCATCCTTCCGCTTCACTTTCTATTTCGCCCTTTCCGAAAGTATATTTGATTCCGTCTAATTTTCTGTAAGCCTTCATGGTATCGTAATAGCCCAGTTTGATATTCCGTCTTGCAGTTAAAGAGTTAAACTGCACTATACTTCCGAGAGGCCAGCTCGGATAAATTGTCCTCACCGGAAGCCCTCCTCTGTACGGCTTATCGATACCCACAGACCCCAGATCAACGGCAATAATTTCTTCGGCGCCCATATCCTCACAAAGTCCAATGGGAAGATTGTCGAACACTCCGCCGTCTACATACATTTTGCCATCTATTTTCTGGGACATGAAAAAAGGAAAAATCGATGCTGAAGCCAACATATATGTGATGAGCTCGCCTTTAGGGATTGTATCAAGTGTCACCTCAGCGGGATAAAGGCCGTCCCGGCTTACAATAACCATCCCCAAACCAAGATTGCTGGCACGGATATCATCCTCGTTTATTATGCTTTCAAGCATACTCTTAAGCGGCGTGGTATCAACGCCTCCGTATTTTGAAACAAATTTGACAAATCCGCCAAGCTCGTCAATGTTGTCGGGAAGATCCATAATGTCACTGTTTTTGATATTTGAAAAGAGCTGCTCAGCCAGTTCGTAGTTTCCCCCGCATATTACGCCGCCCGCAAGTGCGCCTACCGATGTCCCGGTGACTATATCGAAATGAACGTCAAGCTCGCGAAGAGCTTTCCACACACCTATATGATAGGCACCGCGTGCACCGCCTCCGGTAAGAACAAGACCTACCTTTTTATGTCTATCCATATCTGCAGCCTCCTTCTTTTCTTATTTTGATTGTAGCATAAGGTATGACAAAAGAAAAACCCGGATGAACCGGGTTTTATTTTTGTCCGTTTATTTGTGAAAATTCAATTATTTTCGCGTCAAGAAAGTTCGCGTTATCAGGGTCGTGTGAAACGAATATCACCGTTTTACCACTGGTATATTCCTTAATAATCTGTGCTGTTTCTGATCTGGTATTCCCGTCAAGCCCGTTGAACGGTTCATCCATCATCAGCAGTCTGAACGGTGCGCAAAGTGCACGGGCAATTGCAACCCGTCGCTTCATTCCGCCGGAATATTCCGACACCGGGGTGCTGAGATCGTTTATTCCCAGACTTTCAAGAAGAAACTCAATCTTCTGTCTGTCATAACATTTGTCTGCTGCAAGCTTTACGTTGGAAACAGCGCTGAATTCCTCACAGAGTCTGTCCTCTTGAAAGACAAATGAAATCTCACAGGGCATATTTTTTATTTCTCCGCTGTCCTTTTGAAGCAGTCCTGCCATTATATTAAGTAGTGTCGTTTTTCCGCATCCGGATGGGCCCATAATACAGGTATTTTGCCCCTGCGGAAAGCTGACAGTAAGGTTGTTCAATACAGTCTTTTCACCGAAAGATTTGCAGATGTTGCTTATTATGATATCATTCACAGTTTTTCAAGCCTCCTGTACAAATGATCGATCAGCATAATAAAAAGCTTTTCACAGACTACGCTGACCAGAACAATAACAAGCGTCCATGCAAACAGATCTGCAGTTTCAAAATACACCTTGGCGTTGTACAGCATACGTCCGATTGAGCCTGAGGGAAGTCCGATAACCTCTGCCGCAATGCCGGATTTCCAGGCCAGACCAATGGATAGCCTGCATGCAGATGTAATATGCGGTTTAAGCTGAGGCAGATCGATAAATATTAGCTTTTTCAAAGGACTTACATTGAACAGGTATCCCATTTCCTTCATTTTCGGGTCCAGAGTCTCAATTCCTCCTAGGATATTCGTATAAACGACCGGGACAACCATCAGAAATGAGATAAAGGAAGGCAAACTGCCGGAAGACAGCCATACAAGAGCAATAATGATAAACGACGCCACCGGCACAGATTTTACAACTGAAAAAAGAGGATTAAGCGTCATCCTGACCCAGCTGAATCGTCCCGACAGCACGGCGCCAAGCACACCCGCGGCAAGGCCCAATAGAAATCCCAAAGCTATTTTGGAGAAACTGGACCAGACTGATGAAAAAAAGCCGGGCTCCGCAACAAGTGCATACAGGCGTATTACGACCTGCACCGGGGAGGCCAGCAGAAAGCTTTTATCAACCAACATCGCTGCCGCCTGCCATACGGCAAGCAGCAGCGATGTGAATATAACTTTTTTTGCTATATCATTAACCTTCATAGTAAAAATCACTGTCCGGCAGCTTTCCGCCTACTGCCTGGGGATTTTCTTCAAACAGGACCTGAAGATATTTTTCCACAGGTTCTGTCATGTCCTTTCCGGCTATATATACAACGTTGCACAGAAGAATTGCCTTCTTTGCAACGGCAGCCTTGAACAGGTCATATTTTTCGACAAGCTCCGCCGCGTCGTCAACATTGCTGTTTACGTAATCAACAGACGCTGCGTAATCCTTCAGAAACTTTTCTACAACGTCTGGGTTTTCTTCGACAAACTGTCTGCGGACCGCCAGAACTCCGGTAACCATCATGCTGCCGTTTTCGAGGCTGTCCCATTCATCCGACAGACTTAATTTGACTTCAAGCCCTTCAACCTGTGCGGATGCCGCGATAACGTACGGCTGGGGCAGCATAGCAATACCCTCTTCGGAGGATGACAAAATATTCACTATTTCTGCCGGTTCGGATTTGAACTCTATAGTAACGTCCTTATCCGGATCCAGACCGTTCTGAGAAAGAAGATATCTCAGATTGTATTCAGGTGTACTTCCCTGACCGGTAGCGTAAATCGTTTTTCCGGCAAGGTCTGCGAATCCGTTGATTTCGGTTCCTTTTCCTACAATATACAATACTCCGAGGGTATTCACTGCAAGAATCTGAATATCACCCTCGGTTTTATTATATAGAACCGATGCCAGATTCACGGGCAGTGCCGCCATATCAAGCTTTCCCTGAATCAGGGATGGTGTAATCTCATCTGCGCTTCCTGCAACGGTAAACTCATAATTATTTTCTGTAGTACCGGTTTCATTGTCCTCCATCAGCTTTACAAGACCTATGGACGTCGGTCCCTTGAGACCGGCCAAATGTATAGTGACGGGTTCGGTCTCCTGCTCAGGCTGCGCTGAGGCAGAATTATCGGAATCGGTGGCCGGTTCGGGCTGTGCAGGAACAGCTTCCTTCTTGCATCCTGCGAAAAGGCTCAGAATCACAGTCAGCATAAGAAATATGGCAAATAGTTTTTTTATCATTAATAATCACTCCATTTCTTTGAAGTAATTATAACAGAAATATATCATTATTATGTTGCATATGCAACGTTTTTATAATATTTTGAACCTGTTTTTACAAAATTCTATAATCCCTGCGTCTCTCATTTTACCAAGTTCACGTGAAAGAGCACTTCGGTTCACTCCAAGGTACACAGCGAGTGTTTCCCTATTGAAAGGAAGAAAAACCTCATCGCTGCCGTGAACAGCATACTGTGAAAGTAGCGTGATTATCTTGTCCCGTATTCCGTTCTGAGACAATAACTGTATCCTGTCATTCATCTTCAGAGTACGCGATGCCAACATGGCACAGAAGCGTCTGGATAATTCGGCACCGTCGGGGCTGCCGGAATTATTGTACAGAGAATCTGTATTCATCACCAGCAGAACGGTTTCGGTGACACAGATTATTATGATGTCTGCTTCGCGTTTCAGCAAGCACAGTGACTCTCCGAATGTTTCGCCAGGCGCAACACCGGCCATAATTATCCTGGTTCCGTTGATATCGTCCATACAAACCTGCACGTTTCCGGAAAGAACAAGCCCGAAATTACTGAGTGGTTCACCGGGACGGTTGAGAATCTGTCCGGCAGGATATTTCTTTTCCACAGCATTGAAAAACCGGAGTGCTGTCTGCAGGCTGTCTCCCGAAAGCCCGCTGAACAAAGGACATTTGTTTATAATTTCTTCGTACATCATATATCACCCCTGTCTGCTCCGGGAAGGTAGACACAAAGCACAAATTCAAGCGAAACAGATAGATTATCGACATTCTTCAGTTTTTCCTGATCCATTTTACCGGTTTTGTAAAAATAAGGTGTCATCAAAAACAAATCGTTTATAATCTCGTTATCCGTAATGTTAATTTTGTATTTAAGTTCCCGACATTCTATCAGGGTAAAACCCTCCAGTTGTGCCTCTGCAGTAGGATTTTTATAAGGTGTGTCATATACCAGCTTCTTCAGTTCCCAGAGATGATTTACATCGGGTACAACCCGTATCAGCACTCCGTCCGGTTTCAGAACACGTGAGAATTCTTCAGGGAAAAAAGGAGAAAATACATTCAAAAGAACGTCAACGCTGTTTTCGTCGACTGGAATTGAGGAGGTCGACACCACAAATGCCCGTATCTCACGGTTCCGGGCCACAAGGGCATTAATAGCTTCCTTTGAAATATCCAGACCGACTAGATCTGCCCCGAGATTATTCTCAGCCAGGGTGTTAAAAATGTCACCGGTATACTTACCCTCTCCGCAGCCTGCATCGATAAGAGACCCGCCGCGGGGAAGAAATCTGAGTACCATACCGCATATTTCAGCGGACAACCTGTCATAGTATCCCCCATCAAGAAAATGTGTGCGCGCCTTTACCATCAATCTGTCATCACCATGATGCCCGGTACCCGACGACGGCAGGAGATTAACATATCCTTTACGTGAAATGTCGTAGCTGTGACCGTTTTCACATTTCATTGCGCCTTCGTTTTTGATCAGAGGATCCTTACAGATCGGGCACAGAATTTCAATCATACTTTTTCTCCGTTATTTTTCAAAAATGAGCACCCGGGGGAAAGGGTGCTCACACATTATTGATGTTTCAGCAGTATCTCTTCAAGCTATCCAGCGATAGTAATCGTGGACATTGCCGTGAGCACCTGCCTTTTACAAAAGCATGAATAATACTTTTATATATTACCAAAGCGGGATCGGTAAGCGTATCGTCAAAATCAAAAAAAGGCGGTGGAAAAACTCATCAACGATTCTCCCTGAAATAACTGAGACCCAGCGCTGCGGGAGGCTGATCTTCTCGTCTGTCGCGCATGCTGGTAATAATCAGTACCAAAAGGGTTACGGCGTAGGGAATCATTTTGTATAGCTCACCCACAGCTAGATTAGTTCCTGTTGGGAGAAACAGATAAAGGATGTAAAGACCGCCGAACAGGAATGATGCCCAGATACCGTTGAAAGGTTTCCATATTGTGAAAATGACAAGAGCAATAACCAGCCATCCGCGGTCACCGAAGGCGTCGTTTGACCAGACGCCGCTGGCGTAGTCCATTACATAGTAAAGTCCGCCGAGGCCAGCTATCATACTTCCTATGCATGTTGCGATATATTTATATTTTTCAACGTTGATACCGGCGGCATCCGCTGTAGCGGGATTTTCGCCGACAGCTTTGAGCTGAAGACCGGTACGTGTCTTATTAAGGAAGTTGCCTGCAAGTACAGCCAATAACACGGCAAGATAAGCAAGGAATCCATATGATAAGAAAATTTTACCGAACCAGCCGAGTTTGGATGCGAAAGGCAGCGACGCGCTGAAGCATTTGCTTGTGGCAGAAAGGGCAATTGAGGGGACCTCACTGTTGGTCAGCTTAATAAGAGAACCACCGAAGAAGTTTCCGATACCGATGCCAAATGTGGTAAGGGCAAGACCTGTAACGTTCTGATTTGCCCTTAACGATACCGTAAGGAAACAGTAAATCAAACCCATAAGCAGTGAACCCGTAAGTGATGACAAAAGAGGTACTGCTATTGTCCAGAAAGGTGACATTACGACAGCGTTCTGTTCGTATATAAACGCACCGATAACTCCGCTGATACCGCCGACATACATTATTCCGGGAATACCTAGGTTAAGGTTGCCTGATTTTTCCGTCAGGGTTTCTCCCACACATCCAAACAGAAGAGGAACACCCTGCATAACGGCTCTAGGCAGAAAAGAAACAAGAAAACTGAACATTATTCTTCTACCTCCTTTTTGCCGGCATCGGTTTTTGTGCGAACAAGCTTGTATGTGATAAAGAACTCGCTTCCGATAATAAAAAACAGGATAATGCCGGTGAGGATATCAGAAAAACTCTGGTTGAGCCCGAATACTGTAGAGACCTCGCCCGCGCCCTTTCCGAGGAATGCGAGAAGGAAGCTGGATGCTATCATGATCAACGGATTGAACTGGGCCAGCCATGAAACCATAACCGCAGTAAAACCGCGCCCGGCGGCCAGAGTCGTTGTAAGAGTATGATCCGTGCCAGCAACAAGCAGGAATCCGGCGATGCCGCAGATAGCTCCGGAAAGGAACATGGTTCTTATTATTACCTTCCCGACCTTGATTCCTACATAACGGGCGGTACGCTCGCTGCCTCCGACGACGGAAATTTCATAGCCGTGCTTGGTATATTTCAGGTATATATATACTAATATTAATAGGCCTGCGACTACCAGAACATTAAGAAGGTATTTCTGTCCGGCGATTTTTGGCAGCCATCCGGCCTCGGAATTCTGATTGATTATGCCGATTTTGCCCGATCCCTTCGGGACCTCCCATTTGATAGTAAAATAGGCTACTATCTGTGTCGCCACATAGTTCATCATTAGGGTGAACAGCGTTTCGTTTGTGTTCCATTTTGCCTTGAAGAGTGCCGGAATGGCGCCCCAGATTCCGCCGAACAGAACAGCGGAAACAAACATAATTATTATAAGAAACCAGCCGGGAACTTTGTCGCCAATGAGTATCATACAGGTAGCGGTGGCAAGGCATCCCATAAGCACCTGTCCTTCGCCGCCGATGTTCCAGAATTTCATTTTGAACGCGGGCGTGACCGCAAGGGATATACATAGCAGAATCGCTATGTTCTGGGCCAGGACCCAGGTCTTGCGTACAGTACCGAAAGCACCTTCAAATATTGTCTTGTAAATTCCAAGGGGATTTTCACCCGTCAACAACGTGGTTACCAGAGCGCATGCCGCCAGTGCGATGATAATTGCAGCGCCACGGATAAGCCAGGCCTTGTACCACGGGAAATCGTTACGCTTGGTAATATGGAATAACGGAGTATCGCGCTTATTCATTTTTACCGTTTCCTCCGACACTTGTCATCATATGTCCGACTTCCTGCTTGTCTGCGTTTCTGCCTTCAACAATTCCGCTGACTTTGCCGTCGCAGAGTACCAGAACTCTGTCTGAAAGATCCAGAAGAACATCAAGATCCTCACCGACATAAATAACCGCAACACCCTTATTCTTCTGCTCGTTTATCAGGTCGTAAATCATATATGAAGAATTGATATCGAGTCCTCTAACCGCATACGCTGTAAGCAGGACTGTCGGCGCAAAGGCAATTTCCCTACCTACAAGAACCTTCTGGACATTTCCTCCGGAAAGTTTACCTACGGATATGTCGATGCCGGGGGTAACAACCCCAAGCCTGTTCACGACATCCTGCGCAAGGTCCGTCGGGAACTTTAGGTTAAGGAAGGCCGATTTACCCTTTCTGAAACTGCGCAGCATCATGTTGGATGAGATATCCATCTCACTGACAAGGCCCATGCCGAGACGGTCTTCCGGCACGAAAGACAGCGTAACGCCCATCTCGGAAATTGCCAGAGGATCCTTGCCAATAATCTGTTCCTTCGTTCCGTCGTCGTTCACATACTGGATACTGCCCGCTTCAACAGGCTGCAAGCCTGCAATGGCCTCAAGGAGCTCTTTCTGTCCGCTTCCGGAAATCCCGGCAATACCAAGCACCTCTCCGCTCTGCGCCACAAAAGACACGTTGTCCAGTTTGAGCACGCCGTCTATGCTGCGAACTGTAAGGCCGTCAATCTGGATGCGGGGTCTGGGGTTCACAGGCTCTGGGCGGTTAATACTTAGAGATATTGGATGTCCTACAAGCATGTTGATCATTTCCTGCTCGGTGGTTTCGGATGTCAGCATATCTCCGATAAACTGGCCTTTGCGCAGAACTGCCACACGATCGGAAAGTTCTTTTACTTCGTTAAGCTTGTGGGTAATAAGAACAATTGTCCTTCCGTCGGCGCGCATATTGCGTAAAACTTCAAAAAGTTTTTCTGTTTCCTGAGGAGTAAGTACAGCAGTAGGTTCGTCGAGAATAAGGATTTCGGCACCGCGGTACAGAGCCTTTACTATTTCAACGGTTTGTTTCTGCGAAACCGACATACTGTAGATTTTCTGGTTGGGGTCAATATCAAAGCCGTAACGGTCACAGAGGTCCTTTACTCTGGCGTTGACCTCCTTCATATCAAGCTTTTCTTTGCCTTCAAGACCGAGGATAATATTTTCCGCTGCTGTAAGCACATCTACCAGTAAAAAATGCTGGTGGACCATGCCGATGCCGTATCTGTAGGCGTCACGCGGAGATCTTATGACAACTTCCTCGTCGTTGATGTAGATTTCACCTTCATCGGGGAAATAGATTCCGGCCAACATGTTCATCAGTGTGGTCTTGCCACTGCCGTTCTCGCCCAGAATGGCAAGAATATCGCCCTTATATATATCAAGCCAAGCCTTGTCGTTTGCTACGATTGAGCCGAACCTTTTTGTTATATTGCGCATTTTTACCGTCGCGTTTGTGGCGCCGGCTACGTTTGCTGAAGAAGTTGTATTCAAATCTTTTCTCCCTTCGAAAATTGCGGAATACTGCGTCACAGGGCAGCCGGATGTATGCCCTCCGGTTCCCCTTTAAAGCAATACAAGAGGAAGGCCTTTTTCAGACCTTCCTCTGCATAACAGATAAAATTAGAATTTAGTATCAAGAAGTGTAATGCCGTCAATAGTGATATTAAAGGCAGGTGCGGAACGATATTCACTTTCATGGAAGTAACCGTCGGAAATAACCTCGGTATCGCCTGTATATGCGGCATCGGTGTCGATGTCAGCCATATAGCTGTCAAGGGTCTTTCCTTCAACTGTGAAAGTGGAGGTATCGAAAACGTGAATTTCACCGGAAATGAGCTTGGCCTTAGCTTCTTCAATAGCCTCAACGGTACCTTCGGCGGCTACGTTGGTGTTGACATCGGTAAGACAAACGGAACCGGTGGAAATTGTACCTGTCCAGTCAGCTTCGAATTCTGTACCGTCCATAGCGTTCTGAATGGCATATTCAAAGAAAGGAGTCCAGTCAATGCGGGAAGAAACGATGAATGTATTGGGGGCGGCGGAGAGAGTGCTGCCGTTGTAGGAAACATTAGGAACTCCTGCGGTCTCGCAGGCAGTGGGAGCGCCCATGGAATCGGCGTGCTGGCTGATCAGAATGCAACCGTCGTCTATAAGGTTCTGTGCGGCTTCCTTCTCAGCTGTCTCGTCATACCAGGAACCTGTAAATGTTACTTTCATTTCGGCGGAGGGGCATACGCTGCGGATGCCGAGGAAGAAACTGGTGTAACCGGACATAACTTCGGCATAGGTATAGGCACCTACATAACCGACAAGAGCCTCTTCGGCTGTGATATCGCCGTTATCAATCATTTCGTTAATCTTCATGCCTGCGGCTATGCCGGCAAGGTAGCGGCCTTCATAGATGGAGGCAAATGCGTTGTGGTAGTTGCTGAGTCCTTCGGTATGAGCCTTTGTGCCTGTAGCGTGGCAGAACTCAACCTCGGGGAATTCCTTTGCAGCCTCGATCATAAAGTCCTCATGACCGAAACTGTCGGCAAAGATGATGCCACAGCCGGCATCGACAAGATCGCAGGCTGCATCATAGCATTCCTGACCCTCGGGAATGTTGGTCTTGAGAACGGACTCTATGCCCAGAGATTCACAAGCAGCCTTGGCGGCGTTGATGAAGTTGAGGTCATAGGTACTGTTCTCGTCGTGCAGGAAAATAAAACCTGCCTTGAATGTGTTTTCGGGTTCTGCATCAGCCTCTTTTTCAGGGGCGGCAGGATCTACTGCAGGGACGGGTTCCTCGGCCTTTTTGCCGCAGGCGGCAAGGGAAAAGCAAAGAACCAGTGCAAGAAGAACTGCTAATACTTTTTTCATTTTGTTTTCCTTCCTATTTATAGTGAACTTATATTTTTCATACCGTATAGGGCGGCAGTGAAAACAAATAAGGCGGAACTTTGAAAGCTCCACCCATCAAAAAAACATTCGCCGGTGAAAAATAAAACTCACCGCGCATAAATGTGTCGATAGTCCGGCAATTTACGGTAGCCGGGTAGAGACTTCAAAACCATATCATTCGATATATATCGACCGGTATTCAGTTGTGTTTACCTTATCGGCAGAATTCGATGCCCTTTTCTGCATCCATACTCTTGATACGGGCAAGGGATTCGACACGGATGCCCATGCCGCGGATAAGATCTCCGCCGGGCTGGTATGCTTTTTCGATTGCAATACCCGCGCCGGCAAGCGCAGCCCCGGACTGGTTTACGATATCTACAAGTCCTTTTAGAGCCTCACCGTTAGCTAGGAAATCGTCAATAATCAAAATTGTGTCGTCGGGACTGATGAGGTCCTTCTGGACGGTAATATTGTAAGTAACACCCTTTGTGTATGACACGACAGTAGATGTAATAACGTCTCCCGATACGTTCTTTCCTGCAATTTTTTTTGCGAATATTACAGGGCAGAAATCGAAATACGGAGAAGCCATCGATGCGATAGCTATACCCGAAGCTTCTAAGGTTAGAATTTTGGTGATACCGCTTCCGGAATACAAAAGGCCAAATTCGGCACCCATTTTATCGAGAAGGCGTGTGTCAATCCTGTGATTAAGGAAGCTGCCGACCTTGAGAATATCGCCTGGAAGCACTTCTCCGTCGCGGCGGATACGTTCTTCAAGAAGTTTCATCTGGCGACCTCCTTTGATACTTAAATGATAACAGAAATAAAAAATAGTTCAATTCACTAATTGAGGGATAATTGGGAATCAAAAGTTCCTGTTTTTGTTATTTATCACAAAACTAATCATATCCCGAGAAAAAGCCTGTTTCAGTCAGAAAAACACCCCGTTTTTTCAAATTTTAAACACTATTTTAATATCCAGCCTTCTGTAAACCTCTTGAATAAAGTCAATGAACAGATGAGTAATTTCTGCTATATTGTATTAAGCGCATAAAAACTATAATCATACAGGAGGTGTTTATATAAATTAGTGAAAGCACTCTACCTAAATAGTGAGCCTTTATCTTAATTCTGTTATTTTTTCTTCAGTAAATTTGCGTATTTTACCATTGCGTTGAATGTTTCGTCGCTGATTATGTGTTCTATCCTGCAAGCGTCTGAGGATGCTGTATCCGCATTCACACCGAGTCTGACAAAAAAGTCCGCAAGAACCACGTGGCGGTTGTAAATTTTTTCTGCGCGACTTCTTCCATTTTCGGTAAAGGTTATATAACCTTCATTGTCCGTATCAATCAGCCCGTCCGCACGCAGACGGGAAAGCGCACGGCTTACGGAAGGTTTGGAGAAATTCATGTATTCCACAATATCAATAGCGCGGACTGTTTTCTTTTGTCCGGACAAAACCAAGATAGTCTCAAGGTACATTTCGCCGGATTCCTGAATAGGCAATTATTTCATCTCCCGCATTATTTTGGTATTTAAAAACATCATAACACAGCGGTCAATGACACACGTCCCCTGTTTTATTATATTGTTCCTTAATTATAGGACGAAGCCTTCATGTAGTCGACACAAATACAACAATTTCTATACAAAAGTATATAATACCTTGACATTCCGGCCAAGTTAGCCTATGCTAACTACGAAATCAGTTAGCATAGGCTAACTGGCAAAACGTGGAGAGTAATATATGAATAGGATCTGGGGAATAATTATAATTACAGGCGTTGCCGGAGTTTTGGGGACCGGCCTCGGCGGACTTATCGGTGCCATTTTACGCCGTGACTCGTCAAAATTGGTCAGTCTGCTTCTGAGCTTTGCTGCAGGAGTAATGATGTCCGTTGTATGTTTTGACATGCTGCCTAGTGCTTTTCATCCCGCAGGAGCCGAATCTGAAATATCAATCTGGCTGGTTGCGGCCGGTACTTCTGTTGGATTCGGGGTTGTGTATCTGCTTAACTGGCTTATAGATAAAAACACCAATCCGGAGCTTTCACATGTGGAACAGGAAGAGCATCCTCATACCGCAGACGACCTGGACGAGCTGATTCACTCAGACCATTACTACGAACACATGTACAGAACAAACAACAACCGCCAGCTTTTCCTTGCAGGTGTTGTTATGGCTTTCGCGATAGCGCTGCACAACATGCCGGAAGGAATGGTTATAGGTGCCACATACGCGGGCGACGCCGCTACGCTTACCGGAGGAACCGGATTCCTGATAGCAGTAATTATTGGCCTTCACAACATTCCCGAAGGCATGGCCGTATCGGTCCCTCTTATTTCCGGCGGAATGGGAAGCTGGAAGGCTGTCGCCATTACTGCCCTGTCCGGCGTACCGACAATTATCGGTGCAGTCTGTGGGTATTCACTGAGTATGCTCAGCCCGCTGTGGCTGTCTTTCTCACTCAGCTTCGCAGGAGGTGCAATGCTGTATGTGGTTTTCGGGGAGCTAATGCCCGAAGCTTTCCTTATGCTGCGTTCCAAAGCCCCCGCGTTCATGACTCTTTTAGGTGTTCTTGTCGGTCTTTTCCTGGTTTACGTATAAATTTTATGTTTCTGTGGCCTTTCCTTTTTCGGGAAATGATTTTATATATCTACTGAACGTAGGTACCTGGAATCTGCCGGATACATTAATATATTGTCAATGTGATAATATAATTATGACGCAGCCGCTGATATACCATCATGCCGCTGCCGACCGCTGGCACATTTCAAAATTTCCGGAGGATCTGCAGCGCTATATCGGATCCATACGGAGCATTCTAGGGAGAAAAAATGAATCAGTACGTTACCGGAGAAATAATCAAATTACTGCGCGAGAGCCGGGGCATGACCCAGGCAAATCTCGCCGGACTGCTGAACGTAAGCGACAAGGCTGTATCCAAATGGGAAAACGGTCGCGGATATCCCGACATTTCTCTGCTGGAATCCCTTGCATCCGCTCTGGGGCTTTCAGTATCCGAGCTGATTGCCGGAAAAAATGTTACGAACAGCAACCGATCATTCAACATGATAAGGATGAAATTCCACGTATGCCCGGTATGCGGAAACGTTATAGTTTCTACCGGTGAGGCAGTAATCAGCTGCTGCGGTATTACCTTGCCGTCTGAAGAGGCGGAAAATCCCGATGATTTTCACAGTATAAAAGTAAGAATTGCCGAGGATGAGTATTATGTTTCCTCAGAACATGAAATGACAAAAGAACATTATTTATCTTTCTTCGCCGCTGTAAAGGACGACGGCTGCGAAATAAAAAAACTGTATCCCGAAGGGCCTGCGGAGGC
This sequence comes from uncultured Oscillospiraceae bacterium, assembly GCA_964446385.1. Classification (GTDB taxonomy): domain Bacteria; phylum Bacillota; class Clostridia; order Oscillospirales; family Ruminococcaceae; genus CAYSRC01. The sequence continues at coordinate 38,969 of CAYUOH010000013.1, read as the reverse complement.
ACGTTTCAAGATAAGCAGCACACGATATCTGTACTGTTTCTGCAACAGACACGGGATGTTCAAACTTAAAATATAATGAAATTGGGGGCGGTCATATTATTGACCGCCCTGAAAGTTTACCTGCGTGCAGAAGCTATTTAATCTTTTGAACCAGAAGTCTTCCCTCTTCAACAATCATCTGATTGTTTCTTTTTCGGTTATGCTTATGAATGCATATGGTATTTTGTCAATTATGTCAGAAGGAATTATCGAATACTCCCCTTTTTCAGCACAAGCCATATCCCCGGCCAGGCCGTGAAGATATACAGCACATTTTGCAGAAAACACCGGATCATATTTCTGCGCAATCAGAGCGCACATCATACCACAAAGAACATCCCCGCTGCCGCCCTTTGCCATTCCGGGATTTCCTGTCGGATTGACATACAGGTTCTCTCCGTCAGCGACTATCGATCCGAAGCCCTTCAGGACAAGAACAGCATTTTTGTGTTTTTTTACGTATTCTTCAGCACCGGCTAGTCTGCCGCGGGATAAATCTCCGCCGATTCTTGTAAACTCGCCCTCATGCGGAGTAAGTATGATTTTTGATTTGCAGGCATCAAGCAGGTGGGAATCACGACCGCATACCGTCAGAGCATCCGCGTCAATAATTACGGGGCAGGGACTGTTATTCACTACTTCAGCGACAATCTTTTCGGCGTCGCTCCCCGTCCGAATTCCCGGGCCAATGACGCAGGCATCCGCTTTTTCAAGCGCATTCATTACTAAATCAAAACCTTTAGGCGAAAAACATCCGTTTTTGTTCGCCTTTACAGGTATAACCACGGATCCGTCACACTTTACGGCTGCAATTTTGTAAATACTTTCGGGAACCAGCAGCGTTGTCAGTCCTGCTCCGCTTCGCTCACACGCGTTTGCCGCCAGAACCGACGCGCCTGCATAACCGGTACTTCCCGCAATAATCAGTGCCCGACCGTTACTGTATTTGTGAGAAACAGGATTCCTAAGCGGCAGAGAAAAATCCGCTTTCTCTGACAGCAGAATTTCAGTTGATATTTCACTTTTTTCAGACGGGCTGAAGAATAACTTTATGTATTCTTCCGAACTGATCTTTTTCATTTTTTCTATCTCCGACAAAACTGATTTTATAGCAATATCCCATCCGGGAAACATAACACCCGAATGGGATATAATTATCTTTCGTGGAAAAATTCGATTTCTTCGCCCATAGGTCCGTGGCAAAAGGCTATGGTAGCCGGGAATACGGGATCCGATTTTATTTCGATATCTCTCGGTCCGACATAGACCTCATAACCTGCACCGGTAACAGCCTTTACACAGGCATCAACGTCATCAACCATAAACGCAAAATGTTGGATAACGCCTCTTCCAAGATTTCCCCCTCCGGAGGAAGCAAGCTCGATAAGGCTTTCGCCGGCTTTGAACATTATGCCTGTACTCCAGCTTCTCGCAACCTCAAGTCCGAGAACATCACCGTAGAAACTGACGACCTTCGCGTATTCCTCTTCATTTGCACATTTCAGTGAAACATGATGGATACCTTTAATCAGACTCATAATACAGACCTCGCTTTATATTATATGCTGCACCTTGATAATCACATTCTAACAGGCTCACTGCAAAGACTCTGTCAATTTTTGTATAGTATCGGCGTATTCTGTCAGTGCCGCACAGCCGGTGTCGGTAATTGAATAAAAGCCTTTTGATACGTTTTCAAACCAGCCGTAATAATTACGGTACATAATACCGGTGCTCTTCGGATTTTTTGTCAGCGACCTTACCGTTTTACTTTCAGCCCGGCCACCGAGAATGTTCAGAACATACAGAATGACTAGGGAATCCTCTCTGTATGCTGTCATCAGTCCGGTTTTGTTAACGCCGCCGGTATTGCTCTTGATTCTGCGTTTATTGAATTCTGATTTAACTGCCTCCGTCTTATCTCTGTGCTTTTGCTGAAAATTGGATATTTCACTGACAAGAGGATCGTTAAAAACCTCCACGTTTTCGGTCCGCGGAGAAACGCAAATCAACCCGATTCCGAGGCGTTTCAGTAGATAAAGCTTATCTCTTCCGACTTTTGAAAACAGGTTCCTGGGCCTGAAAATCCCGATATAGACGAAATCGCAGATTTTTTGGTCCAGCGCAGCCTGCTGTATCGATCTAAAATCCAGTGTTTTCTTAAGTTCGACGGCAGTGCTTAACCCGTCCTTTTCAAGATACAGATCTATACTTCCGACCTCGCCGTCCCCACTGTATCCGTCATCGGTAAAATATTTTTTTATCGGCTCGAATAAATCAGATTCTTTCATTTTCGGTTACATCCGACCACATATCTGTGAAACGGCCTTTGCGGTTTGCGTGCATCCAGGTTTCAAGATGCGGGCCTTCATCGATGGTACCACCGCATCCGAAGCAGCTTTGTACGTCGCGCATTATATTCAGGTTCATCAGCATTACAAGCTGTACACCGGGCTGACGCTCTTCGATAACGGACATGATATATAGGCCGTCTTTGACAATAATATAGTCAGCGGGATTAGTAGCCATCCAACAGGTTTTCTCCGCTTTGTTTATCATAGTGTAAGTATAATACAGGCATGAAGAGAAAATGTACTGGATTCCGCGTACGCGCTCATCATGAGCCCAATAGATGGATTTACCGGTAAGATCATTTGTAAAATGTGGTTTCTCGGCTGCCTCGGGAGTCTCTATTCCGTCAATATGCCCGAAACGGATATCATGCAGAACCTCTCTGGGGCAGATCGGATTACCCAAATATGCATCAAACAGGATGGCATAACCTGTTTCAAGATCCATGATTACATCAACGCAGCGCGGAAGATCCAGGAATGCCCTGTAATGATGAAAGAAAATCACATTGTTAAAACCGGGACAGACTGTGGCATTGTACAGATCGTCGCCTGTTGTACCGTCCGGAGCCTCCCAATGGAGATGTCGCTCGTCAAAGAATTTATAATTCCAGACGCTTCCGTCATCATATATGAATTTCATAGTTTTACCTGACAGATTGTCATTTGTGACAAGATTGGGGCGTGAAAAGTTTTCTCCCCAGATAATTTCCGAAGTAGTATTTTTAGCGATATCCCTGACAGTATCCATAGTTAACTGAGCCCAGCGTCTCTGTTGTCTTGCTAACATGGTAATCCCTCCGCTTATTATTTAAATGATAATTATATACTATATTAAAATACAACTCGGGACAACAGCACGACTGTCCGGGCAAACATGTTTTTTAAAGATCTAGCTCTCCAAACCCGTCCCAGACGTTTTTGCCCGAATACACTCTTGGAATTTCCTCTCCGCGCAGCACATTCAATGCGGGCATAGCAAGAGCCTCCTGCTCCATTTCTCCGGGATAAACCGCAACCGGTGCAATAAATCCGCAGCGCTCCTTTATTCCGTCCACGATATCATTAAATCGGACCAGGCCGCCGGTAAGAACGATAGCATCAACCTTTCCGCTGAGCACCGCGCTCATCTCACCTATGCATTTGCATATCTGATAAATCATAGTATTCCAGACGATGATTGCCTTCGGGTCCTCTTTTTCAACCAGTCCATGAACTGTATCGGCATTCGACGTTCCGAATAAATCCACGAATCCGCCTGCACGCGAGCATTTAAGGCGGACTTCCTCTATTGAATGCGTTTCCAGATAATCCAGAAGCGGAAGAACAGGAACATATCCGATACGTGTCGGTGAAAAAGGGCCCTCTCCGTCCGCACCCATGCACCCGTCCACCATCTTTCCGTGGTAATGAGCACCGACAGTAACTCCCCCGTCGATATGTGCGACAATAAAACTGCATTCCTCGAGAGGTTTGCCCAGTACCTTGGCGTGATATTTTGCAACTGCACGCTGATTAAGAAAATGGGAATGTGAAGTTCTGTATATTCCTTTAATTCCTGTAAGTCTGGCAAGCTCCCAGAACTCGTCCACATTTGTCGGATCCAGGGTGTAAGCCGGGACATGGTGTTCCTTAGAAAACTCCCAGGCCATCATAACCCCCAGTTTGGCTGAATGCTCGGAGCCTCCGACAGCTGCAACAGTATCGTCCACCAGTTTTTGATCAATTATAGTTATACCGCTGAGCTGGGTGCAGGCGCTTCCGCCTCGTCCGACCACAGCGTCAATGGCTTGGGGATCAATTTTTTCAATCTTAAGCATATCCATCATTACCGAGTACCGGAACGGAAGCTGATCATTAACATTAGGATAACGCAGTAACTCGGACGAATCATGAAAAAGACTCCGCTCAAAAAGCATCTTTTCGTTTTCGAAAACGCTTACTTTAGTGGAAGTGGATCCCGGATTGATAATCAGCAGTTTATAAACTTTCTCAGACATCGGATAACCTCTCGAAACTATATTACGCGGAACAGATAAAATTTCAGATAGTCGGTCTCAGGAACATTCCAGAGAATCGGATGATCCGGAGCCTGCTGACGCGCCTCAATCTGCATCAGTTCCTTTCCGGCATCCGCCGCGGCAGCCCGGAGCATTTTCACAAACTGCTCCGATGGCATAAAGTGACTGCAGGAGGCAGTGGCAAAATAACTGCCACGGGGCAGCAGCTTTAACGCCCGGTAGTTGATTTCCCTGTAGCCGCGTTCGGCGTTTTTGGCAGTTTTACGTGATTTTGTAAAAGCGGGCGGGTCCAGAATAATAAAATCGTAGGGATGTTTTCCCTCCGCTTCCAACTGCGGAAGTAGGTCAAAGACATCTGCACAGAGAAAATCCATCTTATCGTCAAGATTGTTTCGCACCGCATTTTTCTTTGCCATTTCGACAGCAGACGCGGAAATATCAACAGCCGTCACATGTTCCGCGCCGCCTTTCGCGGCGTTCAGCGCAAATGATCCTGTATGCGTAAAACAGTCCAGTACGCGCTTGCCTTTTGCTAGCTTAGCGACAGCAAGCCGGTTGTATTTTTGATCGAGGAAAAACCCGGTTTTCTGTCCGTTTTCCACATCTACGGAATAGTAAATACCGTTTTCGCATATTTCGGTAACCGGTGAATCAGGAACACTTTCCCCGGGCAGCATGTACCACCCGGTTTCTTCGCGAAGGCCTTCCAGCGAACGTATGGAAACGTCGTTGCGCAGGAATACTCCGTCTATCGTTTCGCCGGATTCGCGCAGCTGATAGACAATCTCCGGAAGAATTATATCCCTTATTCTGTCGGTCCCCGCAGACAGAATCTGCGCCGACAGTATATTTGAAAAGCGGTCAACGGTAAGTCCCGGAAAACCGTCAGCCTCGCCGAAAATTATACGGCAAGCGGAAAAATCATCCCTCATCACCGTTCTGCGGTAGTCCAGTGCATAGCCGATGCGTCTTTTCCAGAAATTAGTATCGAACGTATTGTTTGCGTCGCGGGAAAGAATACGCACGCAAATTTTACTTATACCGCTGTAGAAGCCGGTGCCAAGATATTTGCCGTTTTCGGATATTACATCGACTAGGCTGCCGTTTTCCGGATTTTCCGGATGTTCAATGACATCTGAAGCGTAAATCCAGGGGTGACCGGATGATGTCCAGCGTTCTCCCTTTTTACTGATTATTACACACGGAAAGATTCGTGCTGTTTTCATTCGTGTTCACCTTTTGAAATAGTCTTTATTTTAAAGTCATTTGCTCATATTCTCTCTGAGCTATGAGCGGAGGCATCTCGCGTCTCAGATGTTCATGCGCAAAGGCAGTATCGAAAAGCCAGGAATCTATGTTGTCAGAATCGACCATAAGCGGCATTCTATCGTGGACCTGTATCATCGACGCGTTTGCCGCAGTGGTCAGTACCGTAAAACGAATTTCTTTACCGTAAAGATTCCATAGACCGGCCAGGAATATTACCTGCGTATTTATACCGGAAAAAGTGACTTTGTTCTTATCACTGTCCCATTCATAAAAACATTTTGCAGGAAGCAGGCAGCGTCTTGTTTCCAGCGCATTCCGGAACATAGTTTTATTCTGTGCAGTTTCTGAACGTGCATTAAATATGAGCTTGTCTTCCCTGCCGGGAAAGCCCCAGGTTGCTACTGAAGCACTTCGGTTGTTTTGTCTGCCGGTAATCATGAGTGACTCACTTCCCGGTGAAATGATCCCCTCAGGAATTTTTTCTCCGGCATCCAGAATGACGCCCAGCTTCTCCAGAATCTCGCTCAAATCCTTATCATCGTAATAATATCTGCAGCACATATCCACGTCCCCCGTTTATTCACACCACAAATTTCTTATAATCGTATTTAATGCGAATCATTGATATGATTATTTATTATATCAAATAAAATAACTCATTTATATTAAAAACCTGCTGAAATTACATGCGAGGCATGTTTTCATATTGCGTCAAACCACTCATTGTCATTATATCCTGACATAGACGGCATGATGAAACCGCATCAATTCACTGAATGAATACATGGTGGTATGGTGCTCAACCTGCTCCTTATGTATCAAAAAATACTTGATATATATATTAATTCAATGTATGCTTATCAAGTATTTTTAGATACAATGGACACTGAGATATGCAATTATTAAGGAGTTTATCATGAGAAATAAAACTGTCGAAGCTGGCAACAGATCTCGCCATTCCTGGTATTTCTATGATTTTGGAAATTCCGCCTATGCCTCCGTTGTGCTCTTGGCGGTATATTCCACTTTCTTTAAAAACGTCGTTGTCGGTGGCGCAGAAGGCACTCGTTTGTGGGCTGTTTCGGTCGGAGCTGCCGCTGTTATTGTAGCTGTATTATCACCTATACTCGGCACGATTGCAGACTTCACCAAATCCAAAAAGAAATTCTTGCTTATATTCACCGCAATTTCCGTCATATTTACAGCTCTTCTGTTTTTTGTCGGAGAAGGGGACGTTTTCATCGGTGTTTTCTTTTTCATCATGGCTGAAATCGGGTATCGCGCCGCTCAGGTATTTTACGATTCTTTGCTTTCAGATGTTTCCACTCCCGAGTCAATCGGTACCGTATCGGGCAAGGGCTGGGCATTAGGTATGATTGGCGGTATCGTCGCCCTTCTTATTGTGCTTGTTCCCATAAAAATAGTGGGCAATCAAATGATTCCGTTAGCATTCTTAATTACCGCCGCCGTTTATCTTATCTCATCCATACCTACCTTCCTTTGGGTAGAGGAAAAAAGTGAACCGGAACATATTCCGGCAGATAAAAATGTCATCGCCCTAGGATTTGAAAAACTGGCGCATACATTCCGCTCAGTTAACAATTATAAAGAATTCATCAAATATACGGTTGCCTTTTTAATTTACAACGATGGTATTATGATGCTGATGGATTTTGCCGCCATAATCGGTGCCACGCTTTTTGGTATGGAACAGACTCAATTGATTATATTTGTCATTCTTATACAGTTTTCCGGTACGTTCGGCGCTTTACTTTTTGGACGGATTTCAGATAAAAAAAGCAGCAAGGAAGCCATTATTATCTCGCTTGTTATATTAATCGCCTCCGTCACAGGTCTGCTGTTCATAAAGGATATTATGTTGTTCTATGTCATCGGCGTTGTGGCAGGTTTTTCGCTCTCCGGCGCCCAGGCTGTCAGCCGCACGATGGTTAGCCAGCTTGCCCCACAGGAGAAATCCGCTGAATTTTACGGTTTCCTTTCAGTTGCTGGACGTACGTCAACTTTTATCGGCCCGCTTGTATTCGGAACCATTTCATTCCGAGCGAACAACTGGTATGTCAACCATGGGTATGAAATGATACTTGCCGAGCAATACGGGCTTATCTGGGCTGTTGGATCTATCATTGCATTCCTGGTAATCGGGATGTTGTTTTTACTGCTGGTAAAGCGTGTTTCCGCAAAAGAGCCAGCTGGGTATTGATGATCATATATCATGCACGCGCGAAAACCGAGTCAGGGCTTGTAAGTAACATATGGAGTAGTCTCATCTGTATATACTGAAACAGCCCGTCATAAAGACGGGCTGTTTTCTTTATCTGTTGATGATTACAGCACCTCAACAATTTTGCGGGCGCTTGCAATCAATTTTTGTTTGTGCTATATATAACGTAGTTTAAAAGAAGTGCCTCTTTTTATGGGATTCCCGGCTATGTAAATAGAAATCGATTCCGTTTTGTATGTGCGGTGCAAAGAAGCTAAAATATATGTTTCTTTTTTTTTGCGCCGAGGACAAGCGAATCGAAGAAGACAAAAACCTTTTACTGACCAGATATTTAAATGAAGGAGAAGGTGCTTTTATGGAATTAAAACTGCCGCATGTCTATGTACTCTCTTTTTTAGTTGTGATCATCGCATTCGCATTTGCAGCTTACCTCTACATGTGGGTTAAAAAGCAGAAGACAGAAAACGCGAAGATTCAAGAGGTTTCCGCTCTTATTAAGGCTGGTGCCAACGCTTTTCTGACAAAAGAATATAAAATTCTTGCAATCTTCGCCGGGATAGCGTCAGTCATTCTTTTTGTACTGCTCCCGACACCCATCTGGAAGGGTGAAATTCTAAATAATGTTGAAATTACATTAGCTTACCTGGCTGGCACAACGCTTTCGGCGATTGCAGGTAAAATCGGTTTGTTGGTAGCCACTTCCGCCAACTCCCGCGCTGCGGAAGGGGCGCAGAAGGGGATCAAGCCTGCTTTTCTCGTGGGATTCCGCGGCGGCGCTGTCATGGGTCTCGCGGTGGTCGGCTTTAGCCTGTTCGGAGTTGCCGCAGTACTGGCAATTGTGGGCGATGCGACAATTCTGCTTGGCTTTTCCTTTGGCGCAAGCTCCCTGGCGCTGTTTGCGAAAGCTGGCGGCGGAATTTTTACGAAGACAGCAGATATTTCAGCTGATCTCACCGGCAAGGTAGAACTTGGCATTCCTGAGGACGATCCGCGCAATCCCGCGGTAATTGCTGATAACGTCGGCGACAACGTAGGAGACGTAGCCGGCATGGGTGCTGATCTGTTCGATTCCAACGTTGCCTCCATGACTGCAGCACTTGTCCTCGCCCAGACCCTGGGTGGCGCGACGAAGGTGATGGTGTTCTGCTATGCGGCGCTGGGACTTATCTCCTCCATCATTGGCATTGCCACTGCGCGCATTGGTAAACATGGCAATCCGACACGTGCGCTCAACTCTTCCACATATGTCACGACCGGTATCTTCCTTGTGTTGACAGCTGTAGCAACCGCCCTGTTCGAAGGCTTTTCGTGGCGCATTTGGGGCGCCTCTGCAGTTGGACTCCTTGTCGGCGTGATCATCGGCATTACAACCGATTACTTTACGGATGACAGCAAACCGATCGTTCGCTATGTAGCCAAGGCTTCACGTTCTGGGTCGGCGCTTACCATTCTGTCCGGCATCTCCTATGGCTTTATCTCCTCGCTCCCGGCCATGGTTGGAATCGCCATTTCCGCGCTTGCGGCATATAAGCTTTGCGCGCCGCTCGGCGACGGGTACGCGATGTTCGGCATCTCTATGGCAGCTGTCGGCATGCTCTCCATCGTGGGTATGATTGTATCCAACGATGCCTACGGCCCGATCGTTGACAACGCGAGAGGCCTTGCTGAAATGGGCGGTCTTGGCGATGATACGATTCAGATTGCTGATGAACTGGACAGCGCCGGTAACACGGTAAAAGCTGTGACAAAGGGTTTTGCCATCGGCGCGGCAGGCCTCACCGTTATCTCCCTTCTCGGCGCCTATATGTCTGAAGTGAACGAAGTTCTTTCGGCGGCCGGGAAGGCACTGATCACAGGGTTTGATATTATGAATCCGGTCGTTTTCTTCGGAATTCTGGTTGGTGCAGCGATACCTGCCGTCTTCTCCGCGATGCTGATTCTCGGCGTTGACAAGAACGCGCAGCGAATGGTGGCAGAAATTCATCGCCAGTTCAATGAGATTGTTGGTCTGAAGGAAGGCAAGGATGGCGTCCAGCCGGAATATAACAAATGTATCGACATTGCGACAAAAGGCGCACTCAAGGAACTCATTCCGGCAGGCCTTATGACCATCATTTCGACAATTCTGGTTGGCTTCATCGGCGGACCTCTTGCCATCGGAGGGTTCCTCCTTGGCAACATCATTAGTGGTCTTCTCTTTGCTTTGTTTATGTCCAATGCGGGAGGCCTGTGGGACAACGCCAAAAAATACATTGAGTCCGGTAACGAGGGCGGCAAGGGTTCCGACGCACATAAGGCCGCTGTCGTTGGAGATACGGTAGGAGATCCGTTTAAGGATACGGCCGGTCCGTCTATAAATACGCAGATTACCGTAGTTTCTCTTGTCTCTTCCCTTATGTCCGGGCTTTTTGTGGCATTTTCTCTGTTCGGTTAAGTACAAAGTACACGAATATAAACAGAAAGGAAATTCATTAAATGGATATCTTTTACAAGTATATCCTTCAGATCCAATGGCAGCATCTTGTTATGTGGGCACTTGGAGGAACCCTGATCTACCTTGCCATTAAGAAAAACATGGAGCCTTCGCTCCTCCTCCCTATCGGGTTCGGTGCAATTCTGGTCAATTTACCATTATCCGGCGCTGTGGATCAGGCGGTCAACGGTTCAAGCGGAGTTCTGAGTACCCTATATAAAGCAGGTATTGAAAATGAACTGTTTCCGTTGATTCTTTTCATCGGTATCGGAGCGATGATTGATTTTGGCCCGCTCCTGGCCAATCCGAAACTCATGATTTTCGGTGCGGCTGCTCAGTTCGGCATTTTCTTCACGCTCTGCACAGCTTCGATGTTCTTCCCTCTAAATGACGCCGCTTCCATCGGTATAGTCGGCGCGGCCGATGGCCCCACATCCATAGTGGTCGCCATGAAGCTCGGCTCACAATATATCGGACCGATTATGGTTGCCGCATATTCGTATATGGCGTTGGTTCCCATCATCCAGCCTCCTATTATCAAGCTTCTGACAACAAAAAAAGAACGCCTGATACGTATGCCCTATAAAGAGAATTCAGTCTCAAAGACGACCCGCATTCTGTTCCCCATCATTATAACCGTCCTTGCCGGCGTCATCGCACCCGAATCCGTTGCCCTGATTGGTTTCCTCATGTTTGGAAACCTAATACGTGAATGCGGCGTTCTGAACTCGCTGTCTGAGACTGCACAGAATGTACTTGCAAATCTTGTGACTCTTTTCCTGGGCCTGACAATCGCCTCTCAGATGCAGGCTGAACAGTTCTTAAAGCCTGACACTCTGTTGATTCTCGGACTCGGCCTGTTTGCCTTTATATTCGACACAGCTGGAGGCGTCTTGTTCGCCAAATTATACAATGTTTTCGCAAAAGAAAAAATCAACCCCATGATAGGTGCTGCGGGTATTTCTGCTTTCCCGATGTCCGGCAGAATCGTGCACAAGATGGGGCAAGCGGAGGACAGTCAAAACTTCCTCCTGATGCATTCCATCGGCGTGAATGTATCCGGTCAGATCGCCTCTGTCATCGCGGGCGGTATTGTGCTAAATTTCTTTCTGTAATGGAGGTACGCTATGGAGTTCAACCCAATGGCTTTTGTGAATAATCTCCGATATATGGGACTCGGAATGCTCGGTGTTTTCGTAGTAATCGGCCTTATCGTGCTAATCACGATGCTGCTGAATAAGATCACATCAAAAACGAAGTAACATGATTACCGCACATTAAAACCCTGCCACGGCCGCATTTGTTTTTTCGTGCCGCAAACTGGTTGGGTGATAATAATCGAAACTTCAATCATAATTAAGCAGCCCCGTCCTTTGAACGGGGACAAAATATTAGATTTCCATCTCAGAAATAATATCGGCATGGTTTGGTATGTTTTTACCGGCTATGCCGATTTTCCGTGTCAGCAACGGTTTACGTATTTTTTCACCAATGCTATTCAAAGCAAACCCGACCCACTGTGTCCGTCTGCCATCTGCACGTTCAGCTTTTCAGACGCTAAACATCTCCCTTGATTCGCATATCATCTCATCTCCGCTGTGAACGCATAAACGAATATCAGGTCAATCATTCTTATATTTAACAGTAAACAAAAACTATCATTTGCATCATAGCTCAAACAACAAAACATAACGGAAATCCGCTCTGTTGCTGAACATAATTTGAATTCTGTTTGAAGTCCAAAATATAGAAATTTTTTCTATTGACGCGATAAAAATTATGAGATAGAATTAGCTGAAAAATTTTGTATGGCATTCTCCAAATAATTGAATAGCAGGTTACGCGAATATGCCCTGTGGTGCAAAAATTAAAAACAATTCCTGAATATCGTACAAGTGCAAAACAGCGAATAAAGCAGAAAAGGTCAGTAATTAAGAGCTCCGTACAGACATGGAAACCTGCAACAATATCGGCTGTAAACAATTGAACAGTACGCAAATGAAGAGACTCTTTGCAAAATGAGATTTGGAACATAAGATAAGCATAAGATACATACCGTATGGATTACTGCACAGAAATGAGGCGTCAAAATGGAAGAAAAAGAAACGTGTACCCCTCCGCGATTACTTCATGTAGGAATAACGTATAATTTGAAGAAAAGCAATCGCAACGCGGAAACAGTGCCACAATCAACTGGTTCAGAACCCGAAGATAACGAAGCGGAATATGATGATATTACAACGGTTAGGGCTATAAAGGAGGCACTGGAAAGCAGGAACTGTCGTGTCACCTTACTTGAAGTGAGTAACGAGTTACCGACAAAACTGGCGGAGGATAAGCCTGACATTGTCTTCAACATAGCGGAAGGAATGAGGGGAAGAGCCCGTGAATCGCAAGTGCCAGCGTTGCTAAATTTCTATAATATCCCATATACCGGTTCGGATGAAACAACACTATGCATTGCTCTGGACAAGGCGTTAACAAAACGAATCTTATCTACATACCATATTAGAGTACCTAGAGGTCGAATAATCACTGCGGAACAGCAGCTCCGATTGACCGGAAAACTTGATTTTCCAGCGATTGTTAAGCCAAACGCAGAGGGATCAAGCAAAGGAATATCCGATGTCGCGGTTGTTACGAACCGGAAAGAACTGCAGGAACTGCTGTTGAAGGACATAAGTCTATACAAACAGGACATCCTGGTCGAGGAGTACATCAGCGGTCGCGAATTTACAGTGGGCATTTTCGGAAACGGCAACGACACTCATATATTTCCCCCAATGGAAATATGCTACACAAATCAAAGCAATAACTATAATATATACAGTTATCAAGTCAAGCAGGACTATACTAAATTTGTTCACTATGAGTCTCCCGCAAATATCAGCAAAGAAATAGAAACCGAAATGACTAATATGTCAAGAAAAATCTATGAGGTTTTATCCTGTAAGGATTTTGCACGAATAGATTATCGTCTTTCTCCGGAAGGTAAGATCTATTTTATCGAGATTAATCCCTTGCCTGGTTTGGCACCGGGATATAGTGACTTTCCAATGATCGCTGAGTTTAACGGAATGAACTACGAGTTATTGATATGGAACATACTCAATAGTGCCACAAAAAGATACAATATGAACTCTTATTTTAATTAGATACTGGGGATAAATAATGGAAGAAATTACGGAAGCATCTCTGGAGCCTGAGCCTCACAGTGCTGAGTGGCAGGATTGGAAATGGCAGCTAAGAAACAGAATTACAACAGTTAATCAGCTTGAAAAGGTAATCCACTTAAGCGAGGAAGAGAAAGAGAACATATCAAACTGTCTGAATAATTTTCGAATGGCAATCACGCCTTACTATACTTCATTAATGGATCCGGTGGATTCTAAATGTCCCATTCGGATGCAGGCGGTACCAACAATAAACGAAATAAAGGTACTTCCGTATGAACTGGCAGATCCCTTAGATGAAGAACGGGATAGCCCGGTAGAAAATATAATACACCGTTACCCGGATCGGGTGTTATTTTTAGTTACTCATATGTGCTCTATGTACTGCCGGCATTGTACCAGAAGGCGGACTGTAGGAGAGGAAGATCATGCAATCAGCGCAGAAGAGGTAGACAAAGCGGTAAATTATATTGCAAAGAATGAAGCAATACGAGATGTGCTTATATCCGGTGGAGACCCCCTTACACTGGGCGATGAAATGCTGGAAAATATTATCGCGAAAATACGAAAGATTGACCATGTAGAGATCATTCGTATTGGGACCAGAGTTCCGGTTGTCCTGCCTATGCGTATCACACCCGAGCTATTAAGCATGTTAAAAAAATACCAGCCCATTTGGATCAACACACATTTTAATCATCCCAAAGAGATTACCCCAGCTTCTGTCAAGGCCTGCGCCGATATCGTTGATGCGGGAATCCCGCTGGGAAACCAGAGTGTTCTTCTCCGCGGGATCAATGACAATACTGAGACAATGAAGGAACTGCTCTTAAAGCTGGTCAAAATGCGTGTGCGGCCTTATTATCTGTACCAATGTGATTTAAGCCAGGGACTTGGGCATTTTCGCACTAAGGTTGAAAAAGGGATTGAAATTATTAAGAATTTGACCGGTAATATTTCAGGATACGCCGTCCCGAAATTTGTGATTGATGCCCCTCACGGCGGCGGGAAGATTCCGATCAATCCGGAGTATGTTGTTTCTGTTACTAATGACGAGATTGTTATGAGAAATTATAAAAACGATATTTATACCTATCCTCATATTCAGGAATAAATTAGTATTTTCACTTTAACGCATAAGACAATTAGCACTTTAAATAAATATATATTGAAATATCGGATTCTAGTACTTATAATATCTTCAATTACGCAAAACAGAGGAGGAAAGGCAAATTGAAAAAAGAAAAAGAAATCATCGGGTATCTGCCAGATGAGAAACCACCTGTAGGTAAGCTTCTGCTTTACGCTCTGCAGCAGGTTATCGTCATGTTCCCGGCTACTATTACGGTTGCACTCATTACTGGATTTCAGGTATCCACAACCATCTTCGCCAGCGGTCTGGCGACCATTTGTTTTGTATTCATTACAGGCAAAAAGATTCCAATGTACTATGGTTCGAGCTTTTCTTATCTATCAGCTATATCGGGTCTTGCCGCTGCACAGGGATTTGCGAAAGTAAATGGTATACTTCCGGCCGAGGCAATACAGATAGCTCAGTTCGGTATAATTGCGTCAGGTCTTGTGTCGATCGCCGCCGGCCTTATTGTCAAGTATTCCGGACGAAATGCGGTCGAAAAAGTTCTGCCGGCAACAATTACTGGGCCTATTGCTATGGTTATCGGGCTTACTCTGGCGGGAAACGCACTTCTAGACGCGGCACCTGCTGCTGATGGCGGTATCATCGCTTCCGGTTGGGTATGGGCAGTATCACTTGTAACTCTAATTTCTACAGTCCTTTTCTCTAGATATCTCAAGGGTTTTCTCGGACAGCTCCCGTTGCTTATGGGTGCAGCTGTCGGTTGCGCCTTTGCCGCTGTTCTATGTATGATAGGAGGCTCTGAAATGAGTCTTTTCCGCAACCTTCCAGCCGAAGTTTTAGCCGCTTCCACTTGGAAGCTCGGCGACGGAAGCATCTTTGCCCTTCCGGCATTTTCTTTGCCTAAATTTTCCTTGCCGGCTGTTGCGGCGATTATGCCCATAGCGATAGCAACTATACCGGAGTCCACTGCACATATATATCAGCTGGACATCTATGTAAACGATCTAGCTGCGAAGAAAGGCAAAAAAAAGTATAACCTAGCTGATCTTCTTCACAAGAATCTAATCGGTGACGGACTCTGTGATATGATATCCGGATTCGTAGGAGGTCCCGCCGGTACAAACTATGGTGAAAATATAAGCACAATGGCCATAACGAGAGTTTTCTCCATACCTGTTCTTATCGCAGCTTCTGTTATTGCGATGGTTATTTCCTTCTTTACTCCTCTTATTAGTGTAATTTATGGAATTCCGCTTGCTGTAATCGGCGGACTTGAAATATACCTCTTTGGCGCAATCGCAGCTCAGGGTATCGCGATTATGATTGAAAAAAAGGTCGATATGTTCAGTTCCAGGAATATAGCAGTTATCGCATCGATTATGGTTATTGGTATCGGCGGGCAGTATGCCTTCGGCGGCAACATACCATTCTTTGGGATTAATGTTCCTTGTATTGCTGGCGCTGCTATTTTTGGTATTATTCTTAACCTTATCCTCAGTATCGGCGATAAAAAGGAAGTTAAATAATTCTCCATTATTCGATAAAAAGGACATCTCTCCCCTTTAGCGAGACAGGATAAGAATTTATCATTTCTAAATAAACGGCATAATCGATAGCAATATCGTTTATGCCGTTTTCTCTAGAGATTATGCATATTATTTTTCTTGACTTATGGAATGTCTTGTGATATTTTAATATAGTATTCAAGATAATTGCTTTGACCTCAAATTTATGCGGATCATAGTTGTTTAATGATATGCAAAGTATGTGGGTTTTTCTTTTTTTCTGGGTACAACATATTATTTTCGGAGGTACCCAATGAACGGTACAGTAAAATGGTTCAATGCGGAAAAGGGCTTCGGCTTCATTTCCAACGACGAAGGTGGAGAAGATGTATTTGTGCATTTTTCCGCAATCAGATCTGACGGATACAAGTCTTTGAAAGATGGCCAAAGAGTCACATTCGAAACTGAGACTGATCCAAAAAACAGCCGCAAGCTCAGAGCGGTAAACGTTTTTGCTCTTTAATTAGAGGGCGATCATATAGCGAACCTGCGGGGCGGAGTAATCTGTCCCGCTTTTTATATTAATAGTAATAACAACGCCTCTCAACCATCACGGCTGAGAGGCGTTGCTGCATCCGGCAACTAATTTTTATGTATCAGTGTATCCTGAGGCGATCACAGGTTTTTCCCTCAAAAACACCGAAAACTTTCTTGGCTTACGTGTTCTTGATTATAACCTGTTCAATGACATCTGCGACTTTCTCGCACAAATCACAGCAACCCTCAAGGCCATCGTATATTGCTTTTGTACCTAGCAGCGTCTTTCCACTGACTTCTGAACCGAAAAGTTTGTATATCGCCTCTTGATATACCCGATCCGCTTCGCTTTCGATATCGTTTACTTTAACGATAAGATCGTGTATTGACTCACGTTTTTTGTAATTTTTAAGTTCTGATACCGCGCCATGCATCTCCTTCACGCATCTGTTGACAACCTTGGAGAGAGATATGGTACTCTCCGGGATATTATCAATATGGTACATATACATGTTCAGGATAACATCATCCAGAGCATCAGCAATGTCATCAATAATCTGAACCAGACGAAGAATGTCTTCCTGGTCGATGACCGTAATGAATTCAACAGCGAGTTTGTTTAAAATATCATGCTGAACTTTATCTGCTGTATGTTCGATCTTGTGCATCTGTTCTCTGTAGGTGCCAATCTCCTCCGCCTTGTAGTTACTCAGAATACCTTCCAGAAGATTGGAGGCCTCAACACAGCAGGCGGTGTGCTTTTTCATCAGCTCAAAATAATCATTGTTTTTCTTTGACATTATAATATCTCCTTACGCAAATATCAGTATGAATAATTTCGCCATTCCAAAACCTAATATACCGCAACCGGGAAATGTGAATACCCAAGTCAGCACCAGTTCATTTACAATACTCCAGTTTACAGAACTGATTCGGCGGGCGGCGCCAACACCCATTATCGCAGTCGTTTTTGTGTGCGTGGTACTGACGGGAATACCGGTTAGTGAAGACAAGAGCAGGCAGAGAGTTGCGGAAAAATCTGCCGCAAAGCCCTGATAGGGTTTTAGCTTTACCATGTCCATTCCAACCGATTTGATAATACGGTAGCCGCCGATAGATGTCCCGAGTCCCATCACCGCTGAACACAGAAGCATTAACCAAATGGGCACAACAAAATTGGTAGAGCCCGCTTGTCCTTTAGCCATCGCTGCGCCGAGCAGGAAGATAGCCATAAACTTCTGCCCGTCCTGCGCACCATGCATAAATGCCATTGCTGCCCCTCCGGCAACCTGCGCTCCTCCGAAGAAGCGCTCTGTCCTAAGCCGGTTCTTCTTGCTGAACAGAAGTACGGTTGCTTTGGACGAAATAAAACCAAGGACAAATCCTAAAATTGTGGAAAGGATTATGCCGTAAATCACCTTCATCCATTCCTTGCCATTAATACCGGAAAAGCTGTTCTGGAGAGCAACCGCCGCGCCTGATATACCGGCAATCAGAGCATGACTCTCACTTGTGGGAATGCCGAAGTACCAGGCAGCCGTTGCCCAGATGACGATTGCAGCCATAGCGGCACAAAGCGCTATCAGGGCGATTCGTGAATCTCCGCCGAAGTCCACCATATTGTATATGGTAAACGCGACTGAGGTGTTGACGGATGTCATAACCAAAACACCCAGAAAATTGAATATCGACGCCATAACAATGGCTTTTCGAACATTAATGGCTCTTGTGGAAACGCATGTGGCAATAGCATTAGGGGCGTCCGTCCAGCCATTCACCAACACGACACCCAACGTCAGAATTGATGATACCAATAACATGGGATTCGCCATAATTTGATTGAAGAATTCGCTTAACCTCATTTTACTCTCCTGATATATGACCTTGGTTCAATAGTTTAACAACTGCATATTTCGGATAAATGTTAATCATTAATCAGCCCTTTCACCAAGCTTATGATCTTCCCTTTTCAGTGTCAATATCTTGTACGCAGTAAGCACGCAAATCATCGAAAGTATATCATATTGCCAGAAAGAATTAAAGCTTCTTAAGTAATATATCAGAGTCTTTATATTGGCTAAATATTGGTATATACATAAATAATCTAAATAGAACTGGGGTTGTCGCATGTTCTTTTTTTGAACTGCGACAACCCCTAGTCTTTAATAAATAAAATATCTTATTCTAAATCGGAATGAAATATTAATACAGGACACTTTGACTCGGCAATTACTCTTTGTGCCACAGAACCTAAAAAGAAGTTTTTTATGCTAGAATATCCTCTGTTGCTCATTATAATTAAATCAAAATTTTCATTTTCTGCTGTTTCAAGAATTTTATCGTGAGGCTCTCCCACTAATATTTCTTTTTCAACTTTAACATCTTCAAAGTTTAATTTAGAAATTATTGAATCCAACATTTCGTTTGCCTCTGCTTGCATTTTACCAGTGAATTCATCGTCATCAAACTTCATTTTTCTACCCGTTATTGCTGATCCATCTGTCTGACGCCAGAGGCTTTCATTCCTCATATATCTTCTTGCGGTTGCAGGTTGAATAACAGATATCAGTTTTATTGAAAAATTATAATACTTTGCTATCTTAATCGACTTTTTAACTGCATTAATAGAAGCGGAAGAACCATCAACAGGGACCAATATTTTCATTTTTTGACTCCTTATACCGTTTTTTATGGCCTTTGTTTTTCCAGTATAGCATGATTATAGTCAACTTCAATCAATCTTTTACGTTTTCTCCGTCATCCGGCCAATGCTCGTGCCTGATTCGATCAGATACCGCAATACGTCCAACCCGGCTGGAATCCGTGACAGCGTAGTGTATGTAATAGTTTTACAGTTTAGTACTTGTCTGGTATAAGCATTAATTTGCTGATCAATCAACTTTTTCACTTCGATTAGACTCAACCGCGTGACCTGGATTGAATCATATCTGAAAAGAAGGCGCATTCTCTCGGCTATAGGAAAACCAGTTGCCGATCTCGATGATCTCCTCGCGTGCAAGCGCGATGAAAAGAGACATGTAATCATTTTTTTGGGATGCATACTGTTCCTTCGCCGAGGCATACAGGTGAGCCATACGGTTATGGTCGATACTCTTTCTGCCCAAGGAGAGTTTTCCGTAATAATTAGTGAAAAACACGGCTATAGCCGAAACCGTGCCGAGCAGTATTTTCATAAGGTTTCGGAGAGTGACCGTTTGTCCGCTGTGATAGAGCATAAGAGGCGGGAAAGGTTTCCGGAACAGCGTCTTTGTCATGGCAGAATCAAACGTGAACTCCAGCACTAATACAAGGATAAAGAGAGCAAAGGTAGCAGCAAGCACCCAATTTGCGGTGGTCTCACGGATATGTTGCTGACCGAAGGAGCGACGATATGCACTTTCATGATAAGAAAGCTGACCTTCAATCCACAATTTATTAATCGTTTCATCGGGTAGCGATTGCCTTGCTGATTCACCGATAAGCAGCGCCGAAATGGTCTGCTTAATCCATGCAGTTTCCTGCTTCTGTGTCCAGGTAAATTCGTCAGCTACATTGTCGTTTGATCCGGCTGCGCAGAGAAAAAATTGCACGCGAAGCGTTTCGGAGAGCATACGGTAACGAAGGTACTTTTCATGCGCTTGGCTTTTACGAATTCTCACGAAAGTCAGCACATAAAACAGGATCAGCAGCCCGTATAAAATTAAAAACAAATTACTCTCCATTTCGTCGTAGAGTAGGAAAAATAGCACCAGCATCGCGCCGAATATAGATAAATATCGGATCGCATGTAAGTATCTTGCCTGAAACCGAAGTGACAGGCTATCTGACGTCTGATATACCTCATGAAGCTGCTGTATGTCTTCCGGCATCTCGGAAAGGATACCCTTTGTTATGAGCGGCTCAGTCTTTTTAACGTCGCTGGCTATTCTCCTTGTATCTGTGTTGAATGTATCTATTGTCTCCAGCGTGTTTTTCAGACAGCCCGGTACGTTTTCCAGAAGACGGACAGATGGATTTTGTAATTCGCACTCTTCTCCTTGCTTAGGCGTATATATGTGGAGAACCGCGCCATTGTTCGCTGCTTTAAGGCAGCCGGTAGTCGCTTCGTCGCTGGCACCGAGCATAAAAGATACAGTCTCCGCCGTTCCACAACCGTCCGGTTTAGCGGGCATTCCGTCCCAAAGAGCAAGAAGCAGGCAGCTGTGCCTTGCGATGTATCTGCCTGAGTTCATATAATGCTCATCCCTCGTAAGATTTGGAGACAAACCGTTATCAGGTACAACAAAAAGGCGCTCGGCCTGCAGAATCAGCGCATCAAATGAAGTCGCGTCCGTGCCGGTAAAATCTTTGCGATACTCTTCAATCGGCATAGGTAACGGGCAAATCAGCCGTATTCCCAGTTCCAGTGCGACCATTGCGCAGAGAGTATCCGCGCCGGATGCAATAGAATTCAACATGACAAACTGGGAATTCGGGTATGAAACAATCAACTTTTCCAACTGTGCTGAAACAACTGCGCGCAGCATCGAAAGATCTTGCGTTCGCAGTGAGCGATGGCCGGTTACGCCGACAACAATCGGGATGCCCACACATACTCCTTTCTACAGCGCATTTACAGAGGGATTTATATTAAATTCAGAAAATCATTCGGTGCGATAAATGGTCAGCCCGTCGTATTCTCGAATCAACTCCAGCATATGTTCCATCGGATCGGAGTCCTTAAAATGCTCCTGCGCATCCAGATGGTCAAAGTCAGTTATGTCGTGGTGCAGCCTTGTGCGCTCGCGCATTTCGTTGTCGTTCATTTTACTGCCGTCGGGCAGTATGTCAGCTTCAACATGAGCGGTGCCGTAATCCCAACCCATTGCGCACTTCTCTTTGCACCAGCGTTCATGCTCCGCAACGGCTATTTTCATAAGGTCGTTCTCGTGTCCCCTTTCCTGTGTAAGCGCATGAAAATCGGTCACGGGTAAATAATCAACCGCTCGGTCGGTATAAAAACAGTCGATTGACTCCAACTGCGCGGCAAATCCCTTTGCTTGCGCAATATTGGAAAGTTTATATTCAAGCGACAGGTTTTCTTCAAAGGCTGTTTTCATTTGCTCTACAGTTTTGGCACCTGCGTAGCGCCCGTTAAGAGCGAGGGCAAAAGAATATAGGTTGAGATAATTGCTATCAGAAAGATACAGTCCCGTGCGCTTCTGCTTTTTTTCGATACGAGTTTCTATAATTGCACTGGGATCTGGCGTATTCACATTCGGTTCAAATGCTGTAACGATGTCTCGGATGAAGGTGATTTCATCTATGTCGTCCACAAACCTGCTGCGACCGTTCCGCACTGCGCCTGTTTTTTTCCTATACCCATCATAGAGCATGTCGGCGTATGACTTCGCATTCAATACCTTTCTTTCGTAACTTTGGTCATAATAGTAAATCCAGCGCATTCCGTCACGCGTAAACTCCAGATCAAAATCAAACGCGTAAATACCATTTCGGCTGTTCTGCCCATAGGAGGTTCTGTCCCAACACTGCAACTCATCGCAAAACATCAGCAGGTAACAGAGGGGCTGCCCGTCGGAGAGGCGCAGAGGTTCCTGCGTGTGTAAAAAAGAGCGCATGGTAAATTTAAACAGGCTGTTATGCAGAATTATGGCACATAACGCATCCAGCACCGCAGGCGGCAACATTTCATAGCGGTCAATTTCCTTGTGTCGCTTGAGATAGGTCTTTGCCATAATTAGTCCACTGAAATAAGCGTGATCCATGTAGAGGTAATCCTTTTCTGTCGGATTTTCATGGATCGCGCGATCCTTCAGGGCCTTTTGAAGCTGGTGCTCTGCATAATAGGGTTCGATGTCCGTGTGGCTTAGGTAACCCTCGCAAAGGCGTTCGATGATAGCTTTTGCGTAAAAATCGTTTAAATCGCCGAGCCTGGATAACGCAAACTCGTCTACATTACGGTATGACACATATGGTGAAAAACCGAAGGCGTCGTTGTTATTCGAATCCAGTTTGCATACATAAGATTTCATCTGTTGATGCGCGATTTCAAAGGGATATCCGACATCGTGAAACAGAGAGGTTAGTCCCCAATACTCAAGAAAATGGCACGAGGCTTCTTTGCTGTCCTTAAATCCGTACTTACTGTTGTAAGCTGTCCGAAATGAAGATAGATTCTTGTAGATGACAAGCCCGATAAGGAAAACATATACGCTGTGAGAATAATGGTCACGATGCTTCATAAGAAGCGAACTTGCATTGGATTCGTGCTCGCTCAAAAGTTCCAGCAGTAACCCCGTGGAATCATAACCTGTGCCAAACGGCTTGAAAATCTCGCAGTAGCAATAATAGATATCAAATGCGTCCTCCTTTGAACCGGAGGAGAGAAACCGCCCGATTGCCACTTCAAAACTGAGGCGATCCAGGTCACGCTCCATGTTGTATGGAATCTGGTTTTTCCCGGCGCTTCTGCCGTCAGAATCGGAAAAAGATCTGCGTGATTCTGTACTATAGTCAAATTTTAGGTCTTCACAGCAGTCGCGGATAAAAAGCAGTGCCTCTTTGCCATAATTCCGTTTTGTCTCAGGTAAAGGGGGAATTCGGACTGTGTGTTCCAAATGATACTTATCAAGATTCTTATTTCGCATATTATTGAGCGCGCGATAACTCATTTCTCGAACTCCTTCCTTATTGCGGGTTAGTGCCACATTAATACATAACGATTATTATTCAGCTACCATAAAAGTGAATATTTCTTTTAACAGAAATATAGCATTAAAGTGCAACCCTTTCAATTATAAGTTTTTCTAGATATAATAGTATTAAAAATATACGCACGCTATGGTAGACTCGTGGAATGTCTGCATAAAGCAGAGCGAGCACATATCGCTTCTGAAATGATGTACTTGGTTACACCGTGGAATGCAATATCATATCTGTTCAGCCATTGACAATCATATACAGGATTTTAATAATATTGAGGTAAAGGAAAATGGCTTCAAGAGCGAGGTTTCCGGTCTACCGCGGAGAAAAACCATTCATTTTTATCAGCTATGCACACGTGGACAGCGTTGCGGTGTTACCGATTGCGGAGGAACTACACAAACGCGGATATCGTGTCTGGTACGACGAAGGCATCGAGGCGGGCGCACGCTGGGCAGAGTTTATCGCCAATCATCTTGAAAACGCTACCGTCGTGCTATTCTTTCCGTCAGAAAATTTCAACACAAACCGTAACTGCGAGCGGGAAATCAATTTCGCCGTTGATGCGAAAAAGACGATGGCATGTGTGTGCATGGACGACGCACCGATGCCACCGGGAATGAAGATGCAGCTTTCGCCCGCGACAAATATTACTGCGGGTAGCATAGCTGCTGATACCGCAGAAAGGCTCATTCAATCCGGTGCGTTGCAAAATGAACTGATCGGAGACGGCAAGGAAGGCTATGAAATTGAGCGTGATCCAAACCCCAAACACCTGAACACAGCATTGATCGTCGGAATAGTCGGTATCGCGTTGGCTGTAGTATTCGGCGTTGCACTGTTGGGATATATGCGCGGCTGGTTTGGCGAGAAACCCGGATTAACCACGACGACTTTGGCCGTCACCCCGGGCAATTCGGAAGAAAGCGCACAGATCATTGAGATGACCACCTGGTCCAGTACGATGATGCGTGATCTTATTATCTCTCAGACTAGCGGTGAAGCTCTCTACTGTTGCGGAAACGCGTTTGTAACCACTCGCAGCGGAATCGATTATCAGAACGGCGCATTTTGCGTCGGCGGTACAGCGGTGCAGCGTGGCGATATCTCCGACCTGACCGCCATTTCCAAACTGATCAATCTCAATGAGCTGGCGATCTGTTATCAAAACATTACTGATTTGACGGCGCTACAGAATCTTACCAAACTAACATACCTTGATCTTTCCGGTAATGATGTTAAGGATTTGATGCCTCTTTCCGGTTTGGACAATATCTCAGTTCTAAAACTCTCACACACCGGTATTACAGATTTATCACCTGCTCTGGAAATGACGGGCTTACAGAAACTCTATGTAAGCCTTGATATGGTGCCTTATGTTTCGGATATAATTACCGGTAACTTTGAAGTGGTAGTGACCGAGTAAAGGAGGAGAATATGGAGTTCAAACCTTATTCTGGAAATGGCAAACCGTTTGTCTATGCGATGTTCGCACCGGAAGACAGTGAATATGTAATGAAGGTGCTCTTGGCTTTACGGGATAAGGGATATGAAGTCTGGCCGAGTACACGTTTTGATAAAATGCGTATCAAAAAGTCTGCTCTTGTTTTGCTCCTTTTATCGCCTGCAGCATTAGAAAACTACGAGGTCAACCGAACTATCACATATGCTGTTCAGATGAATAATCCTCTCTTGGTTGTGCATATTGCTCCAGTCAGCCTTACGCCCACGCAGCGATTGCTGCTAAATACGCAGCAAGGGATTTTACGGCATGATTGTGCTTCCGAGGAAGCCTTTCTGGACAAACTTGTCTTTTCCACACTTATGCGGAATCTTCAGGTTACTACTGCTCAAAAACGCGCGGCTAGTTGGACGACCTGGGGGCTAAGCGGAGTCATATTGCTCACAGTTGCGTTCACTGTAGTTCTCGCCACGCAGGTCGGAGCGAAAGTATCTGAGGATTCACTGCTCGCAAAATTAGGATATTCCGGACGAATGTCGGATATTGAGCATGTCTATCTTTATGGGGAAAGCGTGGATGAACAACGCAGTGATACTTCGTTCATTGGGACAGAGATAGACTACGAGAACCATCAGAAGAATCCGGCCGTTTTTTTTCACGGAAATGAGAGTACTGCACATTTTGGCAGCATCGAAAGCGTTAGCGACTTTTCACAACTGAAGAATTTAAAGGAACTTACTGTCGCAGCGAATCTGATTACCGATGCGAGCCCGCTCTGGGTACTGCGCAACATTGAATATTTAGATCTTACAGGAAATCCCATCAGAGATATTTCCGGCATCGAAAATCTTTCACGGTTGAAAGAATTGTGTATTAGCGGTACGCAGATTGTTGATATCGCACCTCTTGTTGATTGCAGGTCTCTGAAAAAGGTATTTGTAGATGAAACCCAGTACGCTAAATTTGAAGATAACATGGACGGGATGGCTTTCGATTTAGTCGTTGTCGGGCCTGTGGAAGAAATGAGATCTATAAGCTGTCATATCTTTGGCGGAGTAGAAGAAATTGATCAACCAAATTTGGGGCATTATAGTATTTACATTCGCACCAAAAGCAATAATCATTACCTGAGTTATGATTATGAAGTAAGTAGAAATGGTGTACCTCTAGATATCACACAAATTCAGTATTTTAATCTCAACGATGATCTGGGAGGTGGAAAAACGCATCTCTCCATAGATGTTAATCAAATGTTCTCCTACGATCCCACTGCAAGATATACAGTAAAGATTACCTGCAAGGGTTACAGCGTGACATATCAGATTTGGCATAAGTATGATGCAGCATCGAAATTCGCAGGCAATGGTAATCTGATAATCAGCGAGGGGTTTTAAACTAGAATCTAACAGCGCAAGTGTTGTTCAAAGCTACAAAATTCTCGCAATATTTTCTTTCGACAATTAAATATCCTGACCCCTAAAGTCACCACAGAAAAACGAGGGAGCGCAGTTCTTGGAGTTGCCTTTCATTATTTTATGTGACTTTTTGTAAGGATTGCACCGATTACCTGGCAGGTTCAATCATCGGCATCATCTTGACAGGAAGTATAAACGCAAATGAAATAAGAAAAACTCGCCCCGGTCGGATAGACTCCCGGGGCGGGTTGCTTTATATCACAAATTGATAATATATGAAACGGTTTCTCCCGTATTTCCTGAGGTTTGATACTTTTCAATAGTTTGGCTAAACCTTCATAACTAGGCTGATTAATAATTTGAATAATCCATTACTACTGTATATCTTCTCCCTGCGTTTATTTCGGGCAATTATCAGTTTGCTGCTTTATTAATAGAGGGTTAAGCATCTTCCAGAGCGTGTACGCGATTACTATGCCAAGCACCATACCAGCTAAAATATCGCTCGGAAAATGCAAATAAAGATAAAGTCGTGAAAATGCAATTAAAGCGGCAAGCGGTATAGCAATAAGCCCGAATTTCCGGTTAGCGACAGTAAACGAAACGGCCCCAATTACTGATGAAAGTGTATGTCCTGATGGAAATGAATAATCTCTTGGAATGTTTATTAGCAAGGATATCGTTTCGTTTATCCAGCAAGGACGGGGACGAGCGATTAGCGGCTTTAATATTATATTGCCCACCAATGCACCAACACTCAGACTAATAAGCATTATAACTCCGTTCATTCTATATTTTTTTGTGCAGACTAAAACTAAAGATGCCAATATCCAAATTACACCGGCATTACCGAGAGAAGTGATTCTCGGCATCAGAAAATCTAATAATTCGCATGAAAAATGTGTGTAAATAAAATCCAATATAGAAAAATCTATATTTGTAATTACATCCATGTTTTCTCTTCTTTCAATGTTTCAATATACTGTATGTTTGCTTTCTATTCTGTCTGCTCCAGCCTTCTGTCAAAGTCGAATGATCATACTATTCATTTTGTAAATTATTGCTTGTATTGATTTTCTTACCAAGTATTTTAAATATATATGAAATACCTATTCCGGTACCGACAGCAATGATACTCAGAACCCAATCCAATAATCCGTTTGGCAATCCGGGGAATATACTTATAATCGAGCCTGACATAAAACCCAAAACCGCAAAATAACCGATGCCGTGATATTTTCTAAAAATGAATTTAGTAAGTTTTGAACACAAGATCATTCCGACTACAAAGCACATTCCGACAGGAAAAATTGTTATGACATCAAATCCCGCGGCAGCATTAAGGAGAGGCTCATACACATTAAGCATCATAAGGATCATTGATACGCTCATTCCCGGGATCATGCCTGCAATCCCCGCAACAGCTCCGCTCGCAGATAGGTATACCATCCTTGCTGTATTGCCTGCCGATGCCGTATCAACAGTTACAGCGACATCGTTCTTTGCCAGAAAACCGATAGTCAGTGCAAATGCGAAGGCAATTAACGCTCCGAAAATATATCTTACTTTGAATTTGTCTGCTTTTGCTTCCTGCAGTACTGCAGGGAAGCTGCCCGCAATCAGGCTTATAAACAGCAGGTATCCCGGCGTAGGATAATATTCGAATACGAATTTCAACAATTTAAGACATAAAACCATACTTAATCCGGCACCGATACACATGGGGAGTAGGTAAATGATATTTTTTTTAAAATTTCTGAAAGGATTTGAGATTATATCTATAAGTTCATCATATATTCCCATCATAACCGCCATAATACTTCCGCTTATACCGGGCGCAATAATACTGATACCGATGAATGCACCGCATAAAACACGATAGAAAAAGTTCCTTTTTGATTGAGTACTCATAAATAACCTCCTAATATAAATGTCAATCCGCGTTCTTATAGGTGCTCAGTTTACTGATATCGTTTTGATTGCCAAAAGTATCAATACTGTATAAAAACAACGCTTCGTCATAATCGTTGACGTCAAAATAGTAATCGAACTGACGGTTAATATACCGCAAATCGACAAGAGTTATTTGACTGTAATGCTCAAGCAGCATCGGTGCCATACAATGAGCATAAGAATCTTTAAATAAAATCAGCCTGGGTCCGTTTACATTATCTCCGTATACTGTGACAACCGGCTGGTTGGTACCCAGAAAATATGCGTATTTATCCTTTTTATTAAGATAATCGGGGAAGTATATGCTGTCATATCGTTGTGTATTATTTCCGTCGAAAATATCGCAGTAGGCATCGGATCCGACGATAAACGCTTCAATAGTATCGCTATTAATAAACCTTACTCCGGAACTCGAATAAAGAGTGCCGTTAAAAGACTTACTTATTTTATCCGCGGCATATTCGGCCGGACTTAAGCCACAGGCATTGCAATAATCAGTATATGCCAGGTATGCGCCATATGTCGTCCAGTGATGATCGGTGCGGTAATAGATATACTCATCTTTGTGATCTGACAATGTTTCATAGACAGAAATACATTTTGCGAAATTGATCGAATTATATATTTCATCGATCTTCTCTTTCTGATCCCAAACCCTGGCAAACGACGGAAGTTTGTGAGACAGTATTTCAGATGCGCCCGGGATTATCATAAGACTTGCGGGCGTTTCCGTTGCAGTAATAAAATCATATATGCCTGCTATATTATCCTTTATATATTCTTCATTGGGTCCGTCGATTTTACCGATAAGAGAATCTTTGCATATAAAGACGTTATTGCTTTCACGTTTACCGATGAAATATTCCAACATGCTCTGGGCGCTTATCCAGTTATCCCGTGCGATAAACTGGTCATTTACATAATCATTAACCTTGTTCATGAATTCCCCGTTAATCAGTGTATCAAAGCTGTATTCCGGGATTTTCGAAAAATATCTGTTCTCGTTTTCTGAGTAACTTCGAAAGGGAGTCAGTATATTGATTAGTACGGCTGCAAACCATAACAATATAAAAACCGAAAAGAATATTTTATTAAAGGTAATTTTCATGCAGGCCTCTCTAAAATCTGAAATACAAAAAAGGATTATATGTGCTGTTTACAAGATAAGCTATGCAGCAGACGAATATTAAAATATAAACCGCTGTCGCCGCGCTCCAAACCCATTTTCTTGTGCTTTTTTCCGTTGCATCGATTATTTTTCTGAAATGCGGGGTGGAAAAATATGCCGCCAGAATAAAAATCATTCCGTAACCGAACAAATAATACAACGATTGACTGTTAAGGGCGGGAACCCCGTTAAATCCGAACATTCCCTTCAAAAAGTCAATAACCATGCCCATATCTTCAAAATAGAATATTACCCAGCTTATCATGACAAGCAATATAGTATAAATATGACGAAGGAATGCCGGTAAACGTTCCAGAAAACTCATGAAAAAATATTTTTCGCAAATCAATATTACCGCAAAATACAGACCCCATATGACAAAATTCCAGGAAGCTCCGTGCCAGAAACCCGTAAGCCCCCATACAATAAGAAGATTAAGAATATGTCTTTTTATCGAGACGCGGTTCCCACCGAGCGGAATATATATATAGTCGCGGAACCATAAACTTAACGTTATATGCCAGCGCCGCCAGAATTCGGTTATACTCTTTGCGATATAAGGGAAATTGAAGTTTTCGTCAAAAGTAAGCCCGAAGACACGGGCAAGCCCGATTGCCATATCGGAATATCCCGAAAAATCAAAATATATCTGAAAGGAATAGGCTGTGATACCAAGCCAGTACAGTAAAACGGAAGGTTCACCCGCAGCGCCTGATGATATATTGCTCCAAAGCAGGCCGACATTATTCGCGATCAATACCTTTTTTGCAAGGCCGATTATAAATCTGCGCATTCCGCGGGAAAGGCTGTCAGCAGTCATGTTATGATCGTCAAGATCGTTTTCAACCGTTACATAACGAACTATCGGTCCGGCAATAACCTGGGGAAACAATGTCGTATAAGTAAGGTAATTATAGAAACTTTTTTCGCAGTTCGTCGTTCCCCTGTATACGTCAATGGCATAAGAAATTGATTGAAATGAGTTAAATGATACTCCTATTGGGAGTATTATATTGATCGCCATATTTTCAATTCCAAATAATGAACAAAAATTACCGACAAAGAAATTTGTATATTTAAAGAAAATCAATACGGATAGATTGCTGATCACCGATATCAGCATAAACAGGCGCCTGCGTTTTTCATTATCGCGGTTTTTTTCCATAAGTCTTCCGCAAATATAATCCTCGACAGACAACGCCAGCATTACCGGCAAAAACCTTATTTCACCCCATGCGTAAAACACGAAGCTTCCGATTATCATAATTAAGTTTTTTAGCTTTTTGGGAGCCAGATAATATAAAAAGAATAATGCTGGTAAAAAATAAAATAAAAAAGTTATGCTGCTAAAAACCATGTTTATAACCTATCCCCGGGTAATATCATTGCAGTATATATTCTATATATTATAACGTTGATTACTTGAGAATAATACACTGAAATATAGAATTATAAAACAGCATGATCATAATTATTCACGATATATTAGATTTGTTTTCCACTAGTGTGCCCGTCTGACTTTATTTCGAATATAAAAAAGGTGCCGGATTTAATTCCGGCACCTTCTTTGTTTAGTGCTCGCCATCTTGTGAGCCGAGTAGATATTAAGTAAACAGTAATTATACCTTTCGAAGTTTCAGTTCTATATTTTTCTTTTGGGCTAACTGACGTATATAATTTGAAACATAGACAGCTTTCTCTTTAAGGGACATATCCGTCAATTCAGAATAATCCGATCCTTTTTCCAGTACGTTTTTAATTTCATCAACCTCAAGGAGATTTACGGCAAGGCAATATAATGTCTTTTCACGGCCTGAATTATATTCCGATAGTAAAACATTCAACAACTCAACTTTTTCCGTCTGTTCTACATTATAGGCTTCCATCCCGATTTGTTTTGCCTTTTCCATATCAGTCATTTGGTTTCTGTGCGTTATAAAAGAATCAGATTCATCGGCATGATCGTAGATAGGGCAAGGGTATTCATTGCATTGAAAACAGTATTCCACATTATGCTCTATACTGCATCTTGCAGCCTTGCACGGCTTGTTTCCCTGTCCGCACCCCGGACAATAACCGCCTAATTTCATAGAACATAATCCGCAGTTTAAACCGCAAAGAGAAAACAGTGGATTTTGCCGGTTGAAATTCTTCATCTTTCACCTCAGTAAAAAATAGTCATGATATATATTGAAAAATAACTCCGGAGGAGCAGGCTATTTTTTTATTGCACTCATTACAATAATAGCAATGTCATCGTTTTTGTCAGAATTTATAAATTCCACATCGTTAAAGCCGAGGTTATCCTTTGCCCATTCTGCCCATGATTTCCATAATTCTTTAGGTTCTTCAATATCATAACATGCGATAATATCGGCAATTCCGGTCTTTTCCCAAAGAAAACGCCACCAATTCTTGCTATGAAAGCTGAACATCTCCCCATTCCAATGTTTTTTAAGTGTATCAGGGTAACCTCTTTCAAATTCTTTCTTTAAACCCGGAACCACGATGCCAAATTGACCGCCGCTTTTTACTAACTTTGAAAATGTACAGGGAAAATACAGTTCATCCGCTCCGTAATATTGGTAACTGTCTATTGATATTGCAACATCAAAAAAACCCTCTGCATAAGGGAGGGTATGGGCTTCAGCATGGATAGGAAATACCAATTCTGCTACGCCGGCTTCCTCAAAGCGCTTAAAATTCTCCGTCGGGTCAATCCACAGATCGTTGGCAAATACCGTTACGCCAAATTCTTTCGCTAGAAATACTGAAGTGATGCCTTTCCCGCAGCCCATGTCAAGAACCTTCATCCCTGGCTTTAATTCCAGGTGTTCGCACAATTCCTCAAGTAACCAAAGCGGATTTGGTCCCATCCAGTTTTCACTAATCCAACTTTTTTCGTATTTATCCGTTCTCGGATATTTTTTCATTTCTTTATCCTCACTACATTGTCCACAACCGGTATCCCATCACGAAACAAAACATAGAGCACATGGAAATATTAATTTACTGGTTTTTCCCGCTCTCACTCTTTTAGCTTCTAAATCAATTCTATCACTTTAAGCTTATCTTGAAATCAATAAGTGGGAAAACTGCCTTAAACATTTCATCCGAACAGAGTTCAAAAACAAGAGGGAAGTATTTCAGTTTCCCCATTTGTTTTGAGTCCGCTATAATAAGTTTAAACTTATGATCAAGCGGTAGACTCAATACATCAGCACGGGATTTTTCTGGGAAATAGATATCCACTTTAAAAAATCCGTCCCAAACCGATAACCAAAAAACAGTATTTTCTTTATATCCTCCTCTTGCACCTGTCCACTTATAAAGTCCTTTTGCCAGCCACGCCTTGCCGTCGTTATAGTAACGCCATTCCATCTGAATACCATGGTTTGCAAGTTCGGATATAAACTTTATATAGACGTTATTTGCATCCTTAAGAGCCTCTGCAATAACGTCGCTAGTCGGCTCTGTATCAGGATTTCTAAGTAATTGTTCCTTGGTTGATTCCATAATTTCAGTCTCCGGTTTTTTACCCGTTTCCCACCTGTATTTTTTATTCGTCATAAGCGTATCTATATTACAATTCAAACATAGTCCGTTGTGGCAGCATATGGTCGCTCCGCACTCCGGACAGCGCCATTTGTCACGCTCCTTATCTATGAAATTTTTAATTCCATATTCCTTGATGTAGTTGATGTTTTCTATCATGCTCATATGGTATTTCGTGCAGTATCGCTTATCCAATGCTTTCAGCCTTTTACATGGGAAACTTCTACATTCATAACAAAAACGGATGCTACCTTTTGCCAGCAATTCGCACGCATCTCTCATATGTGTGCAGTTTTCTCCCCTCGGAATGCAGCCTAAACAGTATTTTTTGTGAAACCCATGTCTGTTTAAATCATATTCTCCGAATTGATAAGCGCTGCATAAAGAGCAGTTCATCCCGCATGGAGCGATTAAATCTTCCTTCATTTCA
The DNA here is from genome assembly GCA_964446385.1 of uncultured Oscillospiraceae bacterium. Taxonomy (GTDB): domain Bacteria; phylum Bacillota; class Clostridia; order Oscillospirales; family Ruminococcaceae; genus CAYSRC01. The sequence continues at coordinate 5,575 of CAYUOH010000013.1, read as the reverse complement.
TTCATATTATCACCGCCTTGAAACAACGATTTTGAAGTCATTTTCAGAAAGTCTTATTTTGCTCATGGATATTTCCGGTTATAGTCGACTTCAGTTTATTTGCCAAAACACAAAACTCCGCCGTAAGCACAGCGGAGTTAAAGTATCTGCAAATCAAATCCGGGACGGACATGCAGAGCACTGCTTGGGGTCTCCGGTGTTGCATTGATATTTTTATTTGTTCAATTATATGAGTTATCAGTCTTTATTACAACATCATTTATCAGGGTTTTCGGTGTATATAATTTTGATTAATTTACCAAACACTTGAATTTGATCCCTACTACTTTCTACTTTTTCATTTATTCGCAGTTACTTCAATTTCAACTATTGCACCCTTCGGTAAACCGGAAACAAACACACACGAGCGCGCGGGTGAAGATTCGAAGTATTCGGCATAAACGTCATTGAATTTTTTAAAATCATCTGCACAAGTCAAATAGCATACGGCTTTAACAACATCCCTAAAGTCCATATTAGTAGTTTTTAGGATGCTTTTGATATTTTCACATATTTGCCTTGTCTGTGTTTCTATATCTTCTCCCGCCAGTTTTCCGCTCGACGGAATAATCGCTATCTGTCCTGAACAGAAAAGCATGTTTCCAGTTTTTATCGCCTGAGAATACGGCCCGATTGGATCGGGTGCATTTGGTGTAAATATACTGTCCATAAAGTTGACCTCCTCAAAATCAATACTGACAAGTAAACAAAAAAGCTTAGGGCACACCCATTTGATTAGAAAAAGGTGTGCCCTTAAGTAGGTTCGTACAACAATGGTGCACTTCTCCTTATTTTACTACCCCTAAGCTCAGCCATCTGATATTACACAATCCAGATATTACTATCATTGTGCTGAAACCAATCATTGATCGCAACTCCCGAATAACCATAAAACTATCCGAAAACTACGACCGCTGTAACCTTGTAATAGAGTGTTGCCCTCGCAGGTTTCAAGCTCTAAAACCACGTTACCGATTACCGGGGCGACTCACCTACTCGGTTTTATCCTTTGGGGGAGCATTTTTATTGTAGCATGTGTTATTATGAATGTCAATGGATATTTCGGAATTATATATAAAATATTTCTTATATGTCAAATTAATCTGTGCAATATTAATATATTCTGGTGCTTTATCCTCTTCATTTGAATAATAGATCCAAAATATAAATCAAAAGAAATGCTTAGCAATGTGATTCTAGATGCTATCGTAAAAAGTAAGACGAACAGGATTAACTTTAATAATAATTCCGCAGCCATTAATGAACGTACATTGACTGTACTATAAATAAAGCGTATGATTCAGCTGTACCAAAGGGACAAATAAATATTTTAGGAGGTTCGCGATGGACGGTTTGTTGCTTACAATTTCAATTGTTTTCGGCATTGTTCTATTCTTTTGGCTTATCGGTCTAAGAATTGTACCTAACAACAAGATTGCGATAGTAGAAAAATGGTGGTCTACAAAGGGCTCGTTGAACGAGCAGATCATCGCACTTAATGGCGAAGCCGGTTTCCAGCCACAGATTATCAGAGGCGGTCTGCATCTTCTGTCTCCGCTAATGTATATTGTGCACCTCTGTCCGCTTGTGACTGTGCCGCAAGGGCAGATCGCTTATGTCTTCGCTCGGGACGGACGGCCTCTTGAACCTATTCAGACTCTGGGCAAAGTCGTCCCTGAAGGCAGTAATTTTCAAAATGCCAAAGCTTTTTTACTTAACGGAGGCCAGAAAGGGCCCCAGCGCGGCATTGTTCGTGAAGGTACATACGCATTTAATCTTGCGCAGTTTGTCATCATAACACAGGACAGAATTTACTATCTGCCTATGGGCACAAAATCTGAGGAGTCTACGATAATCAATATGGCGGAACAACTCAGGGAGCGTGACGGCTTCAGACCTATCGTTATCAAAGGCAGTGATGATAAGGTCGGAATCGTAACAGTCCACGACGGTCTTTCACTCAACAGGCAGGATATTATCGCACCTGCCGTCGGTGATAACCCGGACAATCCGGAAACATACCATAACAATTTTCAGGATCCTGAGAAATTTCTCAAAGCGGGCGGATTCCGTGGCAGACAGTATCAAACGCTTGTCGAAGGTACATACTTTATCAACAGATTTTTTGCGACAGTGGAATTCATCGACAAGACCCTTATCGACGTCGGATTTGTCGGTGTGGTTGTATCTTTTATTGGTGAAAAAGGTGTTGACTCCACAGGAGACGAATATAAGCACGGTGAACTTGTCGAAAAGGGCTTCCGCGGTGTCTGGAGTGAACCGCTCATGCCGGGTAAATATGCCTTCAATACTTATTCCGGAATGATCATAAGGGTCCCGACAACGAACATCATACTCAAGTGGATCAGCAACCAGACAGGTTCGCATAATTTTGACGAAAATCTTAGGGAAGTCAGCCTTATCACAAAGGATGCTTTCGAACCGTCGCTTCCGCTTTCCGTGGTCATGCATATTGACTACAAGAAAGCGCCTCTGGTAATCCAGCGCTTCGGCGATATCAAGAAGCTCGTTGATCAAACGCTTGACCCGATGGTCTCCGCATATTTCAAAAACATCGGCCAGACAAAGACGCTCATACAGCTTATTCATGAAAGAAATGATATTCAAAATACCTCGTCCCTCGAAATGAAGGCAAAGTTTGCGCATTACAACCTGGAGCTCGAGGAAGTGCTCATCGGTACACCCTCCGCGTCCTCCAATGACAACAAGATTGAAGTTATACTTGCACAGCTACGCGACAGACAGATAGCCGTTGAGCGAATAGAAACCTATGCGCAGCAGGAAAAAGCCGCAGGCAAGGAAAAAGAACTCAGAGAAGCCGAGTCCAAGGCGCTGCAGCAAAGGTTGCTTACAGAATCGGATATCAATATTCAGATTCAGAGCAACCAGGGTAAGGCCGATTTTCAAAGATCTCTTCAGGAGGCATCAAAGATCAAGGCGATTGCCGAGGCTGAGGCTGAACGCGAGGCAAGAGTAGGCATAGGCAAGGCCATAGCCATCGAAGAGCAGGTCCGCGCATACGGTGGACCGCAGTATCAGGTCGTGCAGGATGTCATGAGCAAATTTACCGCAGCCATCGAGAAATCACAAATTGACATTGTCCCAAAGACCGTGGTCAACATGGGTGGACAGGAACAAGGCAGCTCTGTGAATGCCTTTGAGATGCTTCTTGGGCTTTTGATCAGCGAAAAGCTCGGCGTCAATTTCAACAGTGGGAACAAGGAAGAGAACGCCCGGGTTCAAAGTATTAAAGAATCCATAATGAAGACAATTGAGCAGGACACAAACAAGGAAGCAAATGTTAGTGAACTGGTGCCCCAGGCGCAGGAATAACACAAGGTCAATGTCAATGAGGACAGATTTGCTGTAGAATTCAATTCCAGCGTGATTTGGGATGTAAATGAATATCCCTAAAAAAAGGCTCTCTACGAAATCAAACGTAGGGTGCCTTTGTTTTTCTTTTATTTAGACTCAGAGATAAGCTGAAATTTTTCTCATCATTCCACAATTGGTTTTGTTTTCGGGGAGCAGGTTAACAATAAGAGGCCCGAAATTGCATGCTTCACATGGTATGGACTTACTGCAACTTTTGATTGCGGTTGTTTATTTCCTCAAGCACTTTCGCATGCGTTTCCCGGTTGATCGGATAGCGCATGAGAAGCAGCACTCTCACAAGTAGGAGAACGACGGGCAGCACGGAAAACATGAGACGGATGCCAAACAGTGAGGTGGCAGTTTGCTCAACGCCTTCCACATAGCCAAATAACTTCAATCCCCAACCGCAGATCGCAATGCCCAGTGCGCCAGTGATTTTACCGGTCATGTTCCACATGCCGAAGTAGATACCTTCACGACGTTCGTGTGTAACTAGTTCGTCGTATTCAATAACATCAGGCATCATGCTATGCGGGCAGACCCATTGGCTGGAAAAACCCAATCCGGCAACGACGGCAATGGCGTAGATGAGTATCGTCTCTCGATGCGGTAAAAAAAACGAAACTAGTAGAGCCGCGCAGGCAATGGTCAAGCCCAGAGCGTATGCCTTGTGTTTTCCGATGCGCATAGCAACCATCTGACAAGGTACCAAAAACAAGCCAAGTACCACGAGCATGAGCATCATGATGATAGACATCGTGCTTTCCATATTGAGCTGGTAGATCACATAGTATGGGAGCATAGCGGTCACCACCGTAAACGCAGTACTCATGATACTGGAGATGACCACAAAGCGCAAAAAGGGTTTATTTTCCAGTGTACTGACCAGTGCACGCAGCGGGGGCATTTTAGTAGGACTATCGTTCACCACCGGCTTTTCGCGAACCGTCAACCCTGTGATGAGAACCGTAATAGCCGCGAGTACGCCGAAGATCAAACCTACCTTGCTCCAAGCTGCCGAATCAGAGGTTCCCGTGTTGTCGCGAATCATAGATGCCAGTAAGGTTGTGAGCGCGGCACCCGATATGTAGCCGATAACTGAGAATACCATACGTACCGTCGCGAGGCTCGTTCGCTCGTTGTAGTCTGTTGTCAGCTCAGCGCTCATGGACTGATATGCCATGGTGATCATGGTATGGAATGTATCAAAGAGTACGAACGAACCGATGATAGCAAAAAAAGCCGTGGCATTGCTCATGCCCTGCGGAAGTGAATACAGGAGCCAAAACGACAGAGCGAGTGGAATCGGGCAAAACATCAGATATGGCCTGCGCCTACCCCAACGGGATTTCGTGCGATCGGAGATGTATCCAAACAGTACATCATTGACCGTATCCCACGTCAGCTTGCCAACCAGCATGGAGGTTCCTGCGATGCCCGGATCGATCTTTACCACGTCAGTGTAGTATAGCAGCATGTAGAACTGAAGACTCGCAGTCATCACCGCGACACCAAAGTCGCCGATTCCGTAGCGGAGTTTAAGTCCTCTGGAGAGTTTGTGAATGTTTTCCATTGTGTTTTTGTATGATACTGTCGGTAAATGACCGATTGACCATACACTCCCTTTTATATTTAATGACGAATCATAATAAAAAACGTACGCCAAGGCATTCCCGGTCGGATTTGACTGACTGATCAGGCTATAATCCTTAATTTAGGAGAAAAACAGGTCTTCAACAAGGCCGTTGATACTGAACCGAACAGTACAAAAAGCGGAAACCCAGAGGTTGCGTAATCAACTACCTGTCTCGTGGTGATACTTATCGATACAGTCTATGAATCTTTGCGCGAGCATTTCGGTGGCAAGGCTTGCAGTTCCTTTTGGGTCGTCGCGGTATTGTGGCATCAGATCAGTCAGGTTTAGAATCTCGCCCGGTACAACATACGCTGTTTTCCGGATGTTGTTCGGACGGTTAGTTATATTCCCCCCCATAAGTCTGGAGCACAAATCTTGCAGGTTGAGTACGCTCTCAACAATCCTATCGTCAGAGGAGGAAGGGTCGTTATAGTCCAGATAAGACTCGTCGTGGTACGACATCAGGTCTACCAACTCCATATGCCGCATGGCAAACCAACCCTC
>CAYUOH010000012.1:0-67695 GCA_964446385.1 uncultured Oscillospiraceae bacterium | reverse complement strand
TTATAGCAAAAGAGAACGACAAATACCATCTGTCGTTTACAATCAAAGATACCGGAATTGGTATGACAGAAGAACAAGTAAACAAGCTCTTCACACCCTTTATACAAGGTGATAGCAGCATCAATCGGCGTTTTGGCGGTTCCGGGTTGGGCTTGTCTGTCGCAAAAAACCTCCTTGATTTGATGGGAGGACAAATACAAGTATTCAGCACAGTCGGCGAAGGGTCAACCTTTATCGTTCATTTGTCATTGAGTGTGGATAAACAAAAGGAAGATGTGTACATTAAGACGCTCTCCGGGGACTACTTTAAAAACGTCAGAACCCTTGTATTGGAAAAAACGGGAGCAAACATGAACCTTATTGACAGCTACCTTGGTGCTTTCGGGATGCATTGCGAGCTTACTACCTCCCAAGCAAGCGCGCTGAGCATGCTTGAGGCAGCGGACGGTAAGTTTGCGAACCCCTTTGATTTGTTCATTGTCGACTATGAAACACCTTCCGAAGGTGGTTTCAAATTTGTTGAAGCAGTACAAAACAACAAAAAGATTGTAAAAAAGCCGAAATTCATCATGTTGCTGCCTATGATGAGAGAGGATCTGTTTGATAAACTCAACGAATATGGGATAGATATGGGTATTGGTAAACCAATTATCCCTTCTATTCTCTTTAACGGCATATTGGATACATTCAATTTGAAAGCAGTATCGGCCACACAACCTTCCGAAAACGGGAAGGATAGAGCGGAGAAACTGAACAAAGCATATAGCGCTTTGGTGGTTGAAGACAATAAAACCAACCAATTAATAGCGAAATCACTTCTGCAACAAATCGGCATTGAGTCGATTCTGGCATCTGACGGCAAGGAGGCGGTGGATCTGTATGTTCAGTACAAGAAAGAAATATCGTTGATTCTGATGGATCTGCATATGCCTGTTATGAACGGTTATGAAGCAGCGGAGGCTATCAGAAAAATATCTTCCGGCATACCTATCGTCGCAATGACTGCAGACGTGATTTTAGGGGTTAAAGAAAAATGTGAAAATAGCGGAATTCACCATTACATAAGCAAGCCTTTTGATCCCGACCAGTTCCTTAAGACGATCAGAGATATTATTCTGGAAAACGAAGACGATACAGCTTCAGAACCTGAGATACTTGACAGAGCAGCCGGTCTTAAGAGTATGGGCGGGAATGCCGATATTTATAAGCAAGTGCTCGCAGAGTATTTCAATGAAAATCAGGATACCATGGACAAGCTTTCGGGTGCAATTGACGAAAAGCGATACGCAAATGCCGTACAGATCGTTCATAAAGTAAAAAGCAGCTCAGGCAGCATTGGTGCGAAATTGTTGTATGAGGTGTCAATAAAACTGCAGAAAGCTTTGGACGAGAAAAAAGAAGATGAAATAATCATTTTGTACAAAGATTTCAATCGAAAACTAAAAAAGCTGCTTGGCGAAATTGCGAAATTCCAGGACTGAGAAATAAGGGAGATGTGAACTAAGGAGGGAAGCAATGTTAATTAAGATTTTGGTAGTTGACGATTCGGCATCCGACCGGTTAATCATTAAAAATATGCTTGGTGATTACAACATTCTGACTGCCAATGATGGAGTTGAAGCCTTGCGCATGCTTGATGAGCATGAGGGAATAAATCTGATGATACTCGACCTGAACATGCCCAATATGGATGGGTTTCAGGTTCTTGAAGCATTGAAGACGGATGATAGGTATAAAAATCTGCGCACAATCATCTTAACAAACTATGATGAACTTGATAATGAAATCAAAGGTCTAAAACAGGGTGCGGTGGATTATATTAGAAAACCTATCAACATGGACTCTTTAAAAGCCAGGATTGATGTTCATGTTATGCTATTACGTGCTAAACAAGCATTGGAGCAAAAACTGGATGAACAGGTATTTACCTTTGATATGATTTTTGATCAAGCCCCTATTGGAATTGCTATTTCATATAACTGTGATCCGCAACGATCAGATGATAATACTATAAAAATTAACTCAGCGTTTGAGAAAATTACCGGAAGAACAAAAGAAGAACTTATTAATTCAGGATGGGCAAAGATAACTCATCCTGACGACTTGGGCGAAGAAATGGTTAATTTCAGGAAGCTGCAAGCCGGCGAAATTAGCAATTATTCACTGGAAAAACGATATATTAAACCAGATGGATCGGTTGTTTGGGTTTACTTGGTTGTTGCTGCTCTTGCTCCAATCAATGAAAACATAATTGACCATCTGTCTTTGATTCAGGACATTACAAAACAAAAAGCAGCTGTAGCTGCGCTGATTGAAAGCGAAAATAAGTATCGAAGTATCACTGAAAATATGTCAGATGTTGTTTGGCAAATGGATTTAAACTTTAATACGACGTATATAAGCCCTTCCGTTGAAAAGCTACTCGGAGAATCTCCCCAAGAGCATATACAGAGGAAGCTGGAAGAGAAATTTCCGGAACCAACGCTGCTTAAAATCCAATCCATCTTATTTGAGGAGATAGAAAAAGAAAAAGATCTCAAAATTGATAAAAGCAGGTCGCGGACGTTCGAAGTTGAACATTATAAAGCGGACGGCACGATTATTTGGATTGAGATAAGTATTTCTTTTATACGTGACGACAGTGGCAATCCAGTGGGATTTCAAGGGTCTTCCCGTGACATTACGCAGCGCAAGCTGGCTGAAATTGCATTAAAAGAGGAGGAACGGAGAGAATCTGTTCTATTGTCTCACCTGCCAGGTTTGGCTTACAGGCGCAAATACGATCGTGATGGCACAATGTTGATGGTTTCTAATGGTTGTTATGATCTGACAGGGTATTTGCCGGAATGTTTTATAAATAACAGTGATTTGCCGTTTAATAGCATTATAACACCTGAATTTAGTGAAATATTATGGGCTGAGTGGGAACGAAGTATCCCTGCCAGGTTACATTATAAGTGTGAATATCAAATTGTAACTGCCACCGGTGAGCAGAAATGGGTTCTCGAAATAGGGCAAGGTATTTACAATGATAATGGTGAAGTTGAAGCGTTAGAAGGATTGATTCTTGATATATCTGACCGCAAAGAGATGGAGAACCATCTCAGATACATTAATGAGCATGACGAGTGGACGGGCTTACATAATCGTGACTACTTGGAACATTTTCTATATAAAGACATCAAAAAAAAGGACGGATTAAATAGAGCGGCCATCAGTATCAATTTGAGCACAGTTCAGTTACTAACAGCCAATTATGGGTTTCACTATACACAGAACCTTGTAAAACAGGCCGCTGAAACACTTAGTTTGTATTGCTCCGATACTCGCCTATTGTTTAAGACCTATGAAAATCGATTTGTCTTTTATCTCATTGACTACAAAAACAAAAACGAGCTGGTTGAATTTTGCAATGACATTGCAAAATCCTTAGAACCTTTATTAGTAACTGAACGAATAGGCGGAGGGATTGGGATATTCGAAATTGAGCCGGAAGATGATGAAATCGATGTAGATTTGCTTTTGAAAAGGCTATTGATTGCATCAGAAAGGTCAATTGCTGTTTCGGAAAAAGACTTTGGGGCTTGTTTTTATAATGAGAAACTGGAGGCTGAGATAAACCGTGAGGGAGACATCAGGAAAGCTCTTGCGGGTATAGCGGATAAAAACACCAACGATAAACTGTTTTTGCAATATCAGCCTATTATAGAGTTAAAGTCAAATGCTGTTTGCGGGTTTGAAGCGCTGGCCCGGTTAAAAACTGAAAAATTCGGACTGGTGTCACCAGTTGAATTCATACCGATTGCCAATGGCACCCACACCAAGTATTATTCAAACACCACCCGGTCGAGCCATGTGAAGGAAAACGCTGAAGGTGAGCGCAAAAAAAGTAAAAGGACCAGCAACAGCTTTGAGTTCACCTCATACTGGGCGGATGGAACCAATAAAGCCATTGCGGATCTCGTTGATTTTACCAGGACTTTTATGGCAAAGCACACGCTACTAAATGTGCTGACGAAATACTGTGTCTTCACTTCAGAGGATTTGCTGCTGGTCATGCGTCCGTACCAGATCGCTGCTACTGAGCGCATCCTCTCCCGGATTGAGATATCAAGCAATTACAAGAAAACAGGCACTCTTGAGGCAGGCGGGTACATCTGGCATACCACCGGAAGCGGGAAAACACTGACTTCCTTTAAAACAGCTCAAATTGCTTCGGCATTACCCTACATAGATAAGGTGCTGTTTGTCGTTGACCGTAAAGACCTGGACTATCAGACCATGAAGGAATATGATCGCTTCCAGAAGGGTGCCGCTAACAGCAACACCTCAACTAGAATCCTGCAAAAACAATTAGAGGATAACACTTCCCATATCATCATTACGACCATTCAAAAGCTAGACGTGTTCGTGTCGAAAAATAAAGGCCATGAGGTTTTTAAGAAGCACGTAGTCATCATCTTTGACGAATGTCACCGATCCCAGTTTGGTGATATGCACAGCAAAATTGTGAAGTCTTTTAAGCATTATCATTTGTTTGGCTTTACAGGGACACCCATATTTGCGGCCAATGCCGGTAATGGTGGTAATCCGCTTATGCGGACTACGCCACAGGCGTTTGGGGAAAAGCTTCACACCTATACCATCGTGGATGCCATCAACGATGGAAATGTGTTACCCTTCCGTATTGACTACATCAACACAGTGAAGATGAAAAACGATGTGAAGGATAAAAATGTCTCCGCCATTGATACTGAAAAGGCAATGGCGGACCCGAACCGTATTCGCGAGGTAGTCAGCTATATCCTAGAACACTTTGATCAGAAAACCAAGCGTAGCAGCTTTTATTCATTGCAAGGACAGAGGGTAGCAGGCTTTAATTCCATTTTGGCGACTAGTTCAATTCCTGTTGCGAGGATGTATTACACCGAGTTAAAAAAGCAGCTAAAAGAGTGCGGTCGCAAGCTCAATGTGGCTACCATCTTCAGTTACAGTGCGAATGAAGCTGATCCGGAGGATGTATTCCCGGATGAAGGTTTTGACACAGACAGCCTGGACCAATCTTCCAGAGATTTTCTGGAGTCCGCAATCGCGGATTACAATGCCGACTTCAATGTCAATTACGATACGTCCTCGGATAAATTCCAGAACTACTACAAGGACCTATCAATGCGCATGAAAAGGCGCGAGGTCGATCTGTTGGTTGTCGTCAATATGTTCCTGACAGGATTTGATGCTACGACGCTTAATACGCTGTGGGTAGATAAGAATCTGAAACAGCATGGCTTGATTCAAGCCTTTTCACGTACCAACCGGATTCTAAACTCGGTAAAGACCTACGGCAATATTGTCTGCTTCCGCGATCTGCAGCAAGAGACAGATGAAGCTATCGCCTTGTTCGGTGACAAGGATGCAGGTAGCATCGTCCTGTTGAAAAACTACGAGGCTTACTATAATGGATTTGATGAGAATGGTAAGCATCAACCAGGCTATAGCGAGTTGATTGATGAATTGACCGAGCGTTTCCCGCTAGGGCAAGCCATTATTGGAGAACAGAATCAGAAAGATTTTATCCGATTGTTTGGTGCAATTCTACGGCTTAAGAATATATTAACTGCCTTCGACAGCTTCTCAGGTAATGAGATTCTGACGAACAGGGACTATCAAGACTATCAGAGTGTCTATATCGACCTGTATCAGGAATTCACCAAGGATAAGACTGCAGACAAGGAAAAGATCAATGACGATATCGTATTTGAAATTGAGCTGATCCGGCAAATTGAGATCAACATTGATTACATCCTCATGCTCGTGGCTAAGTATCATGCTTCCAACTGTGAAGATAAGAGCATTCTGGTTTCGATCAATAAAGCGGTCAATTCTAGCATCCAGCTTCGCAGCAAGAAGGAACTTATTGAACACTTTATCGACACAGTCAATGCTTCCACTAAGGTGGATGAGGACTGGCGTAAATTTGTCCATGAGCAGAAGGAAGCCGACCTAGCGGTACTCATCAGCGAAGAAAAGCTCAAGCAGGAAGAGACAAAGCGGTTCATTGACAATTCCTTCCGCGATGGCACACTGAAGACTACCGGCACTGATATTGATAAGATCATGCCGCCGGTATCACGCTTCGGTGGTGGTAACAGAGCGGCTAAGAAGCAGAGTGTCATTGAGAAGCTGATGAAGTTCTTTGAAAAATATTTCGGGTTAGTATAAGGAGTAAATCGAATGATAGAATGCTTGAACAATAACCAAGGCTTCATAAGTGGAATATTGTCCATCGTGGGCCTCTTCATTTCTGGTGTAGCGATTTGGATATCAATCAGTGTTTCAAAAAAGCAAAACCGAATAGCTTTATTTGACAAAAAGTTCGAAGTTTACAAAGAGCTCCAAGACTATTTTAATGGTCCAAAAGGCTGGCCCAAAGCTGTTTTGAAGTTTTTAGGTTCAGGCAATAGTATGCAATCCGATAATGTTTGGGCTCCAGAGATTAATGAGATTGTAGGAAAAGCTTCATTACTATTTTCAAAACGCCTTAATGATAACCTCATAGAGATGAAAAATAAATATGCTGAAGTCAGACAGCTCGACAGTAGCATAAGTTCATATTTCTCATTGTTGGAAGAAACGCCTGATTTTCATGAGGTTAAGTCCCAATACGTGGAATATCTTCAAGACGACTCACCAACAGAAGCTGAGGAAAAACAGTTTGAAGATCTCTGTAGCAGGACGGCAATAAGTGCCAATGAGCAAATCGGGTACAACGAGTACGAGGTTGTTAATTATAATTTCTTTCACCTAAACAAAAAACAATCAGACCTTTATCAAGAGATTACTAAATTGCAAAAAAGTGTTCTTGATACTATGGTTAGTGAAATCAAGCCACTCTAGATCAACACGTCTAAAACGTTGAAAAGACCAGCACAACAAGCATTTACGCTTGAAAGTGGCTGGTCTCTTTTTGCCCCCGTTTGAAGCTGTTCACTTAGTTTTTTACTCAATCCCTAAGTGAACGCTTCATTGGGAGGTCTTTTATTGCACTTCACTTATGAAAAGGATACAATATATTTCATGTACATATAGCCTAAAATTTTGCATCCACCCGGAGATATTTTATGCATATCACCCGCATAAACAGGTTGATCGCGCAGATTCTTATATTAATCATGATGCTGAGTCTTGTTCCCTTTACGGCCTTCGCCGTGGAGGATGACACCGGTACCACTGAGTTTAAGTACATTCCAGTACGATCAGGTGATCATATACGTAATCTTGCGTCGTTATTAGCAGAATCATCGCAAACTGACATGGCAGAGGTTACCGAAGCTGAAGCAGCTGCACTGGGATTGGAACAAGGGACGTATCTGATATGTTCTTTGGACAGAGAAAACACCGGTTTTAATGTATTTTATTATAGTACCGATTACAGTCAGTGGTTGTATCAGCCGTTTTACACTGATGATCTGGCTTCGATGATAGATGAAAGCATCTATCCGGATGTCAGATTTATATATAAGGATGCGCATCCCACGTGGGTAAAAGTATTTCACAGTCAAACCGATCTGGTTTCCACATATGAAACTCTTGCCGAAGCCGTAACTGCCGCCAATTCGGGCAGCGATACAATAAGGCTGGACAGCGACGTGACAGAGAATAATCTTCACATAAGCTCCGGCGTGATAATAGATCTCAACGGACACTCTGTCGACGGCACGCAGGAAAGTACCGGAGATAAGAATTATATTCTGTATATTTCTGCTCCCACGTTAATAACCGATAATTCATCGGACGGAGGCGGAGCAATAATCAACGGCCCTGCGAGAGGAATAGTCGTCGCCGGGTGTACGCTGACATTAAAAAATGTCACTGTCATCGGATGTTCTTACAGCGGAAACGGGGCAGGAGTCTGTCTCGAATCCAATTCTTCACTGAAATTAACCGGTCCTGTAAAGATTTACGGGAATACAGGCGCCGATAATACCCCAAGCAATCTTTATATTGTCGGGAACGCAGGGGTAACCGTAGAAGGTAATCTTTTTGGTTCGGACATCAATTATTCCACACACAGTTCCGACGGAAAAGAGATTGCGCGTACGCTGACATCCGGATACTTCGGCAGCAACCCGGGCGCCGGATTGAACAATTACTTCCATTATGAAGGAAGCGACTGTTTCCAGACCTGGGATTCCTCGGGAAAAGAAATTGAAGTTAAGCAAAAATACATCGTGTCCCTCACCTCGGACTGCAGCGGGAGCCCTGTTGCAGCGCTTATCGGCGGCGGACGCTTCGCACTCGGCGAGACCGCGACCGTCGTCGCGTCGAATGTTGCAAATTACCGTTTTATCGCATGGAAGGAAGGCAGTACCGAAAAATCCCGTAATGCGATTTATTCCTTCGAAGTAACAGGAGACGTCAGTCTTACCGCGTATTATGAATCTATTTCAAATATACCATTCCTTTTGACCGTTGATTCCGGATATGCCGGAAATATAACGGTAGCCGGCAACGTTTCAGGTACGGATAATGTTTATGAAGCGGCTGTAAACGGCCCCGTCAAGGTAACGGCAAATTACAGCGAATCGGAGAACGAAACATTCCTGTACTGGGCAGATGAAAAAGGGAACAAACTGTCGGGGACACAAGTCTATACCTTCATGCTTGTTCGCGATATGTTTGTAAGACCGGTGGTTTTCAACGAAGAGCCGGGAACAGGTGAGGTATCCGTCAAATTCCTTAATAACTCCAATTCTCTGATATCCGCGGATACCGTCATAATTGATGCCGGCATAATTACAAAAACAGCCTCTGTGCCTGTTCCACCATCCCGTCTCGGGTATACATTCAGCGGATGGAATATCGGCGGGCAAAGCTTTAAAACGCAAAGCGAAGCCCTGGCACAAATTGAAAACCTTGCAAAGTCCGGCACCGGTTTACCGATAACCGCAAACGTGGAATACAACAACCCCGAAACCTATAATGTAACGGTACTGTATCAGGCTGCAGACGGAAATACCCTTAAGTCTCAAGAGCAATTTATCTATAACGTAGGTGATGCAAGGATATTCACCGCCGATGCGGCAATTGCCGACGTACCCTTCTACTGCTGGAAGCTTAGCGACGGAAATGTAATAAAAACCCTGTCAGACAGCAGAGTATGCACCATACGCCCGGGCGGTGATATTACGATAATCGCTGTCTACGACAACCCGGAGAATCCCCTTAAAAATGATCCGTCGGCTGTCGTTACCGAATTCAAAGAATTCACCGAAGGCGAATACAACAAAATCCGGATCACGATGTCCTATGTTGTCCCCGAAGGAGCCGGTAATGTCGTGTCCTGCGGCATAATTTACAATAAAGATAACAGCGACAATATGACGCTTGACGGAAGCGCGCGGGTTTACACAAGCAGTCTGACGACCCAAACAGGCAATGTCACATTGAACTTTGTTACAAATAAACCGGGCACCTACTACGCCGTCGGATTTGTAACGGTTGAGAAAGACGGTGTACAAAATACATTCTACAGTTCGGAAACGTCATCATATTACAAGGCTTCTTAAAAAAGACTTAATCCCGGAGGATATAGAAATGGATAATAAAAAAGACAACAAATTTGAAAAGCCCGAGATGGAGATAATCCTATTTACGGGGAAAGATATCATTACTCTCAGCGGAGAAGAAGGAACAGTAGACGAAGGTGACGTTCCCGGTTTGTAATGTATTTTTTACCTGTTTACATCACAGCGGTACTCATTTGTAGGCGTGACCACACCTGATGTATTTGCGCAGGACGACTTAAATATCAAAGTCTGGCGTATAGTCAGGCTGGATATAATTGTTAAAAGAGGGAGGATTAAAAGTGAAAAAGACAAAAAAGAAACGGTCTCTCGTGCGAATGATTGTACAGATATTTTTCCTGTTATTAATCGCTTTGGTCGTTATCAATAAAGAACTGGTTGATTCTGGGCATGGTTTGCCGTTTCTGTCCGAAGCCAGCACTCATTCCGTTTGCCCTTTCGGTGGCGTGGTCAGCATTTACAAATTCTTGACGGAAGGCAGTTATGTCCAACGAATCCATGATTCTTCTTTTGTCCTGATGTTTCTGGTTCTGATCTTCACACTGTTATTCGGCGCTGTATTTTGCGGATGGGTTTGCCCGCTGGGCAGTGTTCAGGAATGGATCGGTAAAATTGGCAGGAAGTTATTCGGTAAAAAATATAATCACTTCATACCCGATAGGGTCGATAAGGTTTTGCGTTACCTCCGATATGTCGTATTGATTTGGGTCCTCTATGTCACGGCTACTACAGCGCAGCTGGTATTTAGAACGGTAGATCCATATAATGCTTTATTTCAATTCTGGACCGGTGAGGTGGCAGTCAGTGCCATAATCATGTTGATTCTGGTTTTGCTGGCTTCTTTATGGATCGAACGACCCTGGTGCAAATACCTTTGTCCTTTTGGGGCGGTTCTGGGATTAATCTCTAAAATAAGCCTTTTTTCTCTGAAAAGAGATACCGGCACCTGTATCGATTGTAAAAACTGTGACCGTGTCTGCCCTATGAATATAGATATCAGCAGCCGAAATTCGGTGCGCCATGTCAATTGTATCGTCTGTTTGGAATGTTCATCCGAAAACGCCTGTCCCGTTGAGGATACTCTGCTGTTATCAACTAAACTAAAAGTTAAAAATAAGATAAAAATCAAAAGCATGACTTTGGCGATCATTATTGTCATTGTATTGATCGGCGGAATATTTTCGGCGCAATTAGCCGGACTTTGGAACACAGAGGGGCAACCTGGCGGTCCCGAGCCCGGTAAGGAAATAAACACCGGGTATGTCACCGGTGAAGAAAAAGAATCTTGGAATATAGACAGTTTTACTACCTTTGAGGATCTGCTGAATATGGGCTTGACGGAAAAAGATATCGCTGATGTCTTTGGCGACGAGATGCCCGAATTGCAGTTAACAGTTAAATCATATTGTGAAGATCAGGGATTGCAATTTGGGCAGGTCAGAAAAAGTTTGGATGCCTTGTATACAGATTCAGATTAATTGGTTGGGAACATCCTATATAATATAATTCATCCAGCCAAAAGGAGGCCCGTTATGAAAACCTGGAAAGACCGCGTAACATCCGATTACAGCAACATCAAGGGTGTGCACCATGCTCCCTGGCCCGGCAAGAGCCTTGAGCAGCTTGACCGCGAGCTGGGCTATGCCGAGCGCATCGGCCTCAACTCGGTGCGCCTGTTTATGCAGGAGCAAGCCTGGTACCGCGACCCGGCTGCCATGGAAAAGCTGAACCTGGATTACATCCGCCTGTGCGTGAAGCACAATCTTTCGGTGATGCCCATCCTGTTCAACGGTAACGGGATTGCACAGTACGAGCCCCTTACCCCCGACGAATTCAAACAGAAGCGCTCCTATATCAACGCCATGGTGTCCCTGCTGAAGCCGGAGCCCAACGTGTTCATGTGGGATGTCTGCAACGAGCCCTTCTGCAACAACTACCTCCGTTTCGCGAGCCCGATGGAGTACATCCGCGGCTACAATAATATTAAAAAAGATCTGCGCGTTCTGGTCGGTATGGTACGCGAGGCCGATGACGACACACCGATTACGGTCGGACACGAGCTGAAAGCACATCTTGAAACCACCCGCGACCTGGTTGACGTAATCAGTTTTCACGATTATCTGACCAACAGCCGCGAAATCAACGAAACCTATACATTTGCGGGGCAGGTAGGTATTGAAGAAGGCGGCAAGCCCGTTATGAACACTGAGATGGGCTGTCTCGGCCGCGCCAATCCCTATGACCTGGAGCTGCAGTTCTGCGATAAATATAACTACGGCTACTATATATTTGATCTTGTTATCGAGGGATTCTGGGGAGCTCTGCACGGTATCGTCTATCCCGACGGAACCGTCCGCGACCCGGGAATTATAGCCGCAATTCACGGTTTCTATCGCAACCGAACCGAAAGCCGCATCCCCACCGCAGGCAACCGTGAAGG
This sequence comes from uncultured Oscillospiraceae bacterium, assembly GCA_964446385.1. Classification (GTDB taxonomy): domain Bacteria; phylum Bacillota; class Clostridia; order Oscillospirales; family Ruminococcaceae; genus CAYSRC01. The sequence goes on along the minus strand of CAYUOH010000012.1, from coordinate 55,671 downwards.
CTACGCCGAGATGGCCGTGGAGCGTGTGAAGAAGGCCCTTACGCTGCAGCGCACTGGAATATTCTCGGTGGATGCCGCCGCCTCTGTGTCCGAGACGCTTGAAGCCTGCGAAATCTGCGTCAATATCCTTGAATGCAACGAACTTGTCCCCATGGACAACCCGCCCAGCGTTAAGCTAAACAAATTCCGCGGTATGGATCCCGATGACATCAATGTTGCCGAGCTGCGCGCATACGCCTTCGGCCTTGCGCAGAAGCTTAAAGAGGTCTACTGCCTGTTCTGAGATTATAAGATAAAAGAAAACTGCCCCCTTAATAAAAGGGGGCAGTTATTATATAGAATAGTATTATACTGACAATTATAAAATTACTTTACCTTCCGCCAGGAGTTTATCATAGTTCTTTCTTGAAGCCTCATACAGCTTGGCGCGGAAACGGGGTTCTCGCGTGCCGTTAAGGCCGCGGTTGTCGTATCCGAACTCCTCTATGTACTTTGCCACGGCGGCGTCGATTTCTGCATCCGTGGATTCGGGTGTGACATCCATCTGATGTGTGAACACCATTCTGTCGCCGTACATTTTCTTAAGCTTCGGCTTGTCGTTCATCGGCTGGCCACCCCATGTATCAAAACCTTCTTCAAGGAAGAAAGGAACAAGAGGCTCCACCATTCCGCAGCTGTGCAGGTCGATGAAACAGCCTATTTCGTGGGCCTTTTCGACGGCTTCTTTAACGTAGGGGACAAGCATCTCCTTCGCAGTTGCGTTGCTGAAGAATGGGGCGCGCTGGGAACCCCAGTCGTCGTTGAAATTGAGCACGTCGTTGTTGAACCATTTTTTGCAAAGCTCATAATAGCGCTTGCGGTAGTCGGTAACAGCGCGGAAGAAACGGTGCACGTCCTCTTTCTGGTCGTCGTCGATAAGGGCCATAGCGGCCTCGGCGAAGTCCAATATGGCTATAAGACGCTCGAACAGGCAGCTTCCGAATGTGATGGAGGTAAGAAGGTCGGGACGGATCTTGTCCTTGCTGCGCTCCCAGCTGCCCGCCCAGTCCCATTTGTCGGGATCGGGGACAGTGACGTATTTCTCCCACTCGGAGATATCAGGGCACTTGGGGTTGCCGGGCTTGACCATAGCGCCGCCGGCAATGTCCACCCACATCCATTCAACGCCGTAGCCGTCTATTCCTCCGGACGGACTGCGGGCTGCGTTCTCGGGGTCGACATCAACTTTGATAGCGACCGTCTCGCTGGGGGAGGGGATCCACATGGGCGTCTTGCCCTGATAAAGGCGAAGCATGTTCTCCTTCGGAGTGATTGGCGTAGTGTAAAGCTCAAACGTAGCGTTGCCGTAGGCGGGGAAAGTATCCCGTATCTCCAGCTCGTCGGGGGTAAAATGCTCTAAACTCATATCATTTGCTCCTAATATCCGTTATACCGGCTGTATTATCCACCGGCGCCGGTTCCGGTTTTCGCTTCTATTATCATATAACCTTTCGGCGCCCGGGGCAATTAAAATATCCCGCTTGATAAGGCCTGCCGTTTTGATATATATTTGTATTAAATGATTGTTCATTTATTAGACCAAGGAGTGCACAGATGGCTGGAATCAAGATAGATATCTCTGCTATGGGTAAAAAATATCCGACAGTTGTTATCGGTACCGCTGCCCTTCTGATCGTAATAGCGCTGGTAATTGTGGTTGCTGTTTTTGGCAAGTCCTCCGTAACGTTCAAAGACATTGACGGTACCGTTATCAGCACAGAGAAGGTAAAAAAGAGCGACCGTGTTGTTGAGCCCTTAAATGTACCTGCCCCGCCCGAGGGCTACGCATTCGACTGCTGGGTAGGCGCTGACGGCGAGCCGTTTGATTTCAATGCCCCGATAAAAGGCAGGACCGTCATCTCTCCGAAATATGTAAAAGTTTATTCCGTTAACTTCTATATCGAAGATATACTTTTGGAGGAGCGTGTCGTTCAGGAGTTCGAGCTTGTCAGCGACGACGTCAAAGTTCCCGAGAAGGAAAATATGTCTTTTGTCGCCTGGATGAACGGCAGCGGCGAGTACGAGTTTGATACTCCTGTCACAAGCGACCTTCATCTTACGGCCGCGTATAAAAAGTTCGTCGCCGCTACGTCCATGAGCGTAAACTGTGAGGTTAATAAGCTTACCGTCGGCGAGACAAACAAGATTGTCTGCAAGCTTATACCTGACAACACCACCGAGATCCCAACCTTCGAGAGCAGCAACCCCGGCGTGCTGAAGGTCGACGAATTCGGCAGGATTTCCGCCGTCAGCGAAGGTATAACCGACGTAAAAGTGAGCACATCAGGTCAAGTCGATTCTCTTGTTTTCATCGTATATCCCGCCCCCGCCCAGGTTATCCTCAGCAAGGAAACGGAGGGGGGCCGTATCACACTTACCGCCGAGGTCAGGCCTGAGAATGTTATCAACAAAGAGGTCAAGTGGACCAGCGCCGATAAAAAGATAGCGACCGTCGATGAAGATGGTAAGGTTATCGGTGTGAAGGAAGGAACGGTCGTCATCACAGCCGAGACCTACAACGGCATAAAGGCCGAGAGCAAGGTTACCGTCAAGGCGGCCGCCGCTACCGGTGTAAAGCTGAGCCACGACAGCATCGTCCTGGACCTTCTCAACACAAACGTCAATTGGAAGAAACTTACCTTTAAGGTATCGCCGGACAACGCCGAACAGAAGGTAAAATGGTCTGTAACCGACTCAAGCATCCTTAAGGTCGACGAAAACGGTTCCGTAACTGCGCTGAAGGCCGGCAAAGCCGCCGTGGTGGCTGCGACTGACAACGGCAAAACCGCAGCCTGCAGCGTAACCGTTATAAAGAGCGCGGCGAATATCTATTTTGATGTGACATACGGTCAGATCAACAACGGTGAGAATTATGACGCCGCAAGCCATCTCGTATTCCTGCCCGACCGCGGCACGGGATACACCGTCACCTGGGCCAGCAGCAATCCGAACGTTGCCACCGTAAACGCTTACGGCATCGTAATGAGTACCGGGCCGAGCCTCAGCCCCGACGACTATGCCAATATCACTGCCACATGCAGGAACGAGGCCGGAAGCACGACCGTGACGCTTAGGGTGTACGTAAACGGAGGGATCCTCAGCGTGGACGGTCTACCAAAGTACGGCATAAACGGTAACCCGATCGATTACGGCGGAAAGGTGAAATTCACCGCCTACACCGCCGGCATGCCCAACGGCAACGTAAGCGACGTATCGGCATACTGCATCCCGGTCGGTATGAAGAAGTCCGGAAACACAGCCATGATCCCCAACCGGTATACAGGATCGACAGAGGTTCCCGTATACTTCACATACAACGGCTACACAAGCAACACGGTAAATATTACCGTAGAGCCCGAGATTGCACTTGAGGTCATAAGCGACGGCTGTCAACATCCCACCGGAAGCTTCAGGAAATCCGATCTGGGTGATGATCCGCGAATAGTATGCACAGGTGCGGCTGCAGACTGCCAAATTGAGGTGAAGTGCAATATCGCGGGCTGTGAGGTCGATTATATGAACCACGTCGAAGCCGCAGCTTTCGAGGGAGACGGCAAAGACCGCAGCTTCCTGGTTCAGGGCGACCAAACCAACGAGACCATGCCCGGAATCATCAACTACAAGAGCCCGGGCGGACAGGTCCTCAGCATCTCAATCACCGGCTAAATGAGTACAACCCGATTATTGACATTGTATAACTCTGATTATATAATTGCCGCTGTAAGATATGTTGGCAACAGCGTTATATATCAGCGCTGTTGCCTTTAAATTGTGAAAGAATTGTAAAAGAAAGGTAGAAATTATTATGGCTTCAAAACTGGGTGTGAGCCCGGAGGACAGGAGAAAGCTGATGTTGGAAGCACCTGTTATGAAGGTGATTCCGATGATTGCTCTCCCCATGGTTATTTCCATGTTAATCGACGCGTTCTACAATCTGGCCGATACCTACTTCGTAAGTACTCTTGGTACCGCCGCCACTGCCGCTGTCGGCGTCAACAGCAGTCTGATGTTCTTTATCCGTGCCATCGCAATGGGCTTCGGCATGGGTGCCAGCAGCTATATTTCCCGCCTGCTGGGCGCGAAAAAAAATAATGAGGCGCACAAGGTTGCCTCCACCACCGCTATTACATCCATCGGTGTCATCACAGTTTGCGCCGTATTCGCGTATATTTTTAAAGGACCTCTTGTCAATCTTCTGGGCGCCACGGAAACAAGCAGAGTGTACGCCATGCAGTATGCCCAATACATACTGTTTGCCGCTCCCTTTACGGCCGGTGAGAATGTCTTCTCCCAGGTCCTCCGTGCTGAGGGCAGCACTACCCGCAGTATGGTCGGTATGCTTTCCGGCTGTTTTGTGAACCTTGCCCTTGACCCCATCTTCATCTTCCAATTCGGATGGGGCGTTGCCGGCGCCGCCGCGGCTACAGCCATTTCCAAGGTTATAAGCTTTGCCGTTCTGCTTTATCCGTTTATCGCTAAAAAGACGATGGTAAAGATCGCCTTCAAGTACAACACCCCGACTTGGGGTATTTACAAGGAAGTCGCCCGCATGGGAATCCCCAACTTCCTTCGCGCCGCCCTTATGAGCGTAAGCAGTGTTGTCACCAATAATCTGGCTGCCGGCTTCGGTGATTCCGTCCTTGCCGCCTGCAGCGTAAGCGTACGTATCATGATGTTCGTCGGCAGTATGGTTATCGGCTTCGGCCAGGGCTTCCAGCCAATAGCCGGATACTGTTGGGGCGCCAAACGTTACGGGCGCATCAAGAAGGCCTTCTGGAGCACGTCTCTTCTGGGCGCCATTGTTTGCCTGGTATGCGGTACCGCGATATTCATTTTTGCAGGACCCATCATCGGCATTTTCACCAAGTCCGATACAGAGATTCTCGAGCTTGGCAAGTTTATGATCCGTCTCCAGTGCCTTACGCTACTTGCCCACGTCTGGAGCGTTGTCATTAACGGTCTGTTCCAGGCCATCGGCCGCGCGTTGAGCGCTACCATCATGAGCCTTTCCCGTTCGGTTATCTGCCTGATTCCCTGTCTGTTGATCATGAGCACAATTTGGGGGAAATACGGCCTATGCAGCGCGCAGGCAGCCGCTGATGTTCTTTCGATTATGATCGCCATTCCTCTTCTTATCAATATCCTCCGCGAGCTTACAAGGCTTGAGAAGGAGCATCCCCTTGAAGAAATCGATGCTGCCGAGGTTGAGGAATCAGCCAAGGTTGCCGAAGAAACAATGTTCTCCGAATAACAGAATTAATATACCTGAAAAGCCTCCCTTGGATAAAGGGAGGCTTATTATTTTCAGAAAAATTTATACCGGTAGGATACTGCCAATTTATTAGCAACTTCTTACTAAATTTAGTTGAATTGTATACTTGACAATGCTATAATTCATATATCTAGACTTAAAGCGAGGGTATAATATGCCGTCTGCAAAAGAAATAGCCGCAAAGCTTGGACTTTCTACATCTGCCGTCTCTATCGCAATGAACAACCGCCCGGGTATAAGCGACGAGACCCGCGCCCTTATTCTCAACACAGCCCGAGAGATGGGTTACTACCACACACCCCGCAAGTCAACTGCCGGCGGAAATATACGTCTACTGATTATAACCCAGGACATTCAGACAGGGTTAGACTGTAATTCATTTATTGACCGCCTTGTTGAGGGTGTTTCGGTGCAGTCCCGTTCAATGAACTACAATCTGCAGATCTGTTATATCAAAGAGGAAGATCTAAACGCCAAAAATCTGGAGGATTTCGCGGATGAGAATTGCCGCGGCATAATCCTTATGGCAAGTGTTTGTGAAGGCATACCCGAAATTTTCGTCAAAAATAACAAAATCCCAGTTGTCATACTGGACAAACCCGCGGATTACTGCGGTCTCGACTGCGTAACCGCCAGCAACAGAAACGGTATTGTTAAGGTTGTGGATCACCTGTATGAGCTGGGTCACCGCAATATTGCCTTCGTCGGAGGTGCAAGCGAGAATTCCAACAGCGCCGAGCGCCGCAGTGCATACTGGCACGCCGTTCGCCGTCACGAGGACTCCTTCAAGAGCTGCGATAATATTTTTATAATCAATTATAACAGACTTGACGGGGCAACACCCGAAATCGTAGACAGGATGATTGCCTCCGGCAACATGCCCACCGCCATAGTCTGTGCCACCGATTTCACGGCAATTTCCGTAATGAAGGCCTTAACCTCCCGCGGATATAATATCCCCGGAGATGTATCTGTTGTAGGTTACGACAATCTTCCGGTCGGCAATGCCTGCACGCCCGCTCTGACGACCGTCGATGTCCCGAAAAAGCGTATGGGCGCCTTGGCAGTTATGCGTCTTAACGATATCATTACAGGCTCCTCACGCGAGAAGGTAAGGATTGAGATCCTTGCCGATCTTCTGGTCCGCGAAAGCACCGGCCCCGCTAAGAATTAACCGTTTCTATCCGACAACCATACACCTGTACGGAGGTTTTTCAAATGAAAAAATTTCTGTCTGTACTGCTTGTTGCCACGCTGCTGACCCTTTCAATGGCCGGCTGCGGTCTTAAAATCACAATAGAAAAAGATGAGGACACACCCGATATCATCGGCTCCATCAAGGAAAAGGCAAAAGACATCTTCGGAAAGGAAGACGAACCCGAGCCTGTCGACGATCCCGTCCCTGAAGAAGACGAACCTGATAATACGGAACAGATTTACGTTATGGATAACGACGACGTGTCGGAGTATTTCGACCTGGTTTTCGGAGCCATGAGAAGCGCATTCTGCGACAGCATTTTACTTAAAAGATACGAAATAGAAAGCGACAATCTTTCCACTGTCTACACCAGCTATCCTGCGATGGCCGGCCTGCTTATGGTCTGCCGGGGGATAAGCGGACAGAACAGTGCCCCCAGCAGCTTCATTGACAACGGTTACACCGAATTCAGCAACGGCTACGACGGAATGGTCGCCGCCGGTCTCTGCACTGCTGAGGACGCGATTATACTTGATGCCGGGGACATGGGGGATACCTTATACGAGTATATCAGGCTTGCAGACCTTCAGCCTTATCTCGACTGTCTCTACGGTACCGGCCGCGTCGATGTTACGGAATGGGAAGACGAAATTGAAGGCGGCGAAGAATATATTGCATACTATGTCACCGGTACGGGGTACATCCTTTACCACACAGGAATCGGAGACATAACCTTTATGCTTTCGTCGGTAACCGACATCACTCTTGACGGACCCACAGCCGACGTGACATTTAAACGCATCTGCGCCTATCCCTGGGACGGCGAAGTCTACGACGGCTACGAGATCGCGGGCTACACGGAGGCCGACATTGAAATGCTTTACGACATGGATATGGCGGACGCCTACGATGAGGTGCTTTCACAGGCCGACTTCTCCGAAGCCGAACTTAACGATTATACACTAAACCTCTTCAAGGACGCTGACGGAGTCCACATCTACGAGGCTTCATATGTTGATTGACGGCCTTCCCTTTTGGGAAGGCTTTCCTTTTTCGGCAAAATAATAAGGCCTTCCTTTTCGGAAGGCCTTTTATTGTTTTTTATTAGATTAATTCTCCTGTGATGCCTTGCTCAGTGCATCGCGGATGTCACCCACCATATAAAGCGAGCCGAGGCACAGAACCGCACCGTCGCCCGGTGTAGTCTCAAGAGCGTAAAGAGCCGCGTCTGCGGGATTCTCCACGACTTCTACGGGTTTGCCGAACTGCCTGAACTGATTTGCAAGCTCATCTGCCGCAAGAGCCCTTGGGTTTGGCGGCGAGGTTATGACATAGCGGGCCGCTATTGTGTTAAGCTCTTCAATCATTCCCCGGAAATCCTTGTCGACAAGAACGCCTATGACGAGGGTTATAGGCATATCCTTGAAATAATCGTGCGCCGCTGTAACTGCAGAATGCACACCGTGAGGGTTGTGGGCACCGTCCACTACCGATACAGGAGAAGTGGGGAAGTACTCGAAGCGGCCCGGCCATTTGACGTTTGCAAAGCCGCGGGAGACTGCCCCGTCGGGAATGTTTACATCCTGGGCGCGCAGAGCTTCAATGATATTCAGAACCGTTATCGCGTTTTCGCACTGATGCTCGCCGAGCAGCGATATGAAATATTCATTTCCATGGTAAGCGAAACGCTGGCCGCGGAAATTATTTTCCAAGATCTTCAGGTCGGAGAAATCGTTGTATGTGACCGGTGCGTCCAGCGCAGAGCAGTATTCGTTCACGCCGGGCTTGATGCTTTCTGGTGTGCCGTAGCACACCACCGGGCAGCCCTGCTTGACGATTCCGCATTTTTCTATTGCAATTTTTTCGGGTGTGTCTCCAAGATACTGCGTGTGATCAAGGCCGATGGCCGTGATGGCGGTAACCAGAGGTTTTTTGAAGACGTTGGTGGCATCAATCCGCCCGCCCATACCGACCTCAATAACGGCATAGTCGGGGTTTTCGCGCTTGAAATACTCCATCGTTATGGCACATACAAGCTCGAACTCGGTGGGTTGGTTCTCCATTTTATCTGCATAGGACTTAACGTATTCGGTAACCTCACAGAGCGTGTCGTCGGGAATGGGAACACCGTTGATCTGCATACGCTCGTTAAAACGGCTTATGTACGGTGAGATGCACAGGGCGGTCTTGTATCCCGCCTCGCGCAGAATGGCCTCGGTAATGGCGCATGTACTTCCCTTGCCGTTGGTGCCGGACACGTGAACGACCTTTAGATCCTTTTCGGGATGGCCCAGAAGGTCAAGAAGCTCGTTGATGCGGTCCAAGCCGGATTTTTTACTCTTCCAGTAGATGCCGTGAATGTATTCCAGTGCATCTTCGTATTTCATAATTATCACCGCTTTGCAGTAAAGTATTATATAATATTTCGCATATTATTATACACATATCACGCAAATATTAAAGTGAAATAAATAACACAAAAAGAATAAATTACTGTATATTTAGTTTTGTGAAATGATGTTTAAAGCAAAATACAGTTGATTTTCACCTTTCGGGGTGATACCATAACCTATATTGAAAATCTTTAATTCGGTACAGAGATGCCGCAAAGATATGATTCTTATTATGCCCGTAATCTGCCAACCCAGAGGGCCCGGTCATAGCTTTTCGGCTTGATCGGGTTCTCTTTAATTTTTAACCTGCGCGGGAAGGGTATTGTAATGGAGCAGAAGGCTGTCCTTATGGAAGAAAAGGAAGTGCGCCGTGCCCTTGTGCGTATTTCCCACGAGATTATTGAGCACAACAAAGGTACAGAAGGTGTCGTTATTGTGGGTATTCGCCGCCGTGGCGCCGGACTTGCCCGAATAATCTCCGACAACATCCGCGATATCGAGGGCGTGGACGTTCCCTGCGACGACATAGACATAAGTTTTTACCGCGACGATCTTACAACCCTTGCCGACCAACCCGTACTCAACGAGTCGTCGCTTGATTTCGACATTGTTGACAAAAACGTGGTTCTGGTTGATGACGTACTGTACACAGGCCGTACCGTCCGGGCCGCCATCGAGGCAATCTTTTCACATGGACGTCCCCGTACCATTCAGCTTGCCATCCTGGTAGACCGCGGCCACCGCGAGCTTCCCATAAAGCCTGATTATGTGGGCAAGAACGTTCCCACAAGTAATTCCGAAGTTGTACGCGTGATGCTTCCTCCGTTCGATGAGGAAACCGGCGTCTACCTGATGTACCGCGACTGATTTTGACAGAAAAAGTGATTTTTAAAGATATATAACAGTACATAAACGGTCCGAAGAGACTGCTTCGGACCGTTTATGTGTTTATTCACAAAATATATATCTCCGTTCTCTCAGTTTAGTGCATTACGTAAATTATTAAATCGGTTTATTTACAAACGATTATATAGTAATTATAATAACTAGGTTATAAAAATAGATAGATTCAACAGAAAGAAGGATTGAATTGAACGAAATAAAAGTAAAGAAGAGGACTACCGTCCTCGATCTACTGCCGATGGGCAGCGATGACGACCGCGGCGAAGATATTAACCGTAAAACGCTACCCGCCGGCGTTTCAAGCAAAGCTGTTTACGGGGATGTTTTTGCTCTCTGTCTGCCCGCGCTTGTAGAGCTTCTGATGGTACAGCTGGCCTCCATGGTCGACCAGGTTATGGTCGGGCAGCTCGGAAGCTGGGCTATCTCGGCCGTAGGCCTTACCGCCATACCGAAATTTCTGCTTTCCACTGCGTTCCTTTCCATGAACGTCGGTACAATGGCCATGGTAGGCCGCTACCGCGGCATGAACAGACCCGACAAGGCCAACCAGATTCTGCGTCAGGCTTTTATGATCAACACGATTCTGGCCGTTGTATTTGCAGGTATCGGTTATCTATTCTCCCGTCCGATGGTCGTATTCATGGCCGCCAGCGGACAGACCGAGCAAGTTATCGCAGCCGGTACCCAGTACCTTGAGGTCCAGATGGCCGGTATCTTTACGATGTCGATATGTTCGGCCATAGGCAATGCCCAGCGCGGTGTCGGTGACGCGAAAACCGGTATGATGTACAACACGATTGCCAACATTTTGAACATCTTCTTCAACTGGCTGCTAATTTACGGTAAATGGGGCTTCCCTCGCCTGGAAGTACTCGGCGCCTCTATCGCTACAGTCGCAGGCCAGTTTATCGCCCTTATCATCGCTCTGTGGAGTATCCGCCGCAAGAACCAGTTTATCCGCCTGGAGTTCCCGAAAGGCTCCTTCAAATTTGAAAAGGAACCCATCGGAGATATTCTCAAGATCGGCCTTCCCGCCGCCGTGGAACAGATTGCCATGCGTATCGGCATTATCATATTCAACCGTACCATCGCTTCTCTCGGTGTTGTCGAATATGCCTGCCATACGATCTGCATGAACATCCAGTCTCTCACGTTTATGGTCGGTATGGCCTTCTCCACCTCAAGTACCGCGCTTGTTGCCCAGTCACTGGGTAAAAAACGCAAGGATATGGCTCATTTCTATTCCAAACGTTCTCAGAGTGCCGCTACATACTGCGCTGTTGCGCTCGGAATTGGCATCTTCTTCTTTGCAGAGCCTCTGTTGAGGCTGTACAGCAAGGAGGATAGCCTGATTACAATGGGAATCCTGCTGCTTCAGATGGTCGCCTTTATACAGCCGCTTCAGAGTGCGCAGTTTGTTATGGCCGGTTCTCTGCGCGGCGCCGGAGATACTAAATTTACCGCATTCATCACCATACTGACCGCCATGATTCTGCGCCCGGCCCTCGGTATCCTGTTTGTAAATTATATGGGCCTCGGCCTCAAAGGCGCATGGTATGCCATCATCATCGACCAGGTTGTGCGTACTTCTCTGATTGTCTGGCGTTACCGCACAGGTAAATGGCTCAACAGCTTTAGGCCTTCCAGCCATCCGGGAGACGATATCGAGCTTTTGGCCGAATAATTACCAAATACTCAAACAAAAAAAAGACCCGTCAGGGTCTTTTTTTATTTGAGTAATTATTCAGTATAAACTATTTGGTTGGTTCCGGCCTCGCGGCGGTAGTGGCGGAAGAAATCCCAGTAGATATCGCCGTATCCTGGCCACAGGGAATGCATCAGATATTCGGTGACGTTGAGGCCCATAAGCGGGAAATCATATTTTGATGGAAGCATCCATTCAAAGTTGCGCCACTCTCCGTTGATTGTGGTGATACTTAGTGAATCATAGGGTTGGCCTACGAAAGGATATTTTGCAAAATCAAAAACTTTGGGAACGGCCAGATTGTTGAACCCCTGATAGGTTGTGAACATGCTCTGGGCTCCTTCGTTGATGTGATTTTGTTCCGCATCCCATGCGGCGAAATCGTAAGTGGAGGTAGCCAGCATAACCGGAATATCAAGAGTCATGAATTTCTCGGCCGTACCGTCGGCGACACTTAGAAGAGGCATGGCTGTGGGAACTGCGGCTGCGTAAAGCTCCGGATGGGTTGCGAGGCAGCTGTATGTGCATGCGCCGCCCATGGAATAACCGGTGACATAAACGCGCTCGGGGTCAAGAGCGGGGAACTTGCCCAACATGTATTTTACAAGGCGCCCCATGGATTCACCGACTATATCATTTCCGACAAATGTCAGGCCGCTGTGCATGCCCGCAACTATACCGAACTGCTGCTGTCCCGCTGTGAGCAGGATGCCGGTCTCGTCCAGGAACATAATAATATCATCTCCGCCTCCGTGATTGGCGAGCAGAAGGGGAACGCTGTGCTCGGGAGCGGAATTGTCGAGTACGTTCTGCGGAAGGATCTCATACCATACATCGAGGTAATCTTCCTCTTCGGTCATGAAATGAAGATTCTTGGGATCGGCGTTTTCCTTAGTAATCTTGAGGTCAGCGAAACGGTCGGGATCATAAACGTATGTAATCTGAAGGTTGCCGATAACCGTTTTGTTGTCGAATATCGGGTTGCGCGCTGAAAGGGCGAATCTTGAAACCGGGGGAGCGGGAACGAATCCCTTGAAGGGATTGGCCACGGCGGGCTCAGGATACTGGGTCATAACGTTGGCAGTGCGCTGCAGGAACATAAACATTTCCTTATATGCACGTAGCATCCATTTGCCGGGGTTTTCATCACCGTCCTTTGCCACACGTACCTGGCGCAGAGGCAGATTCTGGTTGTAAAATTTAGCTGCGCCGTCATTCTCTGAATATGCGTTGCATCCGTCGGCCTCACAGAACTTGCGTACCGCGGCACCGCATGCGTTTACTAGGTATGCGGGAACATAACCGGTAACCGCAGCGCATTCGTTCATTTCGCCGCCGTATGTGAAGTAACCCGCCACACGGCCGATAAGCTCGTCACGTGAACCGGCCACGAAATTGTTCATAAATGTGGCGCCGGCGCCGATACCAAAGAAATAGTTCTTGCCGTAGCCGCCGCAGTATTCGCTTTCAGCCGGGCAGTAGCGTACGCCGTCGACCTCGACAGTTGCCTTCTGTGTAAACAGGGCATTGATAAGCACATACGAGTGCTGAAGGTCGCTTTCGGTGTAGCCCTCGCTCTTTTCGGGCATAAAAAGGATGACGGTGCCGGTCACGGAGTCGATAAGCTCCACAAGTCCAAGATTTTTAAGCCATGCGAGTGCCTCGTCCTTCGCGGTAAAGCGTTTGTCTGCGAAGATAATCAATGAAGTGTTGTTGCGTGCGGCGGTCTGTCCGCCGTAGAGATTTGCCGAGCGATAGACATAAACGAGATCGTCGGGGAAATCCTTCAGCGCCGGGTTGGCGATTCGGGGCATTCTCTGGTTGCCGGAAAGGTCTGCGGTAGCTTCCGGCGCGTGGGCGACAATCTCCGACACCGTCTCAAAGGTGACCGGATTGCCCTGCCGGTTTTGATAATGAAGCATAATGGGTCCTCCTTGGCTTATTTAATTTTATTTCAGTGCGTGTACTTCTAAGTATTATTTAGCACATATTATAAGATATTACAATTAAAAAAAGCGCCGCAAATAAATTGCGGCGCTTTTGCTGACAATTGTTAACCCTGCATTCCCTTAGCCTGAAGTTCCATATTCTCGATAATGATTGTGTGAATGTCGCCCAGGCTTGCGCAGTATTCCAGCACCAGCCAGGGTTGGTTGGTATGGTAGTGAATCTTTATAAGCTCTTCGTCACCCACAGCAAGCAGGCAATCGCCGGGGATATTCTCTTCGATATATTCGCCGATTGCGTCCTCATCAAGGGCTTGACCTTCGATAAGGAGCTGGGTGTCGTATTTGTACTCAAGCATGGCGGGCATCCTCCCAAGAATAGTGAATAAATATACAATGCATTGGATTATATCACTATTTAATCCGGGATACAATCACGGATTATCAGAAGTTTATGTTTGTGGCGTCAGGTACGGAACCGTCGCCCGGTTCTTCAGCCTGTGCTTCAGCGGAATTGATCTCCTGTTCGGAGACGGGCGGTTCCTCTTTAAGCTCCGGCTTCTCTGCATCAGGTTTCTTCACCTCTGCAGTTACATCAGCGTATCCCGGCTGCTCTTTGTCCTCAACCTCGTCAACCTCTTTGGCTACGAGGTCTTCGGTTTCGAGCCCGGAGTATTTTTCTTCGGTGACTTCGGGTTCCGCCGCAGATGCGGAGGGCTCAAATCCGTTCTGAGGAGCGTGGTTCACCGGAATCTGGGTGAACAGCTCTGCGCAAAGCTCACTGGGGCTTACGATGCCTTCTTTGACTGCCTTGACACGCAGCGCGCCGTAAAGCTCTGCGACAGCGGCCCTGTGATAAGGAATTACAAACAGAACGCCGATGCCGAAGCACAGAGTTCCCAGAATATACCAGCCGATAAAACTGAGATTAAGCCAGAACATACGCCATTTTTCGCCGTTCATCATTTCGCGGCTTATTGTGATGGCACGCGTTGCTTTCAGATTGGGGTTTTCGGCCATAATCCAGGGAACCATAGCATAGCTGAAGCTCTTGATGATGCCGGGGATTATTAACAAAAGGGACCACAGACTGAGAAACAGGTTGCGAATGAATATAGCCCACATGTTGTGGCCGTAATGTTCCTTGAAACCGTAGAACACGTTGGCGAAATCCTTGTTGCCGTAGCGGTTGCTGGTGTAAAGGCGGCTTTCACCGATCTCAAACAGATTCTGAACGAAAACCTTGTAGACCAGAGATACCAGACTTACCGACGTAAGGGCGGTACCGAGTGTGATAAGTATGGTCCAGAGTTCGGGGTCGTTCAGTATAGTCGACAGATCAAAATCAAACAGAAGTATTCTGTCGCCCATGTACGGAACGGTATAGCGGTACAGCCGTCCGCTGTTGTAGAATGCCGCGAACTGTCTGAATTCGGCCATGACCGTACCTATACAGGCCAGTCTGATTATGATCGATTTTACAAAAGCCGGTACGTATACATTGAACACAGATCCGCCCAAACTGAGCCAGTAGCTGTCCTTCAGGACGGTTTTTGCACGTTTTTTCAGCGTGGAAATATCCCAGTATTTTTGTTTATCCATATTTTTCTCCTTTTTTGGGTTGACATAGAAGCGGATATATAAGCGCATATGTAATAGTGTATATCTATATCACTATTTTATAATATAAGGGCTTATGTGTAAACAATATGAAAATTCACTATTTATTTTACACTTGGATTTTGCTCCGTGTACGCTTGACCTTGAAACGGCGTTATGCTATACTGTTTCGGCAACTCGCACCCGGTCTGGTCCTTTGCGGCGCGTGCCGGATATCCGGTGCCGCATGAATTCAGCCTTCCGGGGAGGATAACAACAAATCGTTCAATAAAAAAGGAGAATTACCCAAATGTCAGTAGTTTCAATGAAACAGCTTCTCGAAGCAGGAGTTCATTTTGGCCATCAGACCAAAAGATGGAACCCCAAAATGGCTCATTACATCTTCACAGAGCGCAACGGCATCTACATCATCGACCTTCAGAAGACAGTCAAGATGCTCGATACCGCCTACTACTTTGTACGTGACGCCGCCACAGAAGGCGACATCCTTTTCGTAGGTACAAAAAAGCAGGCCGCTGATACCGTTAAGGAAGAGGCCGAACGCTGCGGCATGCACTTCGTAAACGCCCGCTGGCTGGGCGGCACGCTCACAAACTTCCGCACCATTCGCAGCCGTATTGCCCGTCTTGAGCAGCTCAGGCAGATGCGCGAAGACGGCACATTCGATCTCCTCACCAAAAAGGAATCCGGAAAGCTTTCCCTCGAAATCGAAAAACTCGAAAAATATCTCGGCGGCGTAAAGAAAATGGAAAGACTTCCTGCCGCTCTGTTTATCGTTGACACCCGCAAGGAGAAAATCGCTGTTGCCGAAGCCAGGAAGCTTGGTATCCCCATTGTAGCAATTGTCGATACTAACTGCGACCCCGATGAGGTCGATTATATAATTCCCGGTAACGATGACGCTATCCGCGCCGTCAAGCTCATCTGCGGCGCCATGGCGGACGCCGTTCTCGAAAGCCGTCAGGGTTCACAGTTTGCCGAGCCCGCCGAAGAGCTTAAGGCCAAGGACGACGAGGCTGTCGAGGACGCCGAATAATTAACAAAACACCTATCAGATTAATGGAGATTATATATTATGGCTTTTACCGCTAAAGACGTTCAGGCGCTGCGCGAAGCTACAGGCTGCGGCATGATGGACTGCAAGAATGCCCTTACACAGGCTGACGGAGATATGGACAAGGCTGTTGAATTCCTTCGTGAAAAGGGTCTCAGCGCCGCCGCTAAAAAGGCAGGCCGTATCGCCGCCGAAGGTATTGTTTTAGCCATTGTCGACGGCAACGTAGGCTGCATTATCGAAGTTAACAGCGAGACAGACTTCGTCGCCAAGAACGAAAGTTTCCGTTCCTTCGTCGCCCTGTGCGCCAACACCGTTATCAAACAAAATCCCGCCGATACCGATGCCCTTCTGGCATGTGAGGCCGACGGTATGACGATCGATGCACACCTTAAGGACAAGATCCTTACAATCGGCGAAAACATCAAGATCCGCCGTTTTCAGCGCTATGAAGGCGTTCTGGTTCCATACATCCACGGTGGCGGCACACATGCCGTTATCGTAAAATTTGACACCGACGCCGCAACGGCCGCCAAAGACGAGTTTGTTACCTACGGTAGGGACGTGGCTATGCAGATTGCTGCTATCAACCCCCTGTATGTTTCCAAGGACGAAGTTCCCGCCTCCGTTATCGACGGCGAGAAGAAGGTTCTGCTGGCTCAGATCGAGAACGATCCCAAGAATGCCAACAAACCCGCCGCAATCAGGGAAAAGATGGTAGAGGGTCGTGTCAGCAAGTACTACAAGGAAAACTGCCTTCTTGAGCAGGAGTTCGTAAAGAACGACGAAATTAATGTAGCCACCTACACCTCCAATGCTGCCAAGGCTCTCGGCGCAAACATCAAGGTTCTTGAATTCACCCGTTACGAGAAGGGCGAAGGCATTGAGAAACGCGTTGATGATTTTGCCAGCGAAGTAGCCGGCATGATTAAATAATCATCACCGAACGGTTATATAGACTAAAGCGGCTTCGGAGAAATCCGAAGCCGCTTTTATGTTTTTGTTTTTTTACCTGAGGGAATGTCAGTCTTCCGAATGGTGTTTGATCATCAGGGTTACGGCGAAACGCAGACCCATCATGCCGCCCAGGACGATCAGTTGTTTCCAGTCCTTGACATAAATACTGTGCAGAAGCTCGCCGGCCAGCAGAAATTCTATGGCGTCTCCCAGCGAGTGAAGCAGAGTGTGGACAAATCCTTCCTTCTTTGTAATTTCCATGAAGAGAGCTTTGACAAAACCGGTAACGATCATCACGGCCCCTGTGATTTCAATAATAAGAACTGCCCATTCCAGGACGATATCAAATATTTCCTCAATGTTTTCAAGGAATTCCATAAAATAATACCCTTTCGTTCGCTAATGAGAATTTGTTGTCTTTATTAATAAGTACGAGACTAATTTTACCACTTTTTAAAATAAACGAAAGTCCTATTATTGCACGCTGCCTTGGTGGTTTTGTTGTCGCTGTTGTCAATTGAGAAAGAGCCCTTTTATATGGTATAATCTATCATAGTTTATCATGGAGGTTCATGTCTTTTATGCGTAGCAAATTGTTCGGGAATCGCGAATTTTACCGTAGATTAATGGTCCTGCTTCTGCCTATTATGCTGCAGAACGGTATTACAAACTTTGTAAATATGCTGGACAATATCATGGTCGGCCGTGTTGGCACCGTCGAGATGACCGCCGTGGCCGTGACAAATCAGCTGATGTTTGTTTTTACCCTTGTTATATTCGGCGCAGTATCCGGTGCCGGTATCTTCGGTGCCCAGTTTTACGGCAAGGGTGACTATACGGGACACCGTGATACCTTCCGCTTTAAGATGATATGCGGTTTAATTCTCAGCGCGATCGCAATTATGATCTTCGTATTCGGCGACGAGTTGCTTATTGGTCTTTATTTAAAAGGTGAGACCGATCCGTCCCTGAGGAGCGAGATACTGATGTACGCAAAGAAGTATCTGCGCATAATGCTTTTCGGGCTTATTCCCTTCGCGCTTTCCCAATGCTACAGCAGTTCGCTGCGTGAGGGCGGCGAAACAGTCATGCCTATGAACAGCGGAATTATCGCTGTTCTGGTTAACCTTACCGGCAACTATATTCTTATTTTCGGAAACTTCGGCGCCCCGAGAATGGGTGTTGAGGGCGCCGCCATAGCGACAGTAATATCCCGCTATGTGGAGCTTCTTTTCCTGGTGATAATAACAGGCCGACACAAGGACAAATATCCCTTTATCCGCGGCGCGTTCAAATCGCTGCATGTTCCGCGCAGTCTTGCCGGAAAGATTATAGTAAAGGGTATGCCTCTTCTTATCAACGAGGGCGCGTGGTCACTTGGCCTTGCTGTCATGAGCCAGTTGTATTCCCTGCGCGGCACAGAAATACTTGCCGCTGAAAATATCAGCTCCACCTTTGTTCGCCTGTTTTCGGTAGCTGTTATGGCTGTCGGTAATGCTGTGGCTATTATTCTGGGTCAGGAGCTCGGCGCCAATAAATTTGAAAAGGCGAAAAGCGACTGCACTAAACTGATTGTATTCGCCATTCTGATAAGCATCGTAATGGGCATTATTTTTGCTGCCGCTTCTCCTTTTATTCCTAGACTCTACAAGATCACCGATGAAATCCGCGGTCTAGCGACCACAATGATGATTATATTTGCATTGATTATGCCTTTCGACGCATTCAGTGTCAGCTGCTATTTCGTCTTACGAAGCGGCGGAAAGGTATGGATTACCATTCTGTTTGACTCCGCATTCGCATGGGTTCAGGTATTTTCAGCCTTCCTGCTTGTAAAACTGACGTCAACACCAGTGATTTTCATATTCGCCATTGTACAATCCCTAGCCCTGATAAAATGTGTGATAGGCATCGTCCTTGTAAAGAAGGGCAGCTGGCTGCGCAATATCGTTGATACCGAAAAACCTGCGGAGGCATAGGTTTAATTATGGCCGAAGGATACAAAACTCCGGCGGGTGACGGAGAGGCAACAATCATCGACCGTCATTCCCGTTTCATAGCCCACGCGGCAAGGGTTTCCGACGCAGGTGAAGCCTTCGCTTTTGTTGCGGCGGAAAAGGAAAAGTATCCCGATGCAAGCCACTGCTGCTGGGCATTCAGTATAAAAAAAGGCGGCCTTTGCCGCTTTACCGACGACGCGGAACCCTCCGGCACAGCGGGAAGTCCAATCCTCGAAGTACTTACGCGAAACGAAATCTTCGACGCCGTAATCACCGTAACCCGGTATTTCGGCGGGACGCTTCTCGGAACCGGCGGTCTGGTCCACGCCTATTCTTCCGCTGCGGTCGGGGCGATAAAAGACGCCGGTTTCGCAATAATGACTCCCTGCCTCGATTATTCACTGTCATACGACTACAAATATATCGACGGCATATCCCGCATACTGGGAGACCGAGGGACCCTTATTATTGGCACCGAATACGGGGAGCTGGTTACCTCGTCGTTCAGAATCCGCGAAGACGGGGCTCAGGGCGCAATCTCCGCCCTGACCGACCTCACCGGCGGAAAATGTGAAATTATCGAAACCGGTTCCGGTCTTTATCCCATGCCCGCGGATGAATAAACCGGGCCGGTTTTAAAAATATAAATAAATAAAATAAAGGACTTTTTAATTTCATTTCGTATATGTTTAGTAGAAGGGGAGAACCCGAATGAATATACGTGAATTACAGGAAAAGAATGAACATCTGTACCTCAGCCGGTGGGCCGCCATGTCGGAGGAGGCAGTGCGTCCCGAACCCGAAAAGCGCGATGAGATCCGTACCGATTTCTGCCGCGACCGGGACCGTATTATACACTGCAAATCCTTCCGCCGTCTCAAACAGAAAACCCAGGTTTTCCTTGCGCCGGAGGGTGATCATTACAGAACCCGTCTGACCCATACTCTTGAGGTCAGCCAGATTGCGAGGACAATCGCAAAGGCTCTTTTTTTAAACGAGGATCTGACCGAAGCGATAGCCTTGGGTCACGATCTCGGGCATACTCCGTTCGGCCATGCAGGTGAGCGCGCGCTTGATGCTCTGTGCAGCGACGGTTTTGCACATTATATCCAAAGCGGACGTGTGGTACAGTATCTTGAGCGTGAGCGACACGGACTGAATCTTACCACCGATACCGTGGACGGCATTATAAACCATACCCGTGGCGACTGGCCCCGTACCGCGGAGGGAAAGGCTCTCCGACACGCCGACCGAATAGCTTTTCTGAATCACGACATTGAGGACGCTGTTGCTGCAGGAGTCATGTCCGAGGGCGAGATTCCCTCCGAGGTCCGCGAGGTCCTTGGTGATTCCAAGAGCAGTCGCATCACCACGCTTGTCAACGAGATGGTGTATGGCTTTGACGGGGAGTTTCATATCGGCGGCGATGTAGCGCACGCCTACGACACCCTTTACAATTTCATGTACGAACGCGTCTATCTAAACACCGAAGGCGTCGCTAAGATAGAGGAAAAAAAGGTTTTCGGCATGGTAGCCTCCCTGTTCGATTATTATATGGGCAATCCCGACAGCATGCCGGAATTCTACAAGGATACCGCCTTTAACAATGGCCCCGAGATTGCCGTAGCCGACTATATTTCCGGGATGAGCGATCTGTACGCCGTTCACTGCTATGAGAAGCTTTTTATTCCAAAATTCTGGTCCTTCGAGGACAACTCAAAATAACATATTAATAACTGAATAACACTTATACTGAAAGGAAAGGACGCGAATAATGGCACTGCCGCAGGATTTTCTTCAGGCGCTTTACGACCGGAGCGATATTGTTGAAATAATCGGAAGCAACGTGTCTCTGCGCCATACCGGGCGCACCTACGTAGGCCTGTGTCCCTTCCACAACGAAAAGACTCCCAGCTTTGTTGTCTATCCCGAAACCCAGAGCTTTTACTGCTTCGGATGCGGCAAGGGCGGAGATGTGGTCACATATATCAAGGAAAGCGAGAATCTCGGATATATCGAAGCTGTGCGCGAGCTGGCCCAGCGGGCCGGAATACCCGTGCCTGAGGACGATTCCGATAACGAAAGCTTCAAGCGCCGCAGACGTATTCTGGACGCCAACCGTTCCGCAGCGAAATTCTTCTTTTCACAGCTAAACACCGATGAAGGCAGAAACGCATTGAAGTATCTGCGGGGCAGAGGGCTTACCGACGTCACCATAAAAAAGTTCGGTCTGGGATGGGCCCCTTCTGAATGGGGCGCCATGCGCGACTCACTTAAAGCCGAGGGATTCTCCGAGGAAACCCTTGTGGAGTCAAGTCTTTGCGGGCGCTCCGAAAAGGGCAATGTTTACGACTTTTTCCATGAGAGAGTAATGTTTCCCGTAATCGACGTACGGGGCAATGTGGTAGCATTTTCGGGCCGCACAATGGGCACGGATTCGCGTAAATACCTCAACAGCCGCGAGACCATGATTTTCAAAAAATCCCGTACGCTCTTCGCTCTGAACATGGCAAAGAACACCGTGTCCCGCCGGATAATTGTAGCTGAGGGGCAGATGGATGTCATTGCGATTCATCAGGCCGGATTCGACAACGCCGTAGCGACACTGGGCACCGCGCTTACCGACGAGCATGTGCGTATGTTGTCCTCCTACTGCGACGAGGTGGTTCTGGCGTACGACGGAGACGAGGCCGGACAGAAGGCTGTACGCAGGGCCATCGAGGTATTCAGGCCATCAGGAATTCCGGTAAAGGTTATTCATATCACAGGAGCAAAGGACCCCGACGAGTTCATAAATAAATACGGGCATGCAGAATTCGGCGCTCTGGTCAGCGGAAGCAACACTTCTACGGAATACCAGCTCCAGAAGGCTGCTGTCAAGTACAACCTTGACACCAACGACGGCCGGATTCGATACCTGCGCGAAGCGACCGGAATAATCGCCGGGCTTTCACGGCCCACCGAAAGGGATGTTTACGGGGGTATGATAGCCGGTCAGACCGGTGTTGATAAGGCCTCAGTAATGCTTCAGATAGATTCCGCAATAAAAAGCAGCCGCCGTTCAGATCAAAAA
This sequence comes from uncultured Oscillospiraceae bacterium, assembly GCA_964446385.1. Taxonomy (GTDB): domain Bacteria; phylum Bacillota; class Clostridia; order Oscillospirales; family Ruminococcaceae; genus CAYSRC01. Next base: position 33,511 of record CAYUOH010000012.1, on the reverse strand, counting down.
AAAGACGAAAGCGCTCTGCTCAACAGCGTGGGCAAACGGGTGGGGCTCAAATCCTCAGCCGACGACCGGGTCGGTGTTCTGGCCTCGGGGCGAAGATTGGTAGCGCTTTTATATACCAATTCGGATCTCTGCCGTATGGTAAAGGGCAGAATTACCCCCAAAAACCTTCTTTCCGAAGAGCTTGGTCATATATACAACGCCATTATGCAGGAGGCTGAGAGCGGGGACTTCAGAGGATATTCCTCATTATCGCCGCTGCTGTCAAATTCCGAGATGGCGCTCCTGACCCAGGTAATCACCGAAAACGGCAGTGTTAATTTCAGCCCCGACGATCTGGAGCTGTATATTGATAAAATTCTTGACTACGGAAACGCTCCGACGGATGAACAACTGAAGGCTTCCGATCCGCAGGAAATTCAAAAAATGATAGAAAAGAAAAAACAAAGGGAGAACTGATATGGCAGAAACAAAAAAAGCCACCGTATCCTTAAACGACATCATCGAGCAAGGTATGAAGGACGGTAAAATATCCGCGTCCGAAATCAACGACATGCTCGAGGGGATCGACTATGACGTTGAGGAGGTTGAAAAGCTTTACGATTCCCTTGAAGGGAACAACATCAAAATAATCGAAGATGTGACAGTTGACGACATATCCGATATAGAAGTCATAGTTGAAAGCGCCGACGCCGATACCTCCGATTCCTCAATAACCGACGGAATCGACGACCCGGTAAAGGTATATCTTAAGGAAATCGGCCGTGTTCACCTATTAAGCTCGGCTGAAGAGGTTGATCTTGCGCGCCGCGTGGCCGAAGGCGACGATGAGGCCCGTAAAAAATTAAGCGAAGCTAACCTGCGTCTTGTTGTAAGTATCGCCAAGCGTTATGTCGGGCGCGGTATGCATTTTCTTGATCTTATCCAGGAAGGCAACCTCGGTCTTATAAAGGCCGTTGAAAAGTTCGACTACACAAAGGGCTTCAAGTTCAGCACCTACGCCACGTGGTGGATCCGCCAGGCTATCACCCGTGCCATCGCCGACCAGGCCCGTACCATCCGTATACCTGTTCATATGGTGGAAACAATAAACAAGGTCAAAAAGGCTTCAAGCCAACTTCTGCATAAAAACGGCCACGAACCAACGCCCGAGGAAATCGGCGAGGAGATGGGCATTCCCGTTGAAAAGGTCCGCGAGATTCTCCGCGTTGCCCAGGAGCCGGTATCCCTTGAAACCCCTATCGGTGAGGAAGAGGACAGCCATCTCGGAGATTTTATCCCCGACGAAGACGCCACCGTTCCCGCCGAAGCCGCATACCACTCCCTTCTGTGCGAGCAGATTGACGAGGTTCTCGAAACCCTTACAAGCCGTGAGGCCAGGGTTCTTCGTCTCCGTTTCGGCCTTGAGGACGGACGCCCCCGCACCCTCGAAGAGGTCGGCAAGGAATTCAACGTAACCCGTGAGCGCATCCGTCAGATTGAAGCCAAGGCTCTTCGTAAACTGCGTCATCCCAGCCGTAGCAAGAAGCTGAAGGATTTCCTTGATTAATGGGAAACGTCCGCGAATATAACAGTTTCAGACAGGGCATTACCGACGGACTTCCGATATGCTTCGGATATCTGTCGGTAGCCTTTGCTTTTGGTATATTCACCGTGGCAAACGGACTTTCTGCCCTTGAGGCTCTGATAATATCCATGACCAACGTCACCTCCGCGGGTCAGCTGGCGGCGGTGCCTATTATTGCCGGGGGCGGTACCCTTGCGGAGCTCGCCCTCTCTCAGTTCGTAATCAATCTTCGCTATTCGCTGATGTCAGTATCCCTGTCGCAGCGTTTGGGAGCGTCCGTATCCCTTGCTGACAGGTTCTGGATAGCGTTTATGAATACCGACGAGGTATTCGCAGTGGCATCATCGCGCCCCGAACCTGTCGGCCGCATTTATATGGCCGGCCTTGCCCTGACTCCGTTTCTGGGGTGGAGCACCGGTACCGTCGCAGGCGCGCTTATGGGCGACGTCCTTCCGAAACTTGTCACCGACGCCCTCGGCATCGCAATATATGCCATGTTTGTGGCGATAGTTGTTCCCGACGCAAAAAAATCGGCTCCGGTTGCGCTATGCGTTCTTGTTGCGGCCGCGATAAGCTGTCTGTTCAGATTCGTACCGGCACTGTCTTTGGTGCCTGGCGGTTTTATTGTTATTATATGCGCTGTAACGGCGGCCGCAGCCACAGCTGTACTGGCCCCGGTACCTGTAAGAACGGGGGAAGGCGCGTAAATGAAAGGCTATCCTTTTATAGTTTATCTTATAGTAATGGCCGGGGTTACATACCTTGTAAGGATGCTGCCTCTAACCCTTGTACGCAAAAAGATAACAAACCGTTTTCTGATTTCATTCCTGTACTACATGCCGTACGCGGTTCTTGCAGCCATGACCATACCCGCTATTTTCTTTGCGGTCGATTCGCTTGCTGCCGCCGCGGCAGGATTCGCCGCAGCGATGATTCTCGCATTTATAGGCAAGAGCCTTCTTACGGTGGCCGAGGTATCCTGCGGAGTCGTGGCGCTTGTAAGCTTTATTCAGGCTTTACTATAAAAAAATCCTCCTAAACAAATTAAAGCGCCGCAGATGCGACGCTTTAATATAAGAAAAAGGAGGAAAAGAATGAAAATGAAAAAATTAATTTGTAACTATATTGTAACCAATTAATTGTAATTTGTAAAGACTATTACAAAAAAATTACATAACAAAATTTTACAGTCTTTAACACAAAAATCTGTTAAAATGTTACAAAAATGTTACAAATATACTATGTCATCGATACTTTCGGCATATTAATCAACAAGTATAGTCTTTAAAACAATTACAATTATTATTAAGCATCGGGGAATATTATAAATTATGATTAACCGTCAACCCATAGGCAAAAACGTATATTTCACAGACTGCGGCAGCGGATGGAAAAGGGTAAACATGACAGTTTACCTTTTATTGCCCTTGAAAAAAGATAATCTTACATCATCTGCACTCGTGCCCTATCTTCTTGAGAGAGGTACAAAGAATCTGCCCGACAATATTGCAATTCGCCGTAAGTTTCTCGGAATGTACGGAAGCTCGCTCTCAACGTCATACACCACACGTTATCCCTACAGGGTCGTATCCGTGTCGGTCAGCGGCCCCGACTCGGCATATACCGGCGACAAATCCGGGGATATGCTAAAAGCAGGACTGCTTCTGGATGTTCTTCTGAATCCCTTTACCGAAAATGGAGGTTTCAGAAACGACTGGGTTGATATTGAAAAACCCAAGCTGCTGGACGCGATTAATTCCATCTACAATGACAAACGTGATCTTTGCGCTGAGATGTTGAATCAGGCTGCGTACACCGATGAACGCGCGCTGCCTTTCGACGGGTTCGCTGAGGATCTTGATTTGATTGACGGTGTTTCGCTGTATAAAGAATATCTCGATATTCTCAGTATGGCAACGGTGGAGATCTTCTACACCGGGGCCGATGCCGTCGAAGTCGCGGCTCTTTGCACCGAACGCTTCTCCGCTTTCGATTTCCGCGGAGAAGTGCCTGCTTCGGGAGCACCCGTCTGCAATGAACGTCTGAATACCAAAAAGACTGTGATGGATGTGGAGCAGGACAAGCTCGCTATGCTGTTCTCCACAGGGAAGGCCGGAAGTCTGAAAGATTACCACGCTCTCCGTCAGGGTTCTGTAATACTGGGAGGAAGCGCGTATTCCCGCCTGTTCAATAATATCCGCGAAAAGCAGAGCCTCTGTTACTACATCTCGTCGGAACAGACCCTCAAACCGGGCATCGGCATTGCTGTTGAAAGCGGAATGTCCCATGAAAATCTTCTCAGAGTTGTAGACGGTGTAAGGAATGAACTTCGTTCTCTTGGTGATAACGGGCCTACCGAAGACGAGATGATAACGGTTCATGAGATATTCAAAAACAGCTTTTCATCAATCCGCGACAGCGCCGGTTCGCTGATGAACTACTATTTCAACCGGCTTGTCCGTGACGGATTCATAGGGGAACCCGAGGACGAGCTCAGGGATATCCTGGCCACACCCACCGAAAATATTACCGAATTAATACATCAGCTTAAACCGCGTGCCATGGCCGTGGTGGAAGCGAACGACGGGGAAGAGGAGGCTATCAGATGAAAATAACAGAGTATCTTGTTCCCTACGTAGATAAAAAATACTACATCGGGAAAATGAACAACGGCTATACGGTATATGTGTGCCCCATGGAGGATAAGCAGACCGTTGACGCACGCTTCGGCGCAAAGATAGGCTCCGTAAACCGAAGATTTACTGTCGGCGGAAAGCTTCAGGAGGTTCCCGCCGGTGTGGCTCATTTCCTTGAGCACAAGCTTTTTGAAAGCAGCGAGGGCGGGAATGCCTTTGATCTGTTTTCAGCTACCGGAGCTTCAGCAAACGCTTTTACTTCTTTTAATAACACTAACTACACGTTCACTTCCTCGGTCAACACCGCGGAATCTCTGCGGATTCTTCTGAAATTCGTGACCTCACCCTATTTCACACCGGAAAACGTACAGAAGGAAATCGGCATTATTGGCGAAGAAATAAACATGTACGATGACAGCCCTGAATGGAAGCTCAGTGAGCTGCTGCTGGAGTCCCTTTACCACCGTCATCCCGTACGGGATGATATCGCCGGTACAGCCGAAAGCATCTCGAAGATAACTCCGGAGATACTTTACAATTGCTACAACGCCTTTTACCGTCCTTCAAATATGATGCTGGCCGTATCGGGCGGTATCGACAAGAATATGGTCTTTGATATCGCGGAGGAGATACTGGGCGGAATAAAATGCCCGGTGGACACTGTGGAGAGTCTTATCGAAGACGAGCCTGACGGCATAGTCGCAGGATTTGCCGAATCCGAAATGCCTGTTGCCCAGAGCCAGCTGGCCGTGGGATATAAATGCAACCCGCTCCGGGAGGATGAAAATCTTGCATTCCGGATTATGGAAAACCGCCGCCTTGCCGAGCTGATCGGAGGCGAATGCAGCGAGCTTTACCGCAGACTATACGATGGAGGACTGATAAACGAAACCTTCGGCTCGGAATTTCTTGATATTGCAGGCGCATCGGTGTTCTCCCTTTCCGGAGAATCCGCAGCCCCCGAAAAGGCCACGGCCATTATCCGTGACGAGATAGACCGCATCTGCCGCGAAGGATTTGATGCGGAACGTGTCGCGGAACACAACAGAGCAAACCTCGGCCATACAATCTGCAACTTCGATTACAGCGGTGCCGTTACTTCTCTGCTGAGCTTTTCATACTTTTATAACTGTTCCGTTTGCGATATAATTAACTTTACGGTCGAAAAAGAGCGTCTCGACGCCGACGCGGCCGCTATGTTTTCCGGAAAACGCAGTGCGGTCGCCGTAATCCGCGCCGGACTGCAGTCTATAAGGTAGGTAACAGATGGATTTTACTCAGGTTGTATCCTTCCCGGGTCTGGGACTTCAATTCAATATCAACAGGATTGCTTTTTATATCGGTGACTTTCCGGTTTACTGGTACGGTGTACTTATCGGCACAGGTCTTCTTTTGTCGATGGTTTACGCCCTCAGCCGCGGTAAGGAATTCGGAATAGACAGCGACCGCATGAGCGATGTTATTCTTGTCGGAGCTATTGCCGGTGTTATCGGAGCCCGCCTGTATTACGTAATATTCGCCGCACCCGGTGAATTCAACAGCCTGGCCGATATTCTCGACTTGCGAAAGGGCGGCGTTGCCTTTTACGGCACAATTATAGCCGCCGTTATTGCTTCTGTTATAATATGTCCTCTGCGCAAGGTTAAGTTCTTACCTTTGCTAGACGTTGCCGCCACGGGTTTCCTGCTTGGTCAGGGTATCGGACGCTGGGGCAATTTTATGAACCAGGAGGCCTTCGGAGTCAATACCGACCTTCCCTGGGGTATGACAAGCGGCACTATACAATACTATCTCACCTCCAATGCGGCGTCTCTCGCCGAAAAAGGTATAATCGTTGACCCGGCTCTGCCTGTACATCCTACCTTTCTTTACGAATCGGTGTGTTGTCTGCTGGGTTTTGCAATCTTTGCTTTTTATACAAAATACCGGAAATTCGACGGACAGCTTGGTCTTATGTACCTTGTCCTGAACGGTGCGGAGCGCTTTATAACAGAAGGCCTTCGTACTGACAGCCTATACTGGGGCACTATCCGTATATCCAAGCTTTTTGCCGGCATAATGGCTGTTGTGTCTGCGTTGATCCTTGTAATCGTACTTATAAAAATAAAGAAAAAGAGAGAATCCGATTCGGAATATCTAATTCCCTGGGGCCATACCGATGCCGCGGAGATTTTCCTGAAGGAAATGGCCGAATCGCGGCTTAAGAAGCCCAGGAGGGAGCCTGTTCCTGTGCCTTCACACGCTCCCTCTATAGTTTTAGCTGGGGCAGCCGTCAAGGCGGCGCCTGTTCCTGTTGAGACGTTTAAAACTGTTGCGGAGGAACCCGTAACGGAAATCCCCGTAGAAATACCTGCCGAAGAACCTGCGGCCGAAGCCATAAAAGAACCTGTTATCGAGTTAGTGCCTGAAACCGAAGCGGCTGAGGAAGTCATTCCCGAAGCCGAAGTTCAGGCTGATACAGTGCCGGCAGAGCCTGAAGCAACCGGAGAATCGGCTGCCGAAGCTGAACCCGAAACCAAACCTAAAAAAACTGCCGAACCTTCCGCCAAGCCTGTTCCCGTTCCCGGCGGTCAGACCGTTGTCAAGAAAAAGAGGAAGAGAAAGAAGAAGCCTCAATCCCAGACGAACGTTCCCGCCGCAGCCGCAGCAGTTGCTGCCGTATCCGCTGCGGCCAATGTCGCATCCGGTATCGCCGCAGCTCCGGCAAATTCAGCAAAACCCGAAAAAGAAACCAAACCCGCCGGAGAAGCAAAGCCTGCAGGTGAAAAAAGTAATAAACAGCCTGCTTCAAAACAGGGCCAGCAGTCCGGCAGCGGAAGTAAACAGTCCGGATCCGGTAAACAGCCAGGCGGACAAAAGAAAAACGAAGCCGGCAAGACTCAGAGCAACACCGCTAAATCCCCAAACACAAAAAAAGACCAGACCGTAAAGAATGATAATTCCGGTACCGGCAAAAATGCTCAGAACACCGTAAAGAATCAGTACAATGCCCCGAAGAAGGAACAGCCTGCGAGCGGAGGAAAGAACCAGAATAACGGTCCAAAGAATCCTCCGAAGAACAACGCTCCGAAGACCGGTTCGCAGACAAACAATGTTCAAAGCGATAAGTCCCGTAATTCCTCAAAGAAAACCGAACCGAAAAAAGACACCGTACAGGCTCCCTTCGCCGATAATGTTAAGCCCGCCCAGCCGGTACATAACGAAGCGGGCAAGGTTACCGAGAATATCGACGATATTTTCAAGAGCCTTCATTCGTCCCCTGAGGACCTCAGCCGTTATGACAGTATGAGTACGGATGACCTTCTCAGCAAAAAGCGCGTCTACCGCGCAGAAAAGCCCGAAGAGGAAAAGGTACCGAAGAAAAACGTATATCACAGTAAAAAGAAATCATGAAAACGGCATACAAGTCAATTAAATATCAAAATCATTTCACGACAGCAGTGCTGTTAACAGCACTGCTTGTCGTATCTATGCTAATTTCACCCGCTGTTTACGCGAAAGATAATACCGGGAAATCTCAAAGCGCAGAGATAACTGCAGCAGAGTCGCCGGACGGAGAAGACACCGAAGAGGCAGAGGAAAACGAACCCCAGACCGCTATAAGTGTTTTTCTTACATCGGGTTACACTCCTTTTGTTATAATTACATTGATTATGATTGTGGTTACTGTCGTCAGAGACAAGATTAATAAAAACAAAGAAGAGTAAAAAAACTACCGGGTCGGTTCATCAAGAACCGGCCCGGTTTTACAGTAGTTAATCTTTTTTATTTCTTCGCTGCCTCAAGGGCAGCACCCAGAGCTGTGGCGAATGACGCGTGCTTGGGAATGATAAACTTCATGTCGTGAAGGCCCTCGACCATACCGAGAAGCTGCGGAGCCATAGTAACAGATGATGCTGTGGTTCCTATGATAACGATCGGCGTTTTATGGGGCACACCGTCAAGAAACGCGGCCATTGTGCCGACGGTCTGAAATACCGTATTGATAAGACCCAAAGCATAGTCTGCGGGTGCGGCCTCGGGTTTAACAAATCCGAAATTGGCTGCGGTGATATCAGCGGTGAGGTTGTTCAGCTTCTGATGGGTAAGCTCGCCGACGTTGAGGTCGACTTTGCTGAGGTCACCTGCGGCGGCAAGAGCGATAAGCTCGTGGATGTTGTGCGTACCCGAAAGAGGATTACCCAGCCCCACAAGCATGCCTCCGCCGACTCCTGTACCGCCCATATGGAAGCAGCCGTCGGGGCCTGCCTTCACAAAGGATGTGCCGGTACCCATGCTGATTACAATACCTTCTTCAAGGCCGGTGAGGCTGAGGCCTCCGCGCCCTATGGCGGTGAATTCGTCTATTCGTGAAAGTGGAAGAGCCGTTATTTTATCGTAAACACGTTCGGTTCCGACTCCGGTGATTCCTGCGAAACTGATTTCACTGTATGAAACGCCCTGCTCCTTCAGAAAGATATCAAGCTGTTCGGCGGGTGCGGCATGAAAGTCGCCCTTTTCCATTCTTTTGCGTCCGGTGTATTTACCCTCACCGTCCGCCAGTATCATTTTGGCGGTGCTGCCGCCGATATCCACGCCGAGTATATACATGAGATTAATATCCTTCTTCGTCACCCAGGCTGTCGTCTGCGTTAATCCAATCGCTTTCTACATCGATTACGTTGTATGTGTCATTGTCTATGCGGGTGATGACTGTTTTGATACCTGCATTGATTACCATACGTTTGCACATTGGGCAGCTAGAGGAGCCTTTGACGTAGCTGTCATCGTCAACCTCGTGGCCAACAAGGTACATTGTCGAACCCAGCATTTCGCTACGTGCGGCGCTGATGATTGCGTTTGCCTCGGCGTGTACGCTGCGGCAGAGCTCGTATTTTTCGCCGCGCGGAACGTTGAGGCGCTGACGGCGGCAGTAACCCAAATCGCTGCAGTTCATGCGGCCGCGCGGAGCGCCGTTGTAGCCTGTGGAAACGATCTCGTCGTTGATTACGATTATTGCGCCGAAATTGCGGCGAAGGCAGGTGCCCCTGCGGCTTACGGCATCGGCGATGTCAAGGTAGTAGTTAATTTTGTCTCTGCGTGTCATGATATTTAACCTCCCAATCATGATAGTATGAATCCTGACTTCTAACAGGACCTGTTCTATGTATTTTTACATAAACTATATTATATTATTATTCTGTCACAATATGCAAGTGTGTCGATAAAATGCTATAATATGAAAATATAAGTATTGGACGCAAAGGATGTATTTTATTCGATATGGCAAACATTGTACCAAAAAAACAGCTGGGTCAGAACTTCATCACCGATCAGACCGTATGTCCGCGAATGGTGGAAGCATGTAAAATAGACAAAAACTGGGGTGTTTTGGAAATAGGCCCCGGGTTGGGTGCACTTACGCTTCCGCTTTCCGACGCAGCCGGGAAGGTTGTTGCCGTTGAGCTGGACGGAAGTCTTATTCCGCAGCTCCGTGAAAAGCTGGGGGAACGGGATAATGTTGAAATAATCAAGGCCGACGTAATGGAATGTAACATTAAAGAAATAATAGAACGTGAATTCGCTGGTATGCCTGTGGCTGTGATGGGGAATTTGCCCTATTACATCACCAGCCCGATAATAATGATGCTGCTACAGAATAATCTGAAAATACGGTTTATAGCTGCTATGGTGCAGAAGGAGGCCGGTATCCGCCTTTGCGCGCCGGAGGGTAGCCGCGACAGCGGCGCTGTTACTCTGGCTGTAAGATATTACAGCAGCCCGCGTCGTTTGTTTGATGTACCTGCCGGATGCTTCTGGCCGGTACCGGGTGTGGACAGCACCGTAATCCGGCTCGACATACTGGAAACCCCTGCGGTGGAATGTGATAATCCCGATTGTCTGTTCCGTGTAATACGGGCAGCGTTTTCACAGCGACGCAAAACAGTCGCAAATTCGATTTCTGCGGGCCTCGGCGCGGACAAATCGTCTGTCGTCGCGGCACTTCAGGCTTTAGGCGTGGATCCGGCTTCAAGGGCAGAGAGACTTCTTCTTAAGGACTATGTTGCGATAATGTCCGCACTGAATGACAAAGAAATCGACCTGTAATTATTCGCTCAAAACGCCAAAAGCGCGCTCTTTGTTGAAAAATACTCATATAGGCAGCCAAATTTTGCATAAATATGTTGCAAATGCCGACGCTTTTGTGTAAAATGAATATGTTTTAACGCTCTTGTATGTGCCATTTGACTATAAATGACATTAAAATCAAGTAGCTTGCGTAGTATAAAGGAGTATTTATTATGTCTACAAGGCTGTTTCAGGGTCTGGTTGTTCAGATGAAAGGTGCCGTCAATCGCGAAATAGGTGTGGTTGACGAAACCATGGCCGTTGTCGCCAGCAGTGATCTTTCCAAAATAGGGGAGGTCCACCGTTCTATTTCCGGCGGAATTACGGCAGATGACGTTATTGTTAATAACGGACGTACATATAAATCTCTCGGAGGTGGCTCAGACACCATCTATCTTGTGTATGTCAACGGCACCGACGACGAGGCCGCCGCATACTGCAAGCTGGCAAGCATTGCCTTTTCCAATGCTAAGCAGTATTTCGATGAAAAGAACAACAGACTTTCCTTTATAAAAAATGTAGTGACCGATAATATTCTCCCCGGCGACGTATATGCACGTTCGCGCGAGATGCATTTTGATCCCGACGTTCCCCGAGTATGTCTTCTTGTACGCGTCAACAACGGCACGGAGCTTTCAGTTCTTGAATATGTCATTGCGCTGTTCCCCGATAAAACCCGCGACTATGTATTCAGTGTCAACGAGACCGACACCGTAATCTGTAAGGAGGTTCACTCCAATACCGATTACAAGGATATCGAGAATCTGGCCACCAGTATAATCGACAACCTCGAAAACGAACATTTCATCAAGGCTACCGTAGGTATCGGTACGGTAGTTACCGGTATACGCGAGCTTGCCACTTCCTTAAAGGAGGCCCAGGTCGCCATCGAAGTAAGCAAGGTCTTTGACACCGACCATCCTGTTATCTCCTACAACAATCTGGGTATCGGCCGTTTGATATATCAGCTTCCCACCACCCTCTGCGAGATGTTCCTCAAGGAGGTGTTCAAACGCGGCAATATCGAATCACTGGATCAGGAAACGTTGTTCACTATCCAGCGATTCTTTGAAAACAACCTCAACGTTTCCGAGACATCAAGAGGTCTGTTCGTGCACCGCAATACTCTGGTATACCGTCTTGAAAAGATCAAGAGACTTACCGGCCTGGATCTCCGCCAGTTTGAGGATGCCATCGTGTTCAAGGTAGCGCTTATGGTCCGCAAGTATCTGGACAGTACCCCAACAAAGTATTGATTATTCATTCGTAAAAACCGATATTGGGCAAATACGTACGCCGTAAAAAGCCTGCGTTTTGCCCTTCTGTTTTGTTTAGTTACCGAGGCTTATTAAATGATTATAGATTTTAAGAATGTAACGAAAGTTTTCGATACAGGTACCGTCGCTCTTGACGGTGTCAATTTTCAGGTTGACAAGGGAGAGTTTGTTTTTATCGTAGGACATTCCGGAGCCGGCAAAAGCACCCTGCTCAAGCTTATACTGCGCGAGGAGCGAGCCACATCCGGCCGTATAGATGTCTGCGGTTACGACCTCACCCGTATGCGTAACCGTAAGGTCCCTTATCTTCGCCGCAACTTGGGCGTCGTTTTCCAGGATTTCCGCCTTATTCCCACAATGACCGCATTCGACAACGTGGCATTTGCCATGCGTGTTACCAATATTTCTCCGAAGCAGATTAAAAAGAGAGTCCCCTATATTCTTAATCTTGTGGGTCTTTCGGACAAAGCCCCCATGTTCCCCAACCAGCTTTCCGGCGGCGAACAGCAGCGTGTGGCTCTTGCCCGCGCACTTGTTCACAATCCGAAGGTGATAATCGCGGACGAGCCTACCGGCAATATCGACCCCGAGCTTAGCTATGAAATTATGGAACTTTTAAACGCTATCAACAGACTCGGAACCACAGTGGTCGTCGTAACCCACGAACGTGAGCTGGTACGCCAGTTCCACCGCCGTACAATTCGTATCGAAAACGGCAAAATAGTAGAGGATATTCCCGACGGAAGGAGGGATATCTGATTATGGGCAGCTTTTTTTACCTTATCGGTCAGGGAATCCGCAGTACATGGCGCAACAGGGTAATGTCTTTCGCATCTATCGGCATCCTTACTGCCTGCCTTGTTCTTGTCGGATGCACCGGACTTGTGGCTTTGAATGTCCACGACGCATTCAAGCGCGTGGAAAATCAGACCGAGATGGTTGTATATATTAAGGATGACGCAGCGCAGCCCCAGATAGAGCGTCTCGGCGTCAGCCTCGAAGAGATGGACGGCGTAGCCAGGGTAGAGTACATATCCAAATCCGACGCTATTACGATTCAAAAGGAATCCCTCGGCGAAAAGGGTTATCTTATCGACGGGCTGGGCGAGTTCCTTCCTGCCGCGTACAAGGTTTATGTCGACAATATTGAAAACATGGCCCCTGTCAAGGATGAGATTTCCGGACTTGACGACATACTGGAAATCTACGTTCCGGATCAGCTTGTGGAAGTTCTCACAGGTTTTAAGAATGTAGTGACTGTCCTGGGCGGCATACTGGTCGGAATACTGGTTATTGCGTCAATTGTTGTTATAAACAACACAATACGTATGACGGTATATTCTCAGCGCCGGGAAATCAATATTATGAAATATGTAGGTGCGACCAACACCTTCATACGTCTGCCTTATTTCATCGAAGGTCTTAATATCGGCCTCTGGTCCGGCGCTCTTGCGTTCGGCATTCTGGCCGGTGTATACAAAAGCATAAACAGGATGCTGTCCGAATCTCCTATAGGATGGCTCCACTCTATACAGCTATATGATTTCTGGGAGGTATGGCCCTATGTCTTGGCCGGTTTTGCAGTTGTGGGCATGCTTATCGGGTCTTTCGCAAGCAGCAGTGCCACGCGAAAGCATCTGAAGGTATAAGCTATGATGAAGTATTTGCGTGTTGTTTCGTTAGCTCTTGCGGTCGTTCTTCTGATTACATGTCTGCCTTTTTCGGGTATAAACGTCAACGCGTTAACCGAAGAGGAGCAGGCCCGCAGGGACGAGCTGAGAAACCATCGTATCGAGCTCCAGAGTCAGCTTAAAAACCTTAACAAGCAGATTTCTTCTTACAAGGACGAGATAAAGAAGGAAGAGGCCAGAGCCGCAACATATGCCGAACGCAAGAATATTGTGGCGAGCCAGATTGAAGCGATTAAGGAATCCATCTCCCTCAAGGAAGAGGAGCTGGCCCAGCGTCAGAAGGACCTTGAACAGAAGATTAAGGATATCGAGGAAACTTATGAGCTTTTCAAGGAGCGAATGCGCGCCCTGTACATGAGCAACGGAGATTCCTCCACGCTGGAGCTTCTGCTGGGTGCCGGAAGTTTTACCGATTTTGTCATGAACAGCGAATCAAACCGTCGGGTCAGCCAGCATGACACAGATCTTATAGAACGCCTCATGATTGAGCAGAAGGAAATCGAAAGCGACAAGGTCGCGATAGCAGAATCAATCGACAACCTTGAAAGTGACAAGGGCGAGCTTGACTCCAAGTACGACGAATATGCCGCACTGCAACAGGAAGCCAACGAAGCCTTTACCGCCGCCCAGGCAATGAAGGCAGCCACCGAGGAAGATTATGACGAAATACTGGCAATATTCGAGGCTACGCAGGAGGAATGGAACAGGCTAACCTCCGTTGGAAGCGGATATGCCGAGTATATCGGCATGGGCGAATTTGTCTGGCCGGTTCCGAACTATTATTACATTTCTTCCGGCTTCGGGTGGCGTACCCTTTACGGAAGGCCAAACTACCATTACGGTATTGATATTGCCGGCAGCGGCATCGACTGGAAACCGGTTGTGGCTGCCGACTCCGGTTATGTAAAAATAGCCGCCTACAACTATGGCGGTTACGGCAACTATGTTATCATGGACCACGGCGGCGATATTTACACCGTTTACGGTCATATGAACCAATACGTGGTTTACACGGGACAGTGGGTGGACCAGGGCACAACGATAGGTTACGTTGGCTCCACGGGCAACTCCACAGGACCTCACCTTCACTTCGAAATCAGAATGAACGGAGAGCGTGTAAATCCAATGATTTATTATTCACAGGGTTAATTAATATATGAACAAAAAAATATCTGTAGGTGTAATGATTTCGTTCATCCTGATGGCCATAGCGGTGACCTTTACGGTAACGGTAATCTATTCAATGAACAGTTTTGACAGCAAGGTTCTGTCGGTCAAGGAACGAAGCGAAATGTACACCAAGCTGGAGGAAATAGACGACGCTGTACGAAACAATTTCTATTCCGCTCCGGATGACAACGCAATTATTGAAGGAATTTCAAACGGTTATATGGACGGTCTGTCCGAAGGCGATGCAAAATATCTTTCTGCCTCCCAGATTACCTCCCGCAATATCGATATCAAGGGCAGTGCCGTGGGCACAGGTCTTGTGATAGAGCAGGACGCCAGCGGCTATATGGTTGTTACCGATACCGTCAGCGGAAGTTCTGCAGCTGCCTCCGAAATTCAACAGGGGGACATTGTGGTTTCAATTAATGGGAGCGATCTGCTGCCCCTTACTGAGGAAGAATCTCAGTTGCTTCTGGTCGGAAACGAAGGCGATATCATGCGTATCGTCACCAACCGTGACGGTGAGGAAAGTGAGATCGAACTTGAGATTTCCTCTTATGTAATTCCGTCTGTTTCAAGCACCTTCTTCGATGATATTTATTATATACATATCCTTTCGGTTTGCTCCACTACAGCCTCCCAGTTTGAGAATGCCATCAACGAAGCTCGCAAATCCACCGATGTTATTGTCGGAATTGTAATCGATCTGCGTAACGTATTCGGTGGTTATAATCTTGAATACATCGCGAATATGATGGATATTCTGCTGCCGACCGGAACCATGATAAGCGGAACATTCCGCAATGATGTATCTAAGGTGTTATTCACAAGCAATGACACCAGCTTTGATATCCCCATAGGAATTCTAATCAATGAAAATACAAGAGGATACGCAGAAGTTTTTGCGGCTGTAATGTCCGAAAATAAGCGAGTCACAACGCTGGGCTCAACAACCGCGGGCGAAGGAAAATACCGTCAGCTCTTTCCTCTGTCGGACGGCACAGGCGTTGATATCGCCGTTGCAGTCCTTAAAACCCCCAAAGGCAACACTTTTGACGGGACCGGCATAGTACCTGATTTCGAATACCAGCTTCCGGAGGGAACCGAGTTTTCCGAAATTCCCGATGAGGCAACCGATATCCAGTTTTCAAAGCTATGTGATTATATGAGAAATATTATGGTGTAACATCTGTCAATTTCTCTTGACTTTTACCTATATTTTATATAGAATACGCCGTAATTGTCTCATTAAAACTGAAAGAGAGTATATTTACAAAATGGGTGAAACTTTAATCAGCAAATCAAAACTTATCGCTCTTGAACAGGAGCTTGATCTCCTTAAAACAGTTAAACGTAAAGAGATGGCCGACATCATCAAGGAAGCCCGCAGTCACGGCGACCTCAGTGAAAACAGCGAGTATGACGAGGCTAAAAACTCTCAGGCTATAATGGAAGCCCGCATTGCAGAGCTTGAAAAGCTCTTATCAACCGCCCGCGTAATCGACGAGGAAGAGCTTTCCGTCGACCACATTTCCGTTGGCTCCACCGTAAAACTTTATGATACCGAATACAAAGAACTGCTTGATTATTCCATTGTAAGCTCCGGTGAGGCAGATCCGTTCAACAACAAAATCAGCGACGAATCTCCCGTTGGCTCCGCCCTTCTCGGCCACACCCTGGGCGATGTTGTAACAGTGGTGCTTCCCTCCGGTGACATTGCTAATTTTATGGTCAGGGAAATAGGCAAGCAAAAATTCAACTGATTCATATAATAAAATATTTAGGCGACCCGGATCTGGCAGTGCCTGAGGAGGGTCGCCTGTATTATGTATAGACACATTTCGGAGGAACAAATGGAAAACCGTGTAAACTCTGCTCAGGAAGAGACCAGAGACGAAAACGAACTGATAGCCATCCGCAAGGAAAAGCTGAAAGAATTGAAGAATAACGGACAGAATCCGTTTGAAGTTATGACCTATCCGGTTACCGATTACGCCGTGGATATCGCCGGCAGTTTTTCCGATAACGGGAAAGACGCTCCCGTGGTAGCCATAGCAGGTCGTATAATGACCCGCCGCATAATGGGCAAAGCCAGTTTCCTGAATCTTCAGGACAGCACCGGCACCATTCAGGCATATGTTCGCCGGGACGACGTGGGCGATGAAGAATACGCTGCTTTCAAGAAGTGGGATATCGGAGATATTATCGGTATCAAAGGTTATGTTTTCCGTACCGGAAGCGGCGAAATTACCGTTCATGCTGAGGAGATAAAGCTCTTAAGTAAATCGCTTCGTTCTCTGCCAGAAAAATATCACGGTCTTACCGATACAGATGCGCGCTACCGCAAGAGATATCTGGATCTTATTACCAATCCTGAAAGCAAAGAGGTTTTTGTAAAGCGTAGCAGGATAATCACGGCTATTCGCGAATTTCTGGCGGACAGAGGATTTATGGAGGTCGAAACCCCCATGCTGGTTTCCAACGCCGGGGGAGCGGCTGCCCGTCCTTTCACGACCCATTTTAATGCCCTTAGTGAGGATCTCAAGCTTCGCATTTCACTCGAACTTTATCTCAAGCGCCTTATTATCGGCGGATTTGACAAGGTTTATGAAATCGGCCGTGTTTTCCGCAACGAGGGCCTTGATACCCGTCACAACCCCGAATTCACTCTTATGGAGCTTTATCAGGCCTATACCGATTACAACGGCATGATGGAGCTTACCGAAACCATGTACCGCTTTGTGGCGCAGGAGGTTTTGGGTACCACAGTTATTGAATACAACGGCGTAACCATGGATCTCGGCAAACCTTTTCGCCGTCTGACGATGCTGGACGCCGTAAAGCAGTACTCAGGAGTAGATTTCAACGAAATTAAAACGCTGGAGCAGGCCCGTGAATCTTCCCGCAGCCACAACATAGAATTCCTTGAGCATCATAAGAAGGGCGACATTCTAAATCTGTTCTTCGAGGAATATGCCGAGCCTAATCTTATCCAGCCTACATTCCTAATGGACCATCCGGTGGAGATTTCTCCTCTTACCAAGCGCAAGCCGTCCGATCCTGATTATGTTGAACGTTTCGAGTTCTTCATGAACGGATGGGAGATGGCCAACGCCTATTCCGAACTGAACGACCCTATCGACCAGCGTGAGCGCTTTGCCGCCCAGGAGGAGCTATTGTCCAAGGGCGATGAAGAAGCCAACCATACTGACGAGGACTTCCTCGAAGCTCTTGAAATCGGTATGCCTCCCACGGGCGGTATCGGTTTCGGCATCGACCGCATGTGCATGCTGCTTACCGGCGCAACTGCCATCCGTGACGTACTCCTGTTCCCGACAATGAAGTCTCTGGACCCTATTAAGAAAGAAAAGCAGGTTGATGAGGCTCCCGTTGCTGTTCCTGAAGCAGCACCCGCCGAGCACGAAATAATTGATTTCAGCAAGGTCGAAATTGAGCCTCTGTTCACTGATCTTGTCGATTTTGAGACCTTCTCAAAGTCTGATTTCCGTGTGGTAAAGGTCCTCGAATGCGAGGCAGTTCCAAAGTCAAAGAAGCTCCTGAAGTTCACTTTGGATGACGGAACAGATGCTAAAAGGACGATATTAAGCGGAATTCACGCCTATTACGAACCTGAAGAGTTGATCGGCAAGACCTGTGTGGCAATCACCAATCTGCCTCCGAGGCCCATGATGGGCATCGAGTCCTGCGGTATGCTGATCTCTGCTGTTCACCGTGAAGAAGGAGAGGAAAAACTCCATCTATTGATACTGGATGATCATATTCCGGCAGGGGCAAAAATGTATTGATTGTCCTAAGTTCGTTCGTTTGATTCATATATTCACCGACGACAAATAGAATTGTAAATGCCTATGTATCCAAAAACATAGGCATTTTTTCTTTTCATTACAGGTGCATGATATACTGTATTTAATGATCTCAATGTTATTTGAACTAAGGTTTTAATTATCTTTTTTCTTCACGGTTAAATTAACTAAAAAATTTTCGTTTTGTGTAACCAACGCAGGTCAAATATTGCTATATACTGTGAAGGCCTTTCAAAATAAAACTACGAAAGGAGGTCAGGGCTTTTGGAAGACAATCAAGTTGTTGATCTTTATCTGAACCGAAGCGAAGATGCCATCAGACTCACGTCTGAAAAATATGGCAGCAGTCTTCGAAAAACAGCATACCGGATTACCGAAGATTTGCAGACATCCGAAGAATGCGAGAGTGATACCTACATGGAAGCGTGGAAACGTATCCCACCCCATGAACCGCGTACCTATCTGTTACAGTTCCTTTTACGCATAATCCGCAATATTTCAATCAACCGATGCATTGAACGGAATAGGTTGAAGCGAAGCGCGTTTATATCGGAACTGACTGAGGAAATGGAACAATGCATCCCCGCACCCGATGACGTGGAAAGCCGTATCGACGGAAATGTTCTCGGCGGTATCATCAGCACTTTTCTCCGCAGTTTATCGAAGGAGAAGCGTCTGATATTCATGCAGCGCTATTTCTTCCTCGAGTCAGTATCATCCATCGCCGAAAGATTCGGATTCAGCGTAAGCAAGGTAAAAACGACGCTCTTCCGGGTTCGCAATGATCTCCGTGAGTATTTGATTAAGGAGGGTTACTCATTATGAGAGGAAAAGATTTACTTCAGGATATATCTCAGGTAGATACTGACCTGATATCCGAAGCCGAGGAATCATTGAAAATCAAAAAGAAGGCTCTCGCATGGACGAAATGGGCGGTTATGGCAGCCTGCCTGTGTCTTGTTGTTGCGGCAGCTGTAGCAGTACCAAAACTGATGAGTTCACCTACACAGATTGAGGACAGCACCGGAATTACCGTTACGGATAACGGAGTAACAATTCCCAAAAGGGAAGTGTTTCTGTCGAAATCCAACGGTGTGATTGAAGATATGATCGGGTTTTTTATCTATCAGTGCAGATGTTATGTGCAATATGATTGGTCGAGCGATGCTGCGGATATCATTGGAGAACATCTCGGTACGGCAACAGGGCTGATAGACGAATGGACACCGAAAGAAGGATATGTGGATTATGCCGGCAGTGTGAGCGGAGAGTTCTATGCTGTGAAAGGATTTGATCCCTCTTTTATGCTTTGCATGAAATATGATAACGGAGATATTGGCACCTATATCTGCAATACCGGAATCACAATGAAATACGGCTCAGAGCTATATGAAGACAGACTTAATCTATCTGAGAACTACATCGGAGTCCAATATGAAACCCGCGCCTCATGGTATAACAGCGAAGGTAACGTGTATCTGCTTGAAGGGCAAGACAACGTCGTACGCACATTTATTAACGCAATTGACAAAGCAGAATTTATTCCATGGGAATCCGTTCCTCAAAAGGAAGGCTATTCGGCGTCAGCGATTTATGGTACCGAAAATTATCATGTCTATTTCCTCTTGAATAACGGTCTGGACGTTCATCTTCGCCTGTATGAAAACGGATATGTACGTTTTCAGGGAATTCTTGACCTCTGCGTTCAGATTCCGGAAAGTGAATTTAAGTCATTTGTTGATGCTCTCTCAGGTACAACAGGCCAGACTTCGGTTCCACCTGTGAATGAACTATCTGAAAAACTTATTAAATGCATGAATGATCCGGAACTCGGCGGATATATTCCTTCTTTCACTGTGGGAGACTCCGTGCCTTTCTTGGTTGATGTTTATTACTATTTGAATCCGGACACAGCAAAAGATAGCGGGACAAAAGAAATTCGGATAGAGTATTCCGGATTGTCAGATCCTTCCCTTAGTTATGTAATCACCATCACACATCGGGATGAGTATGAGAAAAATGGATGGGCTGGACCTATGATTGACGTATCAGAGTTGAGTACAGACACCATTTCGGAATATGAAAAAAAGGAATCCTCAAATGGAGAACCATATTCATTTGGGAGTAAAATCGACATTGGAGTCCGGTATGACGAAGACATCTCCGTTGTCCTTTCGTCTCAAGGGATAGACGCCGAAACCGCCCTTCTGATTTTTCAGTCTGTAAATACCAATAAATAAGTTAAATTATAATCTACAATTATTTTGACATTGTGAAGTGCGCTCCGATGTAAATTTTTCAGTAATTGAGATAGAAAGGAAATAATATGAAAAAGATATTGGCAGTAATCATTATCAGCCTCTGTGCTCTGAGCCTGTTGGCAGGGTGCGATACCAAAAGTACAGAAGAGCCGGGAGGCAAAAAAATCGTCTTCCAAGCCGACTTTGCGGAGGACTCACAGGGCTTTGAGCCAATCTTTGCAGATTATAGTATTGATGATGACGGCCTTGATAAATACGGCATGGAATTCCGGTATGATGAAATACCGGTGTCCGGAGAAGAAAGCTTCGGCCTGTATATAGCCTCTAGCAACCGCAGCGATGATATATTTATGGGGTATGTCAAAGAGTTAGCAGGATTTGACGCAAGCACCGAATACACATTTGATATCAGCTTTAAGTTAGCTACCAAAGTGGAAGGTGGATTAATGGGTATCGGAGGATCCCCCGGAGAAGCAGTGTTTGTTAAAACAGGTATTGCATCCGAGTACCCGATAGTCGGGACCGCAGAAGATGGTGTAGAAAGAATTATAAATGTTGACATAGGAAGCCAGTCACAGGGTGGAAATGATCTGGCTGTGGTTGGTGATATGACAAAACCTGATGGTGTTGCAGAGGGTTTTGTATTCAAAGAAATAAGCATCGCATGCACGGCAAAGGCGAATGCCGAGGGACATGTATATCTTATCATCGGTACTGACTCGGGTTTTGAGGGATTCACCGAATATTATCTTGACGACATTACGGTCATGTACATGGAGAAATATGAAACAAATTAAAACCGCCATTATTACCTTTGGCATTCTTCTTGTGAGCTTTTTACTATGCCGATATGCACTATTTAACATTCACGGAATGAAACAGTTTCCTTTGTTGCTTTTATTTTTCGGTATTTTAGTAATTATTATTTCTGCATCCTTTAAAAGCAAAACCGTTATGCTTTTCACAGCACTTGGATATCCTATTTCATTCATTATTGGATACGTCTTTCAAAAGGACACGCTTGATCCAAGAGGAGCGTCGACAAACAATATGTGGTATATTTGGATGCTGACTTTCGTCGCCTCAGTCTTTATCGGCGTAGTTGTAGAAATAGTTAAATTAAGAAAAGCTAAAATGTAATAATACAATAGGGGAAAGCATTGTAGTGAAAAAAAGCATTAGCAATTATATTAACATTAATATTCGTGCTGGCATTGGTTGGGTGTGGCAAGTCATCTGATAAAACCGTTTCAGCTACAGAAGTTTATTCATTTCCGGAACCGACAATGCAGATTGTTATTACTTATGCTTCGCAAGGATCCGTAACTGAGTATACAGTAGGTTCTGAAACCTACGATGCAAATGATAAATCCACGCACTCAATTATCAAATGGTTTTACGGGTTGAATTTGAAAGAATGTAAACAGCCTGAAGATGTTCAAGGAAATGAAGGTTATACGTTTGTGGTGGATGGTAAAACGGCTTTCAGTTACGATTATCGTGAGAGTGAAGGTTTCGTAGTTGTTAATGATGTATGGTATGAGGTAAAGAATCCATCCGCACCTTCCATCGAGCAGAGGTAGTTCAAAGAATAAATAACGATAATAATTAAAAACTAAAAAACAAGAGCAACAATATCTCAAACATTATATTGTTGCCCTTGTTTTATATTCCGTTATTCTCAAATCAAAAATTGATGAAACTCTCTATCAGATTGCATTAGAAAAAGTGCCTGAATTTATTGTAAATTTAGAGCAGGGAAATTTAGGTGATATGGGACCTAGCAGCTATATTCAGTTGATTGAAACATTAAGAACTGAAAAAATCGAAGGCTATCATTATGAAAAATTAGAAACCATCTTGAAGAATATTGTAAACAAGAACATACAAAGGAATCCGGAGGAATGGAAAAACTACGGTTACAGACCAAGTGATTACATTACTTCATAAGATGGTTTTTTATATTAAAATAATGCAGAGTTAATTGTAGCCGAACTGAAATTTTACGAAGAAACACTGCCGGAGCAGGATGTCTGGGAAGTTTCCTGGAGCTGGTTTGGTAATAGCGAGGTTTACCCGATGGAGAGTGCTCAGGCACGTATCGATGACAAAGCGTATAAGTGTATCAGTAAGTGCAAGTTCATTCGTGAGTTGAACATAGTTGCTAATCAGCGGCGTTTATGATATAAAAAAACAATAGAAAAGGCGGCTTTCCGTTGAAAACGAGCAATGCATAATTACGAAAAGAAAGGAAAGTATCACAAGAAGAGTTTGCGGTTGCCGTAGGTGTAGGTCGTCAAACAATCACTTAGATTGAAGTGGAACGATATACAGCATCTTTACCGATTGCATATAAAATTGCCGATTATTTCGGATTAGAAATCGAAGATGTATTCATTTTTCGAAAATAAAGCGTAACAAACTTTGGAAGGAGAGACATAGCCATGAACCTATTACACATGAAATACGCTTTAGCTGTTGCAGAAACTAATTCCATTAACAAAGCTGCGGATGAACTTCTTATTGGTCCGCCGGGACTAAGCCGTGCTATTAAGGAATTAGAGTCAAATCTTGGTGTTTCTTTATTTGAGCGTAGCGCAAAAGGCATGTTTTTAACGCCTGATGGTGAGTTGTTTATACGCTATGCAAAAAAAGCACTTAAGCAAGTTGATGATATTGAAGCTCTTTTCAAGGATGGTTCCACTGCAAAAACACAGTTTTCAATTTCAGTACCGAGAGCAAGTTATATCGCCAATGCCTTTGCACAGTTTTCTACAAGAATTGACAGACTTACCGAAGCTGAAATATTTTATAAAGAAACAAATGCTTCCCGTGCAATAAAGAACATTATGCAAGAAGATTACAAACTAGGTATTCTCCGTTTCAGCGAACAATATGATAGCTATTATAAAATCATGATGAAAGAAAAGGACCTTGCATCGGAGCTGATTACCGAATTTCAATATGTAACGGTGATGAGTAAAGATAGCCCGCTTGCTTCTCTTTCGAAAATATCATTCGACGATCTCAATAATTATATTGAGATCGCGCATGCTGATCCGTATGTCCCTTCTCTACCTATTGCGGAAGTAAAAAAGGTGGAATTACCGAACAACGGACATTGCCGCATATTCGTTTTCGAGCGAGGCAGTCAATTTGAATTACTGTCCAAAAATCACGATACATATATGTGGGTGTCACCTATTCCACAAGATTTACTTGATCGATATGGTTTGATAGAACGAAAAATTAAAGAGAATATTCGAGTCTATAAAGATGTGTTAATTCATAGAAATGATTATAAACTATCAAAACTTGATAAAATTTTTATTGAAGAATTGATACTTGCAAAAAGAAAAGTATTTTCAAGAACAAATAAATGAAATGGAAGATTGCATCCGACATTCACGGAAGCGAATATAAAAGTTAAGCCGTATCCCATCATTCTGACGAATAAACCACATCTGCTTTGTCTTCACAACGACCATCTTCGGATGGTCGTTTTTTATTATATAGATACAAGGTATATCGATAAATGCAATACCGAATTGAGAAAGAGGCAATTCCCAAGCAGCAAAAAATTGTTAAAATATTAACAAAGAAGGGAGTGATTCTGTGGAAAGAAAAGACATATCAAAAGCAACACTCGGCAGAATACCAATATACTTAAGATACTTAAAAAATTTATCCTCTGAAATCGAAACAATTTCGTCCACCGTCATTGCCAAAGATCTTGGTTTCGGCGAAGTTCAGGTTAGAAAAGACTTAGCACTTTTGGAAAGCGTGGGAAAACCTAAAATCGGGTACATTCGAGAGGAAATTATCTCGAGTCTTGAAAAATTACTCGTATGCAAAAATGGGGGTGCCATTGTTATAGGTGCGGGAAAACTCGGAACGGCTTTATTATCCTACGAAGGATTTAGTGAATACGGATGTAGTGTAATGGCGGCATTTGACTGTAAAACCTCTGTACCAATCACGTTGCAAAATGGTAAAACCATATATCCAATATCTGAACTTGCAGAATTTTGCGAAAACGAAGATATACAAATCGGTATCATAGCAGTACCGTCAGAATCTGCACAAGAAGTCCTTAACCGACTTTGTTCTGTCGGAATTAAATACATTTGGTGCTTTGCACCATGTAGATTATACAAACCGGCTTATGTAACGATTCAGTATGAGAACTTAGCATTATCACTGGCTCATCTGAAATCGCAAATCAATATGTAATAAGTAGTTGGAGGTTTAATATGGAAAGACAGATTATCGACAGCGTGGAAGCGTTGGAACAAGCCCTTGTTCGTGTGAAAGCGGCACAAAAAAAGTTCGCAAAATTTTCACAGGAACAAGTTGACGAGATTTTCAAAGCAGCGGCAATCGCTGCAAACCGGGCCCGTATTCCTCTTGCTAAACTTGCGGTAGAGGAAACCGGCATGGGTGTTGTGGAAGACAAGGTTATTAAAAACAATTACGCTGCAGAATACATATATAACGCTTATAAGGATACCAAGACTTGCGGTGTTATAGAGGAAGATAAAGCATACGGAATTAAGAAAGTTGCAGAGCCGATTGGCGTAATTGCGGCAGTTATCCCAACAACTAACCCAACATCCACCGCAATTTTCAAAACTTTGATTGCTCTTAAAACCCGTAATGCAATCATTATCAGTCCTCACCCCAGAGCAAAGAAATCAACCATTGCAGCGACAAAGCTTGTACTTGATGCAGCTGTTGCAGCCGGTGCACCGGAAGGAATAATTGATTGGATTGATATACCGAGCCTTGAAATGACAAATCTTGTTATGAAAGAGGCAGATATAATTCTTGCAACCGGTGGTCCCGGTATGGTGAAAGCTGCTTATTCCAGTGGCAAACCCGCTATTGGTGTCGGCCCAGGTAACACTCCTGCTATTGTTGACGAGAGTGCAGATATTATTATGGCAGTGAATTCGATTATTCACTCCAAAACCTTTGATAACGGCATGATTTGCGCCTCCGAACAGTCGGTTATCGTTCATAAGAATGTTTATGATGCCGTTAAACATGAATTTGCAGCTCGCGGATGCTATTTCCTAAAAGAAGATGAAATCGAAAAGGTTAGAAAGACAATTCTTATCAATGGCGCATTAAACGCAAAAATCGTCGGTCAGTCGGCTTTTAAGATTGCCGAGCTTGCCGGTGTTAAAGTTCCCGAAGGCAGTAAGTTATTAATCGGTGAAGTTGAAAGTGTTGAACTTTCCGAAGAGTTTGCTCACGAAAAGCTTTCTCCTGTTCTTGCAATGTATAAAGCAGAAGATGTTGGGGATGCATTTGGTAAAGCAGAACAGTTGATTGCAGACGGTGGTTACGGTCATACATCTTCTATTTACCTTAATGTAACAACCGAACAGGAAAAGCTGAATGAATTTGCGCGCCGTATGAAAACTTGTCGTATTCTTGTTAATACCCCATCTTCTCATGGTGGTATCGGAGATCTCTATAACTTTAAACTTGCACCGTCTTTGACACTTGGTTGTGGCTCTTGGGGTGGAAACTCGGTTTCCGAAAATGTCGGGGTAAAACACCTTATCAATATTAAAACAGTAGCTGAAAGAAGGGAAAATATGTTGTGGTTCAGAGTCCCTGAAAAGGTATATATCAAGAAAGGATGTTTACCTGTTGCCCTTGACGAGCTGGAAAATGTTTTGGGCAAAAAGCGCGCCTTTATCGTAACAGACTCTTTCCTTTATAACAGCGGATATACAAAACCCATAGAAGATAAGCTTGATGAAATGGGCATTGCTCATACTTGCTTCTTTGATGTTGCGCCCGATCCTACACTTGCCTGTGCAAAGGCCGGTGCTGAGCAGATGAGAGCATTTAAGCCTGATACCATTATCGCTTTAGGTGGTGGCTCTGCTATGGATGCCGGTAAAATTATGTGGGTATTGTACGAACACCCGGAAGCAGACTTTATGGATATGGCAATGAGATTTATTGATATTCGCAAGCGTGTTTATACATTCCCAAAGATGGGTGAAAAAGCATACTTTATCGCTATTCCTACTTCAGCAGGTACAGGTTCCGAAGTTACTCCTTTCGCAGTTATTACCGATGAACAGAGCGGTATAAAATATCCTCTTGCTGATTATGAACTTCTACCGAATATGGCCATCATAGATACTGATTTTCATATGTCAGCCCCAAAAGGCCTTACTGCCGCATCGGGTATTGATGCCGTCACCCATGCACTTGAAGCTTATGCATCTGTAATGGCAACAGATTATACCGATGGTCTCGCCAAACAAGCATTACAGACTATATTTGAATATTTGCCGAGAGCTTATGATAACGGTCAGGTTGATGTTAAAGCAAGAGAAAAAATGGCTAATGCAGCAACTATAGCAGGTATGGCTTTTGCGAACGCCTTCCTCGGTGTTTGCCACTCTATGGCACATAAACTCGGTGCTTTTCACCATATTCCTCACGGCGTTGCAAACGCACTAATGATTGAAGAAGTTCTCCGTTTCAATGCTGAAGAAGCTCCTGCCAAAATGGGTACTTTCAGCCAATACGACCATCCTCACACCCTTGCCCGTTACGCAGAAGTTGCAAAAGCACTTGGTTTTGAAGGAAAGAACGATAACGAAAGTCTTGAAAACTTAATCAAGGCAATAAATGATTTGAAGGCAAGAGTTGGTATTAAGCCTGCCATTAAAGATTATGTTGCCGATGAAAAAGAATTCCTTGGCTGCCTTGATGCCATGGTTGAACAGGCATTTGACGACCAGTGCACCGGTGCTAACCCCCGTTATCCGCTTATGAGCGAAATTAAGCAAATGTACCTTAACGCTTATTATGGTGATAAGCATTTTACTGAGGCAAATAAACCTGCCGCATTCGACATTGATGTTGAAGATGATATCCATAACTTCAAGCAGGCATATCGTCGTGCCAAGAGCAGTCTTAAGAATAATTAAGGAGGGTTTGAAATGAATTTGGATCGTATTATAGCAGTCAGAAATAACAAAACCATCTATCGTGATGGAGAACGTGCTTTAAAAGTGTTTGATGAAAAATATTCAAAAGCAGATGTTTTAAATGAGGCACTCAATCAAGCGAGAATTGAAGAAACCGGACTTAATATTCCGAAAATTTTAGAAGTTACCATAATTGAGGGTAAATGGGCGATTGTTGACGAATACATCAAGGGGATAACGCTTGCGGATTTGATGAAAGAAAACCCCGAAAAGAAAGATGAGTACCTGAATTTATTTGTAGAATTACAGCTTTCAATGCATGCAAAAACCTGTGCGGGATTAAACAAACTCAAAGACAAAATGAATCAAAAAATCAGCGAGACCGACCTTTCGGCTACTGTTCGTTACGATTTGCATACCCGTCTTGAAGGTATGCCAAAGCATAACAAGGTTTGCCATGGAGATTTTAACCCGTCAAATATCATAATTGCGGAAGACGGTATACCTTACATTCTTGACTGGTCCCATGCAACCCAGGGAAATGCCTCTGCTGATGCGGCAAGAACATATTTACTGTTTTGGTTAAATGGTGATATTGACGGTGCAAGACGATATCTTGATTTATTCTGCGAAAAGAGCAATACCGAAAAACAGTACGTTCAAAAGTGGATGCCGATTGTTGCTGCTTCTCAGATAGTGAAAGGTAACGCTGTAGAACGCGAGTTCCTCCATTCTTGGATTGATGTTGTAGATTACGATTAAGGAGAAAAATATGAAAATTACAGTATGTATCGGTTCTTCTTGCCACATCAAGGGATCCAGACAAGTGGTAGAAAGACTTCAGTATTTAATCAAATTGTTTAATATGGGAGATCAAGTTGAACTGGCTGGAACTTTCTGCATTGGCAATTGTCAGCAAGGTGTGTGTGTTACTGTTGATGAAAAGTTCTATTCGGTTACTCCCGAAAGTGTTGACGATTTCTTTAATGAAACAGTTTTGAAGCAGGTTAAGTAAATGATCGTTCAAATTTGCGTGGGTTCATCCTGCCATTTGAAAGGGTCTGAAAAAATAGTTGAACTGTTACAAAAAGCCATAATAAACAATGAACTTGAAAATGATATTACATTGGCCGGTAGTTTTTGTACCGGTCAGTGTAATCGTATTGGCGTAACCATAACGGTTGATGATGATGTTTTTACCGGTATTACACCGGAAAATTTCGAAGGATTCTTTCAGGAAAAGGTATTAAAAGTAATATAAAAGAGAGGGCGTGACGACAAATGGAGTGTTTAACTCTAAAAAAATCCAACTGCAAGAATTGCTATAAATGTATTCGTCATTGTCCTGTAAAAGCTATACGTTTTTCAGGCAATCAGGCCTATATTATCGGAAATGAATGTATCAAGTGCGGACAGTGTTTTGTTGTTTGCCCGCAGGATGCCAAACAGATTGTTGATGAAACTGAAAAAGTAAAGGTTTTGCTTCAATCAGGTAATCCTGTCGTCGTCAGTCTTGCACCGTCATTTGTTGCAAATTACGAAGGCGTTGGTATTGAATCTATGCGTGAAGCATTGAAAAAGCTCGGATTTTACGATGTGGAAGAAACAGCAATCGGTGCTACTATTATCAAAAAAGAATACGTCCGTATTGTAAATGAAGAAAACAGGGATATCATTATCACTTCTTGTTGTCACTCGGTAAATCTTTTAATCCAGAAATATTACCCCGCATTATTGCCATATCTTGCCGACGTTCTTTCACCCATGCAAGCACATTGTGCTGATATTAAAAAGCGTGTTCCGAATGCAAAAACAGTCTTTATCGGTCCTTGTGTTGCCAAAAAGGATGAGGCAGAACACTATGAAGGGATTGTAGATGCAGTTCTGACATTCGACGAACTAACCGCATGGCTGAAGTTCGAGAACATTACTCTGGAACAAAGAATTGATTCAAACGATAACAGCCTTGCAAGATTTTTCCCCACAACCGGCGGTATTTTGAAAACTATGGCTTTAAGCAATCCGAAATACAGTTATATGGCGATTGACGGAACCGAAAACTGCATCGCAGCACTGAAAGATATTGAAAACGGTAATGTGCACCATTGTTTTATTGAAATGTCAGCCTGTATCGGTAGTTGTGTCGGTGGTCCGGTTATGGAAAAATTTCACCGTTCACCTGTAAAAGACTATATGGCGGTTTCAAAGTATGCAGGTAAAGAGGATTTTTTTGTTGATCAACCTGACAAAAAAGATCTTGAAAAGCATTTTGAAATCATCGTGCGTCGCTCGGTAACTCCCTGCGAATCTGAAATTCAAGAAACCCTGCATCAAATGGGCAAAATGAAACCAAGCGACGAGCTTAACTGTGGTTCATGCGGATATAATTCCTGCCGAGAAAAGGCCATTGCAATTCTGCAAGGAAAAGCGGAAATCTCTATGTGTTTGCCGTACTTAAAAGAAAAAGCGGAAAACTTCTCGGATACGATTGCAAGAAATACGCCCAACGGTCTTATCGTACTAAATGAAAAAATGGAAGTACAACAGGTTAATGCAGCTGCTACAAAAATTTTAAATATTCGCAGGCCTAACGATATTTTAGGAGATCAGGTTGTTCGTGTACTTGACCCGAACGATTTCTTTAATGTTATGTCAAGCGGCAGAGCTATTCATGACAAACGTGAATACTTAGCAGAATACGGGAAATATGTAGATAAAACTGTTATTTACGACAAAGAATACCGATTAATTCTCTGCATTTTGCGTGATGTGACCGAAGAGGAAACACAACGAGAAAAGGAAGAATTCATCAATCGTCAAACCGCGGAAATTGCAGACAATGTAGTGGATAGACAAATGCGTATCGTTCAGGAAATTGCCTCTCTGCTTGGCGAAACTGCCGCTGAAACCAAGATTGCCCTCACAAAGCTAAAGGAGTCGATCAGCAATGAATAATTTATGTGCTGATATTGGTTGGAAAAGTATTAACCACGAGGGCGAACAACTTTGCGGTGACCATGTAGATATTATAAATAAAGGTGAAAACTCACAAGTGATAGTATTGGCAGATGGTCTTGGGAGTGGCGTAAAAGCAAGTATTCTATCAACCTTAACTTCAAAAATCATTTCCACTATGCTGGCAGAGGGGATGGAACTTGAGGATTGTGTTTCCACCATAGCCGCAACGCTTCCCATCTGCTCGGTTCGCGGTGTCGCTTATTCTACTTTTACAATTCTTCATATTATCGAAAACGAAACGGTAGAAATCATTCAGTATGACAATCCGAGTGTTATCTTCCTCAGAAATGATGATGTGTACGATTATTCAAAAACAGAACTGAATATTGACGGCAAAAAAGTACTGAAATCTGTCATTAAATTACAAGAAAATGACTGCCTAATTGCTATGAGTGACGGATGTCCCCATGCGGGAATCGGTTTGGCTTTTAATTTTGGCTGGGAAGTGGATGACATAGCTGAGTTTATGAAAAATCTTGTAGTTGCGGGATATACGGCAAAAACGCTTGCTACTTTACTTGTGGATCAATGTGACAAAGAATATGGCCATCATCCCGGTGATGATACTACTGCTTGTGTTGTTAAAGTACGAAAAAGAGAACCTATGAATATTTTGTTCGGTCCGCCGCGCAATCGTGATGATTGCGACAGAATGATGTCACTTTTCTTCTCAAAAGAAGGAAAACACATTATTTGCGGTGGAACAACTTCATCCATTGCGGCAAAATATCTCGGCAAACCAATTAAAGCGAGTTTAGCCTTTGAACGAGGAGATGTTCCGCCTATTGCGGAGATTGAAGGTGTTGACCTCGTTACCGAAGGTGTAATCACCATTAGCAAAGTTATTGAATATGCCAAAGATGCTCTTGACAAAAATGGACTTTACGAACACTGGAGTTTTAAACGGGATGGTGCTTCTCTCATATGTCGCCTGCTTTTTGAAGAAGCCACTGATATTAACTTCTATGTAGGCAGAGCGGTCAATCCGGCGCATCAAAACCCGGATCTGCCGATTACATTTAACATAAAAATGAATTTAGTAGAAGAACTTTCCGAATGTCTGAAAAAGATGGGCAAACGAATCAAGGTTAGCTACTTTTAAGGAGAAACACACATGCATTTGTTTGACACAAAAGTCCAATATTTAAAATATAAAGTATTAAGGGAGGTTGCTCGTCACGCTTGGAAAGACACTTTGCTTGAGAATGTAATGGATATTCCAAAGCAAATTGTTCCCGGTAACACCCCCACCATGCGATGCTGTGTGTATAAGGAGCGTGCAATACTCGGAGAACGAGTAAAAATCGCAATGGGCGGCAACAAAGACAATCCAAATGTTATTGAAGTGATTGAAACCGCTTGTGATGAATGCCCTATGGGCGGTTATGAAGTTACAAATGCTTGTCGCGGATGTTTGGCACACCGTTGCGAAGATGCCTGCAAATTCGGAGCGATTTCTTTTGACCAAAACCATGTGGCACATATTGACAAATCAAAATGCAAAGAGTGTGGCGCCTGTGCCAAGGTTTGTCCATATACCGCTATTATCAGCCGTAGAAGACCTTGTGAAAATGCTTGTAAAATCAAAGCTATTCACATGAATGAAAATAAAGCAGCTGCCATTGATAACGATAAATGTATTGCTTGCGGTGCTTGTGTATATCAGTGTCCTTTCGGTGCAATTACGGATAAATCATATATTCTTGATGTAATTGACATTATTCAAAAAAGTCAGAGTAATCAAAAGTACAAGGTTTATGCCTTGGTGGCTCCGTCAATTTCAAGTCAGTTTACTTACGCAAAACTTGGTCAAGTTATATCCGGACTGAAAGAACTCGGATTTCATACAGTAATCGAAGCCGCTCTAGGTGCAGATATGGTAGCTGATGCAGATAGCTATGAACTTGCCGAAAAAGGATTCTTAACAAGTTCTTGTTGCCCTGCATTTGTTAGTTATATTGAAAAGAATTTCCCTGATTTGGTAACGTTTATTTCTCGCAATCTTTCACCGATGGCTACCATTTCCAAGTATTTGAAAGATCATGAACCCGGATGTAAAACAATATTTATTGGACCTTGCACCGCAAAAAAAGCAGAAGTTCAACTTGAAAAGGTAAACCCATATGTTGATGTGGCTATGACTTTTGAGGAATTGCAAGCACTTTTTGACAGTAAAAATATCGATATTACTGCTTTACCGGAGAATGTTTTGGATAATGCTTCCTATTTTGGAAGAATTTTTGCTCGTTGTGGAGGTCTATCCGATGCAGTCGCCGAAGGACTGAAAGAACATGGCAACACAGATTTTAAATTGAAGGCAATTTCTTGTGATGGTATTGAGCAATGCAAAATTGCTCTTCTTAAAAAGAGTAAAGATCTCTCCGATGTCAATTTTATTGAAGGTATGGCTTGTGTTGGCGGATGTATCGGAGGTGCGGGTTGTTTAACTCATGGTGAAAAGAACAAAGCCGAAGTTGACAAATACGGCCGGGAAGCATTTGAAAAGACTATTTCAGATGCGATTTCGGTTCTGAAATAATCATGAACATTGACAAAATGCAGTTTTCTATATAAAGAAAAATACGGAGTTAATTGTAGGCGAACTGAAATTTTACGAAGAAACGTTACCGGAGCAGGATGTCTGGGATATTTCCTGGAGTTGGTTTGGGAATAATGAGGCTTATCCGATGGAAAGTGCTCAGGCACATATCTATGATAAAGCGTATAAGTGCATCAGCAAGTGTAAATTTATTCGCGAGTTTGAACATAGCCTCTAGGCAACGGCGTTCATGAATTAAAATAATTGGAAAAGGCGACTTTCCGTTGCGGAGAGCCGTCTTTAAACTTATATTTAGAATTCTATGGTGTTAGTATGAAATATATTAATAATAACTAAAATTGAAGTGTAACAATTGACTTTATTGATAAACTTTGAATTATATCAAAAAGAGTCGAGTCTTAAATACAAATGGTGAAATTGTGGAAAGTGCTAACTTGTCT
>CAYUOH010000011.1:0-80964 GCA_964446385.1 uncultured Oscillospiraceae bacterium | reverse complement strand
AGGTTTACTCCAACACCGGCGGTCAGGCTTCCAAGGCCTCCAACATCGGTCAGGTTGCACAGTTCGCTGCCGCCGGTAAAGAGGTTGCCAAGAAGAGCCTGTCCGAGATCGCAATGCAATATGGCTACGTTTATGTCGCTCAGGTTGCCATGGGTGCCAACCCTGCCCAGACAATCAAGGCAATCGCCGAGGCGGAAGCATACGACGGACCTTCCCTCATTATCGGTTACGCTCCCTGCGAGATGCACAGCATCAAGGGCGGCATGACCAACTGCCAGAAAGAGATGAAGAAGGCTGTTGAATGCGGTTATTGGAACCTGTTCAGATTCAACCCTGATGCCGAAGACAAAAAGTTTGTCCTTGACAGCAAGGCTCCCGCAGGCGGATATCAGGAATTCCTGATGAACGAAGCCCGCTACAGCCGTCTGACACTCGAGTTCCCGGATCGCGCCACCGAGCTGTTTGAGAGAAACGAAGCTGCGGCAAAGGCCCGTTACGAGCACCTGCAGAAGCTTATAAACCTCTATCAGGACTAATTGGTTAAATGAAATAACGGGGGCCTTTCGAGGCCCCCGTTATTATTTAATGCGTTAAAGTGCTGTAAAATATTCACTATATTAGTGTCTTCTATGTAAAATATATACAATTTTATAAAACAGTATTGTAAATAATGAATAATAGTGCAATAATACTTTCAATTATTAAGAAGGGTGTCGCATAGATGAACAGCATTCTTGCCGATATTATTATTGTTCTCAGCCTAGTCGTAGTCCTTCGTGGACTGATAATTATCGACCGGGTTTCTTCTGCGGCGCCTGAATGCTGAGTGTACATTGGTTTTCCTGAAATAAAAGGATAAATCAGATGGACCACGGCTAAGCGCCGGAGGTCCGTCTTTTTTATATAAAAAAGATTCTGGAGGAATCGAAGAATGAAACGCTTTTTTGCTATTCTTTTGACGGTTGTAATGATTGTCGCTCTGTTCGCAGCCTGCGGCAAGAAAGAAACACCCGCTCCTGCAGCCCCCGCTGCAACCGATGATTCTGCAAAAGCCGATGATACCAAGGACGAGACCAAGGTTATCAAGGTCGGATTTATCGGACCTCTTACCGGCGCTACTGCACAGTACGGTACAGCCGTTCAGAACGGCGCACAGCTCTATTTTGATGAAGTAAACGCCCAGGGCGGCATTGACGGAGTCACGGTAGAATTCATCCCTATGGACAGCACAGGTGATCCAGCTGTTGCCATTAATTGCTACAACACACTGTACGATAAGGGTGTTTCCGTTATCGTAGGACCGGTTCTTACCGGTGAAACCCAGGCTGTTGCTCCTCTAGCTGGTGAAGACGGTTTGCCCCTCATCACTGCTTCCGCTACAGGAGATGATCTGAGCGATCTCGGAGACGCTCTGTTCCGTACCTGCTTCAAGGACAGTTTCCAGGGTGGGAAGATTGCCGACTACGCCAAAGAGAAGCTCGGTTTCAGCAAGGTCGCCGTTATCACCAACAACGGCTCCACCTACAGCACCGGCCTTGCCCTCGCGTTCAAAAACGCTGCTGCCGAAAATGGTCTTGAAATAGTTGCCGAAGAAGCTTACGCCGATGGCGACACCGATTTCAAGGCACAGCTGACTAACCTCAGCACCCTTTCCTTTGACGCTATCTATATTCCCGACTATTATGAGACAGTAGCTCTGATTGCACAGCAGGCCAAGGCCCAGGGCATTGAGGCTCCTTTCCTCGGTGGCGACGGTTATTCCGGCGTTCTTAATATGGTCGAGGACAAATCCGTTCTCGAGGGCTTTGTTTATTCCGATCACTATGATGCAGGCGCAAGCGATGCTGCTGCCGAGTTCAGCGAGAAATATGTTGAGGCATACAGCGTTGATCCCCTCAGTTTCAGCTTCCTTGCCTATGATGCCGCTCAGATCGTTGTTAACGCTGCAGGCCGTGCCGACGAGATTACTGCCGCTGGCATGATGGCTGTTCTGCCAGAAACCGATATGGACTGCCTTACTTCGCACTATGTATTTGATGCGGACAACAACCCCATCAAATCCTGCGCTATCCTGCAAATAACTGATGGCGA
Source organism: uncultured Oscillospiraceae bacterium (assembly GCA_964446385.1). Taxonomy (GTDB): domain Bacteria; phylum Bacillota; class Clostridia; order Oscillospirales; family Ruminococcaceae; genus CAYSRC01. The sequence goes on along the minus strand of CAYUOH010000011.1, from coordinate 78,873 downwards.
AGTCGTCTTCGTAACAATGTTCTGATTCAACGTTTTCCCTGTCTGTTTTGTTTTGACTAATGGTGTGCCTTCTGATAAAATCAGAGGGCACACTATCAGTATTTAGGGCAGATATAAAAGCATTAAGGATGTGTTATTATGATTATTTCTCACCTGTTGAACGGTATACATGTCGGCAGTATTTACGCCCTTGTCGCTCTAGGATACAGCATGGTTTACGGCATTATCAAGCTGATAAACTTTGCACACGGTGACATTATAATGGTCGGTTCTTATGTGGCGTGGTTTACGATTTCCGCGCTTAAGCTTCCGGTATGGATGTCGCTGCTGTTGACGGTTCTGTGCTGCATCGCCCTCGGCGTTATAATCGAAAAGGTGGCCTACAAACCTCTGCGAAGCAGTCCCAGAATATCCCTGCTGATTTCCGCCATAGGTATTTCGCTTTTGCTCGAAAACCTTGCACAGCTTATATTCTCCTCTGCGGCGAAGCCTTTTCCCACCCTCATTTCCGGGTATTTCACCATCGGAAACCAGAAGGTGGAGTATACTACGCTGGTTACCATCGTAATTTCAGTCGTGCTTATGTTGGTGCTCAGTTTTCTAGTAAACAAGACCAGAATGGGCCGCGCGATGCGTGCTGTATCCGAGGATACGGACGCTGCTCAGTTGATGGGAGTTAATGTTAATAACACAATATCATTTACGTTCGCGGTAGGTTCGGCCCTTGCCGCCGTTGCCGCGATTCTTTACTGCTGCAGTTACCCCCAGGTTAAGCCCACCATGGGCTCGATGCTCGGCTTGAAGGCCTTTGTGGCCGCGGTTCTTGGCGGTATCGGAAGTATCCCCGGTGCTGTTGTTGGCGCCTTTGCCATAGGCATTGCCGAGGCACTTGTAAAGAGCGTCAATTCTCAGATTTCTGACGCCATTGTTTTCGGAATCCTCATTATCACTCTGCTGATCAAGCCTACAGGTCTGCTCGGTAAGAACGTGTCCGAAAAGGTATAAGGGAGAAATGACGATGAAAAAACGTAAATATCTCTCCTTATCCGGATATCTGATTAACGCTGCTATGATTGTAGCGCTATACCTTGTTGTAAACTATATGATTACAGGAGGCATCATTCCCCGCGCTTATCGCGGATTTATACTTAACGCGGGAATATATGTTGTGGCCGCCGTAAGTCTTAACCTTACCTGTGGCTTTCTGGGCCAGCTTCCACTGGGCCATGCCGGATTCATGGCTGTCGGCGCATACATCACCGCCATATTTACAAAGATGGTCCACATGGAAAACACCACCCTGGCTTTCGCTATTTCCATACTGATAGCAGGGATTGCTGCCGCTATAGTGGGTATAATTGTCGGCCTTCCCGCACTGCGTCTTCACGGTGACTATCTTGCGATAATCACGCTTGCCGCCGGTGAGATGATCCGCGTTATTCTTCAGAATATCTATATCGATAATCCCGATAAGGTCAATTCTTTTATTGTTGCCGGTCCTGCCGGTATTCAGCAGATTCCCCGTGAAACCAATTTCACATGGGTATACTGGATTTCCGTATTCACAATATTCGTTATATTCACTCTTACCCGCAGCAAGGGCGGACGCGCGATTATGTCCATACGTGAAAATGAAATAGCCGCCGAAAGCTGCGGCATCAACACAACGTACTTCAAGACTCTGGCCTTTGCTCTGGCAGCATTCTTTGCCGGTGTTGCCGGATCCCTATATGCCGGATACGTCGGTCAGATAGAGCCCGCAAGTTTTGATTTCAACCGTTCGATTGAAATTCTTGTAATGGTTGTTCTGGGCGGCATGGGCTCCATTATCGGATCGGTTCTTGCCGCGGTCGTGCTGACCATCCTGCCCGAGGTACTCCGCGGATTCAGCGACTACCGTCTTGTCGTATACTCGCTGCTGCTGGTTGTTGTGATGATATTCAAGCCCACCGGTCTTCTCGGCGGCTACGAATTCTCGCTTTCCGGTATTCTCAAGAAGATTTTTCGTAAAAAGCAAAAAGCAGAGGAGGGCAAATAATCATGGCAAACCGTATTCACAACCCCTCTCTTGTTCAGCTTCCATCTACCGCTCTTTTGAGGCCGGAAGACCTTGATTTAACCCCGATACTCGAGACAAGACATCTCGGTATAGATTTCGGTGGACTTACCGCGGTTGAAGATTTTGACCTTACGGTTGGACGCAGCGAGATTACCGGTCTTATCGGTCCCAACGGTGCTGGCAAGACTACAATATTTAATCTTCTTACCAACGTTTACGCCCCTACTCGCGGCATCATAATGCTTGACGGCGTGGATACCAAGGGCAAATCCACATTCCAGCTTAACCAGATGGGTATTGCCCGTACTTTCCAGAATATTCGTCTTTTCAAAAATCTTTCGGTGCTGGACAATGTAAAAATCGGTCTCAGCCAGGGTATTAACTATAGTACCCCCGAAGGCATATTTCGTCTTCCACGGTACTGGAAAAACGAAAAGATAGCAGATGAAAGAGCCGAGGAGCTTCTTTCGGTATTCGATATGCAGAAACTTGCGGATACTCCAGCGGGAAGCCTGCCATACGGCGCGCAGAGACGTCTGGAAATTGTCCGTGCGCTTGCAACAAACCCGTCGCTTCTTCTGCTTGACGAGCCTGCCGCCGGAATGAACCCCAGCGAAACCCAGGAGCTTTTGGAGCATATCTTTTATATCCGCGACACCTTCCATATCGCCGTCGTTCTTATCGAACACGACATGAACCTCGTTATGAACCTCTGCGACGGTATTGCCGTGCTAAACTACGGTAAAATAATCGCAAAGGGCACTCCGAACCAGATAAAGAACAATCCTTTGGTTATTGAGGCCTATCTCGGCAAGAAGGAGGACGTAGCCAATGCTTAAGGTTGATGATATCAATGTGTATTATTCACAGATACACGCTCTCCACGATGTTACATTCGAGGTCAATGACGGAGAAATCGTCACTCTTATAGGTGCCAACGGTGCGGGCAAGTCAACCATATTAAAGACCGTTTCCGGTCTGCTTCGCAGCAAAACCGGTGACATAGTCTATCAGGGTGAAAGTATCGCTAAGACGGAGCCCCACAAGATTGTCGAACAGGGTCTTGCCCACGTCCCCGAAGGTCGTAGAATCTTCCTTCAGATGACCGTCAGGGAAAACCTCGAGATGGGCGCTTTCAGCCAGAAAGAGGTTTCCGCAACAGATATTCAGGATATTTACGACCGTTTCCCGCGTCTCTATGAGCGCCGCAGACAGATAGCAGGAACTCTTTCCGGAGGCGAGCAGCAGATGCTTTCCATCGGTCGCGCGCTTATGTGCCACCCCAAACTTATGATGCTTGACGAGCCTTCCATGGGTCTTGCGCCTCTGCTTGTGCAGCAGATTTTCGATATAATTTCCGAGCTTAACAAGGCGGGGACAACAATCCTGCTTGTTGAACAGAATGCTCAGATGGCTCTCAAGGTGGCCGACAGGGGCTACGTTATGGAGTCGGGACGTATAGTTCTTTCCGGCGAGGCAAAGTCTCTCCTCAACGACGATAACGTAAAAAAGGCCTATTTAGGAGGCTGACATAACTCAACAGCCCTGCAGATGTGCAGGGCTGTTTTTTATTTTATCGGCATTTGTTTGTTTATGAAGCAATCTTCATATCTTATTCCGTTTTATGATACTTCTGTCCTGTTTGGATTTCTTATTCAAGGAGTTTTATTCGTTTAAACGGTATTCGCTGTTTTTTACCTTATACAGCAGTTATCGTTAATGACTTATTACAACCATGTTAAACGGTCACGGGTATAGAATGTATCTATTTATCACTCCATTTAACCGAATCTAGATGAAGAACCTCATGTAATCAGTTAGTCTTATCAAAGAATCTATTCAATCGATGCAATCGGATTCGTGGGTTTCCTTTTTGTGCATGTAGTCATATCGGAGTTCGACGTAATACAAAATAGTTTTCACCCAAGCAGCCAATTGTCAGCCTGAGAGCGTGAAGTGAAGATAAGAACCTGTTTACTGGCATATTTATCGAATAATTCGTATAATACCGACCGATTGTCTTTCTGATAATTTCGAACGAGCTTAACAAGTTCGGGATCCAGGGTATTATCAACCCAGGGAATATCCGCCCGCATATGTCCCACTCTTTCCTTGATGCCGTTCATGCATTCTTCTTCGCTGTAGTCCAGAAAGATAATAGTGTCACATGAACGGATTCTTGTCTCATAGGTTCTGCTGTAGTCTCCGTCAATAATCCATTCGATACGCTGCAATATTTTTTCCAGAATCAGGTCAAATTCCTCCCGGGTAATATGTGTTTTGTCAGCCTTCCACCAAATATTGTCAAGATGAATGAGAGGTAGTCCGGTACGTTCGTGAAGAGCTTTTGCGAATGTACTTTTACCGCTTCCGGAACTCCCAAGCACAATTATCCGTCGGCCGACACCCACGTTTTTCATATGAAACCTCCGTCGCGTATTGGAGAGTGATAGGATAATACATAATTTATTATACTAAGCAGAGCAGTTCTGTCAAAAGAAGAGGGCCTGTTATTTGTCAGGAAGCATATTCTTTGGTATTTTTTGATACATCTGTCTGTGTTATAATTCATGTATAATAGTTTGAAGTATATATGTAGTAAAAAAAGTTGTTATCCAAAACTCTCACGGAGGTATCCAGTGAACTACGCAATCGATGAAAAGCTATATGTAAATATCGGCGGTGTGCGCCAGAATATCCGCATTCGCACCGATGATGATAATTTACCTGTTATCCTGTTTGTACACGGCGGACCCGGCGTCTGTGACCGGCACTGGGTGTTGAAATACCAGTCGGATATCGCGAAGACCGCGACCATGGTCTGCTGGGATCAGCGGGGCGCGGGCCTCAGCTGGGACAAGTCCATGAAACTGTGTGATCTATCTGTCGACAGGATGATTGAGGACTGCCACGAACTTTTATTGTACCTGAAGGACAGATTCCGTAAAACAAAAATATATATGGTCGGTCATTCCTGGGGATCCATCCTTGGTTCCCTTACTGCAGAAAGATATCCCGACGATGTCGCGGTGTATATCGGTATGGGCCAGTTTGTTAACGGGGCTGACAACGAAAAGTTTTCGTATCGGTTTGTTTTGGACGAGGCGACCCGGCGCGGCGACAAGAAGGCACTTGCGGATCTTGAGAAAATCGGTTGGCCGAAGGACGGACACTATGCCAGCCTTGACGACCTTATGGTTCAGCGAAATCTGATGACCAAATACGGCGGCGAGGATTACGGTGAAAACGAGGGCATAGTAAAATCTGTCTTGATCCCCATTCTTAAATCACCGGAATACTCCCTGGCGGATATGTGGAAGTACTATAAAGGAGCGTTCTTCAGCCTGAACGCTCTTTGGGAAGAGGTTGTGGATATCAACCTTTCTGTACGTTTGCCGGAACTTAAGATGCCGGTGTACCTTACCGATGGTCGCCACGACCAGAACTGCCCCATACCCATTGCTGAAGCATGGTTTTCCAACCTGAAAGCTCCCCGCAAGGAGTGGATCTGGTTTGAAAAGTCCGCTCATTCTCCAATTAAGAATGAGCCGGAAGAATGGGGAAAGACGGTGGTACGTATTGTAAGCGAAGAGGAATCCGACTCGCCGACAAAAGCATAATCCCACAAATAAAACCCGATAAAGGAAAATGACAGCCCCGACTTTACTAGGCACGGCTGTCATTTTTTTAATGAAGAACTATATTCTAATAGTAAAACAAAAATCTGTTTTGATGGATGAAATTTTATCAAGCCTATTCTCTTAAGTTTTCCTTTAATAAGTATCACCGAAATAGTCCCAGATTGAAATCTGAGTCAAATTCGAAACGGAAGAGGACGTTTCAGGTAGGGCCGCTTCTTTTATTCTGAAATCTATATTGGCCTTATGTGCCTGTGGAACCTGCAGTTTTCTTGGAATATGGTATTTCTTTCCGTCCTTTATGAAATAGGCACCTGTCTGATGAAACAGAAACGGTACATTCTTTTCAATACACTGTTCTCTTACGGCCAGCACCCAATCGTAATTCAGAGGACGAACATCAATCCCTGATTCGCCGGAACAGGTTACCTCTTCAATATCGTCTATCAAATAGTTTTTCAGGTCTACCGCGGTTATCATAGGCGCAATTATTATACTTTTATGTTTTATGGGTAGCTTTATGAAAATCGGAAGCCTGTAATCAACTCTGTCCTGGTTTTCGCATGTACAGCCAATCAGTACATTATCGTAGCCGTCTCCCCAGTCATCGGGAATGCACTCCATAAAACGTTCTATACGTTTGGTAAAGAAATAGAAGCGGCAGTCGCTGCGTTCCTTTATCATCTTCCAGCAATCAGCACGCCATTCGTCGGCATCTTTTATGAAAAAATCCGAGGTAAAGCAGGTGGATACAAGCGAACCCGGCTCGATTCTGTAACTTTTGTCCCTCTTCCTTTTTATCGGCAGGTTAAAAACCTGTGTTTTTCTGCAAATCTGTGATTCAACGGAACTTCCGTAGCGCTCATCCTGTCTGTAGACATAACAAAACCGGCAGCCCTCTGAATACTTGGTGCAGCCGTGCCATGGATTCCAGTTTTCGAATTTAATCTTTGACATAATACATTTTCAATGAGAATACCCGAAGAAAATATCAGAGGAGAAATGGTCGATTTTTATTCCGTGAAAAGCGAGAAACTCTAAATATTGTATAATGCCTCCTGGAAAAGGTCCCCCCTGCAGTCAGGGAGGACCTTTTGCGTACGGGTTAAATTTTTATTCCAAGAATTTCTTCGAACCGGGGTTTGATACCGGTTTTTACAGAGCCGAGATGGCCGTAGTTCTGTACCATATCGTAGCTCGGGAAGGTATTACCCTCGATGAATACAGGGCCTTTCTCGGAAATCGCAACGTCCCAGCCAATATATCTTATTTCGGGGACGACCAGGGCTGCCTTTTTAACTTCAGCAGTGGACTCATCGAACATCGGAATTTGAAAACCGACTAACTTTATACCGGTCGCGGGATGGTTTTCGTAGAACTTTCCTGTTTTGTCGCAGAACGCCGGCGCGGTGATAACGCCCTCAGAGTTTACAGGAGAATACATTCCTCCGCTTGAGATGTTGTCTACGGCACTGCTTCCGTTTCCCATTCTTACAAGACTGTACATCAGAGTAACGTCGCCATCCTTTAACACGGTAACCATACGGATGGTGTTGACCGAACTCGGGCACAGTGTGCTCATTTGCGGGTGTTGGATCACGGGCTGTTCCAGGCAGAACAGCTTTTTATCGCGCAGATCGCCGTAAAGAGCTGTCAGATCAGTTTCGGATGTATTTATGTGTTTCACGCCCATGCCGCCGAAATTATCGGTTTCCTTGGCGAAGAATACGGGATGTTTCGAAACAAAATCGTAAAACTCATCAGGGGAGGCTTTGCGGAGATCGAGCCAGTCGCGTTTTACGTATTCAGGAAATTTCGCAAGAAACTCGGTCTTGTCTTCAAATATGTATTTGTAATCGGGGTCGTTCAGCAGGCGGACAAGAGCGACGTTGTCGGCCATGGTCATGTATGTCCGTCTTACCTTAGTCTTCTGGTGAATGAACCCAAAGGAGTAATAGTCAAGATATCCTACGCCGTAGCGTACACTGCAGATACACATATCCAGAAGTACAAACACAAGCGGACGTTTGCACTGCGCTGCAGCCAATTTTGCATAAAGGACCATGCGCCTGAAGCTCATGGTCCTGAGTCTGTTGAAAAACACGCGAATTTTATGCATTAAAACTCGACAGCCTTTCTGATATAATCGGTCAGCTCATTGATGGGCATGCGGATCTGTTCCATAGTATCTCTGTCACGTACGGTAACGCAGCCGTCGTTCTCGGAATCAAAGTCGTATGTAATGCAAAGGGGAGTACCGATCTCGTCCTGTCGGCGGTAACGTTTGCCGATGCTTCCGGCTTCGTCGTAGTCGACCATGAAATCTTTGGAAAGCGTGTTGCGGATGGCAAGAGCCTTTTCGCCGAGCTTTTTGCTTAACGGAAGGACACAGGCCTTGAAGGGGGCAAGGGCGGGATGAAGGTGAAGAACTGTGCGTACGTCGCCTTCGCCTAACTGCTCCTCGTCATAAGCTTCACACAGAAACGCAAGAGCCACACGGTCGCAGCCGAGGGAAGGTTCAATAACGTAGGGAATGTAGTGCTCGTTGGTTTCCTGATCAAAAAATGTAAGATCTTTGCCGCTGGCTTCCTGATGACGGCCGAGGTCGTAATCGGTGCGGTCGGCGATACCCCACAGCTCACCCCAGTCGGTGAACGGGAAGGAGTATTCTATATCGGTAGTTGCACGGGAATAGAAAGCCAGCTCAGCGGGTTCGTGGTCGCGCAGACGAAGATTATTCTCCGAGATACCCAAGTCGAGTAACCATTTCCGGCAGAATTCCTTCCAATAGGCAAACCATTCAAGGTCGGTGCCGGGCTTGCAGAAGAATTCGCATTCCATCTGCTCGAACTCGCGAGTACGGAATGTGAAGTTACCGGGAGTGATTTCGTTGCGGAAAGCCTTACCAACCTGGCATACGCCGAAGGGCAGCTTTTTGCGTGTGGTACGGGCAATATTCGCAAAGTTTACAAAAATACCTTGGGCAGTCTCCGGACGCAGATAACAGATAGAGCTACTGTCCTCTGTAACGCCGATGGCGGTCTTGAACATAAGGTTGAACTTGCGGGTGGGGGTAAAATCATGCTTGCCGCACATGGGGCATGTGATCTCGTCGTGCTCCGCAATAAAGGCATCCATCTCGTCAAAGGACATTGCGTCCGTGTTGACGTCAGCGCAGGCATCACCGATAAGCTTGTCAGCTCTGTGACGGGCTTTGCAGGACTTGCAGTCCAGCAGGGGGTCACTGAATGAACTAACGTGTCCGGTCGTCACCCATGTAGTCGGGTTCATAATTATGGCTGCGTCAAGGCCCACATTATAAGGACTCTCCTGCACGAACTTTTTCAGCCATGCCTTCTTGACGTTGTTTTTAAATTCCACACCGAGAGGACCATAATCCCAGGAATTGGATAGGCCTCCGTAAATTTCGCTGCCCGCGTATACGAAGCCTCGGTTTTTGCAAAGTGCAACGATTTTATCCATCGTTTTTTCAGATTTATTCATGAATATCGCTCCTTAAAAAATTACCTCTAAATAATAACAAAACGGGAGAGTTATTACAACAACATACAGTGTTTATTTATCAAACAAGATGTATACCGAGTTATCTAGCAGCTCGCAGCCTATTCCTGCCTGAGTCAGCAGCAAGGTGCCGTCAATCCATGTGTCTTTACCGGTTTTTACTGCCAGATTTCCTTCGGGGATCTCAGAGAGAGTCATCGCACTGAAAAGCACCGCAGGCTCGCCGTAGGAGGAGACCACGTCTTGTGATTCCTTGTCTATGAAGAGATCAATTTCGACATTGCAGTATTCGCAGAGTCTTTCGAAAGTGGGATATGTTATGCCTCTTTCGTACATCCCATCCGCTTCATCGGACTCCACGAGGATACGTCGCCCGTTCATAAAGTACTGAAAGCCCTCCGCCTGGTCGTTCATTTTCATAAGTTCTTCGCCCATCACAAGGCCGATACGCCAAATGTTTATGTCTATCTTCTCGAACTGCTTTTCATTCCAATCGTAGTAAAGGTTGGTTTCCACAGTGCATGAAAAACGGTCGTAAACGTTTCTCATGTAGTTAGAACAGTATCCGCCGAATCCTTCAATGTTTTCGGTTCCTGCGTCGTCATAGCCCGAATCGTCGAGAATACGTTCCGCAACGTGGCCGTAACGCTCGCGATGGTCGGAGCTGTCGGAATCTATCCAATATAAGGTTTCACCGAATTTATGAAAGTCGGCGAACATCTCCCAGGGAATGCTCTGACCGAGATTAATCATCAATACGGTTTCGGGCTCGCTTGCTGCCTCGTAGCCGCAGAAATATTTGGTGCAAGGCCATGTGATGCCGTTTTCCTTCATGGGATCCCATTTGTAGGGGAAATTTCTGTTCAAATCCACGCCGCGGACATTTGCCTTGTAGGTGGAGGCGTAGCCTAGGCCTTGGCGGCTGTAGGTCCAAACGGGGTAGCTTTCGCTTGCGTGGTATCCGTTCTGGGCGATATTAACACCGTCAGGGTTTATCTGGGGAACGATGTAGAATGTAACGTTGTCAAGCAACTCACGGAAGGAGATATATCCTGGCTCGCGGCTGTCAGAATAGTAACCTGCCGCGTAACGGTCAACCATATTAATAAGTATGTTGGTCGTGATGAACTCGCTTGCGTGGATTGATGCACTGTAGAATATCGCCCTGCTGCCCCTTCCGAGGGTAATAACAGGTATCTTGCGTTCCTCAACAGATTTTGCGGGGTAGAATACCGATACAAGCTCCGGGTATTCTTCGGCAAGCAGATTGCATTGCTCGACAAGAACGTCGTAGCTGACACGGATATGCGGGTCAATGATAGTTTCTTTTTCCGATACGGGGATTTCAGGAAGGGAGAGACCCGCGCAGCCGAGGATTTCTCTTACCGACGCGCGTTTTTCCGCGTCGAGCAAATTAGGGGAATAACCGATGCGTACAAAATCACCGTAGACGTCACAGCATAGCCCGAGAGTTCTTCTGAAAAAATCAAGCGAGTCTGGTTCGTCAGGGTTAAAATCATAAGCCTCTCCCTCAAGAGAAACCGGGCCGACGGATACCGAATCATCCGTGACTGTACCGCCGAGCAGAGCTATCACTTCGGAAGGAACAAGTCTGATGTCCAGAGCGCTGTTGCCGGTTACTGTCAGAGGGGATGTGTCTCCGTCGGGCAGTATCGCTTTATCCGAACCTGCGGCAAGGCAGATATACATTTCCGGGTCGTAGAGCGGTTCGCTTTCGGCTTCCGGGGATTCTTTGGCCGAGCAGCCTGTGAAAAGGACAGCGGAAAGAAAAAATATCAATACTATCAGAGAGAGAGATTTCCTCATTTATTTCCTCCGTGGAGAATGAATGTTAAACTCCATTTTATAGATATGGACGAGCAAAATCAACCGGTTTCAAATTGGTAACAAATAGGCCTTTTGAATTGTATTACTGTTTATAAAATGCTATTATTTACGATGTATAAGTGTTAGTATACCTATTTATTAAAGGAGGGTACAGGGATGCCGTATGTATCCGCGATTATTGTAGCCGCCGGCCGTTCTTCCCGTATGGGCGGCGTGAATAAAATGTCGCTTTATGTCGGCGGTATTCCCGTACTTGCGCGAACGGTAAAGGCATTTGACGCGTGCGAAAGTGTTTCGGAAATAATCGTCGTTTGTCCTCCCGATAAGTTCGAAGAGACAAAATCACTTCTTCCCGTATGTAGCAAACCGTTAAAAATAATCGGGGGCGGTAAAACTCGTTCACGCTCTGTTGCAAACGGAGTCGGCGCATGCGATGAACGTACCGGTTATTTCGCGATTCACGACGGCGCAAGGCCTTTTGTTTCCGTTGATCTTGTTAAGGCTACGATTGCCGGCGCAGTCGAAAAGGGCGCCTGCGCGCCGGGGGTTGCCGTTTCCGATACGGTAAAAAGGGTTGACGGGTCCGGTTTCATTACTGAAACGGTGAGCCGCGACGGCCTGATAAGGGTACAGACCCCCCAGGTTTTCAAAAAGGATATCTATCTTGCTGCACTGCAGGCTGGGGGCGAAGAAACCGACGACTGTGCACTTGCAGAAAAGGCCGGGTTTCCTGTACTGATAATTCCCGGGGAAGAAACTAATATAAAAATAACAACAATGGCCGATATATCCCGGGCAGGAGAAATCGCTCAGAGAATAAAACAAACAAGAGTCGGACACGGATATGACGTTCACCGTATGGTCGAAGGACGTGAGCTTGTTCTTTGTGGCGTGAAAATCCCTTATAAAAAGGGTCTCCTGGGGCATTCCGACGCCGACGTTGCGGTACACGCGCTGTGCGACGCGCTTCTGGGTGCCGCCGCTCTGGGGGATATCGGATTATGGTTCTCCGACAGCGATCCGAAATACAAAGACATAGACAGTCTCGTCCTATTGGACGAGGTATGCCGGATGCTTTCTGAAAAACTTTTCGAAATAGAAAACATTGATATTACAATCATATGCCAGGCACCGAAATTAAGGTTATATATCGATGAGATGCGGACGATTATCGCATCGCGGACCGCCGTTGATGGCAGCTGCGTGAACGTCAAGGCCACCACTGAGGAGGGCCTCGGGTTCACGGGCGACGGCTCGGCAGTAGCGGCGCACGCCGTTGTAATGATTAAGCAGTAACCGATTAATCGGAGGAAATATATTTTGCAGCAACTTCAAAACTGGTTATCCGAGGTGTTTAACCTTTTCAAAAACACCTTCGGATTAGTGGACATAATCGATATAGCTGTGGTGGCGCTGCTTTTTTATGCTGTGCTCAAATTTGCCACGAACAGCCATAGTTGGACGCTTATCCGCGGTATCGCTTTTATCGGCCTGATATATTTTATTTCCTGGATAATAGGGCTAAATACACTGAACACACTTTTGTCGAGTTTACTTCAGTTTGGCCTTATTGCTTTGGTTGTCGTGTTCCAGCCCGAGCTTCGCCGTGCGCTCGAACATCTCGGGAAGACCGGCCTTGAGCATATTTCACTTCTGTCCGGCCACGTGTCCACCGAGGCTGAAACCCGCTGGCGAGACGCGCTTGTAACCATTAGCGACAGCGCAGAAAGCATGTCTAAAACCAGAACTGGTGCACTCATAGTAATAGAGCGCAAGTACATGCTGGATGAAATAATCGAAACCGGTTCTCCGCTGAATTCAGGTGTCAACGAAGACCTGCTTGAAACAATATTCTACGAGGGTACCCCCCTGCACGACGGCGCGGTGATTATCCGTGACGGCCGGGTTGCGGCCGCGGGCTGCCTGCTTCCGGTTTCGAAAAACCAGGATCTCAGCCGAGACATGGGCACCCGGCATCGTGCGGCCATCGGTATCTCTGAGGTTTCCGATGCTGTAGTTGTGGTTGTTTCCGAAGAAACCGGTCTTATTTCGGTGGCTCAGGACGGAGTGATTCTCCGTCATCTTGACAGGACTAACCTGCTGAGAATACTTCAGAACGAAATAATTCCCAGTCCGGAGGAAGAATTCGAACGGACGGGATTCTTTGGGAGATTGTTTAAGAAAAATGGTTGAAAGAAAAACTTCTGAAAAAAACATACTTAAATTCTACGAAAGGACCTCCTTTCAGATTGTTATTTCGGTGCTGTTGGCTTTTGTAGCGTGGATGCTGGTTTCGTTCCAGATCAATACTACCAGGGACCGTACAATAAAGGGGGTCAAGGTCGCGTTGTCTGCAAACGCATCTTCCTACCAAAATCTCAGCCTGGATATTGTAGATAAAAGCGATCGCTATGTGGATATCACCGTAAGCGGCAATATTAACGTGATTGCGACGCTTAACACGTCGTCATTCAACGTGACTCCAGTGTTTTCATCTGTTAAGGGTGCCGGTACATACGATATTCCACTTAATGTGTCTATAAACAATTCCGCAGGCGGCGTAGAGGTTACCGAAATATCTGCTACTAGTATATCGGTCACTTTCGACAGCTCCGTAACTAAAAAAGTCCCTGTGACAATAGACTTAAGCGGTCATGCCGCCGCCGATGGTTATATAATTGGTAATATTGCTGCTTCTCCCTCGGAAATAACGCTCACCGGTCCTGAAAATGAAATAAGCAAGATAGGGTCTGCCGTGGCAGTATGCAGCGTGAGCGGTAATCTGACCGAAACCGTTAAGCAGAGTGTTCCAATTTCGCTTGTCAACGAATCCGGAAATGTAATTACCTCTGCAACGGTCAGAATGGATACCGAAGAGGTTGACATAACTATTCCGGTCCTGAAAAAGGGCGTTATAGACCTTGATATCGGGTTTTCCAATATACCGGAGGGATTTGATATCGGTATCCTGGAGTATGTTCTAAGCAAATCTAGCCTTCAGATTGCCGGCCCCGCCTCCGCTGTGGACAACATGAGTATGCGTACGATAGGCTACGTCGACCTCGGAAGATTCAAGCTGGGTGAAAGTTACGTCTTCGACGTAGAGCTTCCGAACGGAATGGAAAATCTTGACAACATTGACAGTGTGGCGGTTACATTCCTCAAGAAGGATCTTGCCGAAAAAAAGCTGAACATTTCAGATATCAGGGTCGAAAACATCCCCGCGAACTATGAGATAAAGGTCAACAACAAATCCATAGCCGGGGTAAATTTGATCGGCCCGGCTGCCGATGTTGAGGTGCTGTCCGCAGGCTCGGTCGTGGCGGTCATCAATATGGATGATTTCAGCGTCGAGAGCGGTACCTATACGCTGCCAGTTCATTTCACGGTAACGTCGAATAAGACCTGCTGGGCTACCGGTAGTTATATGGTCACGGTAGACGTGGAACACAGACAATCATGATTATTGTTACTGATATCCGTCTGCCGCTGTCCTCCAATCCCGAAACCGACGCTCCGAAAAGCGCGCTTGAAAATATCAGTATAAAGAAATCCGATATCTTTTCCGCACGTCTTCGTAAAATGTCGCTGGATTCAAGACACGGTAAATACTGCTATGTATGTTCCGTTACGGTGGAGACCGCAAACCCTGAGCTTGAGAGTCTAATTATTTCCGAAAATGACCATGTTGCCGCCTTTGAAAAGGTTTCGGTCAATCCTGTTATAGGAACCGAAAAGCTATACAGCCGTCCGGTGGTTGCCGGATTCGGTCCGGCGGGAATGTTCTGTGCCTGCCTTCTGGCGGAATACGGTTACCGGCCTATTGTTCTTGAACGCGGGAGCGATATTGATACCCGGGCTGCTTTGGTCGACGGTTTTTGGTCGGGGAAAGGGATTGATACCTCCTCCAACGTCCAGTTCGGAGAGGGTGGTGCGGGGACCTTTTCAGACGGAAAACTTGTTACGAGAATAAACGATCCCCTCTGTGACTATGTGCTTGAACGTTTCTGCGATTTCGGCGCGCCCGGCGATATCATGTACAGGGCAAAGCCTCATATTGGCACAGATAATCTCCGCGTGATTGTGAAAAACATGCGTCGGTATATTATAGAGCTGGGCGGTGAAATCCGGTTTAACAGTCCGCTTACCGATATTTCCTTCCCGCCGGGGGGGCATGCTGTTGCTCATTCAGAAAATGGAAGTGAAATCGAGACCTCCGTACTTGTTCTTGCCTGCGGACACAGTGCACGCGATACCTTCGGGATGCTCGGGGCAAGAGGTTTTGAACTGAATGCCAAGCCCTTCTCGGTAGGTTTCAGAATAGAACACTCCCAGACTCTGATTGACCGGGGTCTGTATGGTGCCGCGGCGGGTAGCAGAGGCCTTCCACCCGGCGAATACAGTCTTTCCCAGAAAGTAGGCGACAGGACGGTATACACGTTCTGCATGTGCCCCGGGGGAAAAGTTGTAGCTGCGTCCTCCGAAGAGGGCGGAGTGGTTACCAACGGTATGAGCATGTACTCACGTGACGGAAGAAACGCAAACTCGGCAGTCGCGGTGTCCGTATCCCCTGCGGATTTTGAAAACGATCCGTTCAGGGCGATAGATTTTCAGCGTGAGATAGAGCGCAGGGCCTTTGCCGCGGCGTGTTCCGATTACAGAGCCCCTGCCCAGTCGGTGAAATCGTTTATTTCCGGTGGTTTGTCTCTGGATGGATCCGGGGTAGAACCTACCTATATGCCCGGGGTGATATGCGCGCCGCTTGGCGAGGTTCTCGGCTTTGGCCTTGCGGAATACATCCGCAGCGGAATTACTGCATTCGGACACAAAATTAAGGGATTCGACCAAAACGGTCTGCTTACCGGGCCTGAGACACGCACATCATCTCCGGTAAGAATAAAAAGAAATGAGTTCAGAACAGCAGAGGGAAAGCCCTGTATTTATCCGGCGGGCGAAGGCGCCGGTTACGCCGGAGGAATCTCCAGCGCTGCGGTGGACGGACTGAAAACTGCTATAAGAATCATTGAACAGTATAAACCGAACTAAATGAGTAGGTGGTTATAAACAATGTCAGTAAAGAGATGGGTAATGCCTGATCCGAAAAGTGAATATATTGAACGGATCAAACAGATTCCCGGCGTCACCGAACTTACGGCTCTTGCACTCGCGGCCAGAGGTTTCACAGGGGCAGAGGATACTCTCGCTTTTTTAAATGCAGATTATCCAATGTCTGATCCGATGAATATGACCGACATGGACAAGGCTGTCGAAAGAATCAGAAAAGCGCTTGACGACGGGGAGACTATCGCCGTTTTCGGGGACTATGACGTAGACGGACTGACATCTACATCTCTGATATATCTGTATCTGCAGTCGGTCGGTGCCAACGTGCTGTGCATGCTGCCCTCCAGAGACTCAGAGGGGTACGGACTTTCCAATTCTGCAATAGAAAACCTAAAACAGCATAACGTTTCGCTGATAATCACGGTTGACAACGGAATATCTGCGTTTGATGAAATAGCGTATGCCTCTTCACGAGGTATCGATACTGTTGTAACTGACCATCATCTACCTCCTGCTGTTCTGCCCGACGCTGTGGCGGTGGTGGATCCTCTGCGCAAGGATGACCCATCCGTGTTTAAACGCTATGCGGGAGTCGGCGTGGCTGCTAAACTTGCTGCGGCGGTTGAGGGCTGCGATACAGAGGATATCCTTGAATCCTACGGGTGGCTTGTTGCTCTGGGGACAATATCCGATATAATGCCACTTCTGGATGAAAACCGCGCCATAGTAAAAAACGGGCTGGCCCAACTGGCTGATTGCGATGCACCCGGTCTTTTCGCCATACTTGAGACCGCAGGTGTTCAGACAGAGGATGCCGATGCAAGGACTATGTCCTTTGCAATAGGCCCCCGCTTGAACGCAGCCGGACGCATGGAGGACAGTACTCTTGCTCTTAAGCTTCTTCTTTCCGATAATCACGATGAGGCAATGCTGTATGCACAGAAAATCGAGGAACTGAACAATCTCCGTAAGAAAACTGAGCAGGAAACAACTGAAAGAATAATCGAACTGGTTGAAAAGGACAGAGATACAGCTGCAGCGTCCATTATCGTCGTCGCTGCGGAGGATCTTCATCCCGGAATAATCGGTATTACCTGCTCAAGGCTTACCGAGATATATGGAAAGCCCGCCGTTGTGATTTCTATCGAGGGAAACACCGGACGCGGAAGCGGCAGGGGAGTGAAAGATTTTTCACTTTATAACGCCATTGCCTCCTGCGGGGAGCTTCTTGAGAAGTACGGCGGTCACAATATAGCGGCAGGATTCTCACTTCCCAAAGAAAACATTCCCGAATTCAAAAAGAGAATTATCGCATACTGCGGTGAAAATCTTCCCCCTATTCCGCGCCTTTACATAGACGCAGTTATTGAGCCGGAGCTTATCACCGAAGAAAACGTGGCGAACCTTTCGCTTATGCAGCCCTTCGGATGTATGAATGATGAACCGGTCTTTGCAATCTGTGACGCGTATATTGCGGCGACCAATCCCATGGGCGACGGTCATTCACGTGTTACCATAAAGAAGAATGGCAAAAGCCTGACAGGTGCCTATTTCGGGAAAAAACCCGAGCAGCTTCCTTTCAAGATCGGGGATATGGTCGACGCCGCACTGAGTCTTTCGATTTATTCAGCCTGTAACCGCAAACCGTGCATTTCGATAAAATATATGGAAATAAGCCCCGTTGGAGGCCCTGGCAGGGATTTCGAATCGGTCGGAAACTACCGCAGACTGAAATCCGGTGTACCCGGTCCCGAGGATATCGGGGCCCTGGCGCTGAATCGTGACGTAATTGGTCAGGTATACAAAAAAATCCGGAACGAGCCGATTCTGTGTTCCGATAAAGGCATGCTTTTCGCTTTCTCCGATATGCCTCAGGGAAAACTTTACGCAGCTGTGGATGTTTTATTTGAGCTTGATTTGGCATGCCTCAAACCAATTAACAATATACTGTTCATTTGCGCAAAACCCAATCCTCCGAAGGTTAATCTGGAGGAATCACCTATTTACGTGAAGCTTTTCAAGGAATAAAGATCAGATGACATTCAATGAGCTGAAGTCTCAAATTCTGAACACCGGAAAACAATATGATATGGAGCTGATAGAAAGGGCTTATTCTCTCGCCGAGAAGAGCCATGACGGTCAGTTCAGACAGTCGGGTGAACCATATATTGTTCACCCCCTTTGTGTTGCTTCGCTGCTTGTGGAATTGGGGCTGGATAACGAAAGTATCTGCGCAGGTCTGCTGCACGATACAGTCGAGGACACTGACGTAACTCTGGAACAGATTCAAAAAAACTTCGGCGACGATATTACTCTTCTGGTGGACGGAGTTACCAAGCTGGGTAGAATTCCCTTCGACTCAGCTGAGGAACAGCGCGCCGAAAATATTCGCAAAATGCTGTTCGCAATGAGCAAAGATATCCGCGTAATGATTGTAAAGCTCTGCGACAGACTGCACAATATGCAGACTCTGAACGCTAAATCTCCCGAAAAGCAGAGCGAGAAGGCTCTGGAAACCATGGAGATATATGCCCCTATAGCCCACCGTCTGGGGATGAGCAAAATCCAGGAGGAGCTAGAAGATTATGCCCTGCAGTTCCTTGACTCGGTGGGATACAAGGAAATTATGGATTATCTGACCGACAACCAGGGTAGAAATTTCATAGACGGCATTACACAGGATATTAAGATCAGACTGGCCGAGAACGGACTAACAGACGTTGAAATAACCAACCGAATCAAATCTGTTTACGGTATTTACCGCAAGCTGTTTATCCAGAACCGGTCCATGGAGGAAATATACGATATCTACGCTATCCGCGTAATAGTAAACACGGTAACCGAATGCTACAACGTACTGGGTGTAATACACGATATGTATAAGCCCATCCCCAACCGGTTCAAGGATTACATCTCCACGCCGAAGCCCAATATGTACCAGTCTCTTCACACAACAGTCGTCGGGCACGAGGGAGTACCCTTTGAGATACAGATACGCACCTTCGACATGCACTACAATGCCGAGTACGGAGTTGCCGCACACTGGAAATACAAAGAGGGAATTAACGGAAAGGATAAACTTGAGGAGCGTCTGGCGTGGGTCAGACAGCTTTTGGAAAGTCAGCAGGAAACCGATGATTCAGCCCAGCTTCTCCGTGATATAAAAGGCGATCTGCTGCCGGAAGACGTATTTATCTTTACCCCAAAAGGTGATGTTATTAACCTTCCTGCCGGATCTACTGTAATCGACTTTGCATACGCCATTCATACAGCTGTCGGACACAGGATGGTCGGGGCAAAGGTTAATGGACGTATCGTCCCATTAACATACAATGTTAAAACCGGCGAAATAATCGAAGTAATCACAGGACCCAAGGACAAGGGACCCAACCGCGATTGGCTCAACATAGTAAAAACCAGCGAGGCAAAGAGCAAAATCCGCAGCTGGTTTAAAAAGGAAAGAAAAGAAGAAAACATCACCGAAGGAAAGCAGCTGTTTGAAAAAGAGCTGCGCAGGAATTATATCAATATCCTAGGCGATAAGTATGAGGATTTTGTAAATGAAATCGTGAAGCGACAGCACCTCAATTCACTCGAGGAACTGTATGCCTCGCTTGGGTACGGAGGTCTTCTCCTCAGCAATATTATGCCCAAGGTCCGTGAAGAGTATCAGAAACTTCAACTGCAGAACAATAATCCTGTCGAAACCTTCGAAATTCCGGAGGCCGGTCCGACTAAATCCTCAGGAGGAGTTATTGTTGAGGGACTGGATAACTGTCTTGTTAAGTTTGCGCGTTGCTGCAATCCTCTGCCCGGAGACGAAATCGTGGGATTCATCACCCGCGGCCACGGCGTTTCGGTTCACAAGAAAGACTGCCAGAATATCGCTTCCGAAGTAGAGTTCCAGAGGCTTATTCATGTCGAGTGGGCGGGCAACGTAAAGCAGACCTACAGATCAAGTCTGGAAATGACATGCAACGACCGCACCGGACTGATTGCTGATATCACCGGGCAGCTGTCGAAAATGCATATACCAATTTATTCGTTCTCAACACGTGTTGTCGACGGAATAGCGTATATCAATCTGACAATTACAGTATCGGGTACAACCCATCTGGATGCTATTGTGACCCGTTTGAGACGAATTAAAAACGTGGAGGAAATAAACAGGACGTCAAGCTGAAGCTGTTTAATGATGTATGGACATTAAAACGTTGCATGTCGGCCCTTTGCTGACCAACTGCTATATAGTATCCGGTGTCGGCGAATGCGTGATTGTCGACCCGGGCTGCGATGCCGAGAAAATAAAGACTGCGGTGTTTGATACAGGGAAGCCCTGTCGCGGAATTCTTATAACGCACAGTCACTATGACCATATCGGAGCGCTCCGGGAGCTGTTTGTCGAGTTCAATATCCCTGTTTACATCTCCGCAAATGCATCGCCCGATGATGAATACATAACCGTCCCTCTTGAGGACGGGGACGTCGTTAATATCGGTAGCCTGTGCTTTGACGTAATGGCTACGCCCGGACACACCGCGGACAGCCTTTGTTTTATTTCAGGGGATGTGATGTTTTCCGGTGACACGCTTTTCATGGGCACAGTCGGCAGAACGGACCTCGGCGGTGATATTCAGGATATGTTGGAGTCACTGGAAAGAATAAAGAAGATTGACAATCCCAATATGCTGGTGCTTCCCGGCCACGGGTTCAGGACTACGTTGGGGAAAGAAAAGGCTGAAAATCCTTTTTTAGCCGAAGGAGTATTATAAAAAGTTGACAGTATATATTGATGGCCACAGTTTCGATTACGAGATGGAAAATATAGCACGTATGTTTTCCTCTGACGTAACCGTAAAACACGGCGAACCCGAAATGGACGTATGGGAGTATGTCTATCTGCTCCGTGACGGCATGGCACTTCACTGCGAAGTCGAATATGAGGGCTGTCACCGTCAAAGCGATGATGTGGGTGGGACGTCGGACAAGGACGACGAACGGCTGCTGGCCGTGATGATGTACGATAGTCTCTGTAAAGTAACCGCCAAAAGGCCTCCCTGGGGAGTAATGACCGGAATTCGTCCCGCAAAATTCGCGGCGTCGATGCTGAACGGCGGATTGGAACCTGTAAAGGTTATCGAGAGGTTGTGCAGGGATTACAGGATAACCCCTGCAAAGGCGGCTCTTTGTGTTTCCACGGCTCAGCAGAGCGCCAGAGTCGCCAGAATCAGCACCGAAAAATCCTATTCTCTTTATGTTTCAATTCCTTTCTGCCCTTCACGTTGCAGCTACTGCTCGTTCGTTTCCAAAACCGTAGGCAGGGACCACAGTATGCTTGGAATTTATCTCGACAAACTCTGCGACGAGCTGCGGTATACTGCGGACATCGTACGGCGGTTGGGCCTTAATCTTGAAAGTGTCTATATCGGCGGAGGTACTCCGACTGTTCTGGATGCCTCACAGCTTAAAACATTGACGGACACTGTTAACGCCGAGTTCGGCGCGGATAGGTGTCCCGAATATTGTGTTGAAGCCGGGCGCTCTGATACAATCAATAGGGAAAAGCTGGACGTGCTTAAGAATGCAGGGATAACACGGATTTCTATAAATCCACAGACTGGCAACGACGATGTTCTTAAAAAGGCGGGACGTCTGCACACCAGGAAGGATGTCGAGGGCTGCTTTGCCGCCGCGCGTGAGGCGGGGTTTGACAATATCAACGCAGATCTGATTGCAGGCTTGCCGGGTGACAGTCTTCAGAGTTTCGACGACAGTCTTGAATGGATCTGCTCTTTAAACCCGGAGAACGTAACGGTTCACGCATTGACACTGAAAAGAGCGTCCTTCCTTACCGAAACCAAAGACAAGTCGGCGGACAACGTTCCTGAAATGGTTGACCATGCCCTGCAGTATCTTTGCGAGAGGGAGTATCAGCCTTACTATATGTACAAGCAAAAGGGTACCGTGGACAACCTTGAGAACACAGGTTATACGAAATCCGGATACGAGTGCCTCTACAATATTTATATTATGGACGAAATTCATACGATTCTGGCCTGCGGTGGCGGTGCGGTAACTAAAATGAAGAACCCACGTACAGGCAGGATAGAACGTATATTCAACTACAAGTATCCAAACGAATACATTAACGGATTCGACGAAATTCTGCGTAGGAAAGACGGAGTCGTAAAATTTTACTCCGAATTTACCGTTTAAAAATACAGAAAAAGTCAGAAGGTATTGATTTTGACAACAAAGAAACAAAATTTTTTTGAAGGTGCATTCATCCTCACCATTGCAATAGCCGTGGCCAAGCTGGTGGGATTTTTATACCGGATTCCGCTTTACAATATAATCGAAGAGGACGGAATAGGCTTTTATTCCTACGCCTACAATATCTACAGTGTGATTTATTCGATCACTGTAACCGGTTTTCCTACCGCGGTGTCGAAAATTGTGGCCCAGTACTCCTCCGAAGGGCGTTATCGTGACGTACGCCGCACCATAAAGGTTTCAGGGCTTTTCCTCGGATTACTCGGTTTAGTGTCCGCGTTGGTCATGATAATTGCCGCAAAACCGTATTGTGAGTTCAAAAACAACTTTTACGCTTACCTAAGCCTTATCGCTCTGGGGCCCTCGTTGATATTCAGTTGTTTTATGGTTACCCACCGCGGATATAACCAGGGCATGTCAAACATGGTGCCGACAGCGGTATCACAGGTAGTTGAGGTCATTGTTAAAGCCCTTACCGGAATTGCAGGAAGTTACGCGGCTAAAGTGATTTTTACAGCCGAATATGTCCAGAAGGGGACGATTCTCGGTGAAATCCAGGAAAATGCCGCCCAGGCTCTGGTGTCAGTTTGCGCCCTTTCTGCAGCCGGCGCGATGCTGGGCGTAACCTTTTCAACCTTCGCTGGCTGGCTATTTTTCGTTATCCGCAATGCAAGGCAGGGGGACGGAATCACGGTGGAAGATATTGCCGGAAGTCCCGAACCCGATTCCCGGAAAGTCATCCTTAAAAGAGTTCTTACCTTCGGTCTGCCGATTGCTTTCAGCGCCGCTGCCGTTTCTCTTACGGGACTTATCGACAATGAAACCGTAATAAGCAGGCTTTCAAGCTGTTTATTCCGTGATGCGGCCGCACTGTTCGCGTCGCACGGCGGAATTCTGGAGGCTTCGGAAAAAAATCTTGAAGATATACCCAATTACCTTTACGGTGTTTACAATATAGGAATGCCCCTTTTCAATCTCGTGCCAACGATCACGGGCACCTTCGGCATCAGCGTGCTGCCTCATATAGCAACCGCCTGGCAGCAGAAGGATGTCGCATCCGCCCGTCAGAATATGGAACGTGCACTGAAGCTTACTACGCTGGTCGCCGCTCCGGCAGGTTTCGGTATAGCGTTCCTTGCAGGCCCTCTCGCGAAACTCCTGTTCCCGGCCAGGGAAATCGGCGCCTTACTTACCGCGCCCATGCTGACTGTCCTCGGAATTGCGGCTGTGTTTGTCGGAATCAGCGGAATTATAAGCTCCATGCTTCAGGCAGTCGGAAGGGTCAGAATTCCTCTGATCCTGATGATTATTGGTGGTGTCGTAAAGCTAGCCTCGAACTATCTTCTGATAGGAGTTCCGCGGTTCAACATCAAAGCGGCTCCGTTCGGCAACCTGTTCTGCTACGCTCTGATTGTTGTCCTGGGTTTGATTATTCTGTTCAAGTCCACCGGAATCCGTATCAATCTTACCGAAACGATGGTTAAACCCATGATTTCCGGACTTGCAGCGGGTGGTGCAGCCAGACTGGTTTACATACTTGTTGCAGTTACCAGGCGTACAAGGGTAGCCACACTGCTCGGCCTGATTGCAGCGGTGTTCATATACGTTGTAATGCTTGCTGTATTCGGACTGATAACCGAAGAGGAAGCTTTGGATTTCCCGGGCGGAAAGTTTTTGCTTCCTACTTTGAAGAAATTAAAAATAGTGCGGAGATAATATGGTAGACTTTGAGATTAAAGAACGTTATGATCTGGAAGATTTTGTAAAACTTATAAAGGTCCTTCGCGACCCTGTTGACGGCTGTCCTTGGGACCGCGAACAGACCCACGAAAGTATACGCGAGAATTTTCTCGAAGAGGTCTGTGAAGCCATGGAGGCCATAGACCACAAAGACAAGGAACTCCTGATGGAAGAGCTAGGCGATGTTGTGATGCAGGTCCTGCTTCACGCCGAGATTGAAAATCAGTCGGGAGGTTTTAATATTTACGACATCGCAGACGCCGCATGCAAGAAGCTCGTGTTCCGACATCCCCATATTTTCGGAGACGTACAGGCCGAGACATCCGAAAAGGTTCTTTCCACCTGGGAGGATGTCAAACGTGTAGAAAAACAGCAAAAGACCGGTTGGGACGCCATGAACGACGTGGCAAGGGCTCTTCCCGCACTGATGCGTTCCCAGAAGGTTCAGAAGAGAGCCGCCTACGTCGGATTCGATTATCCCGACGTGAATATGGCGATGGATGATCTCCGAAGTGAGGTTGCAGAACTGCAGAATGCGCTTGACGGCAAAGGGAATCCTGAGGAAGAAATCGGAGACGTAATCTTTTCCGCAATAAACATCGCGAGATTTGCCGGAGTGGAATCCGAACTTGCCGCGGAGCGCGCCTGCGAGAAGTTTATGGAGCGTTTCCGCCGCGTGGAAGAATTGGCTCGCGAGCAGGGAGTGGATATGGCCAAATGCGGTATTGACCGATTAAATGAACTTTGGTATACTTCTAAACAGAGTATATCTAAAACTCTAAAATAATAACCGGAGGACGATTCCAATGACAAAAGCAGAATTGGTTGCTGCTGTTGCAGAGAAAGCCAATATGACAAAAAAGGACGCCGAAGCAGCCGTTAAGGCTACATTCGAGGCTGTTTCCGATGCTCTCAAAGCCGGTGACAAGGTCCAGGTTGTAGGTTTCGGTACATTCAGCGTTAAAGAGCGCGCTGCCCGTACAGCCATCAATCCCCAGACCAAGAAATCCATCAATCTGCCCGCAACCAAGGTTCCCGCTTTCAAGGCCGGTAAGGGCCTCAAAGACCTGGTTAAGTAATTTATTGCCTAGTGACACACCCCTAAGTCATCTTAGGGGTTTTTTTATAGGAGAAAGAACCATGAGACTTGATAAATACCTTAAGGTAAGCAGAATAATTAAACGCCGTACTGTGGCGAACGAAGTTTGCGACGCCGCAAAAGTAGTTGTGAACAATCGTCAGGTTAAGGCGTCCTACAACGTCTCTGAGGGCGACATCATAGAGGTGTCGCTGGGTGGGAGACAGGTGAAGGTTAAGGTGCTTTCGGTGGATGAGAGGACGGGAAAAGACGCCGCCCGTGAAATGTACCAGCTGTTGTAATATCTCAAATTGAAAAAGTCTCGCCCCGGTTGTATAATTGTCCAGTATGATTTCGTAATATGCGAGGTAAATAACCGATATGAAAGAAACAAGAGGCACTGCAGGCAGGGCGAACATCATTACGCTGATGCTTATTTTGCTGTGCCTTTCTCTTGCCATATCCATAGTTACAACTCGCATCGAAATTTACCGAGAACAGAAAACGGTGGAGATGCTAAAGCAGAAGATTACCGAGACCCAGCTTGAAAACGACGATCTTGAGCGTATGATGTCCGGCGACGAAGCTGAATACATCGAACGTATTGCAAGGGATAAGCTTGGGTATGCCTCCATCGACGAGCGCGTATATATAGATATCAACAGTTAAATATTCCGGAGGAAATAATGGGAATTTACGAAGAACTGCAGGCCAGAGGTTTGCTGGCACAGGTTACCAATGAAGAAGAAATCAGGAAAATGATCAACAGCGGTCAGGCGACTTTCTATATCGGTTTTGACTGCACGGCCGACAGTCTAACTGCCGGCCATTTCATGGCCCTTACGCTAATGAAAAGGCTTCAGATGGCAGGAAACAAGCCCGTCGCCCTTATCGGCGGCGGTACGACAATGATCGGTGACCCAAGCGGTCGTACAGATATGCGAAGAATGCTTACCCGTGAGGATATCGAGCACAACGCAGAATGCTTCCGCCGCCAGACGGAGCGTTTCATCGAGTTTGGGCCTGGCAAGGCTAAAATGGTGAACAATGCCGACTGGCTGCTTGACCTCAACTATATCGATCTTCTGCGCGACGTCGGCGCCTGCTTCTCGGTCAACAACATGCTACGCGCCGAATGCTACAAGCAGCGTATGGAAAAAGGATTGAGCTTCCTCGAGTTCAACTACATGATAATGCAGGCCTATGATTTTTATTATCTATTCCAGCACGAGGGCTGTAATATGCAGTTCGGCGGAGACGACCAGTGGAGCAATATGCTCGGCGGCACTGAGCTTATCCGTAAAAAGCTCGGTAAGGACGCCCACGCCATGACTATCACCCTTCTGACAGATTCCCAGGGCCACAAGATGGGCAAAACCGCGGGCAACGCTGTTTGGCTTGACCCCAACAAGACCAGTCCCTTCGAGTTTTACCAGTACTGGCGCAACGTCGGTGATGCAGATGTAATGAAATGCCTGCGCATGCTTACCTTCCTCTCACTCGAGGAACTTGATGAGATGGAAAAATGGGATGACTTTCGTATCAACGAAAAGAAGGAAATTCTTGCATTCCAGCTTACGTCTCTCGTTCACGGAGAGGAGGAGGCTGTCAAGGCTCAGACCGCCGCAAGAAATCTTTTCTCCGGAGAAGGCGACGATGCAAATATGCCCTCTACAGAGCTAGAAACATCCGAAGTTCCCGAAGGCGGAATGCTAGTAGTGGATTTAATGATTCGCTGCGGTCTTGCCGCAAGTAAAGGTGAAGCAAGGCGACTTGTCCAGCAGGGCGGTGTTGTTTTGAACGGTGAAAAAATTTCCGCGTATGATATGCCAGTAACCGTGGAAATGCTTACGGACGGCGTCAAGATCAGAAAAGGCAAGAAAATATTCCACAAGGTAATTATAAGATAACTAATAAACAAGTGCCTCAGACCGAAATCTGAGGCACTTGTTTATTTCTTAAGATGTTTTTGAAGCTCGGCGGCGTCCGGAGTGACAAAAGCCGTCTTATAATGGTCGTAGGTCACCATTCCCGGACGTGTTTCGGGAGGCTTTTTTACGTTTTTGATTTCTGTGTAGTCCACCGGAATTTGTGCGGAGCCGGCCGCACTGCTGTGAAGGGCGGCGATTTCTGCGGTGAATGTCATATCCTCATCTGTGAGAGCCGAACCTTCGGAGAACAGTACTACATGGCTTCCGGCGGAATTTTTTACGTGAAACCAGATGTTATTTCTGGACGCGGTTTTTAAGGTGAGCTTCTCGTTTGACACGTTGCTTCTCCCGGCAAGTACTTTGTATCCGCCCGGTGAAGTATACTCAGTGAATTCTGACATGCGGCGCGGCCTTTTCTGGTCCTTGTATTTGAAACCGCGAAGATATCCCGCGTCTTTCAGCTCTCTGCGGATAAGAAGGAAATCCTCTTCGGTGCGTGCCTCGGTTATCTCGTATTTTACTGCGTCGAGATATTCTATTTCTGCCTGCCCTTCGGCAAGAAGGCGATCCAGTACTTGGGCAGCGGTCATAAGCTTGCGGTAATCCTTGAAATACTTCTGGGCGTTTTGAACCGGGTTTTTTATGGTGTCGAGCGGAACTGTTATGCTTTCGCCGGTGTAGTAATTCAGCAGTTCGACGTCTTTCATTCCCTTCTGAATGACGTGAAGGTTGGCTGTCAACAATTCGCCGTAAAGTTTTTTTTCGTTGGCTTTGTCGGAATTGTTGCGTTCCGACATACGAGTCTGCTGTTTGCGTACGGCCCGGTCGTAAAGAGAATTGATCTGACGGCTGAGATCGGCAGAACGGATTTTCATCCGTTCGTTCCTGTCGCGCTCAGCGTAGAATCTGTCAAACAGGGTAAAAATCGAATCGAATTGCTCGATACGGAGAGAACCGTACTGGCTTAACCGAATAAAACTGTATTCAACCGGATTTACTCCGTCATATACAGCATAAAATGTATTTGTGTCGTTTTTCAGCTGTTCTTTAACAAATGATACAGAAGCTTCAAAACGTGCCCGTTGTGTATTATCGAGCGAAGAAGCAGAAATATCTTCTGGTGTCACTCTGTACGCGATTTCCCGGCAAACGACCGGACCGATTCCCGACACGCAGGACAGAACGGCCGAAGACAAAGGAGAATCACTCTTGCATGCGGCTTCGGTTATTTCTTCTGCGGAACAGGATGTAAAGGACATTTTCCCCTGTACAGGAGGCAGCGTGAATGCAATGCCGGGGTAAAGCTGACGTTTGTCTGACTGTTCTTCATCGATACGTTTCATGGCGTCGATAACAATATTTTCTTCGTTGATTAAGACAATATTGCTGTACCTGCCCATCAGCTCTACCGAAACTTTAATGGAAACACGGTCGCCCATTTCATTCATGGCATCCAGATTGAAAAATATAATTCTTTCGTCGGGCACGACGGATACCGATGTAAATTTTCCGCCGCTGAGGTGCTTACGCAGCAGCATGCAGAAGGACGGGGGTGTGGCGGGATAATCGTATTCCTCTTCGGTAAGCTGGACCCGTGCACTTCCGGGACGTGCGGACCAGAGCATACGGTAAGAACCCACGGGTGTGTGAATGGCGAGAACCGCCTCGTCGCGTGAGGGCATATATATTTTATCAATTCGTGCGCCCGTGATACATTGCGACAGCGTACGGGCGGTTATGGAAATCATAGCGGCATCGAGGGCCATTGTTGTACTCCTGATTAAGATTTTGTCAGACCAGCGAGGCGGAGTCGCCGGTATGTCTGATAACATGCAGATTACTGCTGTTCTTCGTCGATAAGGTCAGATATGTATCTGCAGACTTCCTGTGCAAAAAAGCGTTTTTGAGGGTCAGTCGAAGTTGAGGATATCTTTTCGTACCGGGCCCGGACGGTTTTAAGATATATAATACCATCCGTATAATCTGGCTTTATTATACCTGATGCAGATTCTCCCGGAGTTAAACGAAGTACTGAGCCGGACCGGACATACAACCCCGGAGCATACAGATGACCCTGTTCATAAACGGCGTACTCCTCGATGGGAAAGAATCTTTTTTCTGCAATCAAGGAACGGAGCTTCTCGTGATGCGATGCGGGGGAAAGCACAAGGCGGATATTCTCAGGAAAGCGGGACAGGGAGGCTTTGATGATATCGTCGATAGCCTCGGGCCCCATGCCGGACATCACTATATAATCCCCGGAATGGATTTCTACGCCTTCAAGGCCGTCGCAGCAGACACATTCGCAGCGATCCGTGAATCCCAGGGATGAAATAAGGATGCGGGCTTTTTCAAGTGATTCTGCACTTATATCAGTCGCAACGGCCGTGAGTGAGGGATTGTCCAGCAGAAGTCGGGCGGCAAGCTTTCCGTGGTCGCAGCCCACGTCGATTACACGGTCCGCGCCACGGCACATCCCGGCGATGACCGACAGTCGTTTTGACAGAGAAACAGGCATTTTATTTACCCTTTAAGTGAAAACGGGACGCGGCTAAATGCTGCGTCCCGCAAAGTTTTTAGTGAAAACTATTTTGCAGCCATGTGAGCCTGCAGCTTGCCTACCAGTGCGTCACAGTCTGTGCCGTGGGCAGCGCATGCCATCTCGATGGATTCGCCGCGGGATGCGGGGCAGCCCAGACAATGCATTCCTATTTCGAGAAAATATTTCGCAGCTTCCATATCGTAATCCAAAACTTCTCCGATAAGGGAATTCTTTGTAATTTCCATGATGAACCTCCTTTTGAATTTATACGTCTTCCAAGGGTATTATACCAAACTCTTTTGAAAAGACAAGAGAATCAGGCGTTTTGAGCCGATCTGTCAGCATTCATCTGTGCGGTTTCGCCTTCGATATGGTTAAAGTACGAAGTTACAAGCATTACCGCGGATACCAGCGCGGGAACCCAGCCGAGCATGGCGATGATGGTTTTTACGGCACTCTCGGGCTGAACCGCAAGGTTTCCGTCATATCCCGCCGCGGCAAGAGCACCGGTAAGAAGCAGGCTTGCACCTGCTTCGGCCAGCTTGGTAATCAGGTTGTCGCCGGTGGAAACCATACTGTCGATACGGCGACCGCCCTTCCATTCAGCCAGATCGGCGATATTGTTGCGGTTGGTGTTGAACATGACAAATGCGAGGGTTTGTGAGAATGCGAACGTAAGAGAGTTGACGTAAATACCTGCAAGGGAATATGGGCTGATTATGAACCAGAGCTTTCCTATAATCGATACTATGCAGCATAATATCATGGTTTTTCTTCGGCCGAGTTTTCGGTCTACAGAGATTGCAAGGAATGACGAAGCTATTGCTATTACAAGATAAACTGCAAGGATAGGCGTAGCGGCGCTTGAGCTGCCGATGACATATTTCGCGTAATAGTTGATACAGGTCATTATAAGCAGGTTCAGGATACCGTAGCACAGAATGAACAGCATATTAAGTATCCAGCTCTTGACACTGAAAAGTGTTTTAAATATGTCGAGTATGCTGATATGGGATTCGTCGTCCGATATCTGTTTTACGCGTTCCTTTACTGTGAAATAATGTACGAGGCATCCGGCTATGCAGATACTGCCCATCACTATTGCCGTTAGGAACAGGGCGTGCCTTCCCGAATAATCGGATGTAATGTTGCCGTTGGCGTTAAGCCCTCCGAATAAACCGACAAGGGGATAAATCGCGACCGTTCCGATACCGGAACCGAGGCAGCCGCCCAAATTACGTGCTACGTTGATGGCGCGGCGGTCTTCATCGCGGTTGGTGGCAAGACCTGCCATACTGTTGTAAGGAATGGCAACGAAAGTGTTGAACAGCTCGAAAACAAAATAGATTGCGGCGGCGAATGCCAGCTTTAGTCCGTAGGAGACATTGAAGCTTGAAAACATAAGAATGGTGGTAAAAGCCCAGGGAATGGCGCACCAAAGCGCAAAGGGACGAATTTTCTCACCGTTCTTGAATTTGTGGTTAACGGCGTAGTAGCCTACCAGGGGGTCGTTGACGGCGTCCCATACGATACCGAATCCCATGATTAATCCGGCATGCATCATTTTTATGCCTAGGATATCGGTAAGGAAGAATAGATAAAAGAGGCTTTTAAAATTGTAGACGATATTGCTAGCGGTTGAAAAAGCGCAGAAGCCCGCTTTTTCGGGGAATTTGAGTTTTTCGGTTAAGTTCATAGTCCGGGTTCCCTTTCTTTGATATCATTCAACCGCTGCCGGAGCAGAGTCTTGAATTTTTCAGGCTCGTCGTTCATGGGATTGTGACCGGAGTTATCGAACCATACAAGCTCCTTCAGCGGAGCGGCGATTTTATCGAAATAATTCTGAACCAGTACTGAAGGGGTGTTATTGTCCAGCCGGCCGTCGAAAATGAAATAGGGTACCTTGAAATCGGTACAGGTGGCTGGGAAATTTGTGGCACCGACCTCGGGCCACATCTTTTCAAGTACTATTCGGTGACCCTTCACAATACCCCACAGGTCCTTAAGGGTATATTCTCCGGAGAATATCATAGGCCACACCATGGACGAGGAATAGCTCCGCTTTTTAGCGTTCTGAGAATAGCCGCCGTATTTCATCATAATGTTTCGCTGAATCATCATACCGGAGTATCCGCCATTGTAGCATCCCGCAACCGGGGTGCCCAGCTTCACGAGGGCCTTTACTGATTTTTCATCCCCTGCTTCTTTTGCTGCGTTAAGGGAGAACCCGTAGCTGATAGTTTCGTTTTCTGCGCCGTTTACAAACTGGCCGAAGCCGACATAAGCGGCAATGTGTTCCGGATATCGGTATGCAAGCATTGTGCCGAGCAGGCTGCCCCAGCTTCCGCCGATGATGAATATCTTTTCTTTGCCAAACTTTTTGCAGAGATATTCGACAAGCTCTGCTGCGTCGTCGGTAAGGCGTTCAATTGTAAGAGTGTCCGGGTCGCAACCGCTGTAGCTTCCTCCGCTTCCGCGCTGATCCCAGGTGACAATAGAAAAGGTATCCATAAGATCGGAATGGTCCGTAATAATCGTATGTCTGTTGCAGACACCGGGACCGCCGTGCAGAAAGAGCAAAACCGGTTTGGTTTCGTCATAGGTTTTAATGTGTATTTTCTGCATAAGACCGCCAAGGGTTACCATCAGTTTTTCGTCAGTCAATTCTAGGAACCTCCGGAAGTTATCACTTTAATTTGCAACAGTATATCACAGGACAGAGCATTATTCCAATGAATTGAGTAAAAGTTGTGAATGCTATTGTCATAATGATTATTATAAGGATCCCTTTTTCGAAAGGGTCTATTTTTGTTTGCCTACGATATGTGGCAATTATAAACAGTAAATATTTATTGATTATCGATAAAATATTCTTGACTATCATATAAATGCGTGTTATTTTATATTTGTCGTACGAAATAAAAAGGAGCTCTTGAATAAATGAAAACATGGACAAAGGACAACAGCATAGGTTTGTCCCTGTGTTGTGTGTGGGTTTTTGCGGTGATACTTCTGGCCGTGGATGCATCCGGATACTGGCTTGTACGCTGGTATGCAGGCATCAGGTACATTAATTTCACCGAAGTGCTGATAATTGTGCTTTACGTTTCCAGTATTTTCGGCTGGATATGCCTTTGGTGCCTTCGGGCTCTGCTCCGCAATATGCAAAACGAGCAGGTTTTCGTCCCGGAAAACGTCTCTCTGCTTCGCCGTATCAGTTGGTGCTGCGCCAGTGCAGCCGCCATCATTCTGGTTTGTGCGTTATTTTATCTTCCAATGTTGATCCCCGCTGTTGCTGCAGCTTTTATGATGCTTATTGTCAGAGTCGTAAAAAACGTTTTCCAGCAGGCATGCAGCATGAAGGACGAGTTGGACCTTACAATATAGGGGGAACGTAATGGATATAATTGTCAACATTGATGTGATGATGGCCCGGCGCAAGATTTCCGCAGGAGAGCTTGCCGAGAAAATTGGCATTACCCCCGCAAACCTTTCGGTACTAAAAAACAACAAAGCCAAGGCTATCCGCTTTTCAACCCTTATGTCTCTTTGTCATGAGCTTGACTGTCAGCCCGGCGATCTTCTGGAATTCCGGGACGACGACTGAATTATTATATTTAGGAGAAGTCTCTAATGGATACAATTAACGAAGTACCCGGTACTGCCGCCGATACCAGGACTGAAAACACACAGCCCGTCTATACACAGCCCGCCCCTGTGAGTAAAGAACCCTTTTCTATAAAACCGCGTGAAGGGTTCGCTGCTCTTCTGATGCTTGTAGCGGCGTACCTGTATATCTGCATGGGAACAGCGGACGAATCTTACAGGTTATTGCTTGGTCTTACCGCACTTTTACTTGCGGGTATAACCGAGCTGATTCATTCAGGCACACGTCGGAGCGCCGAAAGCTGGATCTGGTTCGGTTGCTTTGTCCTTACAACTCTCAGCCTGATTATCGACATGAGTACTGTGTGGGTGGACGGAGAGGCGTATATTTTTATGCATATATTCTTTGTCTGGTGGGTTTTGTCACGCAGCGGCAGATTGCTTGAGAGTGAAAGCGGACATCTTCTGCCCTTCGACGCCTTCAACGCGTTTCTGGGTGTTCCGTTTTCAAATTTTTTCCTGAAAGAGCGTACACTGTTCAGATGGATTAAGGACAGCCTGTTTCCCGGTAAACGCGCGGGCAAACGTAATTACTGGATAATACCCGGTGCGATTATATGTCTGGCGCTGTTTTTCGCTTCGGGCGATCTTTTGGCCCGTGCAGACAGCTCTTTCGGTGTTTTTTTCAGACAGATATCGGATTTCATATCTAATCTGCTGAATGAGGGCATTATCCTGAAGTTTGTATTCAGTATTCCGGTAGGGTGCTGGCTTTTCGGATTGATTTCCGGACTTGCCCGTACAGACAGCAAAGGGATGGCTCGTCAGCGCGGAGGAATATATGTTTTCCTGGACAGTTTGAAAAAACTGCCCGATAATTTCTGGAGCATCGTAATAGGTCTTTTCAGTCTTATGTACCTTTCCTTCTTTATTCTACAGGGAAGCTATCTGTTCGGCGCCTTCACACGTTCGTTGCCCGAAGGATTTATTGTATCTCAGTATGCGCGGGAAGGATTTTTCGAGCTTTGCAAGTTGACAGCGCTGAATTTCGTGCTGCTCTGGCTTGCCACGCGTACGGTATCCGCAGCAGATGCTTCAAACCGTATATACAGAACGGCCTGTCTTGTCCTTCTGGCCGAAAATGCCCTTTTTGCGATTATCGCGTTTTCCAAGCTTGCGTTATATATATCCTGTTTCGGATTTACACCTCTGAGGCTTCAGAGTACCTGGCTTGTATGCCTGCTTTTTGCCGGATGCGTTCTGTGGACAGTAGCTCTGACAACCGGCAAAAAGGTGTTTCGCCTCTGGATGTATTTCGGCGCGGTAACTCTGACAATTCTTACTCTTGTATAAATTATCTCGGATTTTTCTACGAAAAAAACGGTACGGGTCCTGTTTTGTGACCTGTACCGTTTTATTTATTTCAGATAATTCAGTTTATGCCGTGATAGAGTTTTTTGCTCTGGTAGTTTGGCTCGCATGTAACGTTCATTCCCAGGTGGCGGAAAACGTTCATGTCTGTAAAAGAGAGAATAACGGTGGAATGGACCTCGCAACCCGAAAGCTTTTGAAGCTGCCTCATAGCTATTTCCGCAATCGGGCTTGTTGCAGCGCAGATTGACAGAGCTATCAGAACCTCATCGGTGTGAAGTCTGGGGTTGTTGTTGCCCAGATGCTGAATTTTTAGATCCTGGATAGGTTCAATTATTACATGAGAGATCAGATCGATATCGTCCTGTATTCCGCCCAAAGCCTTCAGTGCATTTAGAAGAGCCGCGGATGAGGCACCCAGCAGGGAACTAGTCTTGCCGGTTACGATTTTGCCATCCGGAAGCTCGATGGCTACGGCAGGACCATTTGTACGGTCGCGTGTTTCAAGAGCTGCGGGTACTACGGGCCTGCTTTCAGGTGAAAGACACAGTTCGCGCATAATCATCTCGATTTTCAGAGCTTCATTGGGGCCGGTGTCTCCGTTGCGTTCCTTGACTTTTGCATTGTACCAGCGGCGGACTATTTCATCGCAGGCAGCCTTGCAGACAGCCCCATCGTCATAAATGCAGTTTCCGGCCATATTTACTCCCATGTCCGTAGGGGATTCATAAGGACAGTGACCGGTGATGCTTTCGAAAATTTTGCGGAGAAGGGGGTATATCTCGATATCTCGGTTGTAGTTTACAGTGGTTTTGCCGTAAGCTTCAAGGTGATACGGGTCGATCATATTGATGTCGTTAAGATCAGCGGTAGCCGATTCATATGCAAGGTTAACAGGATGCCTGAGGGGAAGGTTCCAGATGGGAAAGGTTTCAAATTTCGCGTATCCGGATTTGATTCCTCGTTTGTAGTCATGATACATCTGACTTAGACAAGTGGCCATTTTGCCGCTTCCCGGACCGGGGGCTGTAACGACAACAACAGGACGAGTGGTTTCTATGTAGTCGTTCTTGCCGAAACCTTCGTCACTTACAATGCCCGCGATATCCGATGGATAGTTAGCAATGGGGTAATGATAGTAAACGTGAACTCCGAGCGCGTCCAACTTTTCTGCAAAGGCGGCAGCTGAGTCCTGATGTGAATACTGCGCAAGCACGACGCTTCCGACGTAAAGCCCTTTGGCACGGAAGGCGTCTATCAGGCGCAAGACGTCCTGCTCATATGTGATGCCAAGATCACCTCGGACTTTGTTGCGGGCAATATCTGAAGCATTGATTACGATTACTATTTCCGCTTTGTCGGCCATTTCCATCAGCATATGAACCTTACTGTCGGGAGCAAAACCGGGCAGTACTCTGGCTGCATGGTAATCGTCAAACAGCTTGCCGCCAAATTCAAGGTAAAGCTTTCCGCCGAATTGTTTCATTCTTTCCTGAATGTGTTCAGCCTGTGTCTGGATGTACTTTTCGTTGTCGAAACCTTCTTTTAGCATTTTTACCCCTCAAGATTTTAATCAGAATAATTGTTGAGCCATTCGTTCTCAAGTACATCAAGCTCGGCTTTTTCACTTTCAAGTATGGAGCAGTATTCCAGCAGCTTTTCGGAATCAACAGCTATTTCGGGACGTGATATCTGTTCACGCAGAAATGCGATGTCTGTTTCCAGTTCCTCGATCCGGTTCTCAAGATACTGCCTGCGTTCACGCTCTTTAGCGCGTTCACGTCGGAGCTCCTTTGAATCGCGGTGACCGGTGTCGGGTACGTCTTTTAAAGTGGGTGCCGCTTTTTTTACGGAAACCTTTTCCGTCAGAGACTCTACAGACGTGGGGTCCGAGCTGCGGTAATGTCCGAAATCGGAGTAAATTATCGCTTTGCGGTTTTCAAGACTCAGGATTTTACAGTTCAGAGAGTCTATCAGATAACGGTCGTGGGTTACCGCGATAATAGTACCGGTATAACCACGCAGAGCCTCGTACAGTGTCTCGCGTGTATAGATATCAAGATGGTTGGTGGGCTCGTCAAGCAAAAGCAGGTTGGGAGCCTCCAGCTTCAGTCTTGCGAGATTCAGTCGGGCGAGCTCGCCGCCGGATAGCCCGGATGACGATTTGAAGACATCGTCACCCCGGAATCCTACTGATGCGAGAAGGCTCCGGATTTCAAGCTGGGTCATGGTGGGATACATATCCCGGATGTAGTCGAGCGGCGTGGCGGAATAGATTCCGAAAAGGTTCTGTTCCAATAATCCGATCCGTACGCCCCCGCCCTGAATTATCCGTCCGGATGCAGGGTATTTTTTCCCAAGGATAGTGTTAAGCAGAGTGGTTTTACCGGTGCCGTTTGCGCCGATTACAGCCCATTTTTCTCCGCGCTGGATTATCATCGATAAATCGGAAATCAACGATTTGTCATTGATCTTAATGGTGAGATTTTCGAATGTAATTACGTCCTTGTAAGGCTCGGATGCAGGCTCAATAGAAAACTTCACCTGTTCATGGCTGCTGCTGTCCGGGGCTGTGAGGTCAAGACGTCCCAGCATTTTCAGACGGCTTTTTGCCATGTTTGATGTGGAATCCCTGGCCATATTTTTCTCGGCGTATGTGCGCAGCTTTTCGGCCTCGGCCATCATGGTATCATATGCTTTTTTCTCATGGGCTTCACGTTCCTGCTTCAGACGCAGGTAAGTAGTAAAGTTACCATTGTAGGTATAGGACTTTCCGTTTTGTATTTCAACGGTTTTTTGTGTAACCCTGTCCAAAAAATATCTGTCATGGGAGACGGTAAGCACCGCACCGGAATAGGATTCGAGATAATCTTCCAGCCAGCTCAAAGTGTTCATGTCCAGATGGTTGGTGGGCTCGTCCAGAACAAGAAGGTCAGGCAGCATAATCAACAGTTTGGCAAGAGCCAACCGTGTTTTTTCACCGCCGCTCAGTACTGAAATGGATTTTTGATGTGT
Organism: uncultured Oscillospiraceae bacterium; assembly: GCA_964446385.1. Classification (GTDB taxonomy): domain Bacteria; phylum Bacillota; class Clostridia; order Oscillospirales; family Ruminococcaceae; genus CAYSRC01. The sequence continues at coordinate 41,186 of CAYUOH010000011.1, read as the reverse complement.
TTCGGGAGGAAAACCCATTCCGTTGAGGATGCGTTTGATGTTGTAGCCAAGATTGTATCCGTCCACAGTTTCGTACCGGAGAATTACAGATGAGTATTCGTCGATAAGGGACGGATCCTCACCCATGTCGTGCTCAAGCTGTTTCATGCGCTCCAGTAGGCGGTCGGCGTTGTTAACGGATTCCATCTCTGAATAGACAGTGTTTTCGGGATTCAGGCCGGAGGTCTGCTCAAGATATCCGATGATCAACCCGTGTTTGAAATTCAGCGTACCGCCCGAAGGGGAAAGGCGGCCGCAGAGAATATTCAGCAGGGTAGTTTTCCCGCTGCCGTTGTATCCGGTAAGACTGACATGTTCCTGTTCGTTAATCTGGAATGACACATCCGTCAGTATCGGCGTATCACCATAGTATAGGCTAATGTTTTCTGCTTCTAAAATCATGTTTGTCTAAATCTACTTATTTTCGCAAAATTTCAGAATATCATTATAAACTGATACCCTGTCGTTATCGTTCAGGATTTCGTGACGCATACCATTGTAAAGCTTGATGCTGTTGTTGTCTACGCCGGCGGAGTTAAGCATAGCCTGAACCTGCTTTACACCCTCGCCGTAGCTGCCGACAGGGTCTTCGGCTCCCGAGAGAAGCAACACGGGAAGATCTTTGCGGATTTTTTCCGCCCAGTGTTTGCCGGAAACCGATGCCAGGACCTTGAAAAGGTCGCGGAAGCCGGAAAGTGTAAAGTAGAACCCACACATATCATCGGCAATGTACCGGTCGACATTGTCCTCGTTTACCGAAAGCCAGTCGAATTTGGTGCGCCCGGCTGTACGCTTGTTGTAGCTTCCGAATGCAAGACTGTCGACAAATTTACTTTGGTAATCTTCGCCATAGAATGCGGCAAAGAGATTGACGACAAAAATACCCATTCCAGAAGCCGGGTTCGGGCCTCCTGTGCCCATAATAATAAGCTTGTCGATGTTATCCGAATAGGACGCCGCGTAATTACGTACAAGGAAGGAGCCCATGCTGTGGCCCAGAAGAATAACAGGGACGTCGGGATAGTCCGCTTTTGCGATGTCGGTCAGAGTCTTAATATCGTCCGTTACAATGTTGTAGCCGTTCTTTTGAGCAAGCTTGCCGAGCGGACCCTGCTTTTGGCCGGTTCGGCCGTGCCCGCGGTGGTCCTCACCGTATACCGCGAACCCGTTGTCTGCCATAAAACGGGCGAACGCATCATAACGGTTGATATATTCAGCCATTCCGTGCGCAATCTGGAGGATACCATTAACGTTTTCGGGAATCCATTTTGTGTAAAAGATTTCCGTTCCGTCGGAAACGAACGATGTTTCGATTACATTACATGACATTTTGGTACCCGCCTTTCATACACAAATATACATAAATTATATCCCAGCAGAAGGGCACTTGTACAGAACAAAAACCCGATAATTGACAGGTAAGATATAATATTCATATAGTATTTACGAGGTGAATTTATGTTTTGGAACTCCCTGCTTGAGGCTCTGCTTGATTCTCTGAAAATGATGCCTTTTCTGCTGGCGTCGTATCTGCTGATTGAGCTTCTGGAGCATCATTCCGAAGGCAAATTTGAAACCGCCGTTTCCCGGATAGGAAAAACCGGTCCAATAATAGGTGCGGTTCTGGGTCTTGTTCCCCAGTGCGGGTTTTCAGTTACGGCCGCTAATCTGTTTGGATGCAAAATAATTTCTACCGGAACGCTGATAGCGGTATTTATCGCCACATCGGACGAAGCGATACCTGTGTTGATTTCAAGTCCAGGATATTACAGATATATTCTCATTTTACTTGCAATTAAGCTTGTTACCGGTGCTATTTTAGGTCTGGCTGCGGATGCTGTATGTCACAGCCACCCAGCTACAGGACTTGAAAAGGAGGTAGCACACTATCATCTTCACGAGCATTGTGATGATGACTGCTGCGAGGGGGGTATTTTCAAAACCGCGTTAAAGCATACCCTTAGCAGCTGGATTTTCCTCTTTGCGGTAATTCTTGTTATTAATCTTGCGGTAGAGCTAATAGGGGAGGAAAATCTCTCCGCTTTTGTCGGTGCCAACGCAATGCTTCAGCCTGTGCTTGCTACTCTTGTCGGGTTGATTCCTTCCTGCGCACCTTCGCTGATACTGACGGGAATGTTCGTCAACGGGGTTCTCAATTTCGGGGCGCTTGTAGCCGGATTGACCGTAAATGCAGGTGTGGGTGTTCTTTATCTGTTCAGGTGCAATGAAAACAAAAAGACAAATATTCGGATAGTGATGTTTCTCTCGGCAGTTTCACTGGTCTGCGGATATGTCTGTTTACTGTTCGTAAAATAAAAATGAAAACAGAAAAAGCACGGATTTACTTCCGTGCTTTTTATTATTGCGGTAATTATTAATCGAGGGTGTCCTGCCACATGGAGTCGTAGTTGCCCTGGCCGTTGTATTTGGCATATTCTTCGTCCATCAGCATGACGTAATCGTAAAGAAATGCGGTTTGCAGAGATCCCATCGGGGTTTTTATAGCGACTATGACGCCGCTGTAAAGCGATTCGGCGATATAAATATAGTTTTCATTTATTGCGATAATAATTGCGATATGTCCGTCCTTGCCTATAAGGTCTCCGGCCTTAACGCGGCCTGAAGCCATCAGGTCTCTCGTAATCCACTCGCGTGTGCCCAGATCACTAAGCTCATTATCGCGGAAAACGTAATCACCGGCACCGACGTCGCCCACGTCGAGGCCTCCGTTGCAAAGGCACCATGTGATGAATCCGCTGCAGTCCAGACCGTTGGGATATCTCTGGCCGTATTCAAATCCGTCATCGGGAGCGTCTTCCCAACTGACAAGAAGCTCGCCCCAGTGAGAGGGGCCGTAACGTATATACTGCTGATCCAGAACGTCAGTTTTTTTGCTGTCGGTAAGGTACAACCCTCTGTGGTAATATCGTCCTTCGCCGTCGCAGAAGTGGTGACTGCTGTCATCATTGAGGCGCCCGTTCTCGTAAAAATAGGGGACGCGGTATGCAAATTCGGTGGAAAGGAAACGCGCCGCAGCGACAACTCCTCCGCGTGTACCATACCCGCCGGCGGCCTCCACACGGCTGTAGAGGGCGTTGTCAAGCATTTCGCCTTCTTCTTCAGTGAAGTTTATGTTCGGGTTTAGCTTAGTCTTGTAGTTGTTTACAACAGGAAGGGTTATGTAATCCGTGCACCAGACGGTTGCGTCGGCGTGTTTTCCGTCGGACGCAGTGGCACATATCACAGCGGTTCCTACACCCCCTGCCGCCTTAACATTGCCATCCGAATCAACGGTGGCCACAGATTCATCAGAGGAAGACCATGTAATAGATTTGTCGGCGTTACCGATAACCGAAACCTCAGCGGAAAGAGAATCCGATCCGCCGTTGGCAGCAAGATAAAGGCTGTCTCTTGAAACCGTGACGCCCAGAATCATATCGATACTGATGTCCTGGACCTCGGTGTTAGTAATATTTCCGTAACTGTCCTTTACGTAAACCACATAATCTCCGGTGTCGATGTCAAATGCGGCACTTCCGTCGACTATCTCCACCCAATCTTCGGATTTAGGTTCCCCGGATGGTTTTTTGGATACGGCTACCCAGAGAGTTCGGTCGTCGTAATGACGCAGGCCGGAGGCCGGTGATACATCAACGGACATAGTAACCGTAAGGTTTTCGTTTATTTCATCGGAGACTGATATGCCATCTATTGTCGGAGGGGAATTTACTGCCTTTGAGTTATCTGTACGTAAAAGAGCCGCACCGCATATTACAGCGGCACACAGCAGAAAAACGACAGTAAAATGAAGGATGTAGGACGGCTTCACCATGACAACTCCGATATAACATAATGCAGAGTTTATTATATTACATTTTATCGTGTTATTCCATAATTAAAAGATTAAAAAAGCCGGCATCTGCCGGCTTTTTTAGTATAAAAAATTACTATTTGTTCATGATATAGCTGTCGATAGCCGCGGCGGCCTGTTTTCCTGCACCCATGGCAAGGATGACTGTTGCAGATCCGGTAACAGCGTCGCCGCCCGCGAATACTCCTTCGCGGCTTGTGGCACCCGTTTGTTCATCAGCGATTATGCAGCCGTTGGGTTTGCAGTTGAGATTTTCGGTTGTGGACTTGATAAGGGGGTTTGGGGATGTGCCGAGAGCCATTATCACACAGTCGGTCTCAATTTCAAATTCCGAGCCCTCTATTTCTACGGGACGTCTGCGTCCGGAAGCATCGGGTTCACCCAGTTCCATACGGATGCACTTTACGGAGGATACCGCGCCGTCGGTTCCGATAAGCTCCACAGGGTTGTTCAGCAGTCTAAAGATGATACCTTCCTCTTCGGCGTGTTCGACCTCTTCCTTACGTGCGGGAAGCTCTTCCATGGAACGCCGGTAAACAATATACACATTCTGGGCACCGAGGCGTTTGGCACAGCGAGCGGCATCCATAGCGACGTTTCCGCCGCCGACAACTACCACGTTTTTATTGACTTTCATAGGTGTATCGCTGGTGTTGAGATAAGTTTTCATGAGGTTGGTACGAGTGAGGAATTCGTTTGCCGAGAAAACTCCGTTAAGGTTTTCGCCTGGAATACCCATGAACATGGGAAGGCCGGCACCGGAACCGATAAACACAGCCTCGAAACCTTCTTCAAACAGCTCGTCCACTGTTATTGTACGGCCGATAACCATATCGGTACGGATTTCCATACCCATAGCCTTAAGGCCTTCGATCTCCTTGGCAACGATAGCCTTGGGAAGGCGAAATTCGGGAATTCCGTACACCAGTACTCCGCCGGCAGTGTGAAGAGCCTCGAACACTGTAACGCTGTATCCTTTTTTAACGAGATCTCCGGCACAGGTAAGACCGCTTGGGCCGGACCCTACGACAGCCACGCAGTGACCGTTCTTTTCGGGGATTACGGGCTGAATTTTCTTTTGATTATGAAGGTCGGCTACAAAACGCTCGAGACGACCGATACCTACAGGTTGGCCCTTGATACCGCGTACACAATATTTTTCGCACTGACTTTCCTGTGGACATACTCGGCCGCATATAGCAGGCAGCGAGCTGCTTTCGCTGATGATATCGTAGGCGTCGTCATATTTCTTCTCACGTATTTTCGCAATAAAATCGGGGATATTTATGGAAACGGGACACCCTTGTATGCAGGGGCTGTTCTTACAGTGAAGGCAGCGTTCCGCCTCATCAAGGGCGATTTCTTCGGAATAACCCAGAGTAACCTCGTCAAAGTTTTTGTTGCGCACATCAGGTGCCTGTGAAGGCATGGGATTCTTTACGTTTGACATGTTGGGCATGGTGTTATACCTCCTTGATGTTCAGAAGATTGCAGGCTTCGTCGCGTTTAACAGCCTCGTATGGACGATAGGCGGCGGTTCGGGACATGGCCTCGTCAAAGTCAACCTGATGGCCGTCAAAGTCCGGACCGTCGACACACGCAAACCTCATTTTGCCGCCGACCGTAAGTCTGCAGCAGCCGCACATACCGGTTCCGTCAATCATTATCGGGTTCATGGATACGACGGTTTTGACATCGTATTCTTTAGTAAGCCGGCAGACAAACTTCATCATTATCAGCGGCCCGATGGCAATTACTTCGTCGTACTGTTCACCGGATTCGATTAATGATTTGAGGGCGTCGGTAACCAGGCCCTTTTTTCCTGCAGTACCGTCGTCTGACATCAGGATATATTTATCACTTACGGCTTTGAAATCATCCTCGAGTATTACAAGGTCAATGTTGCGGAAACCGACTATAGAATGGACCTCGCAGCCCAGAGAATGCAGTTTCTTGGCTATGGGATAGGCGATAGCGCAGCCAACTCCTCCGCCGACAACGGCAACCTTTTTCAGGCCTTTAAGCTCGCTTGGCTTTCCGAGAGGACCGACAAAATCGGTGAGACAGTCGCCTTCCTTGAGATTGTTGAGCAGCATAGTGGTGGCGCCGACTATCTGGAAGATTATTGTAACTGTGCCGGCTACGCGGTCGAAATCGGCGATTGTAAGGGGAATCCGTTCACCCTGCTCTCTGACGCGAAGAATGATGAACTGACCCGGTTCAGCTTTTCTCGCAATCTCCGGGGCTTTAATCTTCATCAGCGTAACGGTGGGATTGAGGGACTTTTTGAAAATTATCTCGTTCATATTATGTCAAGACCTCTTTTTGCATTTAACTTTGCACTATATCATACGTTTTATTCACTTATTTTTCAATATTTATTCTTTTTGGAGAATATGCATGAATTCCTCGAAAGTGTACTCAAATTGACAGGTAATCAGGCCGGGAATATAATAAATTTTGAATATATTCGTTATTGAATGGGGTGTTTTTATGTATGCTTCAGTTAAAAGCGTCGGTCTTTTCGGTTTGAACGGATATATGGTGGATGTGGAGGCTGATTCTTCCATGGGCCTTCCCGCCTTTGATATCGTAGGTCTTCCAGATGCTGCGGTAAGTGAATCCCGCAACAGAGTAAGATCCGCTATAAAAAACAGTGGATACGAATTCCCGATTAGCCGGATTACAGTAAATCTTGCACCTGCCGATATACGAAAATCCGGTCCTCTTTACGATTTGCCAATTCTGATTGCAATTCTTCTGGCTTCACGCCAGTTAAAGAATTTTCCCGGCGACCGTGCTTTTGCCGGCGAGCTATCGCTTGACGGAGATGTAAGACCCGTTAACGGTATCCTTTCCATGGCACTTGCTGCAAGAAGTGAAGGGTTTAAAAAGCTTTATGTCCCCGTCGAAAACGCTTCTGAGGCTGCCGTTGTAAAAGATATTGAGGTTTACGGCGTCAGTTCGGTAAAGAATCTGGTTGCCATCCTTGACGGAGAGGAAAATCCCACCCCGGTTGAGGCAATGCCGTTTGTTGATTCTCCCGCAGACGAAAGGTACGATTTCGCGGATGTAAAGGGGCAACCTGCCGCTCGTAGAGCGGCGGAGATTGCTGCGGCCGGCGGTCACAATATCTTGATGATAGGCCCTCCGGGCAGCGGCAAGAGCATGATTGCAAAGAGAATCCCGTCTATCCTGCCCCCGCTGTCATATCAGGAATCTGTGGAAACTACACAGATATATTCCGCCGCGGGAATGATGGGACAGAGAGATTCCCTTATATCATCCCGTCCGTTCAGATCACCGCACCATACTATGTCCTCACGTGCGTTGACCGGCGGAGGTAGTTTTCCCCGCCCGGGTGAAATATCGCTTGCGCATAACGGCGTCCTTTTTCTTGACGAGCTTCCGGAATTTTCCCGTGAGACCATGGAGGTTATGCGGCAGCCTCTTGAAGACGGTGTGGTTTCGATATCCCGTGTATTCGGAACTGTTTCCTATCCCTGCAACGTTATACTTGTGGCGGCTATGAATCCGTGCCGCTGCGGGAATTTCGGAAGCACAGTAAAGAAATGCACCTGTACACCCGGCGATGTAGAGCGTTATCTCGGAAAGATTTCCGGTCCCTTGCTTGACAGGATAGACCTACACGTAGAGGTATCCGAGGTAAAATATAATGAGCTGACCGATACCCACAGAGCCGAGGACAGCGCATCAATCCGCGAAAGAGTAATTGCCGCTCGGGAAGTTCAGAGCACGAGATATTCGGATTATGATTTCAGTACCAACGCTGATATCCCCGCGTCAAGAATAAACGAATTTTGTGTTCTCACCGAAGGCGCTGAAAATATCCTTAGCCGCGCGTTCGAAAGTCTCGGGCTTTCTGCCCGGGCTCACGACAAAGTTCTGCGTGTCAGCCGTACAATTGCAGATTTGTCCGGAGATGATATTATTGATGTACCTCATGTAGCTGAAGCTGTCCGGTACCGGACACTTGACAAAAAGTACTGGCATCGCTGATGTGGTGTTATTCTATTGTAAATTGATAATCGAGGATTTATAGATTCTCTTATTAAGAAATGCCTGCTATGCTTCTTATTTCCATTTGTGGCGATTCCCCAATAGCCGCCTTTTCAGCCGGAATATTTGGGACATTTGATACTTCTCCTGCGCTTCAGTTAATCTTACCTCATTATTTATTTAATTTGCCAAACTAACGCAGTAAATGGTTAAAAAAGTATTTGACTAATTAATATCGGTATAGTACTATTTGATTTGTACTCATAGGAATTTTATAGTACAGAATGTGCGTATTGGCGTTGCGCCAGGTGCTCCGCATTCCCTGATTTTCTGAGGGTACGAAATATTCGGGAGGTACCAGATAGTGAATAAAGGTACAATCAAATGGTTCAATGCTGAAAAAGGGTATGGATTTATCTCCGATGACAATGGTGGCGAGGATGTCTTTGTACATTTCTCCGCTATTCAGTGCGAGGGCTTCAAAGTACTGAATGAAGGCGACAAGGTCACTTTCGAAACCGAAGCTGATCCCAAGAACCCCGCCAAGCTGCGCGCGGTAAACGTTGTAAAGCAGTAATTATTTTCGCAATGAACATTGCCCCGCATAAATAATGCGGGGCAATTTACTTTGTTCTTGAAAACTGGACAGTGATAATATATAATAATCCTTGCTCCCGCCTGGCATGCCGCTGTGGCGGAATTGGCAGACGCAAGGGACTTAAAATCCCTCGGTGGCAACATCGTGCCGGTTCGACCCCGGCCAGCGGCACCATCAGCGGGAGCTTTTTTGTTACTTTCGAGGCGTAGCTCAGTTTGGTAGAGTGCCTGCTTTGGGAGCAGGATGCCGCAGGTTCAAGTCCTGTCGCCTCGACCATCTCTTTTGATGAAATAGATGTCATCGCTGAAAAGCCCCGATATTTCGGGGCTTTTTTAATATTCTGAATTCATTTTTAAGGGTGGTTTAGAATTGAATGGGCTGAGCGTAGAAATTAATATTATAAGTTGGCTGAATATGCTGCAGCGAGCGGTAGAAGTAATCATAATCTTGAAACAGTCGGTACACCATCAAAGAATAACGGAAAACAGTATGTTGACAGCCGAAGCCGGACTATTATAGACTGACATCAATGATGCTCGACATTAAAACACACGCGTTTTGTATGTAAATTGGTTCCCATACTGTAATAACGAATGGTGTAAAAACGCAGTTCGATCCACAAATCGTTGAATTGTATTTTCAGGTAATAAAAATAAATGAGGAGGTTTAAGAAGTGGATTATAGCGAGTTTTCAAGAGAACAGCTTCTTGATAGAATTAAAAGTCTCGAGATGTTAACTCAGGAATTACTAAAGGAAAAAGAGCAGGAAATCAGACTTGAGTATGCTTGGACAGGCAACCTCGGACACTGGTATTGGAATATCAAGACCAATGAAGTTACCTTCAACCCACTTAAAGTAACCACACTTGGCTATGACAAGAGCGAGATTCCGGAGCACGTCACCTATCAGTATTTTACAGATAAGCTGCATCCTGAGGATTTCAAAAAGGCGATGGACTCCATGCGCGATCACTTGTACGGTAAAGCAGATGTATACGAGATCGAATACCGCATTAAAGCGAAAGATGGAACATTTAAATGGTATTATGACCGTGGGAAGATAACGCAATATGACGAAAATGGCAAACCTGCATTTTTAGCGGGTATCGTTTTTGACATTACCGAAAAGAAAGAAACGCAACTGGAACTGGAGTATAAAAACAGGATTCTTTCAGAAATGTCCTTGATTGACGGACTGACTAAAATCGGTAATCACAGGACGTTAGTCGAACGCCTGAAGGCGGAGATAGCCGAAGCAACCCGGACAAACAATCCGTTATCCATTGCTATCTTTGACATTGACGATTTCAAAAAAGTCAATGACAGCAAGGGACATGTTTTTGGCGACCAAGTGCTTGTTGATACTGCATCCATTATAAAGAAAAGTATCAGAGAAACTGACTTTGCCGGAAGATATGGCGGCGAAGAGTTTATGGTGATTTTCCCAAATACCACACTGTCTGTTGCCGGTAAAGTATCCGAGCGGATTAGACAAGCGATTCAGGACTATAACTTTGTTGACGGATTAAGAATAACTGTTAGCGGAGGAGTTAGTCAGTACAATAGTGAAATGATCTCCGAGCTTGTGCATTCGGCGGACACCAAACTATATACAGCTAAAAGAAACGGAAAAAACCGGATAGTATTCGAGGCTTAGATGTACTGTACCCCTGCTAACGATTTATACCCGCGCTAACGAAACATAAATCAGCGCTAATGATTTATCCGGGAAATTAACATGGTATCAAAATTATCAGCCTTTGCCATGAAAGACAGCGGATTCTTCAAAATCTGCTGTCTTTTACTTATACTGGATTATCCTTTATTGACAATTTCGATACTTCTTGGGAGAATTATTGCAGTAGTTCTAGAATTTGTTGAAAAGGTATAAAAACATGATTATTGAAAGACCGACAGAAGAACAAAAGAAAGCACTTCTATCACCGGAAATGATGGACCGTTGGGATAATCTGGTAAGGCAGATTGTGGATTTATATGATGTCGATCGAATCTGGAGCAAAGGATTCGGAGAATGGACTTACGAATATAAGTTCCGTAGAGGCGGCAAGACTTTATGTACACTGTACATGAAGGAAGGAACGGCGGATATATTATTTACGTTGGGAAAATCCGAAAGGGATAAATATGAAAAAGATAAAATGCTTTTTTCGGATGACATAAATGTAATTTATGATAAAACGGATACACTCCATGACGGGAAGTGGTTATGGATACCGATTGATTCAGACTGGAATGATATTTCCATGTTGCTTAAAATAAAGAGAAAACCTAACAGAAAATAATCAAATGTTCAGAAATCTTGAAAGGAATAGTGTACAAAAAGCTTTCTCATTATCCGAATACTTTGGAGTCGGTAATACTAGCTTTTATCAGGAGAATTAATTATGGACAATAATATTGTTATACGTCCCGAAAGAAAAGAAGATTACCGCGAGGTTGAAAATCTCGTCAGGGAAAGCTTCTGGAACGTTTACCGTCCAGGGTGCGATGAACACTATGTTCTGAATCAACTGCGGGATAATCCTGATTTTGTGAAGGAACTGGATTTCGTTATGGAACTGGATGGTAAACTGATCGGTCAGAACATTTTTGTCAGGGCAAATATCAAAACCGATGACGGCAGGGATATCCCGGTTTTGACAATGGGGCCTATTTGTATTGCACCAGATCTCAAACGCAAGGGTTACGGAAAGAAACTTCTGGATTATTCACTGAATAAGGCAGCGGAATTCGGATTCGGAGCCATATGCATTGAAGGAAATATCCTGTTTTACGGGAAAAGCGGTTTTACTTATGCGGATGAATTCGATATCCGTTATCACGGACTTCCCGAAGGCGCCGACACGTCCTTCTTTCTCTGCAAAGAGCTTTTACCGGGATACCTTAACGGAATATCCGGAGAATATTCAACCCCGGAGGGATATTTTGTCTGCGTAGAAAATCCCGAGGCTTTTGAGGAGTATGATGTAGGATTTCCTGTAAAAGAAAAGCTGAAACTCCCCGGGCAGCTTGTATAGCGGATAACAAATAAAGGAAATAAGTAAAGTATGAATCAGGAACGGGATCCCGCTGAAACGCTGAAAAGAAGAACTGAAATCAGAAAGACAGGCATCGCAAACAGGAACGCTCTTAGTAAAGAAGAGCGTGATAAAAAGTCCGCGCTGATTGTTAATAATCTTTCAGGGACTGCTGAATATCAAGTGGCCAGGACGGTAATGATATACCGTGCAGTAAAAGGCGAAGTAAACATTGATGCGCTGGAGAAGTACAACAGGGAACACGGGAACGAAAAGACTTTTCTTTATCCTTTGTGTGTTTCCAAAACAGAGATGGTTGCGCTTATGCCGAAGGGTGAAGATTTCTGGCGCGAAGGGTACAAAGGGATAATCGAGCCGGTTCCCGAAAAATCGGTTTTATTTTCCCCGGAGGACATTGATCTTGTGGTGTGTCCTTGTACAGCATTTGATGAGAACCTCAACAGAAGCGGCATGGGTTCCGGATTCTATGACAGATTCCTTGATAAATGCCGAAAAGCAAAGGTCATTACAGTGGCATTTGAGTGTCAGAAAACTGACCGGCTTGAACCTTTAGATTTAGACATACCCATGCAGGCGGTAATAACCGAAGAAAAAGTTTACGGAGGAAAATCTGAAATAATGAATTATCAGGAAATAAATTCAAAAACAATAGATAAATGGGTTGAAGAAGGCTGGGAGTGGGGAATACCCATAGACCATGAAACCTTTGTAAAGGCGAAACAGGGCGACTGGAATGTTCTCCTGACACCGACAGTGCCGGTGCCTCGTGAATGGTTTGGTGAGCTTAAGGGCAAAAGGGTTCTGGGTCTCGCAAGCGGCGGCGGTCAGCAGATGCCGGTATTTACCGCAGCCGGAGCCGAATGTACTGTGCTCGATTATTCGGAAAAACAACTTGAAAGCGAGAGAACTGTCGCCGCAAGGGAAGGATATTCCATTGAGATTGTCAGGGCTGATATGACAAAGAGGTTACCGTTTGAAGATGAAACATTCGACCTAATTTTTCATCCCGTATCAAATGATTATGTTAAAGATGTATACCCTATTTTCCGCGAATGTTTCAGAGTACTGAAAAAAGGCGGCGTTTTGCTGGCGGGACTAAGTAATGAAATAAACTTTATTGTATCTTCGGATGAAAAGTCCATTATTAACAGGATGCCGTTCGACCCTATCGCCAATGAGGAACACAGACGTATTCTGGAAGAGGACGACGCCGGAATGCAGTTTTCGCATACTGCCGAGGAGCAGATTGGCGGTCAGCTGAAGGCCGGACTCACTCTCTGCGATATCTTTGACGATACTAACGGTTCAGGTTATCTGCATGAAATGAATATAAAGACTTTTATTGCCACAAAGGCAGTAAAAAAATAAACCGTCTCAACGCAATGCTGTATGACAGAAAAGACATGCCCTAATGCGAGATAATCATCAATAAGACTTGTATAGAATAATATCGCGGAGAGCTTAAAGAAGGACTATCCTGGAATAGAATCATAAATTTGGAGATATTTATATGCTCACAGAAAAAATCGAATTCACACTGAAGGACGGACGCAGGGCGGTTCTGAGGAACGCGGGCGAAGACGATGTCAGTGGCATGCTCGAATATGTGAGAGTTACCGCCGGCGAAACAGAGTATGTTATTCGCTATCCCGAGGAATGTGACAGATTTACATACGAGGTAGAGAAGAATTTTATAGAATCCAACAACGCCAATCCGTGCGGTGCAATACTTGTCTGTATCGTTGACGGTAAACTTGTGGGGAACTGTGAAATAAACTGGAGTAACTATATAAAAACAAAGCATCGCGGAGATGTCGCAATCGCCCTTCTCAAGGAATACTGGAATCTGGGAATCGGAACGGTTATGTTCGGCGAGCTAATCAGAATTGCCGAGAGCAATCCCAATCTAATGCAGCTGGAGCTTGATTTTATCGAGGGCAACAACCGGGCACGTGCGCTGTATGAAAAAATGGGTTTCCGGATTACAGGAATTAAGCCCGATGCTATCAGAATGAAAGACGGAACGCTTTTTAACATTATTTCAATGGTCAGAAAGATTCAAAGGTAGTATGCAAACTCGGGAAAAGGTTTATTAATGGAAATAAAGAAAATTGGCAAAAACAATTTCAATATTGAGTCTCTGGATTCTTTTGACCGTTTTCAGATCGTTAAAGACATTTATTCGCTTGAAGACGGTAAACTGACCCTGAAAAACAGCCCGTTTACCGAGGACTGGTCTCCGGAACGCAGGAGAGAAAAAGCCGCGGAAATTCTCAGCGGTAATTTCATAACATGCGGTGCCTTTGAGGTTGGCCGTGTGGTCGGAGAATTAATGATTATCCCGGAACCTGACAACGGCAGGCTGATAATCAAAAGCTTTCATGTATCGCGTGAATACCGGCACAAGGGTATAGGCAGGGCACTGTTTCTGGCTGCTGAAAAAGAGGCTTTTGACAGAGGAGCTGATGCATTATATGCTTCAGCATGCTCCGCAGAGGAAACCATTGAATTCTATCTGGCCATGGGTTTTCACCTTTCGGCGAATCCGATTAAGTTTTATACTGACGAAGAACCCTTCGACATTCAAATGGAGTACAATCTGTTTATAATCCGCCCGTTTGAACTCGGAGACGAAAATGACATTTCCTATGTAATCTGCCGGACTCTTGAAATAAGCAACGCCGGCGATTATACGCCTGAGGATATCAAAGAGATCCAGGAGAGCAATAGCCCCGAAAAAATACTTAAAAAGGTAAAGGATGCGCATTTTTACGTTGTTATGTATCGCGGAGAGGTTATCGGATGCGGCGGTATTATAGGCTATTGGGGAAGTACAACGGAGAGCTATCTGTTTTCAATTTTCGTTTTACCTGAATATCAGGGAAGAGGTATAGGGAAAAGAATAATCGATACTCTCGAATCCGACGAATACTTCATTCGTGCATGGCGCACCGAAATTGGGGCGTCCATAACGGCTGTCGGATTTTACAGAAAAATGGGTTATAAGTTTAAAAACGGAATTACGGAACCGGATGCAAATAATGTTGTCCGGATGGAAAAACTGAACCGCAAGTTCGTGAATGAATAAAGACTAGAGTTATCCTGAGTTACAGAGTAATTCTATTCAAAATACAAAAAAAGAGCCACACACAGCAGTCTGCTGTGTGTGGCTTTGTGTTGTCTGATAAATTAGAGAATACCTTTTTCTTTGAGGTTTTCGAATGTCGTGCGGATGCGGAACTTGATGAGTTCGGTGTTGCCTTTGCCGTAAGGTCCGATGTATTCCTCGTTGAGGTAATGCATGTATCTGTCCTCATCGGTAGCGCTTTTCCACTCTTCCATAGGGGTGCCGTCGGCGTCAAGGCCGTTGGGGTTGCCAGTACGTGCGAAATTAGTCCAGTAGTTGCAGATCTTTCTGGCAAGATCGTAATGTTTGCCCTTGAAGGGTCTCCAGCATTTTGCCAGTGTCTCGAATACGAACCAAAGCTCGCTTGAATGGAAGGAACCGGGACGGTCCCAGCCGGGCATGGATGCGTCAAATACATACATCCAGTTGTTTTTCTTGCCAGCCTTTACGCGCTGTTCCAGGAAGAGGGCGTTGTTCATGAAACGTCCGCGGAAGGAATCATCTGTGTGTACCAGATTGACAACGTCGGTATCGGTATGGCACTTGCAGACAGCCATAAATTCATCGACGTTCTTTTCTCCGTAACGTTTGATGCCGTAATCGCGAAGTTCTTCAATTGTTTTGGGGAGACCGCCGCCAATAGCCGGATCACCCTCACCGCCTGTGCAGCCGAAGAGATAGGGGACGTCGGGATAATTGCCGGAGGCCATTGTGTCGGAAGGATCTTCAAGAAGGAATATTCCGTCAACGACTGGCTCAAAGCGATGAATCGCCAGGAAATCGTTGCTCATGTTGTTCAGATCTTCTGCAGACAGAGCTCTTGCTTCCTTAATGCTCTTAATTCCGTTTTTATCAAGGAATTCCTGACAGTTCTTATAGGCGGTTTCAAGTGAAATGCAGCCACCGCCCTGACCGTAGGTGCGGAGACCGCCGCCGCTTTCAAAAATGGCTTTATTGAACAGGCCCTTATTCATGGGGGAGGCTACCTGGCAAAGCGTGGAGCCTGCGCCTGCGGACTGTCCGAAAATAGTAACGTTGTCGGGGTCACCGCCGAACGCGGCAATGTTTTTCTTGACCCATTCCATACCTGCGCGCTGGTCCAGAAGGCCGTAGTTTCCTATAGGCTCGCCGGGGTTGGCCTTGGCCAGATCGGGATGTGCAAAGAAACTGAAAGCGCCCAGACGGTACTGAACTGAAACAAGTATAACGCTTCTGCGGGCGATGCGTTCACCGTCGAATTCCATTTCGGCTGTGTTGCCGGCTGTGTATCCGCCGCCGAAGAACCAGACCATAACAGGCTGCTTCTCATCGGCAGATTTGGCGTTAGTCCATACGTTAAGGTACAGACTGTCTTCACTCTGAGGTATTTCCGGGTCTACGTTCCATTCACGGGCGTAGATGTTGGTTGCATCAAGTCCGGGCTTGATTTGAATGTTGATGGGTGAAAAGTCGTAGCATTCACGTACTCCTTCCCAGTTTGCCGCGGGCTGAGGAGCGCGCCAGCGGAGTTCTCCTACAGGAGGTGCTGCGAAGGGAATGCCTTTAAACGCGGTAACTCTCGGGTCGGCTGCGGGAATGCCCCTTACAATACCGTTTTCTGTTTTTACTTCTCTGAGCATTTGTAAGTCCTCCGTTTGAAATTATGTTTTCTATACTATCCATGCGGTATTTACGCCGCAATAAATAACATACGAAGTATATCTTTAATTATTTAATAATACGGCTGACGCAAGCTGTTCTTTATGAATATTGTACACCCGAACGGTGTTTATTGTATACATCAAAGGAGGCAACAGGAAACACAAAAAAGGTGTCGTTATAACTATATACAGTTGAAATGACCTTCTGGGTGATGTTAGAATTATTCAGCGAGTTTGCACGTGAAAATCATATTGGAAAATATTTCTTCAGGAGTACGATGTGACCGGATTTACTATAAACGAAAACGCACCCGATAATGAGAAAAGGCCGATAGTCGTAATAGGCCCTATGGACTGTGAAATCGATGATATCGAAAAAGAGCTTGAAAACCCCGTTGTGGCTAAAATCGGCGAGTACCGTTTTACCTCCGGAACAATAAACGGTTACCCCGTTGTAGCTGCACGCAGTCTTATCGGAATGGTTAATTCCACTGCAACAACTGTACTTGCAGTAACGGCTTATAATCCATGTGTTGTAATAATCTGCGGTACTTCCGGAGGTCACACTCCCGGGCTTCATCAGGGAGATATCGTTCTTGGTGAAAACCTTGTGGAGCTGGGGAGCTACTATACTCTTGACCGCGAGGCGGGAGAGGGAAGTTACTATCCCGAATGGACCTACCCCGGTGAGGAGATGCCGGTAGACGGGAATATCGTCCGTGTTCAGGTCCTGCACAGTGACGAAGGCCTTCTGAAGACAGCCATGGGTGTAAAATACATCGGCGGAAAACTGCTTCGCGGTACTATTGCCAGTGCCGATATCTGGAACAAAGAAGTAGACCGTATTCTGTTCTATCACGAAAAGTTTGGTACCGACTGCGAGGAAATGGAGGGCTTTGCCGTTGGCCAGATCTGCAGGCATTTCGGTGTCCCGATGCTGGCAGTACGGATTCTCAGCAACAGCCATCTTTACCCGGAAGAGCTGTTCGACGAACGCTTCAGCAATGATTGTCAGGCCTATGTTCTTGACGTAATCAAGGCAGTTATTGCCGGGAAATAACATATCTCATAAAAAATAAGGGCAGCCTGTTACTAAAACAGACTGCCCTTTATTCGTTTTTAAGTATTATTCCTTTATCAGATACTGTAGGATCTGGACTGCATTGGAAGCGGCACCCTTTCTGATCTGGTCACCGCAGCACCACAGTGTCAGTCCGTTGTCGTTGCAGAGATCACGGCGAATACGCCCGACATAAACGGTATCCTGATTGCTTGTGTCGAGAGGAGTGGGATAATCCCTGCCGTCAAGATCATCGGCAATTTTGACCCCGGGGAAGGAAGCTATTGCTTTGCGGGCATCCTCAACCGATACGTAATCTTTTAACTTTACTGTGACGGAGATGGAATGAGAACGCATTACGGGAACACGTACACAGGTGCAGGTACATTTCATATCGGGGAGATGCAGTATTTTGCGGCCTTCGTTTTGCATCTTCATTTCTTCGGTAGTGTATCCGTTGTCAATATAGCTTCCGATATAGGGAATAACGTTCATGGCTATCTGAGTAGGGAATATCTTATGAGTTATCTCCCGGCCTTCTGCGAAGGCGTCCAGCTGATCTTCAAGCTCTACTTGGCCACCCTGACCGGCTCCGGATACCGCCTGGTATGTGCAGGCGTTAATGGTAACGATTGGGCTGAGTTTTGCCAAGGCCGCCACAGCCATAACCGTGATGATTGTGGAGCAGTTGGGGTTGGCAATAATACCGCTGTTTTTGAACGCATCCTCTCCGTTAATCTCAGGGACAACAAGGGGAACGTCCGGATTAAGGCGGTAGGAGCTGCTGTTGTCAATAAAAATTGCGCCGGAAGCCTTAATAGCGGGTGTAAACTGTTTGGCTAGACCATTACCCACAGCACCCAGTACAAAGTCCATTCCTTCAAAGGAGTCGTCCGCGGCTTCCTGTACTACAAGTTCTCCGCCTTTGAACGGGACGGTCTTTCCTGCACTGTGAGCGCTGGCTAACGGACGCAGCTCATTTACTGGAATATCATATTCCTCAAGAACCTTCAGCATTTCACGTCCCACGGCGCCTGTGGCACCCAGGACAGCAATATTGTACTTCTTCATTTGTTAATTTCTCCTTATCCTGCGAAGCTTTCGTAAAGGACCCGTACAGTGGTATCAAAATCCTTGTTATCCACACCAACAATAATACTTAGCTCGTCGGAACCCTGGGCAATGGTTCTGATGTTAACGCCCTTTTCTCCGAGAGCATTGAACAGACGGCCGGAAATGCCTGGCCTTAATGACATCTTGCGTCCGACAGCAGCTATAAGAGCAAGTCCTTCCTTGGTAGAGATGTCATCGGGCTGGCAGGTTTTCTGAATATCGGCAATAACCTCATAGATAGCATCACCCAACGCTGAGCTTGACGTAACAAGCGAGAAGGAATCCAAACCGAGGGTAATATGCTCTACCGAAGCGTGATATTTCACGAATATTTCGAGTACTTCCTTGAGGACCTCGGGTATTACCATATTATGTTTGGTAACTGTAACCGCCGTAAAGTTTTTACGTCCTGCAATACCGGTGATAAAGCGGTCGTGGTACATATTTTCCTCGTCCACTTTTTCAACGATAACGGTACCGAAATCCTGTGGACGGTTGGTATTGCGTATGTTAAGGGGAACACAGGCGTCTCGAACGGGCTGTACCGATTCCTCCTGCAGAACGGATGCGCCGAGAAACGCCAGCTCGCGCAGCTCTGCGTAGGTCATCATGGAAATGGGCTTCGGGTTGTCGACTATTTTTGGGTCGGCCATCAGCACGCCGGATACGTCGGTCCAGTTTTCATAAACCTCAGCCTTAAGCGCGGCAGCGGCAAGAGAACCGGTGATATCGCTTCCGCCGCGGGCCATGACCTTAACCTTGCCTCCCGGAAGGCTGCCGTAAAATCCGGGGATTACGATATTCTCGTACTTTTCGTATGCTTCCCGGATAGCGGTGTAGGTTTTGTTGCTGTCAAGTAAACCATCTAAACCGAAAAACACGACCTTGGCTGCATCTACGAAGGTATATCCCAGATACGATGCCATCAGCCTTGATGTGTAATATTCGCCGCGGGAAACCAGCTCGTCACGTGAGGTATCCTTGCTCAACTTTGAGCTGTAGCTGTCGAAATCCTCGAGGATATCGTCCTCTATGCCAAGTTCTTTTTTTATTTCTTCAAAACGTGAACGGAGTTCCTTAATGATGGACTCGCAGGATACGCCGTACTGAAGATGGGCGTGGCAAAGATAAAGCAGATCCGTCATCTTGTGGTCGTCGGAGTTACGCTTTCCGCTTGCGGATATTACCACAACCTTGCGCAGAGCATCAGAAAATATTATATCTTTAACTTTTTTGAACTGACCTGAGCCGGCAACCGAGCTGCCACCGAATTTCGTTACTTTAACCATATAATTACTTCTTTCTTTCAACGGCCGCGAAGAATACCTCGTCACCGTTTGCTCTTATCTCCGATACTATGCCGTGCATATCCTTTACGGAAACTTTTTCGGTAATGCCGCGTACTATGCCGTCCTCCTGAGTGAAGATTTCAGAAAGAAGGTCGTCTGCGTATTCGACCGGCATACGAAGATAGTAAATATGCATACTGTCGGAATTATCAACCGGTACTCTTTTACAGGCTTCGCCGAGCATGTTGCTCATGCCGTTCTTTATAGATACCAGGTCTCTCATTACGGCGGATGCTGTTGGATAACGTCCGGCACCCTGGCCGAACAGCGTTATTGTATTGCTGTACATGCCTATGTAACGGGCCATATTTCCGTTCAGCGTTACAGTGCTTTCGGGTGATCCGTATGCGCACAGGGTGGGTTCAACGTATGCTCTGAGATTGGCGTCGACATATTTGGCCTTGGCTTTAAGTCGGCACACATAGCCTATTTCGTTAATATGTCTGGCGTCCTCGGCGGTAAAATTTTCGATTCCTTCACAGTTCATACCGTCGGTGGGCATCATATTGTAAGATACGGCACAAGCCAGCATAATCTTGCGAAGGGTATCAAGGCCGCTCAAGTCTGCGGTAGGATCAGCCTCGGCATATCCGAGATTATTGGCCTCGGCAAGAGCCTCGTCAAAAGACATTCCGGCGGCTTGCATACGGTCGAGAATATAGTTTGTTGTGCCGTTAAGCAGTCCGGAAAGCGATTGGATGGTTTCACCGCCGTTCACGGCTATTTTCAGATTGTAAAGATAGGGTATTGCACCTCCGCATGCCGCGCTAAACATAAATCCTACCCCTTTCTTTGCGGCAAGGGACGCAAGGTCCGGGCCCTTTTCGGCAACAAGTACCTTGTTGGATGTAACAAAATGTTTTCCTGCTTCCATTGCCCTGCAAGCAAATTCGTAAGCGGGGTGAACGTTGCCCATAGCTTCTACCACAGCCTCAACGGTCAGGTCGGTCAGAATGTCGTCCAGGTCAGTGACCATATAATTTTCGGTGGCTTTTTCCGGAATCTCCAACACGGGGCCGGGCATAAATCCGGGGGATGTTTCAAGCATGTGATAGACACCTACGCCAACATTTCCGAACCCTAAAACCGCTACTTTCATTTTGTACCTCCAAACAGAAAAATAGTACGTGTCCGCGAAAGAAAGACACTTGTTTTTTTTACTCGGACAGTGTATCATATTCAAGTGTTAATTACAAGCGCTTTTATGAACAAAGATTTACCAAAAGAAAGGGCACAGAATGTATGGATGTACAATATTATCTGGTGCACCGCAGTATCCTTCCCGAGACCTATGAAAAGGTTGTAAAGGCCCGTAATCTTCTTGAAATCGGACGTGCCAGGGATGTGGTGGAGGCCACAAGGATGGCGGGTATTTCCCGAAGTACATATTATAAGTATAAGGACTATATCCTTGAACGATCCAATATGAACCGTGGCCGTATGGCCGTGCTGTCGGCTATGCTGGACCACGAAACAGGTGTGCTGAGTGCCCTGCTTACCAGGTTGTCAGTTGCCAGTATCAGTATTCTTTCCATTAACCAGAGCATGCCCATCAACGGAAAGGCGGCTCTTATGCTTACGGTAGATATCAGCGAAATGTCACAAGATACGGACGACCTTGTGAAAATCCTGTCCGAAAGTCCCGGTACAGATAATGTAAAAATTCTATCTATGGAGTAATAACAATATGAAACTTCAAAGTACTCGCTCACGTGAATTTGTTTCCGATACTTTCGCAGTGGTAAAGGGTATTGCCCCGGATGGCGGGCTGTATGTGGATCCCGAAGTATCCCGCCGTCCGTTTGACGCTGAAGCCTGTGTGAAGGATACCCCTTACGGTATAGCCTCAGGAATACTCGGAGCACTTCTGCCGGGTTTTGATAACCCCGCGGAAATAATCGGCAGGGCATACCGCAATAAATTTTCAAGTGCCGACATTACTCCTGTTGTTTACGCAGGGGATTTTGCGGTATGCGAGCTTTTCCACGGCCCCACATCCGCATTCAAGGATGTGGCGCTGTCGGTTCTCCCTCTGCTGATGACAAATGCACGGGCAACCGAGGGCATAAGCGGACAGACCGTTATTCTTACAGCCACATCCGGTGATACCGGAAAAGCTGCTCTGGAAGGCTTCAGGGATGTTGAGGGTACAAAAATTTCTGTATTCTACCCGAACAGCGGCGTATCGGACATTCAGAAGCTTCAGATGACGACCCAGTCCGGCTCTAATGTAAACGTCTGCGCAGTAAAGGGTGATTTTGATGATTGCCAGAGCGGAGTGAAAACAGCCTTTTCAGCTCTGCAGAATAATGAACGGTTGTTTTCTGCGGGTATAAGCCTTTCCTCTGCTAATTCCATAAATATCGGGCGTCTGGTTCCCCAGGTAGCATATTACTTTATTACATATTCCAAAATGATCGCAGCCGGAAAACTTAAATTTGGCGACAGGCTTAATTTCGTTGTTCCGACGGGTAATTTCGGTGATATTCTGGCCGGTTACCTTGCCAAATTGATGGGCTTGCCGGTAGACCGGCTGATATGTGCCAGCAACCGCAACAATGTGCTTACGGATTTTTTGAATACAGGTGTTTACAACCGTAAACGTCCTCTGTATAAAACTCAAAGTCCGTCAATGGATATTCTGGTATCCTCCAACCTCGAAAGGCTGCTTTTCTACAAATCCGGCGGAGACTGTGCGCTTGTTTCGCGTCTGATGAACAGCCTGTCCTCCGAAGGAGAATACACTGTAAGTCATGAAATGCAGAAATCAATCGGTGAAGATTTCACCGGAGTTTTTATTGACGAACAGCAGACACTTGACGTAATAGGCCATGTGTGGAATGATTACGGATATCTATGTGATACCCATACAGCCGTTGCGTTCGGTGCAGCCGAGAATTATAAAAAACATTACGGCGACGTGCCGGTGGCTGTGCTGTCAACGGCTTCACCTTTTAAATTTTCCGATGCTGTTCTGCGGGGAATTGGGGAACAGCCGGGTGGCGATGTCTTTAATAATATGAGTCGTTTGAGTGAAATATCCGGAATCCCTGTACCGGAGAATCTTGCCGGATTGGCGGATAAGCCGGTACGTTTTACCGACGTCATCGAGAAGGACAGCATTACCGATTATATTCTCAGCAGTCTGCTGGGGTAAAGAAAGGCTTTCATGAAAATTATAGTTCCAGCCACATCGGCGAATATTGGCCCGGGTTTCGACTGTCTGGGCATTGCATGGGATTTATACAACAGGCTGGAATTTTCAGCAGCAGACAAGTTTTCGGTTTTCGGATGTGAAAAAAAATACTGCAATGAGGATAATATTGCCGTTGCCGGGTATAAAAGCGCATGCCGTTTTGCCGGCGTGATTCCGGCCCCCGTTTCCGTATGTTTCGGGGAATGCGATGTGCCGGTTTCCCGCGGACTCGGCAGTTCGGCCGCTCTGAGCGTTGCCGGAGCTTTTGCCGCAGACAAACTTCTGAATCTGAATCTGGGACGTAAAGGAATACTACGCGCCGCGGCTGCGGTTGAGGGGCATCCCGACAACGCGGCACCGGCGGTATACGGCGGTTTCTGCGCGGCGGTATCGGACGAATCGGGAATAAAGGTTGCGCAGTTTGATATCAGTGAACGCTGGAGCTTCACCGCTCTTGTTCCGGATACCGAACTCCCGACTTCGCTTGCAAGGAGTGCTTTGCCTCAAAGTTACAGCCGATCCGATGCGGTATTCAATATCGGGCGTATACCGCTCCTTATTAAGGCTATTGAAACGGGTGACAGCGACATGCTGCGTACCGCTTTGGATGACAGAATCCACGAGCCTTACCGTAAGCCGCTTATACCCGGATGCGACAGGGCAGAGGAAATCGCACGGAATCTTGGTGCTGAGGGTATTTGTATTTCGGGCGCCGGAAGCACACTCCTGTGTATTTCATCCGATTCGGGAATTTACCGGGATCTGTCATGCCGGATTTCAGAAGAATTTCCCGGTTGGAAAACACTTTCCCTCAGAATCGATGTCGAAGGCGCTCGGGAGATAACGGAATAAAACAGAAACAATTTTATAGAATCAAAAAATCTAAAAAATTAATACCCCCGGGGAGCTTGTTGTAGCCGGAATGATATGATAAATTGATATTCAAAACAGATTATTGCTGCGGAGGTGCAGTTATGAGTAACAAAAAAAGACTTACAAGAATGATTCTGGCCGCTATGTTTCTGGCAGTTGCACTGGTGCTGCCGTTCCTGACAGGACAGATTCCCCAGATAGGCAGTGCTTTGAGCCCTATGCACTTCCCGGTTTTGCTTTGCGGGTTTTTCTGCGGCCCGTGGTACGGGATGGCAGTTGGTTTTATCGCCCCCCTGCTTCGGTTCCTTTTGTTCGGCATGCCCCCGATTATTCCCACCGGAGTAGCCATGTGTTTTGAGCTTGCAACCTACGGCCTGGTGGCCGGTCTTCTGTATACCCGTCTGCCGAAAAAGAAATCGTCAATCTATATATCTCTTATCGGTGCCATGCTCGCTGGCAGAATTGTCTGGGGTGTAGCCCGTGTGATACTCTACGGCCTCGGCAAATCCGAGTTCGGATGGGAAGCCTTTATGGCCGGAGCATTCGTGAATGCCATTCCCGGAATAATCCTGCAGATTATTCTGATACCTGTTCTTGTAATGGTAATCGACAAACGTACTAAGACAAACAAAGTTTAACAAATCATCGGTGAAAAATTAAAACCTTCTTTTGTAAAACGCAAAAGAAGGTTTTTTTGATGTATATATCAAGACTTCCGATGTTTTCCTGAGAGTACTGGAGTGATATCATATATATGTATGATTTAAAACGGTAATGAAGGTAAACTAATATGCTTGAAACAATGGGTGATTTTTTTGACGCGAGACTCGATGGTTATGACGAGCATCAGCTGAACTGTATTGACAATGCCCGGGAGTTTCTCCGTTTCACGGCGGAACAGCTTCCGTCATCACCGGGCTGCAATGTGCTTGACCTGGGGTGCGGAACCGGTCTTGAACTGGAGGAATACTTTATACTCAACCCGTCTTCTCAAATTACCGGCATCGATTTGGCTCCGGGTATGCTCGGAAAACTGAAGGAGAAATTCAAAGATAAAAAGATTGAATTGATTCTCGGTTCCTATTTTGATATTACTTTCGGAACGGAGCGTTTTGACGCCGCAGTATCCGTGGAATCTCTGCATCATTTCACAGCTGAGGAAAAAACTCCTCTATATGCGAAACTTCGCAATTCTCTGAAAGAGAACGGTTTCTTTATCCTGACTGATTATTTTGCCCTGTCTGATGAAGAAGAAAAGTTATTCCGCAGGGAACTTGAGCGTCTGAAAAAAGAACAGGGTATTCCGGAAGGAGAGTTTTATCATTTTGATACGCCTCTGACCACCGCTCACGAGATTGATTGTCTGAGGAACGCCGGCTTTTCTTCTGTGGAAATACTGAACAGATGGGGAGCCACACATACGATAAAAGCGGTACGATAAAAGCAAAAAGGAGGTTCGGAAAGCGGAGATATATAATATTCAACGAGGTGAATTCCATGAGTGATATGGTTCGTGAATGGTATGAGACAAAGGAAAATGTAGACGAGATGAATCTCTGGGAAAATCCTAAGCTAAAAAGATGAATATAAGCAAGAATTTCTATCAGAATGCAAACGGGTATTAAAATCTGACGGGTTAATAAGCTTTTCAGGTCATGACTATAATTTCTTAATTGAGAATTACAGCGATTATATAAATGGAAGAAAATTTTATCCTTATGCTAATACGAAAGTTTATTGGGAAGCATTTGAAGCAAGCGAACTCAGAACATTTGCCCTAAATGCGGAATTCAAGATAATCCTTTGTAAGCAAGGCGAAAACTATAAGCCGGAGGACGGACCTATGCTTCACTGCTTATGCAGAAAATAAGCATAAGCCTTGACTCGACGATTATTAATTTTGAGAAGATAAGCATTCCCTAATAACTGCATGTACAGCTCTTTCGGCGCTCTGAAAACAGGGTGCCTTTTTTCATGACCATTTTTGCGAATAAATGAATAAAACTAGATTCCTGCTCTGCTTTGAGCGTATGCTACGGCTTTGTTATATTCTTCGGGGGAATTTACCGCCTGCGGATTAGGGCTTATCATCGCCGGCCAGTTTTTTTAGTATTTCAAGATTTTTTGTCATGTGTCGCCGCAAGGTCTGCTCGCCCCGGGGTCGGGAGGGGTATTGGGCGGCGCTGAACTCCTGCCATTGGGCGGCTATATCTCCAACCTTGGCGGCGAAGTTCTCCGCGTTTTCGCTTTGGCCTGCGTGTGTGGAGCGGGCTCCGGTCTCCTGACACAGCTTTACCATGATCTCCGGGTTATCATAGACCGGGCAGGGAGCCAGAGGGTTTTCCGAAAAGGGCTTATCCCGGCGAAAGGCCCGCATAAAGGGGGATCCGATGGCCTCGGCTAAAGTCATATCATTAATATTGGAGTCGGAATAATGGCAAAAAGCGCAGGGCTCCACATCACCTGCGGCGTTGATATGTAAATAGCCGTGACCTGCGCCGACACAGCCGAATATCTTATGCCCGCTGTTGAACAGGTCGATAAGAACAAAATCATGTTGACGCGAGTACTCCTCCAGTCGGCGAAAGACATAATAACGTTCATCCGCGTTCAGAGTCAACGACATGTCCGCATCGGCACCAATTGGACGGTATCCAAAGGCCCAGCCCATCCAGGCGCCGCTTTCGCGTAAAAAATCCAGATAAGCATCGCTGGTTAACAACTCAAAGTTACGCTTGTGATAGCACAGGGAAAAGCCAAATGGTACGTCCTGTTCTTTCAGTAGCCGCATAGCCCGGAGGATATTATCGTACGCGCCCGCGCCCCGGCGGAAATCCGTTTCCTCCCGATAGCCCTCGATGCTGACAAAGGGCAGTACATTACCCAATTCTTTGATCTCGCTGACGAAATGCTCATCGATAAGCGTTCCGTTGGTAAAGACTCCGAAGAACATCTTATTATGCTTGCGAGCCAACATAAGCAGCTCTTTTTTGCGCATCAGAGGCTCGCCGCCGGTATAAAGTATATCCAGTGCACCTATGCTCTTGGCTTCATCCAACAGGCTGTCCCATCGCTCAAAGCTCAATGCGGCTGCATTGCGGTAATCATTGGCCCAGCAGCCCCGACAGCTCATATTACAGGCATTCGTAGGGTCCAGAAGGATATCCCGAGGGATTGCGCAATGATAACGGCGGGCGTTAGCCATCTCTGTAAGCAAATTATAGTTCGCGCTTTTCACATAACCCAGCATGCTGTGCACGCCAAAAAACTGGGCACAGCGGTACACATAGTCCTTAGCACTGGGATATGGTGGGATGGTCTCTTCCACGGAATTGATTATTAGCTTTCTCATATCTGCTCCTATTTTTCAAGTTTATTTACATTACGCCGCCCCACCCAGCGGGAGATGGCAAGACCTGCCAACAGCCAGCCCAGTGAAAGCAACAAGGCCATAACCGGCTGCGCTGAGCCTTGAAGAGCCGTGTAAAAGTAACGCCCCGGCAGAAGGTGGGAGATAATTACCCATATTTGGCCCCATTTTGGCAGCTCGATCAACAGGCCGGATAGAAATGCTGCCGCCATAGCGAACACCGGCCCAATCAGCAATAGAAGCGTCAATTCCCGACAGGCCGCGCAAACCAGCAGCCCCATGCCCAGCAAACCTAGGCTATATATAAGGATGGGTGGCAGCAGTGCCGGCATCTGGGATGTCGCACCGCTAATCATAACTACCAGCACAAATCCGGCCAGCACCATCACCAACTGGGCTGCAGCCTGCGACAAAAAGCTTACGCTGCGGCTCATACCGCTTTGGGCGATGCGCTGTTGCAGAGGTGCTTGCTGTAATTGTGCCATCCAGCCTCCGGCCAGGATGAA
The DNA here is from genome assembly GCA_964446385.1 of uncultured Oscillospiraceae bacterium. Lineage (GTDB taxonomy): Bacteria > Bacillota > Clostridia > Oscillospirales > Ruminococcaceae > CAYSRC01. The sequence goes on along the minus strand of CAYUOH010000011.1, from coordinate 13,365 downwards.
AAATAGCGGACTCAAGGCCGCGTACCAAAACAGGGCGATTCGGGCGGCGGGATCAGCAACTAAGGGTGATGGTGCAGAGCTTTCTTCCATTAGAAACTCTACGTGGATCTGTGCTCCGCTTTGCCAGCTTTCTTCCATCTGCATCTGCAGAGAGGCGCGTTGGGCGGAAGACATATATATCCCATTCGCGAGCAGCAGCTGATCCAAATCATACCAGGTCTGTTCCTCAAACCATAGTTTCATTACCGTGTTGACCAAGGGCTCACTTACGGACGCGCCATAGATGCAGCCGGGGGCCACGGTCAGATCCACCAGACCGTCGAATTGCCTCTCATGTAAGCGTTGACTGAAATCGGGCCTGATGATGAACAGACATTGCAGCCGGTCTTGTCGTAGCAAACGCCGCGCCCGTTTTTCATCCATCTGCTCCAAGCTGATCTGCTTATCCTCCGACAGCAAATCTATCAGACGTTCGCCCAGCTCTCCTTGATCATCATTAACTACAGCCACCCGAAATTCGGCGGCAGTGCGCTCGGCACTGTACCAACCCATAGCAATCGCCACCAGCAAGGCCAGTAGAAAGATACTAAGGGAGCCGAAGTTTCGTAAGGTAGCTCGCAAGCGGCTCCAAAACAATGCCCGTACACTCATTGGCTCCCACCCTTCTTTCTGGTAAGAAGCCAGCCACAGCTCCCAAAAATAACGAGCATCAGCCCAAGCCTCCCAATATTCTGCCAATAGCTTTCTATATTCAGAGTAAACAGGGTGTTAGCGATGACGTTCATGGTGGGTTTGAAGGGAGTGAAATAGCTCAGCTTCACTAAAAGCGGTTCCATCCGGCTCTCATTGATAAAGCCGCCGGATAAAAAGGTCATCAGTAGCACCCCGTAGAAGCCGCACCACAGGGCAAGAGGCGGCTGTTTGATCATACTGCCAAGCAGCAAGGCCAGGGCGGAAAAACACAGGGAGGCCAGCATTATCCCCAGTAGCAGAGCCAGTGCGACAGCACCGCCTTTGATATGGCCCCAATATACGCCCAGACCGCTGATCAGAGCGGAAAACGGAAGTAACAACAACAGGGTGAGGAAGATAAACGTTCCTCCGGAGGTCAGTCGCGCCAGATAATACTGTCGGGCCGTGCGTGGCGATGACAGCAAGCCTCGTAATACCAGCGGACCGTTCAGATCGCTGGTCGTCAAATGTAAAACAGGTAAAGCGGCCAAGGCACAGAAAAAGGTGAACAGGGCCGCCAGATAATATTCCACCGGCAAATACTCACCCATGGGCGAGACGGCTCCGCTCTTTCCCAGTACGGTTTGACGCTGCATATAACGGTCGATACCGTTGTTTAAGCCCGTATCCAGCATTACTGCCACCGCCTCATTTGCAACGCCGGCGTCGACTGCCGCCGTGCCTACTTGCTGCAATAGATTTTGGCTCTGGCCAACGGCCTTAAGCGCCCCGTTCAGCGTCAGACTTACCATGGTCTGCTCAAAGCGGTGCTCAGGATAGGCAATCAGCTCAACCACCGCCTTTTGTCCGGCCTCCACCGATGCGTAGAATCCCCCCGGTATATGAACTATCAAAGATACCTGACCGCTGTCGAGCAGGGATTGCGCTGTTTCCAAATCGGTTACCGGGTAGGCTGTCGCCAACTCCTTCAGGGCTTGGGAATTGGTCATCAATTGTATGAACTGTTTCACGGCGTCACTGCCGTCCTCATCACATACCGCATATGGGATGGACAAGTCGCCGCTGCTTCGCAGCAGCGGGACAGCCACCGCGCCGAAAATAGCTAGACTGATGATGGGAATAATCAGCGTAGCCACGATGGATCCTTTGTGGCGAAACAAGCGTTTTAAATCCAGCCATAACCATTGCCTGAATCTCATTGTTCAACGTCCATCCTGTTTATAATCCGCCAGAGAGCCGCTAAAGATGACGCGGCCTTGTTCCAGACAAAGAACAGATTCCATCAGTGGCGAGAGCGTTTCCGCATGATGAGCGGCCGCAGCCACGCCACAGCCTTCTGCCATGATGGCCCGCAGCAGTTCAATGATGCATTTCTCCCCGTCTGAGTCCACCCCGGCGAATGGCTCGTCCAGCAACAGGTAACGAGGCCTGTTCATCAGGGCGGCGGCCAGACTGACTCGCCGCCGCTGACCGCCGGAGAGCTTCTGGATCTGCTTGCGCTGTAAATCGTCTATGTGTAAATCAGCACATAGCTTCTGCAAACGTTGGGTAGCTTCGCTCCCGGATTCCCGGCAAAAGCAGCGCAGATTTTCCTGTACTGTCAAATCCTCGAACAGGGCGATATCCTGGGGCATATAGCCGATGTACGCGCGGGCTGCTTTGAGTGGCAGTCCATCCACGTTCACCCGGCCTCTGTCCGCAGGCATGGCTAAAGCAAGCAGGGAGAGCAGAGTGCTTTTTCCGCTGCCATTTTCTCCGATCACAGCCAGGGCTCGCCCTGGGTGCAATTCCACATTAACCGCTGACAATACCAGGCGGCCGCTATAGGCTTTACTTAAATCTACACCATGCAGCATTGTTATAAGTCCCCTTTAATTCTGATAAAGCTCTCCATTCAGCAGCAGCATATTGGCCAGCAAAGACTGCTGAAGCGGGGAAAGGGAGGTGAATTGGCCGAACACCGTGTTATCGTCCTCGGTGAACAGGCTGCTCAACTCAGCCCGATCAGCTGCGATGAGACCGGAGCCCTCGATAAACTGAGGAGGCGTCACCTCGCCCTCCTTCTCGTTCAGGGCCAAGGTGCCGGAGAAATCAATGTTTTGCGTTTCCTCCTCATCAATCAGTATCAACACGCCGTTGAATTCAGCAGCGATCTCTGCGCCGTTTTGGTTGTGCCGGTAAGAGCCGGAGCTGGTCAGTATTTCCTTCAGTTCGCCTTCCTCGTCCATATTCAGGGAATAGCTGAAGTCGCTGGTACGTTCGTTTCCTTTGTCAAGCTGTTCCGTATTGAGGACACTGACAAAGCGCCCACGACCCTGCGGGCCGCAGATGCTATGGGTATTGTTCAGGCTAAAAGTGTTCGCGCCCTTTTCACTGCTAATGTCCAGAACCTCGGCAGCAGCGCCGTCGGGCAGAGCGAGGGCTGTTTTGATAAATTTCCCCTCATCAAGCGAAAGGGAGACAATATCCAAGGTCATGCTTCCGGCGGAGGCAGTATACGCCAGTTGTAAACCGGCAGGGGCCTTTTCGGACACAGAAGCGACAAGCGTCAGGGTTGCGCTGGTACAATAAGCGCTGCCATTGAAAGGCAAGGCTGCCAGTTGGGTCATAGCGGGCGTTGGAATTATATCGTCCTCATCATCCTCATCCAGCGAGTTATCGCTTAGGGACAGCAAGGCCGTAACCCGTGCATCTCCCTGCCAAGCCTGGACGAACTGCTCCATCAATATTGCCGCCGCTTCTCCGTTCAGGGTAATGCTATGAGTCTCCGCCTCCGCAGCTTGGTCTCCAACGTGCAGAGTCTGAACGTCGGATTTTACCGTCTCCTCAGACTCAGCCAGAGCCGTGGTGATAGCAGTTATCTGCTCCACCCAGTTCGCTCCGATGTAGGCTGCCGGGTCGTTTTTCGTAATGCACAGCTGATAACGTTCCATAGGCGGCAAAACGGACAGAGCTGCGCCGGATCCGGCAGGCATGTTATATTTAACAATAGGTTGTGACGCGTCAGCCAGCTTGAGCAACATCTCGTCGCCGCTGAAATAAGCGCCAGCCTGGTAGATTTCACCGTCTAAATCAAAAGACAGCCCATGCATGCCTTCTTCACCCTTTTTCAAGGAGGTCTGACCGTAATTAAACGTGGTATCCCCATCCTCGTCGTGGGTTGTTATTGCCATGTCCAACTTGGCCTGGGGAAAGGTCAGAATGTTGGCCGGCAGGCCAAAGGCTGCGCTCAGATCCAAGCCCGCTGAGTCGCTTTGGCTTCGTAAGACGTTCATCATCTCCGTAACGACCGTCTGAATGATCTCCTCAGGCGTGGCGTTGCGTGCCACTTCCTGGGTAGGCGTCGACGCTTGACCGATTCCCGCGTCTTCCATTTTCGTTTTAATGACTCCGCAGGCGGTAATGGTAAGCGCAATGCATATGATCAGTATAATTGAAATCAGTTTTTTCATTGTACTATCTCCCTTATCAACTTCGTTTCATTTCAATATTGATGACATCGTCCAGCTTATCATGCAGCTCAGTTAAAAATCGTTCTATTACCTCAAATTCAGTAACCTCCCATTCAGTTAAGCTGAAATTATACATTGTTAAGTTTACTATATAGTTTGTTAAAAAAGCAATCCGGAACTAATCGCATATATGTAGCGGTCCTCATTAATAATGGACACTTCAAATAAAAACCACTTTCTGCGGCCTACGAAACAGCTGTATCTCTTGGGAGATGAATTTACATGTATTATCTAATGAAAAAACGGCTTTCCCCAAATTGAGAAAAGCCGCACAGAAGAATGACGGACAGCAATCAGCAGCGAGAGTACCTGTTGCCCGGGCCGGAAAAATAAACGATCATCGCTGACCCTCCCTTGAAAGAATCGCTGTGAGCTTGTCCCGAAACGCGGCGTCCTGCGCCGCAGTGCGTTTGGACGGCCCTTTGAGCCGTCCGCCGGAATTTCGTATTTTCTTCGACGTGTGGCGCTCCATTAGGAGCGCGTCAATATTGTCCGCTGTGTACTCCATGCCGTTTTGATTTAACACCAAAGTGTTTCTCGCAAGGCACATGGCGGCAAGACCATAATCCTGCGTGACCACGAGATCGCCGTGCTGAACCATGTTCACCAATGCGAAGTCCACGCTGTCCGCGCCTTTTGAGTAGGTCAGCGTCCGAGCGCCGGGCTTTTCGAACACGTGTGAGGTATCGCAGAGCAGCAGACATTCGATATTTTTACTTTTTGCCTCGGCGATGGTGATGTCCACCACCGGGCAGCCGTCGGCGTCGATGAGAATTCTCATGTTTCTGTACTCATAGCAAGATATCCTTAAATGCGTTTTGACATGGTCTGGGCATAGCTATCCAGAGCGGCGGCGATCTGCTCAATTTCACCGCTGCCGTTTGTAGCAAAACGCAGCAGAGGAATACCATAAAGTTTTAAAATGTGATCCTTTATTCGGTCACGCTTATACTGAACGGTGCCTTCCTTGTGAAAATGGAAACCATCCACCTCAATCGCAAGAACTGGGGATTTCCTTATGCAATTATATATAAGAAAATCCAAATGAGTGGCAGTATTCATTGCATATCGGCATTCCTCATCATTAAGTAAATGTGGGTCGCGAATCAGCATATTGAGCGGTTGATGACAAATAATGTTTAAAGAGAGCTGTTGCCGCTGCTCTAGAAGCTCATAAATAGCACTATACATAATATTTTCGGAATCGTATTCTGAAACGCGGGCGTGCTTTTTGAGAAATTCTACCCGTGCGTCTGTATATTGACGGTATAATAGGTCAAATACAGAGTAGATTTCGCTATGGATTTCCTGATAATTGTTATAGCGTATGTATGATATCAGGTCATTTAGATTACTGTCAGCTGGCTGCTCATTCGAAGATGTGATAAGAAACAAGCGCTTTTTTGCGCGCGAGATAGCAACATTCATCAAATATGGATCATCCGAAAAATCGGTTGCCGTGTCGTCAACAGTAGTGAGCACGATGGTGTCTTTTTCACGCCCTTGAAACTTGTGGACGGTATGCACTTCGATCTTTTCATTGCCAAGTTGTTTCCTGATTTCCTTTGCCTGATCTCTGTATGGCGCGACTATGCCGAGTTCTTCAGGCACAGTATCCTTTAGAAGCGGTAATGCTTCTTTTGTCAAAACGTCGATTTGACGCTGATTTATATGCTCCCTGCGGTGGTTTCCCTGATTCGTCTCAAATATTTTAAGGGTATCCGCCTCTCCGTTGTCCTGGGTCATGATAACTAGCTCGCCATTATAAAACTTTTCGTTGCAGAACCCGATTATTTTCGGGTGACAGCGGTAGTGTTCTCTCAGCAGTGTTTGTGGCACATTTGGCAGAATATCGCAGATCGACTTTAGTAAGCTGTTATCCGAAAACGAGTAACCTTTAGGAAGATGAAATGAGGCAAATATGGCATCGCTCCTCTTCTTCATTTCGCTGCTCACCACATTTGGCAGTTGCTTGAGATCGCCAACGATCACGGCATTTTTTGCACAAGACAGCGCGAGCGCTCCTGTTGCGACATCTACCTGCGAGGCCTCGTCCATAATCAGGTAATCATAGGTAACATCCTTCAGACAGCTTCGGGAAGAGAATGTTGTGCTTAACACTATAGGATACTCCGAGACGACGGACTTGCCGTCTTTCCATAGATCATCATCTGTAATAAGCTTTCGTCCTGCACCTCCGTCATAGCGTTCGAACAGTTTGGCGCGCAACAGCTTCAAGGAAAGCTGAGTCAATTCGTCCATCTTTTGCGTTGCGTGTACCTGCGCAAGCGCCGATTCAAGCTACTCTATTTCGGCGCACAGTTCTCCCTCTTTGCAGCGGTAAAATATCCCCTGTAACAAAGAAATAATTGACGGCAAATCACTTCTGAAAAACTTCCAGTCTGATATCCCGTAAAAGAGCACACTTTTTATCTTAAACCAAAATGAGATGCTGTGGTCCTTTTCAAAGAACTCGTTGCACTCCTGCCAAAGCTGCATTAACCGATTAGAACCGAGTTTGCGTTTTGGCTGGACTGCCAGCTCTATTCGCCCGGTTTCTTTGCAATATTCTTCGAAATAGTGAATCTCTGTACGAAGCGAAGCCAACTCCAAACGCGCCTTAGCAAGACGTTCTTGTTGTGAGAAAACACCTGACAGCTCGGTCGACAGTGCCTGAGCTTTTTGCAGAATACTCTTCTGCTGCTCTGCTTCACAATGCCATGTTGCTAGATCGGGATATGTTCCGGTCTGATTCTGTATAAAAGCATTTTTATTTTCGGCATTTCCCAGTGGCGCTGCGAGAAAGCCCAGATTATATTTTGCAGAAGCTAACTTCTCGACAACATTTTCTGTTGCCGAATTGTTATTTGAAACAACCAAAACAGTTTTTCCGTCGACCAGCAGATTTGCTATGATATTTAGAATCTTTTGCGTTTTACCGGTTCCCGGTGGTCCTTGAATGACGCTGATTTGATTTTCAAGGGCTGATCTGACAGCTTGGAATTGGCTGGCATTACCTCCAAAAGGGAAGATGGGGCAGGACTTTTTGTATACTTCGATCGTGTGTTCATTTGGGTTCAGATAGTTTGCCATCGTGGAGTTTCGGTCGACAAAATCAAGCTTCTCATATTGCTTTTTGAGCAGAATAATTCCATCTTCCGATTTTAACTCGTTAATTGTGGCAAGCTGTTTAAGGTACTCAAGTCGATTTAATGATTTCTTTTCACTGAGGCACGAAATACTTTCTTTCAGTTCCCGTCTTGGATACGTGTGACCGTTACCGTTTGTAAAACATATGTGCCAGTAGTCTTCGCTCCGGGCATGAAAAACAAATATACTATGTATATTAAGCAGTTCCCGATTTCCATGAGCAACATGCATGAAGGCCGGATTCAACACCTCCGGGTCTCTTACCCATTCGATGGAATTGTGATTATACGAATACTGCTTCCCGCTTTGATAGGTCACATCATATTTGTGTGTGCTGTTATTGTATTGGCAAGAGAAAATATCCGGTGTCTTGTCTTGCCCGTTTGCCAAAATTAGATTGTTATTACAATTCACAGCAGTACCTCTGGAGTAAGGAGATTGTTAAAGAATGATAATACAACGTGGTTATGAGGGAGTTGAGCAACCATCAAATCAGAACCTCCGGGTGCAGCGCTGCGCGAGATCATACTGCCGTACATAGCGCCGGATATTAAGGCGGTGGCGTATATAGTCCAGCAGCAACTCCGCGCAGGCATGGCTGTCGCTTGAGGCTTTGTGATGGTCGAGCGTAATGTCAAGATACTCGCACATGGTGTTGAGCTGGTGGTTGCTGAGCTCCGGGTAGCAGGCACGCCCCATCTGGCAGGTGCAGGCGTAGCGTGCTGTCAGTTGCCAGTCGATATCGTATGCGGTAATGCACTGCGCCAGCACCCGCATATCAAAGGGCGCGTTGTGTGCGATGAGAATACCCCCGGACATGAGAGGCTCTATTTCTTCCCACAGATCCCCGAAGGTGGGCTTGTCCTCGACCATCTGCGGCGTGATTCCGGTTAGACGGACGTTGAAAGAATCGAAGTGCGCCTCCGGGTTTACCAGCGTGTAGTAATCGTCCACAATGGTCCCGTGGTCGATAACGGATATGCCAATGGCGCTCATGCGGTCATTTGCGTAATTCGGCGTCTCCACGTCAAAGGCTATGTAGCGGTCATCCATGCGCGTATACCTCGGTTATCATTTCAAGAATCATCTCATCCGCCGAGCTTTTTGCACCGGGCGCTGGCAGATCATGAATTTATCCTTGTCCCAGATAAGGGCAGCGACGGCTTCGGTCATCTATCCCACCACCAGTTTGTTCGTTTTTCTCAGATATTTCGCCGGGATAGCCCGATGCAGTTTGTAATTTATATTCATTGGGCGGCTGCCCTCATGGTGCATATAGTCGGCAATGCCGAGGAAGGTATACGGTGCAGCACCGGCAATATCGGTTTTGAACTCCCGCACAAAGAGCAGCACTTTCGTGCCGTGCTCCCTGTGGTGGATGTAGCGCTGACCGGTAGGAGAATCGCTTGATGTCGTGCTCTGGCTCTGCCAGTGGAACATCCAGTCGTTAATGGAGTAGTCGTTGTACATGGTGGTCGGCGAATACTCCTTGTCAGACTTGTTGAGTGTGACCATGAACACGTCGCACTTTCGCTCCGGCAGCCACTTGACACCCTCACGCACGGTTGTCGGCATCATGAAACCCAGCGCCAGGAGCAGCTGGTCACGGGTATAGGTGCAGTGCAGGTCCAGAGGGCAATCAAAGCCCAGCGGTACCGGCTCGTCGATAAAGTCGATGCGGTTCATGTTGTAGCGGAGTAGCTCTTTGAGCTCTGCGAGCATTGTGGGACTGTCCGAAAGCGCGTAAAGGTTATCCCACACTGCCTCGCTCGAAAGTTTTTCCGCAGAATCCTGCCAAACGGTGCAGTAGAACATCCGCAGCATAGATGCTTCCATAGGCGGAAGCTTTGCAAAATCTGTGGTATCCAGATTGTCGAGCAGCTTCAGAAGGAATGTTATCCAGCGGCGTGAATCAATGGCGCAGATGCGCGGGAAGGCCTTGGTAAGCACTTCCTCCAGCGGCTCGATGAAATCATCCCGTACACCGGCCAGTACACACAATCGCGAGAAGCTGCCGCGGATATAGAGGCTGCGCGGGTCGAGACGGTAATATTCGAGAAAGTTACTGAGCGTTAGCGGCTTCCCACTGTCCTCTTCAAATGTGACGAGGCATGTGACAAGCCCGGCTCGTACGCCGAAAGAGGAACGAATGTTATCGAGAATGTACTCCTTTGCTTTGCGCTCCAACTGGATATAGCAGCCTTTAGGGACAGACATAAAGCCGTCTTTTATTTCACGCTGCACGCTGCGGGTAGTGTTGTACAGCAACGCTGAGAATTTATCCTCAAAGTTATATTTCTTGTTTGCCTGACCAATGAAATCCAGCACGGTCAGGCATTCTTTATTTTCAGCAAGGCGAAGGCCACGCCCCAGTTGCTGCAGGAAGATGGTCAGCGATTCCGTAGGTCGCAGGAACAGCACGGTGTTGACCTCCGGGATATCAACGCCCTCATTGTAGATATCCACGACAAAGATGAAGCGCACATCGCCGGAAACGAGCCGCTTTTTTGCGGTGTTACGCTCCTCGTCCGGAGAATCTCCGGTCAGGAACATGGAGGGAATGCCGCTGGCGCAAAAATAGCCGGACATGAACTCCGCGTGTGCCACAGATACGCAGAATCCCAGTCCTTTCACTTCGTTTATGTCGGTGGTGTATTTCATCAGTGCGCTGATGATCATATTGCAGCGGAGTTTAGCGACTCCGGTGTTCATCACATATACGTTCGACAGCTCGGTCTTATCGTAGCCGCCGCGAGTCCACTTCAAACCGTTGAGGTCGATGGTATCAGTAACGCCGAAATACTGGAAGGGGCAGAGCAGCTTGCGGTCGATGGCCTCCGGCAGGCGGATCTCCGCCGCGATGCGGTCACCGAAATACTCGGTTACACTCTTGCCATCCATGCGTTCAGGCGTGGCAGTGGGGCCGAGGAGAATTTTGGGGTTATAGTGAGTCATCAGTTTTTGATAGGTGGGAGCTGCCGCGTGATGGAACTCATCCACGATGATGTAATCGTAGAATTCCGGCGAGGTTTTGTTCACCCAATCCTGCGAATTGAAGGTTTGGATGGACATGAACAGGTGGTCGATGTTCTCGGGCTTGTTGTACCCGCCGACGAACAGGTCACCGAAGTTGGCGTTCTTTAGCACACCACGGAAGCAGCCGATACTCTGCTTGAGAATTTCCTCCCGGTGCGCCACAAACAGCAGACGGCAGGGCTGTCCCTTGTGCTCATGACAAAAGCGCTTATAGTCAAAAGCGGAGATGACCGTCTTCCCGGTACCGGTGGCTGCTACCACAAGATTGCGATAGAGACCACGTACCTTGCGCTCGGCGTCCAGCTTGTCCAGAATCTCCTGCTGATAGGGATATGGCGTGATATAGAATATGTACGGTCGGTCTCCGTTGCTTTCAAATTACTTCTCCGCCTTCAGCGCCCGTTCCAGCCGCTCCCGCTGCTCACCGGTGTAGTCCTCAAAATCGGCGGAATTCCAGTAGCTTTCAAAGGTCGCGGCGATCTTTTGAATCGTGTTCGGCAGATCCTTTACGGTAACCTTGACGTTCCATTCGAGTCCGCTGGAAATGGCGGCGTTGGAGAGGTTCGATGAGCCGACATAGGCGGTGGTGAAACCGGTGTTGCGGTAGAATACATAGGTCTTTGCGTGCAGGCGGGTGCGCTTGGTATCGTAGGAGACCTTAATCTCCGCACCTGATAGCTGCCGAAGTTCTTCCACGGCCTTCACATCTGTTGCGCCCATATAGGAGGTAGTGATGACCCGCAACTTGCCGCCGTTCTGTGTGAAGCTGCGAAGCTCGTCGATGATGAGCCGCAGGCCACTCCACTTAACGAAGGATACCAGCATATCGATACGGTCGCAGGAGAGGATCTCCTTTTTTAGTTCGGTGAACATACTCGGCTCGTGGATTGCACCGGTGAACAGGCTGCTCTGAGCAATGGAAGTCTCTGGGCGTACCACAGCGCGGCGCTCATCCAGCGCGTAGACAGAATTTTCCTTGTTTAACAGCGCGAGAAGCTGCTCCGCGCGCTGGTCTACTGTCAGCCCATCAAAAGCAGTTTCTTCGGTTTCATGCCGAATCAACGAGACGATCTTGTTGGCAAGGCTCACCTGTGAATGCAGATTGCCGCCGTTATCCTTGACATTATCGAGACCCTTTTCGATAATCTCGGTGACGTACTTTGCTAAAACCCGGGATGCCTCCGCGTCATCAATGGGCGCAGTCTGAGAGAGCCTGTCCGTCGCGGTGTCAAGCTCCTGGGAGATTTCTTTATTGATGACCTGTTCGTATAAGCCGGGTTTTAGCATATGTAAATACTCCATTTAATGCAGGCCTTTTCACAAAGGTCTTTCTTTCTCATCTTCTTATCGATGAGAAGTTTCCAGAGTTTTTATAGCTTACCATGACCGAGTCCCCTCCGAATCGTGCAATATCTTTGCACAAAAAAAGGCCCTGCCATTAAAGCAGGGCTTTCACCATTTGAAGCTAAAAAGCGCTGCCGTGGCGTCAATACAGCGCCATAGAAGCGTTGTTTTTAATTGTATCATCGAAATGCGCTAATAACAATGCAAAATGATGAAAACGTATGAATAACGTGGAATGAACAGAATAATAGCCATGACTTAAAATAGGTAAATTCCGGAAGACATTATCTTTATTGACAAGTGGGATAATTGAGAAATTACGGGTAAGAAGTAAATAAAAGAAGCGGCTAAGAAATTAATCTTAGCCGCTTTTCATTAATTGGCGGAGCGGGTGGGATTCGAACCCACGGACGGTTGCCCGTCACCTGATTTCGAGACGTTCCCTCCATTCATAAGCAAGTGGATTTTAGCGGATTTTGAAAGAAGATGGAGGAACGTAAAACGTAGGCATATCAGGGGTTACGCCGATTAGAAAGTCCTTAAAAGCCTCAAAACCGTTGGGTTCGAATGCTTTCGGGATACCCCCGATTTTGGGCAAAAAAGAGCACTTTTTTGGAAAAAAGAGAGAACTAGGAGAGAACTGAAATGCCTGGAGCGCAAAGCACTCCGGCGTTATGATAATTTTCAGGAGAGAACTGAGACCCATTATTTATTGTTTTTCGATAAAAATCATGGCTCACCTGCCGTTGACAGTCAAAAAAGGAAGGGTGAAATCCATGAAAAAAAAGAGCAAATATCAGCTTCTTTACAAGCTCTATCCGCCGGTTATAACCAAGGATCAGTTCTACAGAATATGCAATATCAGCAAGAAAACTGCTGCCCATTTACTGGACAACGGTCTGGTCCCCTGCATCAACAGTGGGAAGAAAACACGGAAATATAAAATCAAATTAGATGACGTCATCGAATATTTGGAAACAAGAGAGAAAGAGCCCGCAAGGTTTGCTGCTCCATCCGGATGGTACAAAACCTATCACGATCCAGATGAAAATGCTTTGGCGATGACACCTGAGAATATCAGCAAAATCAGCAAGCATTGCCTTGAGAACGGACTCTCGATTATCGAAGCTCCAAAGCAGGGACCGTCTCACTATGGCAAGTGGCTGGGTGACAAGAAACCATTATCCTGGCAGGAGAAGCTGAGACAGACCATCGATGCCGTCATGGCACAAAAGCCAGCTGGTTTTGATGCTTTCCTCAAGCTGATGATGGATTCCGGCTATGAAGTGAAGCAGTGGCCAACAGAAATTCACAAGATTACGATCCCTTGGTGAAGGATATTCTGATGAAGAACTGAGATCCGCGATTCTCGGAAAGACCGTACATACGCCAAAAACAAAATCCCCTTACCGAAGAAATCCGGCCAAGGTCAATCTACTGGTGGATATCCAGGCCAAACTTCAGTCTGGGAAAGGGCCCGGTTACGAGCGCTGGGCGAAGGTCTTTAACCTGAAACAGATGGCTCAGACCATCAATTTCCTGACGGAAAATAACATCACCGACTATGAAACACTTGTTGAAAAAACAAAAGCTGCGACGGATCGATATCACGAGCTGTCACAGCAGATCA
>CAYUOH010000010.1:0-85527 GCA_964446385.1 uncultured Oscillospiraceae bacterium | reverse complement strand
TATTTTACACATCCTTCCCCCTCTTGTCAACTCCTTTTTTCCTTTTTTTAGGAAATGTTTTTTGACCGGGAAAACAATATTCAATTGTTTTTTGACGTGCGTTTGTTATTATAGTATTGATATGAAAAAAATCAAGTCCTTTTCGGAGAAATTATGGAAAAATTCTGCGATATAAAGTTAAATCGGAATACCTCGGATTGATAAAGTAGTTTAAAGCAGCTTCAAGTCATGAGGAAGCTTCAAAACTTATAAAGGAGATTGAAACCTGCAGCAATCATCTGCTGAATTCATATCAATTGGCATATATACATATTGACGAGGGAACTGTTCAAAAATCACTCGGACACATTATCGAAGAAATTGAGGCCAGTTCGTTCAACTGATTGACCGGTGATTATACAGATCGTATTTGTTTAAGATATAAGAATACGTTATGTAAAATTTTAGATATAGTAATATAATATATATAATAAAAGGATAATTTCATGAGCAATGTTCTGACTGATAAAAACGAATACACTGATCCACTTTGCCCTTTTGACAATTCGCAGTATGTTGAGCACCCTTCTTCTATTCCGATGAATCGTGTAACCGAAAAACTCGACGCTTACATGGCATCAGCGGATTATTCAGCCGCTGAAAAACATCTTAATTACTGGATGGCTGAAGCGGAAGCTTCCGGAGACATTCGCGGAAAGTTTTCAATATTAAACGAACAGATGGGATTATATCGTAAATGGGAGCAAAAGGATAAAGCATTTGAATCTGCGGGAAACACGATAGCAATGATAAATGAAATCGGTGCCGGGACAGTAACCGCCGGTACCGCTTACGTAAATGCCGGAACCGTCTGCGAGGCATTCGGCGTACCGGGTGCTGCAATTACCATGTTCGAAAATGCCGAAAGGATATATTCATCCCAACTGGAGGATAATGATTCGCGGCTAGGCAGTCTTTTCAATAATATGGGAACCACCCTCGCCACTCTGAGAAGATTCGGAGAAGCGCACAGGTGTTTTATGCGCGCAACGGAAATCATGTCAAAGATAGAGGGAAAAGAAACCGATATGGCCATTACCCAACTCAATATGGTTTCCGCTGTTGAAGCCGAACACGGTCTTGATAAGGCCGAAGCTGTGATTAATATGCATCTGGACCGTGCAGAAGAACTTCTAAACTCTCCCACCCTGCCGAGAGACAGCTATCATCGTTTTGTATGTGAAAAGTGCATACCCGCTTTTCAGTATTACGGCAGATTCATGTTTGCGATAGAACTGCAGGAAAGGATAAACGGAATCGATGAAAGGCCTTGATCTTGCTGAAATCTATTATAATGAATTCTGCAGAGAACAGATTAAATTCGCGTTTCCTGAATGCTATGCAAAATTGTGCTTCGGTCTTGTCGGAAGCGGATCGGAATGTTTCGGATATGACGACGAAATCAGCATCGATCATGATTATGAGCCTGGATTTTGCATCTTCATCCCGGGCGAAGATGTCATTGACCGGAGAACCGCTTTTCAGCTTGAACGGTTTTACGCGAAACTTCCTCAGGAATTCCACGGATTCAGACGCTCTTCATTAAATCCTGTAGGTGGTAACCGCCACGGCGTTATCCGTACAGAAGATTTCTTCAAAGATAAATCCGGAGCTCCTGACGGTAATCTGACAGTCAACATGTGGCTGACTGTACCGATGTATGCGCTGGCAGAGGCAGTTAATGGGAAGATTTTTCTCGACAACTATGGAGAATTCTCTGATATCCGCGCTAAATTGTCTTCGATGCCGGAGGATATCCGATTGAAACGGATTACCGGGAACCTTTTACTGATGGCTCAAAGCGGTCAGTACAATTATCTAAGAATAAACCGTCACGGCGAACCTGCGGCCGCCCAACTTGCAGTTAATGAATTTGTTAATGCCTTTCTTTCCGTGACATTCCTTCTAAACAGGAAATACATGCCGTTTTATAAATGGAGTTTCAGAGCGCTCCGGAATCTGATTGTTCTGCCTCCTTCAGTCAATGATCTGGAGTATCTGCTATGTTCCGGAAATAACAAAGATAATATCGAAAAGAAGTATATCATTATTGAAAAACTGGCTGCAGAGATAATTGACATGCTTATTTCGGAAAATATCACCTCAGCTAGTTGCGGTGATCTTGAAAAGCATGCCTATTCCGTCAACGATCATATCAGTGACAGCAATATCAGAAATCTGAATATACTGTACGGAGTATAGCAAATACTGAGTTACACAATATATTGTGTTTCACGCTTATAACAACAACTACATATTGACATTCTAATGGATTATTTGATAAACTAAATTTATGTTTGATGCGTCTGCAGGTTGAGATTCATTCATCCGACAGGCGTTTTGTATTTACCGTTAACGGAGATGATAATATGAATATTCAAGGCCTTCAAAAATTAACTCTACTGGACTATCCCGGTCATACAGCCTGTACCGTTTTTTTAAAAATGTGCGATTTCAGATGTCCGTTCTGCCACAACAGTCTCCTTCTTGACGCTTCATGCCCTGATTATTCCACTGATACCGATCTCCTGAATTTTTTAAAAAAACGCGTCGGGCTCCTTGATGGAGTCTGTTTTACCGGCGGAGAGCCTTTGCTTCATAACGGCCTTTCCGGGCTAATTTCAAAAATTAAAGAAATGGGTTTTCTGGTCAAACTGGATACAAACGGCTATCATCCCGATGTCTTGAAACAGCTGATTGACGCTAAGCTAATAGATTATGTTGCTATGGATATCAAAAACTCTCCGGATAAATATGCGCTTACTTGCGGCAGGGAAAACATTGATATGAACAAGATATACAGTAGCATCGGAATTCTGAAAAACTCCGGAATTGAATCTGAATTCCGCACCACCGTTGTAAAAAGCCTGCATGAGGAATCAGATTTCGAACCTATCGGCCGTATGATTAGCGGTGCTGATAACTATTATCTGCAGTGTTTTGTCGACTGTGATACTGTTCTTCAGAAAGGATTGGAAGCTCCGTCAAAAGAGCATCTGAACCATTTCTGTGAAACAGTAGCCCCGTATGTCAAAAATGTACAAATAAGAGGAATATAATCATACGGTTTACACAATATATTGTGTTTTAATAAAATTGAGACACACAATATATTGACAATAGACTATACCCTTTGATAAACTGATTATACGCTTAACGCGTCTGCCGCAAGGATATCATTCATACGGCAGGCGTTTTGTATATACCGAAAAGGGGGATTAAAATGTATCAGGTAGTAAAACGTGACGGCGATATTGTTGAATTTAACATCGCGAAAATTTCCGCCGCCATACAAAAGGCTTTTGACGCCTGTGAAAAGCAGTACCATCCCAGCGTACTGGATATGTTAGCTTTGCGTACCACTGCTGGTTTTGAAAGTAAGGTAAAAGACGGACTCATTACCGTTGAAGATATTCAGGACAGCGTTGAAAAAATACTATCCGAGGCAGGATATTCCGACGTTGCCAAAGCATATATCCTTTATCGCCGTCAGCGCGAGAAGGTAAGGAACGTCAACAGTGCCCTTCTGAACTACAAGGATCTTGTGGACAACTACCTCCATATCAATGACTGGCGTGTAAAGGAAAACAGTACTGTTACGTATTCAGTTGGCGGACTTATTCTCAGCAACAGCGGTGCCATTACTGCCAACTACTGGCTGACCGAAATCTACGACGCGGAAATCGCAGAGGCTCACCGCAACGCTGATATTCATCTTCACGATCTCAGTATGCTTACGGGCTACTGCGCAGGCTGGAGCGTCAAACAGCTTATTCAGGAAGGTCTCGGTGGTATTCCGGGCAAAATAACCTCTTCTCCTGCCGGACATCTGAGCACATTATGCAACCAGATGGTCAACTTTCTGGGCATCATGCAGAATGAATGGGCTGGAGCACAGGCATTCAGCGGATTTGACACCTATCTGGCTCCTTTCGTGAAAGTTGACAATCTTTCCCAAAAGGAAGTCAAACAGTGCATCCAGAGCTTCATTTACGGTGTTAATACCCCGAGCCGCTGGGGCACACAGGCTCCCTTTACCAACGTTACGCTGGATTGGGTAGTACCCAAGGATCTTGCGCCGCAACGCGCACTCGTAGGCGGAAAAGAGAAGGATTTCACCTACGGTGACTGTCAGAAGGAAATGGACATGGTCAACAAAGCCTTCATCGATATTATGATTGAAGGCGACGCCAACGGACGCGGATTCCAGTATCCCATCCCTACATACAGCATCACAAAGAATTTCGACTGGTCCGAATCGGAAAACAACAAACTGTTGTTCGAAATGACCGCCAAATATGGCACTCCTTATTTCAGCAACTATATCAACAGTGACATGGAGCCTGATGATGTCCGTTCAATGTGCTGCAGACTTCGTCTTGACTTGCGTGAGCTTCGCAAGAAATCGGGAGGTTTCTTCGGAAGCGGTGAATCAACCGGAAGTATCGGTGTTGTAACCATAAATCTGCCGCGGATTGCTTATCAATCAAAGGACGAGAATGAGTTCTTCTCCCGTCTCGATCATCTGATGGATATCTCGGCACGATCTCTGAAGACCAAGCGTACTGTTATCACAAAATTACTCGACAGCGGTCTGTATCCCTATACCAAGAGATACCTCGGTTCCTTTGAAAACCACTTCAGCACAATTGGCCTTATCGGCATGAATGAAGCCGGACTTAACGCCTGCTGGCTCCGTAAAGACCTTACAACCCCCGAAGTGCAGGAATTTGCCAAAAAGGTGCTGAACCACATGCGTGAACGCCTCAGTGATTATCAGGAAGAATACGGTGACCTCTATAACCTTGAAGCTACACCCGCAGAAAGTACGACATACCGTTTTGCCAAACATGACAAAGCCCAGTTCCCTGATATCATCACAGCCAACGAAAACGGCACGCCGTATTATACCAACAGCAGCCATCTACCGGTAGGCTATACCGAAGATATTTTCAGTGCTTTGGATGTTCAGGACGAACTGCAGACCCTTTACACCAGCGGGACAGTGTTCCATGCCTTTTTGGGTGAAAAGCTGCCCGACTGGCAGGCTGCCGCTAATCTTGTCCGTAAAATTGCCGAAAACTATCGTCTGCCATACTACACTCTCAGCCCCACTTATTCGGTCTGCAAAGATCACGGATATATATCAGGCGAACAGTTTACATGCCCCATATGCGGACAGCCCACAGAGGTTTACAGCCGTATCACCGGCTATTACCGCCCTGTTCAGAACTGGAATGACGGTAAGGTTCAAGAGTTCAAAGACCGCAGGGAATATAATCTCGGCAGCAGTTTCCTGACCCATACCGGAGTGATTGATTCAGAAACCGAAGACAGCACATCCGCAACGGAAGCTAAGACTATTTCCGAATTACAGATTACACCCCAGCCCGAGGTTCAATCCCCTACCAGCGAATCGTTATCTTCCGAACCCGCCGTTGAACCAATAAAACAGCCTACCGCTAATCCGGCCACTACGTACGAATCACCCAATACCGCCCCGAAAATAGTCGTAATGTTCGCAACCCGGACTTGCCCCAACTGTTCTCAGGCCGAAAAACTTCTGAACGAAGCCGGCATCAGGTTCACAAAACTCCTAGCTGAAGAAAATATCGACCTTGTAAAAAAGCTGGGCATACGTCAAGCTCCCACACTTATCGTAGGAAGCGGCAACAGTGCCAGACGTATTGTCGGTGTAGGTGCCGTGAAGGAATTTATTAGCGAAACCGTTAACGCCGGCTGATTTTTCACTCATTCTATACAAAAAAGCAGCCCCTGCTGGGACTGCTTTTTTATCGGAGGTTCATTAATATGTACGATATTATAATCATCGGAGGAGGTCCGTCAGGACTGACAGCTGCCCTTTATGCCTCCCGCGCCGGAAAAAAAGTTGCGCTTATCGAAAAATCCGGTCTCGGCGGGCAGATAGTATATTCACCCATGGTAGACAATTATCCCGCTCTTCCTCATATCAGCGGGCAAGAATATGCCGAAAGACTTGCAGGACAGATCAACGCTTTGGATTCCGTAGATATCATTTATACAGAAGCCACCGGTATCAATTCAGGCAATAGAATATTTTCAGTTAATTGTTCCGACGGGGTTGATCGTGAATGTCTTGCAGTTATACTGGCTACAGGAACCGACAGTCGCCGTCTCGGCTTAAAAAATGAAGATTCCCTTATCGGCAACGGTGTGTCATACTGTGCCGTTTGTGACGGCCCGTTTTACGCCGGACGCGACGTCGCGGTAATAGGCGGAGGAGATTCCGCTCTTCAGGAAACACTGTTCCTCTGCGGAATTTGTAAAAATATATACCTGATACACAGGCGTGACGAGTTCCGCGGTGAGCAGAGACTTGCATCCCATGTTCTGGCTTGCGATAATGTCACAGTGTTCTTTAATCATACCGTTGACAGGCTAATTGAACAGGACGGCATACTTAAAGGAATCTCCCTGCTTGATCTGAAAACCGCCTTAAACCAGGACCTCGACGTGGACTGCCTGTTCATCTGCATTGGCTCAACGCCGCACAGCGGGGCGTTTGCCTCTCAGGTGAAGGTGGATGACTCCGGATATTATCTCGCAGATGAGGATTCGGTCACCAGCATGCCCGGTGTTTTTGCCGCCGGGGATGCCCGCCGCAAGAATATTCGCCAACTTACCACAGCCGTTGGAGACGGCACTGTTGCCGCCATGGCTGCCGTCGATTACATAGATGGGCTGATGTAAATACCCCTTCTTAAGAAAAAAGCAAAGCTATGCCAGCGGCAAAGCTTTGCTTTTACTTTCTGTCCAGCAATTTTTTCAGGGTCTTATTGTTCTGATTCTTTATCTCTTCCTCTGTCTTCTTTAGCCTGCGGATACATTTTCCCCTGACGCTGACAACCATACCCTCGGCAGGAGTAAAGGTAAACTTTATCTCGGGAATGGTAATACTTTCAGATTGTTCATTCACCAGGATAACTATCCCGTTTTCTATTCTGTCAATCGAATATTTCATACATGTCTGTCCTTCTCGTTTCCGGCGGTATTTCCCGCCGGACCGGAGGATTCTGTGAACACATCAATTATTGAATACCCGTTCAGTAAAAACGTGATGTTCCCGTTAATATCAGTCCGCAGCAATTTTGCTCCGCATCCGCTTATCCTGTTAATGAAACTTTCTTTCGGAAATCCGAATTCATTATCCAAGCCGCACGAAACAACAACGTAATCGGGATTTAAAACCTTCAACAGTGACTCTGAAGTTCCATTGCTGCTTCCGTGATGGGCCGCCTTCAACACGTTACATTCGGTAAATAAATCCTTTCCAATCAAATCTTCCTCTGCTTCTTTTTCAATATCGCCGGCCAGAAGAAAAGAAACATTTCCGTAACTGTACTGTAATACCATAGAGGAATTATTTAAATCACTGTATCCGCCGCGGGAAATCACTTCTAGCTCCCCGTTATCAAGCGGTATTATCTGCTCGACTTCCGGAACAGATACAGGGATATCATTTCGTGATTTTTCAATATCATAAAGAAATGTAGAATAAGAGGAAGACGTGGGGACCAATGATTCATCGAAATAATCAATGAGAATATGTTTGACCCTGAAATGCCTCAACAGCGTTGCCGCAGAACCTACATGATCGGAGTGCGGATGTGTAATAATCAGATAGTCTAGCTCCTCTATTCCACCTGAATAAAGAAATCTTTCAATATCGCTGTAAGCAGAAAACCCACCGGTATCTATCAGGACTTTTGATTCTCCGTCATTAATGAATATGCAGTCCCCCTGACCGACATACAGAAAGCTGACAGAAACGCCGCTGAAATCGTCGGAAAGGTTCACCTGGTTGCCGGGGGTAAGCCCGAACACTTTGAAAAGAGAAGAAAAAGAGAACGGGTTTTTGATATACCACATTGAAAAAAAACATAAATTAATCGCTAACGCCGCCCCTATCAGTAGAGGCAACGGTAGCGATTTTTTGTTTCTTTTTTTTTGTGTCCGGTTGTCTTCTTTCATATTAATCCGACAGGGTTTGCTGACGTTCCAACAGCTGCTGGCGCGTCATATTTACCGCCCGGGGTTTGCTTCCGTCCTGCGGGCCAACTACCCCTCTGGATTCCAAATCATCCATAATTCTGGCTGCTCTGGCGTAACCCAGCTTCAGTTTACGCTGAAGCAAAGAAACTGAAGCCTGTCCGGCCTCTACAACAACCTCAATAGCATTCTCAAGCTGGGGATCGGCATCGTCATCGTCGCCAGCAGTCTCGGCGGAAAGCCTTTTCAATTTTAGATTTGCCGCCGCTTCGGCAGCCTCATTAACAAACTGCTCGTTATAACTTGCCGCAGCATACATTTTTACGAACGATACCACATTGGCGACTTCCTCTTCATCAACGTAGCACCCCTGGATTCGTACGGGCTTGGTCTGACCAACCGGTTGGAAAAGCATGTCGCCCCGTCCGATAAGCTTCTCGGCACCAGCATTGTCAAGAATAGTCCTACTGTCTATTTGGGATGATACTTTAAAGGCAATTCTCGAAGGAATGTTATTCTTGATGGTACCTGTGATAACATCAACAGAAGGACGCTGCGTCGCTACTATAAGATGAATTCCCGCAGCACGGCCCATCTGAGCAATGCGGCAGATGGAATTTTCGACTTCGGCAGGAGCAGTCATCATCAGATCAGCAAGCTCATCGATGATAATAACTATAGAGGTTTTGTGCTCCGGAATTTCTTCACCGTCTACGGGAACATATCCATCAGGATACTTACGATTAACGAACCTATTGTATTCATCTATGTTTCGTACACCATAGGAAGCGAAGAGGTTGTATCTCTTCATCATTTCACCCACGGCGGCTCCTAAAGCACCCGCAGCCTTCTTAACATCAGTCACTACGGGAATATACAGATGGGGAAGCCCTGCGTAGCAACTGAATTCCACCATTTTGGGGTCAATTAATACCATTTGGACTTCTTCAGGAGATGCTTTGTATACAAAGCTAAGAATAATTGAATTAATACATACCGACTTTCCCATTCCGGTACTGCCGGCAATCAACAGATGGGGCATTTTGGCAATATCCGCTATCCGGACCTCTCCTGATATTTCCATTCCGAGTGCCATAGTTAGGGGAGATTTCGCATCTGTAAAAACGTCCTTTTCAAGTGCGGATCGGAGATTAACGATTGATGTGTTCTTGTTGGGGACCTCTATTCCCACAGCTGCTTTCCCGGGAATCGGCGCTTCTATTCTTACACCTTCGGCCGCAAGACTGAGAGCGAGATCGTTTGAAAGACTTACTATCCTGCTGAGGCGGATACCGGCTTCCGGCTGAAGTTCGTAACGGGTAACCGAAGGCCCTCTGGATATTTCGGTAATATGTGCTCTTATGCCGAAACTTTCCAGAGTTTTGATGAGGACATCAGCATTTCCCTTTGTTTCTTCCTCGGCAGATTTCACGCCGCGTGCCAGGCCCTTTTTCAAAAGTGATAAGGGAGGAAATACATAATTAGGTTTAGGCGGTTCATGATCGGACTCGGTTTCCGGCTTCTGTCCGGAAACCGAGTCCGTCTTAGAAGACTTGCCGAGACCGGGGACCTCGTCTGAGATAAGAATGGAATTCTTCAAAGAAGGAGCGGGGCCGAGATCCGGTACCGAAAAATCAGCGAACCTGCTTTTAATTATGTTGTCGGTGTTAAGAATGTCCTCTATAAAGGCGGCAGCCGGGCCTGTAGCACGGGAACCGAAATCAAGAGGCTGTATATCGAAATCTTCCGCATTCTTATCAGTATCCGGACCTAGAGAAATATCTATTCTGTTGAGAGCGTCCTCCTTCTGACTTTGAGAGATTTCCGGTACAACCCTCTCTTTCTTCCGGCGTCCGAGAAACAGCGGTCCTTTTCCGTTTATGGGTTTATTATCCGGCCCGAGCGGCACGTCGATTTTTTGTGCACGTGTCTCAATCGGGATATCGATTTTATCTGTTTTTCGAGGAGCTTCCGGATCAGCGGAATCTGAAGAATCAGCCCCTGCTGATACATGATTCTTGATTTTCCCTCCCGCAGTACGGGCACCGTTAATTAGATCAATTATGGTTTTACCTGTGATAAGCATAACAGCCAGGAAAGTCAGAATTGAAATAACTAACTTGGCGGCGGTAACCCCACATGTCTGGAATAATGACCAGCCGAAAAATACCGAACAGACGCCGCCTCCGGAGGAAAACCCGGTATTGGTGCTTCCGGTTACATACGTGGACTTTATAGCGCTCAGAAAAGACGTATCTACGGGCTTCATCCAGATATATACTATACCTGCAAGAACCAGGAACAGAAACAAGGCTTTTAGGATTACCGGTGCAGCAGCCTTTTTGCCGTATGCAATTTTCACGGAACAGAATATCATCAGAGGACCGACGCAGAAGGTAAAAGCACCGAAAATGCCGAAAAATACTCTGCGGAACCAAGCCCAGGCACTTTTTCCTTCTACGAATGCAACAGCACACAGGATAAGGCCTAAAACTAGAAATACTATACCCCATGTTTGAGTCCGGCGCTGTTGCTGTTCCATCCGGAGCTGTTGTGCCCGGCGACGTTCTGTTTCGGCCTTGGAAGGCCTGCCTCTCTTGGTTTCAGCCATTAAAACACCCCCCTGTTAAGCAGATCGGAAAGAAGCTGGGGAACCGTAAGTCCGCACATATGCTCCACTATACCGAGAACTATTACTATTGCGCCCAGAAACACGGTGTAATACCCGAAAATTTTAAAGCGGTTGTTTTTAATAATCCATTTCAGAAGAAGTATTGACAACAGACCGACAATAAATGCCACTGCAACTCCGACAGCTATCATAGACCAGTCGATTTCGGTTCTCTCGTCAAGAGCATCCAGAAGCTCACTTCCAGCTGAACCGATAACTGCGGGAATGCTCATTATAAAAGAAAATGATATCATGAAATTCCGGTCAAAGCCAAGAAGCATTCCTGTTGAAATGGTACTGCCGCTGCGTGAAATACCTGGAAGGGTGGAAATACCCTGAACCGCGCCGATAACAAGGGAATCTTTCAGTTTCATATTCACGCCGGTACGTTTGCCAGGGATACATCCGCAGGCGAGCAGCAACATAACACCGGTTATAATAAAACAGCAGCCTTCGAAAATAATATCATCGTCCACAGTAAATAATTCATAATAGTCCTTCAGAAAATAAAAAACCAACAGAGGAATCAGGGTAACCAGAATCATTATCACTGAAAGGCGGTACTCATCGCACTCACTGTACCTGAAACGACCTTTGAATACATCGGCTATCATCCCGAATGCGGCCTTGATCATCAGAAAAATCTCTTTTCTGAAAGCCACAATGATCGCAAGAAGAGTGCCTACATGAAGCATTGCCGTAAAAAATAACGAATAATCATCACTCATTCCGCAAAAATGCTTAAAAAGCATAATATGGCCGCTGCTGCTGACGGGCAGAAATTCGGCCAGACCCTGGATTGCACCCTGGATTATGCTATCGACAAATGACATTTATTAACCTCGCGGACTCACATATTTACAGAATATATAATATCACAAAGCGTCTCTTCGAACAATTATCAACCTTCTTGTACACCGTCATTTTTAATTTGAATTACGGTATTAACTGGTATAAAATAGATATGCTTATTCGAAAACAACTTGTTTATATTTTTTAACAAATTCATTCAATAACATCAGCATCAGTATAAACGAATATTTGAAAGGATAAATGTACATTATGATAAATGTAAAATCTGCTAAAGAACATTTTGAAAAACTGCTGAATATGCAGCTTGAACGCGTCCAAATGATGGAGGCGCAGAAGGATTTCGTCGATTATTCTGCCCTTGATACCATTATCATCGGGATTTGCGGAGGAGACGGAATCGGTCCTGTTATATCCGAAGAAGCCTCACGGATTCTGCAATATATGCTTACAGAAGAAAAAGCCGCCGGTAAAATTGAATTCCGTACAATCGACGGCCTTACTCTTGAAAACAGAATCGCCCACGCCCAGGCTATCCCTGATGACGTATTGAACGAGCTGAAACAGTGCAGCGTTATTCTGAAGGGACCGACAACTACTCCCGACGCCGGTGACAGTGGTCCGAATATCGGCAGTGCTAATGTCGCAATGCGCCGTGAGCTTGATTTATTTGCTAATGTCCGTCCGGTCAGAATCCCCGAAGAAGGAATTGATTGGACCTTTTTCCGTGAAAACACCGAGGGAAGTTATGCTGTAGGAGATAAAGGGCTTGAAATCCCCGGGATTTCTGTTGACTTTACCATCACCACCGATGAAGGCACCAGAAGGATAGCGAAACTGGCATACGAATATGCAAAAAGCAACGGCAAAAACCGTGTGTCTATAATCACAAAAGCAAACGTAGTAAAAGAGACCGACGGGAAGTTTTTGCGTCTATGCCGCGAGGTTGGCAGCGATTATCCTGAAATCACCACCGACGACTGGTATGCGGATATTTTAACCGCCAAGCTTATCGATCCCTCTCGCAGGAACCAGTTTCAGGTTGTTGTTCTGCCTAATCTTTACGGGGATATCATTACCGATGAAGCCGCTCAGATTCAAGGCGGCGTAGGTACCGCAGGAAGTGCAAACATCGGTAAACAGTATGCCATGTTTGAGGCAATTCACGGCAGCGCTCCGAGAATGATTGAGGAAGGCCGCGGCCAGTATGCTGATCCCTGCAGCATGATTCGCGCAGCAGCAATGCTCTTGCGTCATATAGGCTACATCGGCAAGGCTGATTTACTTGACCGTGCAATGGATATCTGTACTGGACCCGATGCGGAATATCACGTAACCGGGAGAAATACCGGATGCACCTGTACAGAATTCGGTCAGTATGTAATGAATACTGTTGAAAAACTGATTAATGAAGGTTAGTATAAAATGTCCGCTGAAAATGTTTCTATTTCTGTAATCCGACGTCTTCCACGATATTACAGATATCTAAGTACTCTGAAGAAAAACGGCGTTGTCCGGATTTCATCCGGAGAGCTTGCAGCCCACATGCAGCTGACTGCCTCTCAAATCCGTCATGATTTAAACTGTTTCGGCGGGTTCGGTCAGCAGGGATACGGCTACAACGTCAGCCAGCTCGCTTCCGAAATAGAAAAAATTCTGTATCTTGACAACCATATTGACACGATAATTATAGGCATCGGGAATCTGGGACGTGCCCTTTCTTCCTTTTTATTTGATTCCAAAGGGATTTCCATTATTGGGCTTTTTGACAAATCCAACTGCGAAATAATGGAATCCAATCCGTCTCTGAGTATTATGCCGATGACCGAGTTGGATTCTTTTTGTAAAGAAAAAAAGCCGAAACTGGCAATTCTGTGTATCCCCGGTGGACATGCACAATCCGTCGCAGAACATCTGTCCGGACTCGGGATAAAAGGATTCTGGAATTTCAGCCAGACCGAGCTTGTTCTGGATGAAAAAACGGCTACGGTGGAAAATGTACATCTGATTGACAGCATCATGACACTCAGCTATAACGTCAACACCATGATTGGTGGGAAAGAAGAATGAGTACCGGTTTAAAAAGAGTTACCGGCGGTATCTGCTTTGCGCTGTTTGCTTATGCAGCCTCTATTTCTTTATTCAGGGCCAGCTGTTTCTTCGAGCTTAAACCATTGATCGTATTTATTGGATCCAGTGCGATCGCTTTAACTGCGTTCGCTGTCGGTCACAGAAAACCCTCATTGAGTAAATCAATGACAGTTATCAACACCGGACTTGTTATTCTTGCCTGTGTGCTCTATTTCATTCTACAGCTGCGGTTGGCTTACGTGTTCCAGATAAGCTTTAGTAACATTCCGGAATGGGATTTTTCTATTGTCGCCCGCTCTGCTGCTTTTAAGATTATGTTCGGTTTGAACGCTGCAGTAACAAATGAAAAGTACTACTGCCTGTTCAGCAACAATGCTCCTTTATATTTTGTTATTGTCGGAGTTATGTCCTTTTTAAGAACTATCGGCGTGAAAAGTGTGGCATACGGCGCATGTGTTTTTAACGTGGTTATGATTGACCTTTCCATAATTTTCGCCTGCCTTACGGCTGCGAAAATTGTCGGAAAGAAACGCGCAGGAATTTGCGCATTGTTTCTCTGCCTTTTGACGCTTCCCATTCTGGGATACAGCGCTATGTATTATACGGATACTCTGACTATGCTGTTTCCCGTCCTGACACTTTATCTATGGAAGTGCGTGAGCGACGGTCAAAAGAAACCGCTGTACACTGCCCTGATTCTGGCATTAATGTCAGGGCTTTGTGCCTTAGGTGCTCAATTAAAAATCAGCGTTGTCATCGCGCTTGTCGCGGTGATTATTGATATCATCCTATCCAAAAAATACAAAGAATCTCTGTGCTGCCTTCTGGTAATTGTACTAGCCTTTACCTCGGTATATATTCCGCTAAATTCCCTGGTAAAAAGCAGCGATGAGATGCCACATACAGACAAATACGGCACCATACCCAAGGCACACTGGATAATGATGGGTCTTCACGGCAACGGAAATTATCATGATCCGGATTATCAGCTTACACTGAGTTTCCCGGCAGAACAGCGCGAAGAAATGGTCTGGGAAGAAATAAAAACCAGAATATCCGATATGGGAATTCCCGGAATGCTTAAGCATCTGGATTCAAAAATGGAGTTCATCTACGGAGACGGAAGCTATTTTGCCACCATGAAACTCATGCGTGACAGAAAAGACGACTCCCTACTCGATAACTGGCTGGAGTGGGATGGTAGCAATACTATATATACTTCCTACGCGTATCAGTTCCTATACCTTCTGATGTGGATTTGCGTTTCTATATCCGGATTGCTAGCTGCAATGAAGAAAACGCTTGGGCTGAAACTCCTTCCTTTTTCAACTAGCTGCCTTGGGCTGATGATATTCGAATGGATCTGGGAAGCACGGTCCAGGTATCTTTTCAACTTTTTGCCGATTACTGTAGTAATTGCCGCCGTTCTTCTCAGCAGTGACGTTAGTCTGAAGAAAGGCACCTTCATGGGCACCAATAAAAAGACTGCATAATGAGAGAAAAAAGCTACAAAATCGCTCTGGGGGGAGTATTAAGCGCAGTCGCGGTGGCTGTTATGTTCCTGGGAGGAATTATTCCTTTCACGACTTACGTATCCCCTGTTCTGGCATCTTTGTGTGTGATGATAATCCATATCGAATTGGGAACTCGTCAAAGTTTACTGATGTATTTTGCCGTAGCGTTCCTCGCGCTCATTCTATCTCCGGACAAGGAGGCGTCCCTGATTTTTGCGGTGTTCTTCGGCTATTACCCGATCATACGGCAGTATCTGGAAAAATTCAGTCCGGTCTTTCTGAAATTCACTGCAAAACTGCTTCTTTTTAATTTCTCGGTAACAGGGCTGTATTTTGTCGTAACCTTTATTTTTACTGTTCCGGCTATAGCTGCCGATTTTGAGGAGATGACCTCCTTAATGATTATCCTTCTGGTGGTGGCCGGCAACATAACTTTTCTGCTGTATGACAAAATGATTACAAGGACGCAGCTTCTGTATATAAACAGAATTCGTCCCGGTTTAATAAAGGAAAAATAAAAATGGTTAGACTGTATGATAAGGGCATATATCTGCTAAACGGAAAAGAAATAGTTCCGGAAGAAGAAGCAAACGTACGATTTTCCGGTAAACAATCTTTCAACAGATCAGAAGCGAAAAAAGGTACCATAGCATATAGTATTCTTCAGGCCCACAACGTGTCCGGCAATGATGAAAAACTGTCTTTGAAATTCGATTCTCTGGCTTCACACGATATAACGTATGTGGGAATTATACAAACTGCCAAAGCGAGCGGAATGACTCATTTCCCAATACCATATATTTTGACAAACTGCCACAATTCTCTCAGCGCCGTCGGGGGAACTATTAACGAAGACGATCACATGTTTGGTCTGTCCTCCGCAAAAAAATACGGCGGGATCTACGTACCTCCACATATGGCCGTAATCCATCAGTATATGCGGGAAATGTTCGCCGGATGCGGGAAAATGATTCTCGGCAGCGACTCGCACACTCGTTACGGTGCTCTGGGGACCGTGGCCATCGGAGAAGGTGGCGGAGAATTGGTCAAACAGCTGCTCGGTGCTACTTATGATGTGAATATGCCAGAGGTTGTCGCCGTATATCTTGAAGGTAAACCTCAGCCCTTCGTAGGTCCCCAGGATATTGCCCTTGCTATAGTCGGAGCGGTGTTTGCCAACTCTTATGTAAAAAACAAAGTCATGGAATTCGTAGGGCCGGGTGTGAAGTCCATGGACGCCGAATACCGTTGCGGTATCGATGTAATGACAACCGAGACCACTTGTCTGAGTTCCATCTGGGTAACAGATGAAAAGACATTCGATTATCTCGACAATCACGGCAGGGCGGGTGATTACAAGCATCTCAATCCCTCTGTTATTGCGTATTATGACGGGTGTATCCGCATTGATCTTTCCACAATAAAGCCGATGATTGCCCTTCCCTTCCATCCCTCCAATGTGTATGAAATTGACGAACTGAACAGCAATCTCAGCGACATTCTTGCTACGGTGGAAAAACATGCCGCAGAGGTGTCCGGAGGACGTGTAAATTATTCTCTTCTTGACAAGATAGAAAACGGAAAACTGAAGGTTCAGCAGGGCGTGATTGCAGGATGTGCCGGGGGCAGCTATACCAATATCGCAGAGGCTGCACTACTTCTTAAAGGCCGAAGCTGCGGCAACGACGAGTACACTCTGTCTGTGTATCCCGCATCCCAGCCAGTCAACGTTTTCCTGACTCTGAAAGGCTTTATGACCGACCTGATGCAATCCGGTGCGGTGGTCCGCACTGCGTTCTGCGGTCCGTGCTTCGGTGCGGGTGATACACCCTGCAACAACGGTCTTTCGGTCAGACATTCCACCCGAAATTTCCCCAACCGCGAGGGAAGCAAACCAGGTAGCGGACAGATGTCTGCGGTAGCTCTAATGGACGCCCGTTCTATCGCAGCCACAACCGCGGCCGGCGGTATTCTAACCTCCGCCGAGGTTTTTGACGGATGGGGAAACGTCCCCGAATACAAATTCTACGGAGATGTATACAACAATCGCATTTTCAATAACTTCGGAAAATCCGAAACTAAAGCAAAGCTGATTTACGGTCCTAACATTAAGGACTGGCCTGAAATGAGCACTCTTTCTGACAGTATTCTTCTGAGAGTCTGCAGTAAAATAATGGATCCTGTAACCACGACGGACGAGCTGATTCCCTCCGGAGAAACCTCATCATACCGTTCGAATCCTCTTGGCCTCGCGGAGTTTACTCTGTCAAGAAGAGATCCAGAATATGTCGGACGTTCTAAAGCGGTGTTCGCTATGGAAAATGACCGCTGTTCAGGGAAGTCTTTATTTGAGAATCATCCCGAACTCTCATCGGTATTTGACGTTATTTCCGGAATAGAAGGTCATAATGTAAATCCTTACTCGATAGAAATCGGATCGATGATATACGCGGTAAAGCCGGGCGACGGTTCCGCCAGGGAACAGGCAGCAAGCTGTCAGAGAGTTCTGGGCGGCTTAGCCAATATCACCAGCGAATACGCAACCAAAAGATACCGCAGCAATCTAATCAACTGGGGCATGCTTCCTTTCCAGATGAAAGAAGAACCCTCCTTTGATGTAGATGATTACATATATGTCCCCTCCGTTCTTTTAGCACTGGACGGAAACATGGAAAGTATACCGGCATACGTGATCAAAAACGGAAACGGAAAAGGCAAACAGATTACACTCTTTATTGCAGATATGACCGACGACGAAAAAGCTATAGTAAAGGCCGGATGTCTGATCAACTATAACCAGAAACTGTATCTTGGAAAATAGCCGCAGAAAAGCAAAAGGCGCTCCTGAATATAATCAGGAGCGCCTTTAATCATATTATCATACTCACCGTGATATACTCTGTATTCTCTGGTTATCAACAGCCTGAAGCTTAAACTCGAAATCCCGTCTGTCCCTGGCTGCAATTGTATCAAGAATAAAGCCGCAGATAAGCGACAGAAGGCCTCCGATTCCAATGAACCCGGCCATAAAAAGTGTGGGAAATCTGGGGACCAGACCAGTCCGGATATATTCCGCAATAATGGGAATAATCATAATTAACGCAACGGCCACTAGAACAAGCGACACAAGACCGAAAAACGCAAGAGGCCGATAGTCCCGAAACAGCTTAACAATTGTTTTCAGCACACGTGTCCCATCGGAAACAGTATTCAGTTTGGATTCGCTGCCTTGTGGACGATCCCGGTAAATAATGGGCAGATTAGCAAGTTTCAGATTCTTGTCCAAGGCGTGAATAGTCATTTCAGTTTCGACCTCAAAACCGTTCGACAGAACCGGATATGTTTTAATAAAAAGATAGCTGAAGGCACGATATCCGGACATAATATCCACAACGTCACCGTTGAACAGCCGGTTCACAAGGCTGCGCACCACGCGGTTGCCTATATTATGCATAGGACGTTTGTTTTCAGTGAAATATGTCCCGGAAAGGCGGTCGCCTATGACCATATCCGCACTTTCCTCAAGTATAAGCCTGCACATTTCGGGTGCGGATTCCGCCGGATAAGTATCGTCACCATCCACGAGAATATAGCAGTGTGCGTCAATTTCACGGAACATCGTACGCATAACGCTGCCTTTTCCCTGTCTGGTTTCGCTTCGGACAACCGCACCGGCTTCACGGGCGAGCTGCGCCGTCCTGTCGGTGGAATTGTTGTCATAAACGTATACCGTTGCCTCAGGGAGGCATTTTCTAAAATCGTATACCACTTTAGAAACGGTAACCTCCTCGTTGTAACAGGGAATCAGAACTGCTATTTTTTCCATATTCATTAACCTCTTAGTCCCAGCTTAACTCATGTATTTTGTAGACCGTTACAATATCATTCTGAAAAACAACATTGCACCATTTGTCTGTAATTTTGTCCTTAAGACCAGGGCTTACAAATTCCGACACTATCAGATAATTGCAGCCCCGGCGGGACATTGAAGCAATATATCCCTCGTCTTCCTCTGTGAAGAAAAACCTTATTACAGTATCACGTTCGATTTTTTCCTTCGTGTTGTCATTGGTATCCTCCATGGTTACGAACCCGTAGCCCTCAAGATAGAAGGCCCGTTCCGTAAATGTTCCGCCGTAAAAATACTTGTTGAACTTGAGATAATGACCATCGACCAAAACCGAATCTGCAGGAGTATTTTCACGTATCCATATATAAGCCTCGTATTCGTCCGGAGTAATGTAAATTCCTATATCGTCCTCCAGTAAGAGATGATCTATGGTCGCGTCTTCTGTGGAAGGATCATAAAAAAACCTGGAATGGACAAAGCTGTCGGATATATCTTCTGTACGGGTAACAATATCACTTTGTTTTAAACCCCCGAAGTAAATCTGCCATCTTTCTGAGAAATAAGTGCCGACAGAAAAACTAACAACAAGAATCAAAACTATTACCGCAAAAGCGTTCTTTTTCGGCCTGCCGATATACTTCCCTGTAAAATAGAAAAGCGCTATCAATGCAAACGGCACCATGATATTCGCAAAATATATCTCACTGCTGCCCATCTGTTTGAAGAGGTTCATCAGAAGCAGGCCGATGAAGCAGCCTCCCATGGTAAATATCTCAAAGGTCTCTTTTTCGTTTTCTGTAAAATGCTTCACCAGAATAAGCATCATCACAAAAGCTGCAAAAATGGTTAAATCATAAAAAACGGACCATTGAAGAGGAGCAAGTATATGAACAGCCCATTCTGGAAGTCCGATCTTAAAAAGCCAGCCTGAGAAAGAAGTTCGTATTGCAGTATAAATAGGAGACCAGCTCATGCTGTCATTAACATCGCCCCAGTAAACCACATAGTACAGAAGGAGGAACGTAACCGTGTAAATCAAACCTTTTGGAATGACATTCCACTGTTTATAACGGATTAAATCGAAAAGAAGGACAAGACACATTCCGAAAAGCAGCGTAACGGCGACCGGGCCTTTTGCACCCAGTGTCATCAGCAGGAATATAACGGAAAGATAATAATACGTACTGTACGTTTTTTGGGAGTTTTCCTCCGCGCGGAGGAAAACAATTACCGTCACAAGAGCCAGAGCCAGACCGTAGGGATAACCTATGGTATCCTTGTAAAGATAATGAGCAAAGTTCCCGGATGAGAAAAAGACAAGGATAAACGCAGTCACCGAAACGATGACGTTGTTGCGGAGAATGCGCTTAGCTAAAGCGACTAACCCGCAGATAATCATCGGAGAAATTGCGATAAGGGAATATTTTGTAACCACCTCAAAGGACGGTATGTCCGTTGCGAGATGCATCAACCCGGTATAAATGAAATAGAAAAGATGGTAACGGTTTTCAGTGCCGGACATCTGAAGCACCTTGAGAGGAAATCCGTTAGCAGCGCTTGTGGTTAATGTTACTCCATTTAGCGTGTCGTGGAAGAAGTAACGAGTTCCTGTCAGTTCCGGATTGATTGTGTTGGCGGACAGCATAAGGAAAGTCAATATCAGTGCAACAGTGCCGAAAATGAGTGCAATACGGGTTTCACCGTCATCATTGAAATAACTCAGTTTCTTTTTAAAAAGAAGAACGGCACCGGTTGATCCTGCAAGAGCATAGACATATACAGCAAACTTTGCATATTGCATTAAACCCCAGGGGGCAAAACAGAAATAAACAATAGTCAGACCGGTTAAGCCCAGCGCAAAACTGCAAAGCATTGCTTCAAGCGGTGTGAAACGAGCCCCGGAAAGTTTCAAAATCGCAACGCCGGGCAATGCGACCGCACATAGCAGAAACGCAAGTACTTTCAGAGCGTCAAGGACAGGAGCGCCCAGAATAAAAGAACCTCCTGAAGCCCAGAATATTGACAAAGCGACAAGATACAGCGCCGCTGATTTTGTAACCCCGAGTTTTTTCATGAAAACTCCTTCATATATCAGATATCAAATAACATTACATAATTTATTATAAAATGTTTACCGAAATCCTTCAAGAACAGATACAGCTGTTTCGTAATTAGTTTTTGTCGGTAACAACTAAATTGACAAGGATACCAATCAAGTATAAAATTCACCTATAATTAAAATAAAGCAGAAAGAAATCAATGAAACTCTTTAATTCCATAGACGAGATAATAGGCGGAACCCCCTGTGTACGTCTTAAGAATATCGAAAATAAATACGGGCTTTCCTGCAATCTATACGCCAAGCCGGAATATCTTAATCCAACCGGCAGTGCCAAGGATCGTGCCGCTAAAGGTATGCTGGACGAAGCCGTAAAGCAGGGTCTGATTAAACCCGGTGCCACCTTAATAGAACCGACCTCCGGCAACACGGGTATATCTCTTGCGGCTATCTGTGCCGTAAGAGGATACAAAATGATTCTGGTCATGCCGGACACCATGAGCCGGGAACGCAGATTGTTGGCCGCGGCATACGGGGCTGAGATTGTTCTGACACCCGGTAAAGAGGGAATGTCGGGTTGTATCGCAAAAGCAAAGCAACTTCATTGCGAGATAAACAACAGCTTTATTCCGGGACAGTTTGACAATGAATCCAACGCCATGGCGCACTACTGTTCCACGGGGCCCGAGCTTGTATCGGACTTTGACGGAGACCTTTCATTTTTTGTTGCATCAATCGGTACCGGCGGAACCCTCACCGGCACCGGCCGCTACTTAAAAGAACATATCCCCTGTATACAAATTATCGGTGTCGAGCCTGAGGATTCTCCTCTTCTCAGCAAAGGGCAAAGTGGCTCACATAAGCTTCAGGGTATCGGCGCGGACTTTATTCCGTCAATACTGGATGCCTCTGTTTACGACCGGATTGCAGACGTCGGATGGAAGGAGGCATACGCCCTTGCCCGTGATGCAGCCTCTCTTGAAGGTCTCCTGGTGGGAATATCCTCTGGTGCGGTTCTTGCCGCTGCCGCAAATATTTTCAAGGGGCCGGAATACAAAGGTAAAAACATCGCTCTTCTTCTGGCTGACAGCGGAGAGCGTTATCTCAGCACCGATCTTTTCACGGCAGAATTATAAATCAAAGAAGGAATATCATGATTAACGACTGGATTACATCGATCTCCGAGGAAGTATCAAAGGAATTGCATAACATATCAGAAGGTTCTTCCGGAATAGGAGGATTCGGACTTAAAAACCGTGTATCACAATTTATACTTGCCGCGCGTTCCGCTCTTTATCCCAATATTTATCAAAGCGTCAGCGTACAGCCCAGCCTTCTTCAGACATTCCGGAGCAACCACATCAGCAGCGCTGCCATGCTGCTGTTTGATTTGGCCTCAGAAGTCTTTACGGGGATTAATCCCAATCTGTCCAGATCTGAAGCCGAGGCACGTTCCGAACATATTGTGAAAGAATTCATCTCCTCACTTCCGTCGATAACCGCTCTTCTCAGTGAAGACGTTACCGCCGCATACGAAGGAGACCCCGCCGCAGTCAGCGAAGAAGAAATAATGCTTGCGTATCCGGCCTTTGATGCAATCAGCATCTACAGGATGGCCCACAGGCTATATGAGCTTAAGCTTCCGCTTATACCGCGAATGATGACCGAGCAGGCACATGCCTCCACCGGGATTGATATTCATCCCGGCGCGACTATCGGAAGAAAATTCTTCATAGATCACGGCACTGGAGTAGTAATCGGTGAAACTACTGTTATAGGGGATCGTGTGAAGCTTTACCAGTGCGTAACACTGGGTGCTAAATCCTTTGAAAACGATGAAAACGGAAATCCTATAAAAGGAATAAAACGTCATCCGAATATTGGAAACGACGTAATTATATACTCCGGTGCAAGCATCTTGGGCGGCACTACGGTAATCGGAGACAATTGTGTTATCGGAGGAAACGTCTGGCTGACTCACTCTGTTCCGGCAGGCACAACAGTAATATACGGCAAGGAGTAATCCTGTAAATTTGACTTATTTCCTTCATAATTGTAAAATTTATTAGTTGTAACAATTCTGTAATTATCGCTTTTTTATTTTACATGAGAGGTATATAGATGATAAAAATCCCCACCACTCTGGGCAAAATAACCCTTACATCCGAATTCTTTACGGATTTGGTCGGTAATCTTGCCTCCTCCTGTTACGGAGTAAAAGGCATGGTCAACAGCGGTACAGTCGATACCATCAAAAGGGTGGTTTTTGGAAAAGAATCGCCCACCAATGGCGTTCTTGTGCGCTATACCGATCGCAAACTCAATATTGAGCTTCATGTCAGAATCCTATACGGAGTCAATGTATCCGCCATCGCCGAAAGCGTTGCCGGGAAGGTAAAATACGGTGTTGAAACCGTTACAGGTCTTCCCGTGGGAAATGTCATCACATTTATCGACGCAATGGATGCGGAATAATTCACGGAAAGGTTAATGCAAAATGAACATTACCGGTAAAATGCTCCGTGATGCTTTTATTTCCGGAGCCAACAACATTTCCAACTATATAGAAGCCGTAAACGAACTTAACGTTTTTCCCGTTCCTGACGGAGATACCGGCACAAATATGTCTATGACCATCGGTTCCTCTGTAGCGGAGCTTAAAACTTTGCCCGATGATGTTACCGTCGAAAAGGTTGCATCAGTGGCAGCTTCTTCACTACTGCGCGGTGCCCGAGGAAACAGCGGCGTTATTCTGTCTCTTCTTTTTCGCGGATTTCAGCGCGAGCTTAAAGGAAAAACTGAAATGTCAGCCGATGATATCAAAGCTTCCCTTACTAATGGGGTCTCTTCCGCATACAAAGCAGTAATGGTTCCCACAGAGGGTACTATGCTTACGGTGGCACGCGTCTCCGGCGAAAAAGCTGTTGAGTCTGCGCTTAGCGACGCGGTGGAGCTTTGGGATTATATTGTGACGATTTCCGAGGAAACCTTACTTCAGACACCGGAGCTTTTGCCTGTTCTTAAGGCCGCCGGCGTAGTAGACTCCGGCGGACAGGGTCTCGTATACATTTTCAAAGGAATGCAGGCTGTTTTTGATGGAGGCAAGCCTGTCGAAGGCGAACACAGCGCCGAATCCGCCTCCGAACACCACATCGGCATGAGTGATAAAACCGGTGAAAGTATTTACCATATCCAATTCACTCTCTCTAAAAACAGCAATGCTAATATTCTGAAATTTCAGGCGTTCGCGGAATCCTGCGGCAGTAATGTTTCCGTCACCGGACACGGTGACCAGATTAAATTTGAAGCAGTCAGCGCAGATCCAGGTAAAATACTGTCCGAAGCAATTAAGCACGGCTTTTTAGACGGTATAAGTATTGTTCATTCTGGAAACGATTCTGATACAAAGTATGACACATCCTCTGCTTCAGATTCGAAAAACGGCAATGCCGAAAGCGACGACTTTGTATACACCGCTCCGGATGATTCAGTTACTTACGGATTCGTATCGGTTTCATCCGGCGACGGTCTGAAGCAACTTTTCACGGATCTCGGTGTGGACCGTGTCGTAAGCGGCGGTCAGACAATGAACCCCAGTACTGATGATATTCTTGCGGCAATCCAGTCTATCCCCGCAAAAAACGTCATTGTTCTTGCAAATAATAAAAATATTATCATGGCGTCGGAGCAGGCCTGTAATCTTGCAGACAGAAACGCAAAAGTTCTGCCAACGCGTACTATACCCCAGGGAATCAGCGCCATGCTTGCCTTTTCACCTGAAGCAGATCCCGCAGAAAATATCATCAGCATGAAAGCCGCTGCTGATAATGTCGGTACCGGTCAGGTAACCTTTGCAGCCCGTGACAGCGAAATTGACGGTCGGCCGATAAAACAGGGCGACATCATGGGAATCCTGGACGGAAAACTTGTGTCAGTGGAAAAAAACCTTGAAAAAGCTACACTCAAGCTTGCTAAGAAACTTGTAAAAAATACCACAGGTTTTGTTACTTTGATTTGCGGAGCCGATGTGACTCCGGAGCAAAAAGCAAACGTTGAAGATTTGATAAGAGGTTTCCTCTCCTCCGAGGTTGAACTCTCTGTGATTGACGGAGGTCAACCAGTGTATTACTTCTACATTTCAGCAGAATAAGCTATGAGCGGTACAGACATTCTCAGCAGCGATATTCGATTTTTAAAGGGTGTCGGTGAAAAGCGCGCTCTGCTTTTAAATAAACTGGGTATCGATTCTATCGGTGCCCTTTTGCGTTTTTCCCCCAGAGGCTATATTGATCTTACCGCACCATATGAAGTAGCTTGTGCTCCTTTGGATTCAGCCTGCGCCGTAAAAATTACCATTACTGGACGAACCCCTGTAATCCGGTTAAGCGGTGGGAAAACTCTCTGCCGGGTATTTTCCTGTGACAGTACCGGTGATCTTACAATTATATTCTTCAACAATAAATATGCACCTTCAGCCCTGAAGGATGACTGCGAGTATATTCTGTACGGCAGGATTCAGGGGAATATGCTCCGCAAGGAAATAATCAATCCGTTAATTATCCCCGAAAGCAGTACCGTCGGCCTTGTCCCTCGCTATTCTCTAACCGAGGGGCTAAGTTCGCGTATGGTTGAAAACGCTGTAAGAAACGCACTCGACACCATCGACTGCATTCCCGAAATACTTCCGCCCGAGATGACGGAAAAATACGGCCTTATCTCCCGCGACTGCGCAATAAGACTGATTCATTTCCCCTCCTCCAACGAAGACATTGCAAAAGCCAAAAAACGTCTCGTGTTTGAAGAGCTTGTAATGCTACGTCTCGGCATGCTTGTAATCCGGAGCCGCGACCACAGAAAAACCGATATCAGAATCGATTCCTCAGACATAAACCGTTTCATTGAATCTCTTCCCTTTTCCCCGACCGGCGCCCAGCGCAGGTGTATGAATGAAATAGCCGAGGATCTGTCCGGTTCTTTTCCAATGAGCCGCCTTCTCCAGGGCGACGTAGGAAGCGGAAAAACCGCCGTTTCCGCGGCTGGAATATTCTGCGCCATTCAGAGCGGATATCAATGTGCCGTAATGGCGCCCACTGAGGTACTGGCGGAACAGCATGCCGTAACCTTCAACAGATTTCTGTCTCCTTTCGGATTTTCTGTCGGTCTGCTGACAGGAAGTACAAAAAGAAAAGCCAAAAATGAACTTCTAGCTCGCCTGGCCTCCGGGGATGTTGATTTAATCGTGGGCACCCATACCCTGATATCCGACAAAGTCATATATCATAATCTCGGGCTTGTGGTAGCAGATGAACAACACAGGTTCGGTGTTCGCCAGCGAGCCGCACTGAGTGCCAAGGGCAATCTTCCCCATTTTCTTGTCATGTCGGCAACACCCATTCCGAGAACTCTGGCTCTGATAATGTACGGAGATCTTGATATTTCGGTAATTGATGAAATGCCCCCGGGCAGGCTACCTGTGAATACACGGCTTGTTACCTCCGAATACCGTTCAAGATATCTCAATTTCGTACGCAAAACAGTAAAGGACGGCCACGCCGCATATATCGTATGTCCTCTTGTGGAGGACAGCGAAGCACTTGATTCCACCCAATCAGCGACCGAATACTATGAGGATATTAAAAACAATTATCTGCCGGATCTAAATATCGGTCTGATCCACGGCCGTCTTAAGCCCGCTGAAAAGAAAGCGGTTATGGACAAGTTCCGTTACGGTCAAATAGACGTTCTTATCTCCACTACTGTTATCGAAGTCGGTGTCGATGTTCCCAGAGCCAATCTGATGATTATCGAAAACGCCGAGCGTTTCGGTCTTTCAAGTCTTCATCAGCTTAGGGGACGAATCGGACGCGGAAACACAAAAAGCTGGTGCATTCTTGTTTCCTCCACC
This sequence comes from uncultured Oscillospiraceae bacterium, assembly GCA_964446385.1. GTDB lineage: Bacteria > Bacillota > Clostridia > Oscillospirales > Ruminococcaceae > CAYSRC01. The sequence continues at coordinate 58,557 of CAYUOH010000010.1, read as the reverse complement.
GACTCCGTAAATTCGTTGAACCGGCTGAAGGTTATGACGTCCACGACAGACGGTTTTGAAATTGCCAGACAGGATCTGATCCAGCGCGGTCCCGGAGATTTTCTCGGAAACCGCCAGCACGGACTTCCCGAGGTCAGAATCTCCGACCTTTACAATGACGAGGATATTCTTTATCAAGCCGCCGACGCCGCAAAGGAACTTTCAGAATCCGACCAGATGCTTGTCAATCCGGAGCACAGTCTGATACGAAATGAAATAGAAACGATATTCAGCAATACCGAAACCACATTCAACTGATACGGAGTTTTGTATGAAGAAAATAATAGCTGCCGCAGCATTAATCGCTCTGTTCCTGCTTGTTGTTCCGGCAAACACGGTTGCCGCTTCAAGCAATTACGGTTGCGATTTTGATACTGTTGCCGAGGCGGCTGTGTTGATGAACATTACAACGGGTGAAGTTCTGTACGAAAAGAACGCCGAAGAACGTTTGGCTCCAGCAAGTACAACAAAAATAATGTCCGCAGCGCTAGGGCTAAGCATGTGCAGCGACCCCGACAACACGATAGTAACCGTGCCTAATTATATCTGGAACGAGTTTTCCGGCCTGAACGTGTCCACCGCCAACCTTCAACCCGGTGAGGAACTTAACATGCGGGAACTGATATACTGCATGATGCTTCAATCAGCTAACGAAGGTGCCAGCACACTGGCATACCATTACGGTTGGGATGAGTTTATCTCTGCAATGAACGCCAAGGCAAAAGCCCTTGGCTGCAAAGACACTTATTTTTCCGATCCTCACGGCGTGTTTTCAATTGAACACGGCGGGAACTACACCACAGCCATGGATCTTGCGAAAATAACGATGTGGGCGATTAAAGTTCCCGACTTCTGGGATATCAGCTGCGAATCCCGACATTACAAAAAAGAGGACAACAAAAACAGCGAAGTGACCCTTGTAAGCACAGTATATATGCAGGACCCTTCATCTGATTACTATACGACTTATATCCGGGGTATAAAGACAGGAACTACCGATGAGTCCGGGAGATGTTTTGTATCGGCCGCGGTTTACGGAGACGAGGCATACCTGCTTGTACTGCTGGGATGTCCGCTGTCCCCTAATGAAAAGCCATGGCCGAGCTCCGGGTTTGCTCTCGACAGCACTTCCTTTACCGAAACCCGGTTAATCTATGACTGGGTATTTAACAACCTGAAACAGATAAATATTGTGAATACCGACGACGTCGTGGCAGACATCAATCTGAAATATTCCGACACGGCTGATTATCTTCTGCTGTATCCCGACGGTGAACTCTTTACAACAATTAACCGGAATGAGGACAGCAACGAGATCAAAACAGAATACGACTGTCATCTTCCCGAAAGCATCGAGGCGCCTGTCGAAAAAGGACAGATTATCGGCGACGCTGAGGTCTACCGCGACGGAAAACTGATCGGAACGGTAAATTTGGTATCCCGTTCCGACGCAGGATTCAGCCGGCTGGTTTACCTGCAGGACAACATAACAAGGATATTAACCGGCAAAGTAGCCGTAATAATCTATATAATTGCCGGCCTGCTGGTACTGCTTTATATCTACATGATGACTGTGGTAATCCCGCGAAAACAGAAAGAACACCGCAGGCGTATGCTTCAAAAAGCCCAGCAGCAGAACCAGGTACGGAGAAGTGCCGAAGTCAGACCGGACGAAGAACGCAGACCGCTCAGGGCAGACGCGCTTCAAAAGAACCACAAAGACAGAGGTAATACACTTTACGGTAAGGATAGGATAGATTTTTGATGAATTTCATTTAATCTGTAATAGTATTCTAAACCTACAAGATGTTGAGGTATCCATAGAGTTTTAAAATAATACGGATTTCACAATAGAAAAGAGTAAGGACTGTGTGTTTCTGAAAGGGTTTTTAGAGCAGAAAAAACTACCATAACCACTCTTGTACTGTTGTATTACTGACTATGAAATGACGAGCTGATTCTTTTTGACTTATTTTCCCTTCTGCGCAAGCCTTACAATATCTATTTGTACTTACGCTCTTCTTTCTTTTGAGATACAAATACTCCCTTTATGATAGACAGTGGAATAGATGACACTGTTTATCATAAAGGGAGTATTAAACGTAACGGAAGACAGGCTTCCATTTTTATATGCAGTATTTTTCCAATATTTCCTCCGGAGACAACCTGTCCGGGTTTATGGAATATTCCCTGCCGGCCTTATCACGGTTGATTAAAAAATAATCAAACAGTTCCCTGCGGAGAGTAGCAGGATCATTGAAGGTATGCAGACCGGAGAGAAATCTGTTAAACTCCGCTTCTGTAAACGCTTTCCCAGAGGGGATTTTTTCCGCTAGAAATAAAAGAGCCAGAAGCTTCTTCTTTCGCTTGGATGGAAATGCCGTAAGACGGCCTTCGGAATCAATAAAACTGCGAATTTCGTTATAATCCATAGTATTCCTTTAATTCGGCAATTATTGCTGATACGATTATTTATAAACCTTGGTAGAAAGCTTCAGCGCCTCGTCATTGATCCAACCGTTGATTTTCTGAACAACTGGATCTTTTGGATCCATGGCGGCGGCGTTGCCGGAGAATATCCATCGCCGTTGGGTCCGCGAATATCTCCCAGAATGGAAGGATTCGTAAGCCCACCGACGGTAAGCGGAATGACACCAGGCCCGAAACGGGCAACCGGGACATATTCCGGCATTTCGCCATCGAGCATTCTAAGAAGATTCTGTTTTTGGTTTAACATTTTATCTCCCAATGCGTGTATCTGTGTAAAATTTTGTTTTTTAGAGTTATTCGCTGATAACCCAGCCACAGGCTTTGGCAACAGCCCTGTTCCAGCCATTAATGCGTGTTTCTCTTTCGGCCGCGGTCATAGCAGGGGTAAATACAGTATCAAGCGTCCAGCGCTCCCTGATCTCGTTAAGAGACTTCCATACACCGGTGGCAAGACCGGCAAGGCATGCCGCACCAAGAGCCGTAGTTTCCCTGATCATGGGGCGGCGTACCTCCACTCCGGAAATATCAGATTGGAACTGCATGAGGAAGCGGTTGGCCGAAGCGCCTCCGTCAACCTTAAGGTCGGTAAAGCGTACGCCTATATCGTTCTGAATAGCCTGCAGTACGGCGTTACTCTGGTAGGCAATTGATTCAAGCGCTGCTCGAATAATATGGTTTTTGCCGGTTCCGCGGGTGAGGCCGACAATGGTTCCCCTTGCGTACATATCCCAGTAAGGTGCGCCGAGGCCCGTAAACGCAGGCACCAGGAAAACCCCATCGGTATCTGATACTTTGTTGGCAAAATATTCGCTGTCAGCCGCGTCGGAAATAAGACCGAGCTCGTCCCTGAGCCACTGGATAACGGCTCCGCCGACAAATACGCTGCCCTCCAGAGCGTACTGCACCCGGTCCCCTGTTGTGGCGGCAATCGTAGTAAGCATACCGTTTTTGCTTTCGACAGCCTCCTCGCCTGTATTAACAAGTAGGAAACAGCCGGTACCGTATGTATTTTTACCTTCTCCTTTTTCAAAGCAGGTTTGGCCGAACAGAGCGGCCTGCTGATCCCCGGCGATACCGGCAATAGGGATTTCCGTACCGTTAATGTTGTAAGTGCCGTATATTTCGCTACTACTGCAGACTTTGGGCAGTATGCTCATCGGAATGTTAAGCTCGTGACATAGTCTCTCGTCCCAACAGAGATTGTGGATATCATACAGCATTGTTCGGCTGGCGTTGGTGCGGTCGGTTATATGGACCTTTCCACCGGTCATTTTATAAACGAGCCAGCTGTCGATAGTGCCTGCCAGAAGCTCCCCTGCCTCGGCACTGGCGCGCGCACCCTCCACATTATCGAGAATCCATTTGATTTTTGTTCCCGAAAAATAGGCATCAATCAGAAGTCCGGTGGTCCGCTTTATATAATCTGTAAGTCCTCTGCGGGCAAGATCCTCGCAAATATCGGCGGTACGGCGGCACTGCCACACGATGGCATTATACACAGGACGGCCGGTGGTTTTGTCCCATACGACGACAGTCTCGCGCTGGTTGGTGATACCAATAGCTGCAACTTCACCGGGATTGATTCCGCTGCGGGCAACAGCCTCGGCTATTATGCCGACTTGTGTGGAGTAAATCTCCGTGGGGTCATGCTCCACCCATCCTTCACGGGGATAAATCTGGGTTAATTCATGCTGGGCGATTTCAACTATTTCCTGGTTTTCGTCAAATATGATGGCGCGTGAGCTTGTCGTTCCCTGATCTAAGGTAATTATATACTTAGGCATGTCGGAGATATCCTTTCGAGAAGTTTAATTTCTTGTAATAATGAACAATATTTTATATAAAAATAATACTACATAGGTTTAAGTGTTACAATGTAAATTAAGACTATTGACGTACGGGACTCCTTGTGATTTAATATTGTAAAACAATATCCGAAAAAAGCGTAGACAAGAAGAGTAACGCGTGTTTTCTATATTCCAGAGAGCCTGCAGATGATGAAAGCAGGTATATAGGAAACGTGTGAACATGGTCTTCGAGCTTTGTGGTCGAGCCGGATTCTCCAGGTTAGGCCTTGACGGGGTCGCCCGTTACAGCGACAGGGTATAAGGAATAACTATTGTTCCCCCCGTACCCGGCAAGGTACATACCGTGAGGTATGTGCGAATTAAGGTGGTACCGCGATAATTTCGCCCTTAACGTTTTTTGTTAAGGGTTTTATTTTTTTAATACAACAGTTTGAAAAGAGATTTTTATGATCAGACTCGAGCACGTATCAAAGGTCTATAAGACCAAAACAAGCACCGTCGAAGCATGCACCGACATCTCCTTCGATATTGAGAAGGGCGAGATATTCGGAATTATCGGTTTCTCCGGCGCTGGTAAATCCACACTGATTCGCTGCATCAATCTGCTTGAATGCCCCACAAAGGGAAAGGTCTGGGTCGACGAACGTGAAATGACAGCGCTCAGCGACGCCGAGCTCCGCAAGGAGCGTCGCAACATCGGCATGATTTTCCAGCAGTTCAACCTTCTTATGCAGAAGACTGCCCTTCAGAATATCTGCTTTCCTCTTCTGATATCGGGCTTAGACAAGTCCTATGCCGAAGCAAGGGCGCGAGAACTTCTCGAAACTGTCGGGTTGCCCGACAAGGCCGACAGTTATCCCTCCCAGCTTTCTGGCGGACAGATGCAGCGTATCGCCATAGCAAGGGCGCTGGCCACTAATCCCAAGGTTCTGCTGTGCGACGAGGCAACAAGCGCGCTTGACCCCACAACCACAAGACAGATACTTACCCTGCTGAAGGACATCAATAAAAAGCTCGGAATCACCATTGTTATCATCACCCACGAGATGACGGTTATCGAAGAAATTTGCAATCGCGTCGCTATTATGGACGACAGCCGAATAGCGGAGCTCGGCCCAGTTTCCGAGGTATTCGCCAATCCAAAGTCCTCCATAGCTAAAAAACTGATATTCCCCGACGGAAAGGACACTGCCCCCTTTGTCGGCGGAAACAGCATCCGCGTTATCTTTGACGGTGAAAGCTCATTCGAGCCTATCATCGGCAATATGGTTCTGGAATGCGGTTCACCGGTAAATATCCTTTACGCCGACACTAAAGTACTTAACAGCAAGGCCTATGGCCAGATGGTAATCCAGTTGCCGGAGGATGAAAACGCAGCGTTAAAAATCCGAACATACCTTTCTATTAAAGGAATTACATTCGAGGAGGATTTTATTGAAAATGTTTGATTCACAGATGCTGCTACTTTTGGGTCAGGGTATAATTGAAACCCTGTTCATGACCCTGCTGAGCACACTTTTCGCATATATCCTCGGTTTACCTCTTGGCGTTGTTATGATTGTTACCGCCGAGGACGGGATACACTCCGTAAGCTGGCTCAACAAGACTCTCGGAGTTATCATCAATATCATCCGCAGCGTACCTTTCCTGATTCTTCTGTTCGCGATTATCCCCTTTACCCGACTTATAGTCGGCACAACAGTCGGCAGCAAGGCCATGATAGTCCCTCTTGTCGTATCAGCCGTGCCTTTTATTGCCCGAATGGTGGAAAGCAGCCTTAAGGAGGTCGACCACGGCGTAATCGAGGCGGCAACGGCATGCGGCGCCACACCGTGGCAGATTGTCACAAAAGTACTGATTCCAGAGGCCTTGCCCTCTCTGATTAACGGAGCCGCAATCGCCGTCACCACCATCCTGGGATATGGCGCCATGGCCGGTATCGTCGGAGGCGGTGGCCTGGGAGGTATCGCTATAAACTACGGTTACTATCGCGGAAACTACACCGTAATGATCTGGATGGTGCTTTTCCTCGTTGTAATAGTGCAGGTGTTCCAGACGGTTGGAAATACTGCATCACAAAAATCCGATAAACGCACAAAATAAAAGGAGAAAAAATGAAAAAACTGTTTGCAGTTATTTTGGTAGTAGCACTCTGTTTCGCACTGTCGGGATGCCATAAAAAGGAAACCCTTAAGGTCGGCGCAACACCCACACCCCATGCGGAAATTCTTGAAATAGCAAAGGAAAAGCTGGCCAAGGAAGGCATCGAGCTTGAGATTATCGAATTCACCGACTATGTACTGCCCAACACCAGCCTTGAGGATGGCAGTCTGGACGCCAACTATTTCCAACACATGCCCTATCTCACAAGTTTCAATGAGGAGCATGGCACCCATCTTGCCATGGCCTGCTACGTTCATTACGAGCCATTCGGTGTATATCCCGGAAAGACAACATCTTTTGACGCACTTTACGACGGAGCGCAGATAGCCGTTCCCAACGACACCACCAACGAAGCCCGTGCCCTTCAGCTCCTGCAGCAGGAAGGCCTTATCACACTTAAGGATGGTGCGGGTCTCAAAGCCACCAAACTTGACATCGTGGACAACCCTCTCAACCTTGACATCGTCGAGATGGAGGCCGCACAGCTCAGTCATATTCTTAAGGACGTCGATATGGCTGTTATCAACGGCAACTATGCAATCGACGCCGGTCTCAGCGTTGCCAACGACGCCATAGCCGTCGAGGATAAGGACAGCGAGGCTGCAGATACATTCGCAAACGTTCTTGTCGTACGCGAAGGCGATGAAAAAGACGAAAAAATCCAGGAGCTTGTCAAAGCTCTTCAGAGCGAAGAGGTCCGTCAGTTTATCGAAGACACCTACAACGGTGCTGTTATCCCAAAATTTTAATTTTTAACGATAATATCCCCGGATACTTTCCGGGGATATTTTTTTATTTGTCTGCTGATGTGATATAATAAGAAAAAAGATGAAATGGAGTTGAACATCATAATATGATTTCCAAAAACCCCTATTTTGACAATATCAACGGGCGTTTCGGCTTCGGCGCCATGCGCCTGCCCCAGGTTGGCAGAAACATCGATATTGGAACAACGACAAAGATGATTGATATCTTTATGGAAGCAGGATTTAACTATTTCGATACTGCCCACGTATACCACGGCGGGAAAAGCGAGACTACTCTCAAAAAATGTCTGACATCCAGATACGCCAGAGACAAATACGTTCTGACCGACAAGCTAACAGACAACACCTGGAACGTACAGGCCGACATCGAAAAAGTAATCGACAAAGAACTTGAAGCCTGCGGCGTCGAATACTTTGACTTCATGCTAATGCACGCCATGAGTTCCGGAAACTACCCCAAGTACAAGAAGGAACACGCCTTCGAGACTGCCTCGGAGCTTAAGGCCAAGGGTAAAGTAAAGCATGTTGGCATGTCTTTCCACGACAACCCCGAAGTTCTTGATATGATTCTAAAGGAACAGCCTTCGGTTGAGGTTGTACAGATTCAATTGAATTATCTGGACTACGAGGACAACGGTGTCCAGTCCAAGAACTGCCTTGAGGTCTGTAAAAAGTACAATAAGCCAGTTATCGTAATGGAGCCCATCAAGGGCGGAAGTCTTACCAGCCTGCCCACAGAAGCTCAGGAAATCCTTAGCGGTATGAGCAGCAGCCCCGCCACAGTAGCTTTACGTTTTGCCGAGGGTCTTGATGGAATCATGATGGTTCTTAGCGGCATGTCAGAGCCTGCACACGTAGCCGACAACGTCGAACAAATGGCTAACTTCAGACCTCTATCCGAAGAGGAGACCGCCGGACTTCAGAAGGTTGTCAAAATTGTCCGTTCTGCGGGGCTTATCCCCTGCACAGGATGTCGCTACTGCACCGACGGCTGCCCGATGCACATTCAAATTCCCAACATGTTTGCCCTCTACAATACTCAGAAAACCTTCGGAGGATTCACATTCCCGTATTACGCCGGCTACACACGCGACGGCGGCAAAGCAAGCGACTGTGTTGAATGCGGACAATGCGAAGAGGCATGTCCCCAGCATCTACTCATAAGGGATCTTCTGAAACAAGTATCCGCTTTCTATGACAATCCTGACAATCAATCTTTCTAAACTTTTCCGGGCTGAAAAGGCTGCACCGTCCGAAAAGCCGATACTCTTTGCGTCAAACGTTCTTAATAACGATGCCTGCAGCCCTAAAAAACTGAACAGAGTACTGAAGATGAGGTACGAGAGCTTATCAACAAAATTCTTTTCCGCTTCGGCACTTTCAATGAGGCTCTGTACTACTACGACCAAAGCATGCTCGGAGCTTGAAAAATATCGCTTCCCGGGCAATCACTCAATTCAGAATCTTTAATACTAGGTGACTGCAGTTTTTTCATTGCAGTCACCTAGTATTAAAGATTCTGAATTATTAATAGCAATTTTCAGAAACGTCTGCAGCGTTCTCGGGGAAAGCAAAGCGCTTATGAAACGCTGCCTTGCGGAGATAACCACAGATTTCGAGGAGTGCAAATAACGTCAAACGGGGAACGTATTCAAACCAACCTACGTTGTGATATAATATCTCAATGAATAAGAATAATATTATTTTAATCATCTTTGTATTTCTTAGTGCCATTGCCGGCACTGTGCTTGCCGTCCTTATAATGAACGCTGCGGGATATGTCGAGGTTCAGAAGGAGGACCCAGTTAAGCCTGTCACAGAGCAGTCCGAACCCGCTCCCTCAGATAGCGGTACAGACACCGGCACGGAGGTACTGCAGCCCGGCGATGCCGCATCGGGAGACATGTTCGATGGGCTGCCCGAACCGCTGTACACCGGCAAAGAGGCCGACAAGCTCAACAATGAAATACTTCTGAAATATAAAAAGATCCTGTTTTCCCTTGATGAAGCTGTTAAGGAAAATATTCCCGAGGGCGCCGTTGATTCGGTCCGGAGCGAATGCCACGCGCAGGTATACGACTACGACGGTGACGGTCTTTTCGAAATGGTTGTCACATTCACTGCCAACGGCAAGGATATCTTTGCCGGGCTTTACCGTTACACTGATGTCGACAAGTACGGTGCTGAGGACATCGTCCGTGTTACACAACGTCTTGGTGATATGTCAAAAAATTTGTCCACCGCGGGTATACGCATAGGTAAGAGTGGGGACAGCCTGTTTTTGCACTGCGTGTTCACCTGGGACAATGAGGGTACGGAATGCGGCACCGACCATATCTACTGCATCGACCGTGAGAACATCTACCATATCGCAAGCCTCGACTGGATTGGTGGTACAACTCCAATCTACCTCAAGGACGGCGCTGAATGCAGCGCCGAGACCTTCAACGCGCTATTTTCCATTCAGAACTACAGGGTGTGCAGCTACAGCTCTGACAGTCCCGGCTTTAACCTTCAGGAGGTCTTCCCCGAATGAGAAAATTCCTTTTTACTGCAATCGCATTAATAATATGCACCGTTTTGCTGTGCTCCTGCACAGGCGGCGATATCAGCAGCAGCATTGACAGTCTGATTAAAAAAGTTGACGACAAGATAAGCTCATATCCATCCGGTGATACAACGCCCACACTTAAGGACAAACCCACAACTTTCGGCAGCGGCGAAACAGAATCTAAACCCGAAGAGGAACCCGAGGAAGCACCGCTTGCAGTGTGCGAAAACGGTTCAGTGATACTTAAAGTAACCGGAGCATCCATGGAAAGCTGGGGATACGTTCTTGACGTTACAGCGGAGAACAACAGCCCACGTCCCTTGTTGTTCACGGCCGATGGCGGCATGCTCAACAATCTTATACTAACACCTGTTATGAGCTTTGAAGCCGAGGCTTCCGGAGTTTTTGACGGAGAGGTGGTATGGTATTCATCCCAACTTGAGGGCAGTAAAATAAATGATGTTTCGAGCGCTCTGTTCCATTTTACGGCCGTAAGCACCGATACCGATGAAACCCAGTACGCCGACAGCAGCGTTATTGCCTACCCAAACGGCAAGGGTGCGGCAAAGCGCTATTCCCTTCCGGAAAAATCTGCCTATACCGGACAGATGACACTGCAAACCGAATACGGTAAGTTTTCTGCGAATTTTTCACCGACAGGCAGAAACGACAGTAACGGATACACGCTTGACGTTTTTTTGGATAACAACAGCGAATACGACGTATCATTTACCATTACATCTGCCGAAATAAACGGAAAAGATTTCAATCCCTACTGGAACCGCAGCCTTCCTGCAACCGGCATGGTTTATTCCTCGGTATGCTGGTACGGCAACCCCTTTGAAGATGCTGGGGTAAGTCCCGAAGAAATTGAGACGGTCGTACTCGGCATATCCGTCCTTAGTGAAAACGACGGTTCGGTACTTGCCGAAGGCGAAATCACCATCAACACGGAGAATCAGTAATGTATTGTGAAAACTGCGGATCACAAGTATCCCAGAACGACAATTTTTGCACCAACTGCGGAGCTCAGATAATAAAGAATACTGTACAGGAACTGGCAGCCGGAATAATTAATCCCACTGTTGAACAAACAGTACGACAACCTGTATATTCTCCTAAAATAACTGCAAAGACAGAGATTCCTGCCTCTGAATCGGTTCCCGGGAAAACTGAAATCTCCGAAGCCGATACTACACCTGTAGCCTTAGAAAATCCCGTATATGGATCGTCCGACCCCGATTATCCGAAATACGCAGCCCGGTCCAAAAAGCAAGGCACCAGCGCGATAGTGATAATTCTTGCGGTTATTGCCGCAATGATTATCATTGGAATTGCCGCGACGGTGATATTCAAAAACTTTTTCGGTTTTCTCCCGAAGAACAACAATGAATATTACAAAGAATCCATATATGATCTGCCCGACGATTATTTTGATGGCATTTTCGATGAAAAAACCGATATCGACAACTTTACCCTTTCGGATTACACCGACAAAGAGCTTGAAAATATCAACAACCTTTGCTTAGACGACTACGACATCATAATTCACGACGTCGTCGACAGGATTGACAAATCGGGCATTTCATTCACCAAAAGAGAACGTCTGCTTGAATACAGCAGAGCCGTTATCTGGGACCTTGACGGAGACGGGCTTGACGAATTCGTCGCGGTTTATTCCACAGACGGATACAGTGTTCGGTATGTCCTTAGCAGATACAACCCAAAGGGATCAGGCGGATTTCACACACGACAGATTGACGATCAGCTTATGACATATGACGTAGCCGACGATATCTGGGCTGCCGTATGCACCGCTACAGTGGACGGAAAAGACTGCCTTGCGGTAATATACGAGGACAGAAGTATCGACAACTTCCTCAGTTCCGAAATATACTATTATATTCCCGACGGCTCCGGTTACGAACTGTGGCATACCGCAGGCGCACAGATTCGGACGGACACCGAAAGCTTTGATTATGACAGCTACTACTTTGACGACGACACCATTGATTATGACAAGTGGAACAGCCTGATTTACGACGATATGAAATATATCGTTGTCGAGTACGGAACGACTCCCGACGCCTCAGGCGTCAGCTTCCGTGATTTTGTCAATTAGTACAAATTGTATTTTTTACAAACTATATACTCTATAACAGAAAATAATCCTCCTGACATTGACGTCAGGAGGATTATTTACGGATACGGTTTTCAGATGAAATTTCGTGCTTTCTGTCAAGCTTTCTTGTATCTCAAGTTTGTCAATTTTTAAAGCTATGCACCGGGGCTGGAATTCTACCACTACGGTTAACGAAATCAGCGCAGGAGCAGGGATTTACCGCGATAATCGGGGCGTAACCCAGCAGGCCGCCGAAGGTTGCGGTCTCCCCCACTGTCTTCCCGACAACAGGGATAACGCGAACAGCAGTGGTTTTCTGGTTGATCATGCCTATTGCGGCCTCGTCGGCGATAATACCGGCTATAGATGTCTCGTCGGTATCGCCAGGGATAGCGATCATATCGAGACCTACGGAGCAGACGCAGGTCATAGCCTCAAGCTTTTCAATGGACAGGGTGCCTAGACTTACGGCATCGATCATTCCCTTGTCCTCGCTAACAGGGATGAACGCGCCGGAAAGACCACCCACGTACGAGGAGGCCATTATGCCTCCTTTTTTTACCTGATCGTTAAGAATGGCAAGGGCCGCAGTGGTACCGGGTGCCCCTACCCTTTCAAGGCCCATTTCCTCTAAGATTTCAGCCACGGAATCGCCCGCGGCGGGCGTGGGGGCAAGGGACAGGTCTACAATTCCGAAGGGAACCTGGAGCCTTTTTGCTGCCTCCTGAGCCACAAGTTGGCCCATACGGGTAACTTTGAACGCGGTCTTTTTTATAGTTTCGCAAAGAACTTCGAAGCTCCGGTCTTTGACCTGGGATACGGCGGATTTTACAACGCCGGGGCCGCTTACGCCCACGTTGATTACTGTGTCACCCTCGGTAACGCCGTGGAAGGCTCCGGCCATAAAGGGATTATCGTCAGGAGCGTTGCAGAACACCACCAGCTTAGCACAGCCCAGGGAATCTTCTTTTGCGGTGATGCGGGCGGTTTCCTTGATGATATGACCCATAAGGCGAACGGCGTCCATATTGATGCCGGTCTTTGTGGAACCGATATTCACGGAAGAACAGACATATGAAGTTGACGCGAGAGCCTCGGGGATAGACTCTATAAGCAGTTTTTCTGCAGTGGTCATGCCCTTGCTTACAAGAGCGGAATAACCTCCGATAAAGTTTATACCAATTTTCTCCGCCGCCCTGTCGAGGACCTTCGCGATTTTTACGTAATCCGCGGACGTTCTGCAGCAGGATGCGCCGATAAGGGATACCGGCGTGACGGAAACACGTTTGTTCACTATGGCGATGCAGTACTCATTCGCTATTTCGTTGCAGGTAACCACAAGACTTCCGGCGCAACGCACGATTTTGGCATAAACCTTTTCGCAGGTACGATCGACATCGGAATCGATACAGTCAAGAAGACTTATACCCATGGTAACGGTACGCACGTCCAGCAGGTCGTGCTGAATCATGGTATTGGTTTCGATAACTTCATTAATATTAATCATATCGCAACCTCAGATTCTGTGCATTGCGGTGAAAATCTCTTCACGCTGGGCCTGGACAATAAGGCCCATGGAATCGCCGAGATTCTTAAGCTCGCTGGAAATCTGATTAAAAGGAACGTTTCCGGTGCTCAGATCGGCTATTACCATCATATTAAAAAAGCCGGACACTATGGTCTGGGAAATATCCAGTATATTAATTCCGGAATCGGACAGATGAGTACAGATTTTACCAATAATACCGACCTGATCCTTACCTACGACAGTAATAATAATTCTTTCCATATTTCCCTCCCGAAGTATGTTATAATTGGACTATTATAGCACAAAAAACAAATTATACCATTACCGCGAGGACATTTTATGAAATACAATCTGTGTATTTTCGACATGGACGGTACCACGCTGGACACGCTTAAGGATCTGCAACAAGCCCTCAACTGTGCTCTTTCACAGTTCGGATACCCCACTCATCCACTTAAGGCTGTACGCGGATTTGTGGGCAACGGCATTCGTAACCTTATCAAGAACGCACTACCCGCCGGCACAGACGACGAAACCATCGACAAGGTCCTCGAAGTCTACCAGCCCTTCTACGCCGAACACTGCTGTGATTGTACAGGCTGCTACGATGGCGTCACGGACATGATACAATCGCTGCGCGCAAAAGGCATCGCGACAGCTTTGGTGTCCAACAAGGCAGACTATGCGGTGCAGGTCCTCTGCGAACGCTTCTTTCCAGGATGCTTTGACTTATGTATCGGTGAAAAGGAAGGCCTCAAGCGCAAGCCCGCTCCCGATATGGTAGACGCAGTGATAATGTCTCTTGACGCAGATTCCTCCAAAACAATATATATCGGTGACAGCGAAGTTGATATCGCAACAGCTGAAAACAGCAGAATAGACTGCGCCATTGTTACCTGGGGGTTCAGGGACCGGGATTTCCTTGAAAAAAAGGGTGCGAGCAACATTTTCGACACAATAGAAGAATTGTATGATTTTCTGATTTCTTGACGTTTCACGCGTTATCTGATATTCTATCCTCCGGTCCGGATAACCAAAGGAGGATAAAATATGGACAGATATGTACCCTGCGAAAAGCTTTCAAAGAAAAAGCAGCGTGAAGTAAACGCCGCAAGGCGCAGAAGTTGGGGCCAGCTAAGCCCGGTAACACGCAGAACGGAAAATTCTAAAATTTATAACCGCAAAAAAATACGGAAAGACATGTTCGAAGAACAGCCTTCCGTATTTTTATTTATGTAATGCTACTTTTGCAGGTCATTACTGCGGAATTTCAGGCTCTGCCTCCGAGGTCTCCTCGGGAAACTCGGTACTGTGGGAACGGTATCCGGTGAAATACACGTTGGATACAAGAACATTAATAGCTTTTCGGGATTTTCCCTCGCGGTCAGTGTAGACGTGGGTCTGTAGCGTACCGGTAAGCGCGACAAGATCACCCTTGCCGAAATTGCGATTGACGAATTCCGCGGTGTTGCGCCACGCGACGCAGTCGATGAAATCGGCTTCATGTCCCCCGTCGTGTCCCTCGTAGTCACGCTGAACCGCAAGAGTAAAGGAAACATTACTAACGCCGGTGCGTGTGGTCATCAGCTCGGGTTGCGCGGTGAATCTGCCCATTAAAGAAATTGTGTTCAACATTTTTGAAATCCTCCATTCAAATAAATAATAATATAAAAAGCGTCCAGGACAACGCCTGAACGCAGTATATATAAGATATTCACAAGCACCATACAATTCAAACATCGTTTATTCAATATTTATAAATTACTATAAAAAATCAATAATGTCAATATAATTTCAGCCTGCCGCGATTTACCGCGGCAGGCTGAATTATCAAAGCGCAGATTTGTAGAGATCGATGATGTCGTCTTTTGAAAGAGATACATAGGCGTGGGCAAGGCGCGGAAGCGCGGCGTCAGCCATTTCGTCGAGGTGTTTATCGTCAACGCCTATCTCACCGAGAGTACGCGGTACTCCGAGCTTATTGAAGAAAAAGTCTTCGGTGGCTTCAATTGCCTTGTTAGCTATTTCGTACTTATCAAGGTCTTTGTCTATTCCGAAGACATTTATGCCGAACTGCGCAAATTTGCCGACGGTACCGTCACTGAGAATCCTGCGGAACCAGATGGGCATCAGAATGGCAAGACCTTCTCCGTGGGTGTTATCGTACCAACCCCCTATCGGGGCCTGGAGAGGATGAAGAGTCGGGCCTTCGTTTCTGCCGCCCATCACAAGACCACTCATTGCCCAGGATGAAGCCAAGAGAAGATTGCTGCGCGCCTCATCGTTTTCGGGATCGGCTATGGCAACGGCGCCGTACTTCACGCATGTCCGCAGTATGCTCTCGCATACACCGTCTGTAAAGTATGTATCGGTCGCGGAATCAAAATAGTTCTCGATAACGTGCGTGAAAATATCGGCCGTTCCGGCAGCAGTTTGCCTTGCGGGGACTGTATACGTATATGACGGATCAAGGAAGGAAATAGTGGGATATATCGCAGGTCCGTGGACGCTGGTTTTGGTGTTGGTCTCATCTATCGTTATAACACCGCCGTCGTTCATCTCGGAACCGGTCGCGGCTAGTGTTATAACCACAAACAGAGGCAGAGCCTTTTTCGCAGGAACATGCTTTTCAATCATTTCCCTAAGTGTACCGTCATAATAGTAACCCGCGCAGACGCCTTTGGCGCAGTCGGAGCTGCTTCCGCCGCCGACTGCGACAACAAAATCTATATTATTCTCACGGCAAATCTCTATGCCCTTCTGGCAGAGGGAGGCTTTAGGGTTGGGCTGGACTCCTGGAAGTTCGAGCCATTCAATACCGGCGTCCATAAGGGATTTCGTGACGTCGTCATAGATACCGTTTTTCTTGATGCTGTTTCCTCCGTAGACGAGCAGAGCTTTTTTACCGTAGGGCGAAACAGCTATGCCTATTCCCTTCGCGACGCCTTTGCCGAACCGTATCTCGGTAGGAATGTGAAATGTAAATTTCATAATATAACTTTCCTGTTATGTAAATATCAGAAGACCTTTCGATGAAAGGTCTTCTGATGCCATAAATATGTAATCAGTCTTCCGGATAAAGACCTTTGGGAAGAGGGGCGTGCATCCACTTCTTGATTTCGTCGTCAGGGTTACCGAGGCTGAGAACGAATCCACCTAGTTCCTGTGTACCGGCGTTACGTACATTGTGACTCCACAGTACAAGGCCCTTTTCGTCGATCAGATACTCGTAAATATCCTTGAAGAGGATATCTAGCTCAGTCCAGGTCATGCCTCCGAGGCCGCCGAGGCTGATGGCAACCTCTTCACCTCTGCCGATGGGATAGTCTTCAAGAAGGATATCACAGACCATTCTGGCCAGCTCGCGGCTGCGAGGGAGCTTAATTCTATTGCCGCTTGACTCGCCGTGAACACCGATACCAAGCTCGATTTCATCCTCGGGCATGGGCATGATGGGCAGACCGGAAATGGGATGTATGGCAGAACGGATTCCTACACCGAAGGAACGGGAGCGGTCGTTGCACTTCTTGGCATAGTCAAGGATTTCCTGAACACCGCAGCCGTACTCGGCCATCATTGTGGCACCTCCGAAACATCCGCCGATACCGCGGCGCTTGTCTTCCTGGCCCTTGGGGGCGGAAGCAACGTCATTGCCACCGATGCTCATGTGGGTCTCTATGCCCTTGGCCGTGCAGAGCTGAGCGCAGAGTTTGGCATTGAGAACGTCACCGGCATGGTTTGCCACGTTCATGATGATTGGGCTGCCGTCGTTAATAGCCTCGATTGCGCGGAAAAGCTGCTGTCCGGAGGGAGCAGCGAAAACATCGCCTGAGGTGGCAGCGTCAGCTCCGCCGGGACGGCAGAAAACTCCCGGGGGGCCCTCGTGACCTGCACCACCGCCGCCTGTGAACTTTACAAGGCCCTTCGGCTTCTTGTACTTGTCGGTGCGGACGGTAATGCGAGAGTTGGGCAGAACTCTGGAATACTTGTCGGCAGCGGGATTGGCAATCAATCTCGAACCGATTATAGCTTCATCGACCAGTGTGTCGAGGTCGTTGTAAAGCTTCTTAAGTATCATGCTTCTGAATCTCCTTTGTTTATTTTTTATAATTTAATTGTAAACAAAAATCGCCCCAAAGTAAACAGGCTGACCGGAAATACCGGCCAGTCTGTACAGTTGATATAAGTAATTGTGTTTATTTGAAAACGGGCTCGTAGGTAAGGCGTTTGGATCCTTCAGCACCTGCTGGAGGAGCCATTACGGGAGGATCTCCGAGCTTGATTGCGTCAAGATTAAAACCGCTGGCCTTGAATTTCTCATAGTCAAAGGCGTTGATTTCATCAAATGCAAGCTTGTGAAGCTGCATGAAACGTGGATTGTTCTGGTTGCCTTCACCGAACTCGGTGTTAAGGAAGGCTTCAACCATCTCAACGGCCATAGCAGGTGCGACATACATTGCGCCCATACCCAGAATATTACAGTTGTTTGCGACACGTGCACGCTTTGCAGCGGGTACGCTCTCAACTACGGCAGCCTGCACACCGGGGCACTTGTTGGCAGCGATATGGATACCCATAGCTGTGCCGCAGAAGATAAGGCCTCTCTCATATTCGCCCTCGGCAATCTTGGCACCTACCAGGAAGCCTACGCGATTGAACATAATGGAGGGACCGTCTGCACGGGTACCTACATCCTCAACGGTCCAGCCTTTGGACTCGAGGTATGCCTTGACGTACTCCTTAAGGGGGAAGCCGGCGCCGTCGGCGCCGACAACAACGTACTTGTCTTTAACTGTTTTCATGAGTTAATCTCCTATTTTATATTATTCCGTGTTATATAAAAATCAGTCTTCGGGATAGAGGCCCTTTGGCAGAGGAGCGGACATCCATTTTTTGATCTCGTCATCGGGAGTACCGATGCTGACTACGAAGCCGCCGAGCTCCTGTGTGCCGCTGTTGCGAACATTTTGTCTCCACAGGATAAAGCCCTTTTCTCCGATAAGATACTCGTAAATATCTTTGTAAAGAATATCAAGCTCAGTCCAGGTCATGCCGCCAAGACCGCCTAGGCTTAGGGCGATTTCGGTACCACGCTCGATGGGACGATCCTCGAGAAGGATGTCACAAATCATTCTGGCAAGCTCGCGGCTGCGGGGCAACTTGATTCTGTTGCCGCTGGATTCGCCATGCATGCCGATGCCAAGCTCGATTTCGTCGTCCGGCATGGGCATGATGGGCAGACCGGAAATGGGATGGATGGCAGAACGGATACCTACGCCGTAGGATCTTGCATTATCGTTGCATTTCCTGGCGAAATCAAGGATTTCCTGAACACTGCAGCCATATTCGGCCATCATTCCGGTGCCGCTGAAACATCCGCCGATACCGCGGCGCTTGTCTTCCTGGCCTTTGGGGGCGGAAGCAACGTCGTTGCCGCCAATGCTCATCCAGACATCAATGCCGGCCGCTTTACAGAGCTGTGCGCAAAGTTTTGCATTGAGGACATCACCGGCGTGATTGGCTACGTTCATGATGATGGGACTGCCGTCGTTGATTTCCTTAATAGCACGGAAGAGCTGCTGTCCGGAGGGAGCGGCAAAGACGTCTCCGCGGGTGGAAGCATCGTTTCCGCCGGGACGAACCATAACTCCCGGAGGGCCCTCATGACCGGCGCCACCGCCGCCTGTGAGCTTTACGAGGCCCTTCGGTTTTTTGTACTTGTCGGTACGGACGAGGATACGGGAATTGGGAAGCTGTCTGCAGTATTTATCGTATGCGGGATTGGCAATCAGTCTCGCACCGGCCATTGCTTCATCAACAAGCGTATCAAGGTCGTTGTACAGCTTTTTGAGTGTCATGCTGTAAATCTCCTTTTTAGTTATTTCTTTAATAATTTTATACTAAATTTGCGCTAATGTAAACAGAAACATACCGGTACCGTTCAAGTAAAATGTAGAATTTTACAAAAAAACCGGCTCCGGTAACAATCCGGAGCCGGTACACTGTTTTATTTATTTACTGAGATTTCTCCTTAGTTAGAGAGCCTCGGAAAAACCGTTCAGGAAGTAATACATGGAGCGGGAGCCTGCATCGATGTAGCCAATGGCTCTCTCTCCCAAGTTGTGAGCACGACCGAGCCTGGGGATCATGTCACGGGTAGCCTCGGAACCTTCCCAGGCCTTCTTACATGCTTCTGTAAGAGCTTCCTTCATGTCAACATCACCGGCAGCGTTTAAAGACTGAACGAAGGGATAAAGTGTGTCAACCATTGTGCAGTCTCCGGGCTGCGCGCCGCCCATATCCTGGACAGCTGCAAGACCGGATGCAAACATAGCGGCAAGATCGGGTGTGTTTAGCTCGTCTTTTCCCATGAGGGCACCGCTCATACCAATGAATAGGTTGGCAAGAATGGGTCCGATGGCTCCACCGGATGTTTCAGCAAGACCCATGCCTGCGGACATCATAAGATCGCTCAAGGTCTGGGGGTTGCCTGCTTCAACAGCAGCCTTTGCTTTCTGATAGCCCTTGCGGACAGTAATGCCGTGATCGCCGTCACCAACAACGGAATCCAGCTCGCTGAGTTCCTGCTCTCTCTCGATAACAGCGTCAGCACCTGCAAATAAGCATCTTCTAAGATCTTCTAATACCATAATAAATACACCTCGAATAAATAATATATTTGCTGAAATCAGTCCTCGGGATACAGGCCCTTGGGCAGACGTGCAGACATCCACTTCTTGATCTCATCATCGGGGCTGCCGAGGCTGAGAATGAAGCCGCCGAGTTCCTGTGTGCCGGCGTTGCGTACGTTGTGGTTCCAAAGGACAAGACCCTTTTCGTCAATCAGATACTCGTAAATATCTTTATAGAGGATATCAAGTTCAGTCCAGGTCATGCCACCGAGGCCGCCGAGGCTGATGGCAACTTCTTCGCCGCGCTCGATTGGATAGTCTTCAAGAAGAATGTCACAAACCATTCTTGCCAGTTCGCGGCTGCGGGGCAGCTTGATTCTGTTGCCGCTTGACTCGCCGTGAACTCCGATGCCAAGCTCGATTTCGTCTTCGGGCATCGGCATGATGGGCAAACCGGATACGGGGTGTATAGCCTGACGGATACCTACACCGTAAGCTCTGGAACGGGCAACGCACTTTGCGGAATAATCAAGGATTTCCTGTACGCTGCAGCCGTGTTCGGCCATCATGGTGTTGCCGCCGAAGCATCCGCCGATGGAACGGCGCTTGTCTTCCTGGCCCTTAGGGGCGGAGGCTACGTCGTTACCGCCGATGTTCATGTAGACTTCGATACCCTGGGCTTTGCAGAGCTGAGCGCAGAGTTTTGCGTTCAGAACATCACCTGCGTGGTTTGCTACATTCATGATGATGGGACTGCCGTCGTTGATAGCCTGAATAGCGCGGAAGAGCTGCTGGCCGGAGGGAGCGGCAAAAATGTCGCCTGAGGTCATAGCGTCAGGTCCACCGGGACGGCAGAAAACTCCCGGAGGGCCTTCATGGCCTGCGCCGCCACCCATTGTAAACTTTACAAGACCTTTTGGCTTCTTGTATTTGTCTGTCCGGACGGTGATACGGGAGTTGGGTAATACTCTGGAGTACTTGTCGGAATCGGGAGCGGCGATTAATCGCGCACCGGCCATTGCTTCATCGACCAGAGAATCAAGATCGTTGTACAGCTTTTTCAGTATCATGCTGTATTTTTCTCCTTATTCTTTTTTTTACATTCCGAGCGGAATAATCCGCCCGGAATGAGTGCTTAAAAAGCTAATCTTATTTGTATACCGGCTCGTATGACAGGAACTTGGGTCTCTCAGCACCTGCGTTAGGAACCATTGCGGGAGGATCCGAAAGCTTGATGGCGTCCAGATCAAAACCGCTGGCCTTGAACTTATCGTAATTGAAAGCGTTGATTTCATCAAAAGCAAGCTTGTGATACTTGGCGAACATGGAATCCTCTCCCAAACCCTCGGCAAAATCTGTGGTGAGGAAAGCCTCGGCCATCTCAACACCCATTGCGGGAGCGACATACATAGCACCCATACCCAGAATATTGCAGTTGTTGGCGACACGTGCACGTTTCGCAGCGGGCACGCTCTCAACTACGGCAGCCTGGACACCGGGGCATTTATTGGCGGCGATATGGATACCCATAGCTGTGCCGCAGAAGATAAGGCCTCTCTCATACTCGCCTTCGGCAATCTTCGAACCTACAAGGAAACCAACGCGGTGGAACATAAGCTGGGGACCGCCGGCGACGGTACCTACGTCCTCTACATGCCAGCCTTTGGATTCGAGATAAGCCTTGATGTATTCCTTAAGGGGGAAACCGGCGCCGTCGGCACCTACAACAACGTACTTGTCTTTAACTGTTTTCATAACTGTACACTCCTGTTAATAATTAAATTATTCAAATGCCTTGACATTTTCTTCGGTAAGGAATTCCTTCAGAGCGTTCTTCTGCTCAACATAGGGAACAGGCGTATCTCCCCAGTACATGACGTTAGGTTCTTCCAGGGAGAAGGGCTTCCACTCTGCCTGAGGCAGATCATTGTTGTCCAGGCCATTAGGATCGCCGTTCTTTGCGAAGTAGCAGATAGCGTTGCACATCTGACGGGCGAGGTCGAAATGCTTGCCGGTGAAGGGTCTCCAGCATTTTGCAAAGTTCTCAAACCAGAACCAGAGGTCGCTGGAATGGAATGTTCCGGGATGATCGTAACCGGGCATCTCGGGGTTGAAGCGGTAGAAGTAAATAGGATTTTCAACGCCGTTCTTCTTGTCGAAGGTCTTCATTGTGCGGATAGCAATCTCACCGCCGTTGATGCGAGTGGCATCAGTTGCAGCAGGAACATTGTTGCCGATGAGTGTCATGAACTGGTCAGCCATGTCGCCGAAGGCGTTGTCAGCAAGCTTCTTAAAGTCGTCCATTGACTTGGCGGCGATAGCAGAACGTGTCTCGCCTACTGTACAGCCGACTATAAGAGGTACAGGCCAGCGTTTACCGGTCATCATGACGTTCTCGGATTCCTCAAGCAAGAACTTGCCGTCGGGAACGGTCATCCACATAATGTTGAACTCTTCGCACTTGTCGCGGATTACTGTCGCAGGAAGAGAACGGGCCTCTTCGAGAGTCTTGACACCCATGAACTCGAAGAACTTGGCGCCCATCTCCTGAGCCTCTTCGAAGTTCATTCTTCTCATAGGGCCGAATGTAGTCTTGTAGACATTGCTCATCAGACCGGACATGATGACGGCCTTCTGGAACAGATTTTTGTTCTGGGGAGAGGAGAGCTGAGCAGAAACGCTCATACCGCCTGCAGACTGACCGCCGATGGTAATGTTGTTTGGATCACCGCCGAAAGCAACAATGTTTCTCTTTACCCATGCGGTACCAGCCTGCTGGTCCAAATGTCCGAAGTTAGCGGGGGCATCAGGTTGTTCTTTGGCCAGCTGGGGATGTGTCATAAAGCCAAAGGCATTAAGACGGTAGTTTATTGATACGAAGATGACGCCACGGCGGGCAACGCGCTCACCGTCGAACTCCATCTCAGCAGGGTTGCCTTCACGAAGACCGCCGCCGAAATACCATACGAAGACAGGAAGCTTTTCGTCTGTTTTCTTGGCAGGAGTCCAAACGTTCAGGTAGAGACAGTCTTCGTTCATCTCGATTTCGGGATCGACGTTCCATTCACGTGTGTAGAGGTTCTGCTCGTCAAGTCCTGGAATATGCTGCATGGAAATGGGTGCGAACTTGAAGCACTCGCGTACTCCGTTCCAGTTTGCTGCGGGCTGAGGAGCGCGCCAACGGTTTTCACCCACGGGGGGAGCTGCAAAGGGGATGCCCTTGAAGGATGAAATTCTTGGATCGCCTGCAGGCAGACCGCGGACTACGCCGTTTTCTGTTTTGACTTCTCTTAACATAGATGTGATTCTCCTTTGATTATTTAAAATTTATTGATTAAATTTTATATATCTCAGAAAGGCAGAAGATCTCTATTATCGTCAATCTTTTCAAGAGCGCCGGTCATAAGAGCGACGATTTCCTCTTCAGTAACCGAAGCTGCCTTGACGTTGGCGATGGTCTCACCGAGACGCATAACCGTAATTTCGTCGGCAAGCTCGAACACCGTACGCATATCATGGCTTATAAGGATAATTGCGGCACCGTTATCGCGGTACTTCTTGATAAGTTCCTTGATTTCGTTGGCTTCCTTAACGCCCAAAGCAGCTGTGGGCTCGTCAAGAACAAGGACCTTGGGTTCATCACCCATAAGGGCTTTGGCGATGGCGATAGCCTGACGTTGGCCGCCGGACATGGAACGTACAATAGCATCGGTGTTGGGAATATTGAGATCCATGCGCTTAATTTCGCTTTTAACGTAGCCTGTCATGTTTTTCATGTTCATGATTCCCAGCCATCTGATAATGGGATGATCATAAACGACCTCACGGCCAACAAATAAGTTTTTTGTAACTGTAAAGGATTCGATCAACGCGAGATCCTGGTAAATGGTCTTAATACCGATATCTATCGCGTCGTTAGGTTGTTTTATATGAACTTTTTTCCCATTAAAAATTATTTCGCCACTATCGGCGGGCTGTGCACCTGACAAAATTTTAACAAGTGTGGATTTCCCGGCACCGTTGCCTCCTACGAGAGCGGTCACCTTACCCTCCTGAGCTCGGATGTATCCGTTGCTGAGAGCAACGACAGCGCCGAAATGTTTTTTGAAGTTTCGCATTTCAAGGATGTATTTCTCAGACATAATTAATTTACCGGGGTAAACCGGCAATACCCTTCTAATATCTATTTGAAAAGCATACTTATTAAAAAAAAGACGAGAATAATAATTCCCGCCCTTTTACCGTAAAAGAAAGAAATATTATAATGTAAAACCAGAAAACAGTTTCGAATTTCATTTCTTTGCCCGGACGCAGAATAATAATCTATTAAACTGACGCACATCAGAACATGTAATAATCCTAATCCCGGACAACTCGTAAGCAACCCGGGGCTCGAAAGCCCCGGATTACCTGTCCAAACATTAAGAGTGCGGCAGAAATTACGCTGTATCATACCGGTTTAGAGACAATAGTTGGGTACCTGACGTGTACTTACCGTCCACGAAGGTCACTTTATCGGTAAGTGTCACTTCGAAAGGGAACCGGGTTCCCCATCAGGGTCGGCATGTTTTAAGCCGTTATCAGATACATACAATCTGCCAATATTCGGAATCGATTAAGCGTGAATCTTGATTCCGGATTCAGCCTTGGCGATATCGTCTTCTACGAACTCGTTACGCATGAAGGTGTCGATGAAGCGGCCTTCGTACATAACCATGATACGGTCACAAACACCCATGAGCTCAGCCATTTCGGAGGAGATCATAATAATGCTCATGCCTTCAACTGTAAGGTCGTTCATGATGTTGTAGATTTCAGCCTTGGCGTTAACATCAATACCGCGGGTAGGCTCATCCATGACAAGAATGTCAGGGTTACGTGCCAGCCACTTGGCAATGATCAGCTTCTGCTGGTTACCACCGGAGAAGTTGAGGGCTAAACGGTCAGGCAGGTTGGGCCGAACCATGAGAAGGTTGAAGTACTTTTCGCAAAACTTGGCACGTTTCTTGAAATCAATAAAAATGCCGTTCTTGCTGGATACCAGATCAAAGTTCGGGATAACCAGGTTCTGTGCTGCGGTCTGCATGAGGGACAGACCCTCATATTTGCGGTCTTCGGGAAGGAGTGCCATGCCCTTCTTGATGAATTCAAGAGGAGCAAGTTGATGCATCTTCTCGCCCTTGACATAGATTTCGCCGCTGTCATGGGGCAGGAGACCGAATACGGCCTTGAAGGTTTCGGTACGACCGGCGCCGACCAGACCGCAGATACCGAGGATTTCTTTATGATGAAGCTGGAGATTGATATCATGGAACAGCTTCTCATTGTTGAAGTCCTTGATTTCGAAGACAACTTCTTCTTCAGGAGCAGTCTTTCTTGCGGGATAGTAAGCTTCAAGCTTACGTCCAATCATCATAGATACCAGGTCGTCTTTGGTCAGCTCGGGAGTCTTGTCAACTGTGCCGGTAACCAAGCCGTCGCGAAGACCGGTAACACGGTCAGCAAGAAGCAGAACTTCGTCAAGACGGTGGGTGATGTAGACGATTCCAACGCCATCAGCCTTCAGCTGGGCAATGATTTTGAACAGCAGGTCGGTTTCCTTTTGTGTAAGAACGGCGGTAGGCTCGTCGAATACGATGATTCTGGAGTTGTTGGAAACGGCCTTGCAGATCTCGATCATCTGCTGCTGAGAGGTGGAAAGCTCGAAGATGCGCTTTTTGGAGGAGATGTGTTCCTGACCGAGCTTGGCCAGAACCTTGTCTGCATCTGCGTACATTTTATTACGATCTATTAATAAACCTTTGCTGAGCTCGCGGCCGAGGTAAATGTTCTCGGCGATGGTAAATGCGGGAACCAGGTTGAATTCCTGATAAATAACGCCGATACCTTTATCACGGGCAACATGAGCTCCGGAAATGACGACTTCCTTGCCGTCAATGAATATTTGGCCATGGGTGGGCATGTGGTTGCCACCGAGGCATTTAATAAGGGTAGATTTACCGGCGCCGTTTTCACCGATAATAGCATGGATTTCACCGGCCTTGAGGTTAAAGTCAACGTTATCCAAAGCTCTAACACCGGGGAATTCCTTGCAAATACTCTTCATCTCAAGAAGAATTTCGCTCATTTGTTAACCTCCATATTTGATATTAATTGCCGTGTTATTGCCATATTTTTATTACGCGTTGGCTTCGCCGACTTTGCGGGCAATTGTATCAAGGGCGCAGATAGCGATCAGCATGGAGCCGATAACGGTTGTCTGCCAGTAGATGTTAACTTCGTACTGAATCAGAGCGTTCTTGATCAGCTGCATAAGGAAGGCTCCGAGCATAGCGCCGAAGGGGGAGCCGCCGCCACCGGCCATTGATGTACCGCCGATAACGGAGGCGCAGATGGCGTCCATACCGAGTGTACCAGCAGCAGTGGGGTTACCGGCGTTCAGACGACCGGCGCACATCAAACCCGCAACACCGGCGAAACATCCGCCGATAACGTAGGCACCGATTTTAAGTTTCATTACAGGTAGGCCGGAAAGTCTGGCAGCGGTCATGTTGCCACCGCATGCGAGAAGACGGTTGCCGAGAACTGTTTTACGGAGCAGGACATGTGCAATCAAGCAGACTGAAGGAATGAACCAAATCAGGTTTGGAATAAGATTAAAGGAGGTCTGCTGGCCTACAATGAACATCCAGGATTTTGTGGAGAACTGAATTGGGTAGCCCTTGGTAACAACCTGGCCGAGACCGAGAAGGATATTGGATACACCCATCGTAACAATGAATGGAGGAAGACCGAGCTTCATAACGCAGCTACCGTTGACAAAACCAGTGAAAGCACCGAGAATGATTGCGACAACGATGGCAATGATACTGCCTACTGCGGGGGAAAGTCCAAGGCTATCCTCCGGTTTGGATAAGAAGTTATAAACAAGGCAGAGAACGACCGAGGTTAAGCACATGTTATTAGCCATTGAAAGGTCAATACCGCCGGAGGAAATGATGAATGTAATTCCGCAGGCGAGAACAACGCCGATTGATGTCTGCTTAAAGATGTTTAGAATGTTTGTCATCTGCAGGAATGTTGGGGTTGTAAGAGAAAGAATCGTGCACATAATCAAGATTAACAGGAAAATGGTAATTTCACGCTTGTCAAGTAACCATACAAAGAAATTAAATTTCTTCTTAGCAGTTTCCATAAGACTATTAAGCTCCTTCGTGGAATATTTCGTGGAATATGATAATAACGAATATAAAACAAGAAAAATAGTTATTAATTATTGGGTGGGGCTCCGGCGAATGCCGGAGCCCCGACTTATACTATAGATTAGCTACAAATATAAGGACGTGGATTGACTATTAGTCAACACCCTTTACGTCAGGATAGTTCTTTTCAGCAAGATCCTTTGTGCAAGCATAAGCAAGGGTCTCGAAGACTTCTTCGGGCTGTACGCCGTCCTGCAGGTACTCGGCCATAATACGAATGCCTTCATAACCCCAGTTATACTGCTTCTGAACCATTGTGGAGTCAATGGTGCCATCCTTAACAGCCCAGATGATAGCATCGAGGTCATCGGATGTTACGCAGTGTTTGGTTTCTGCGGTCCAACCGCGCTGTCTCCAAACGTTGATAACGTTTTCACCACCAGCGTAGTTGATGTTGTAGCCTTTGAATTCAGCATTCTTTGTTACGAGGTTCTCGATGTTGGCAGCAACTTCGTCCATGGTGCCGGCCGCATCCATCTGAGCCTGAAGAACTTCGATGTCAGGATAGTTCTTTGCGAGAGCTTCGGTCATACCACGATAACGCTCAGCACCAACAACGGATGTCAGAGCTATGGTCTGAAGCAGAACGCCGCCCGTCTTGTCGATAACACGGGCGAGCTCATCAGCGGACATTTCGCCGAAGTGATAGTTGTTTGTACCAACGAAGCAGAGACGCTCGGATTCAGTAGCATCCTGGTCCATGCAGATGGTGGGTACACCGGCAGCGGCAGCGTTGTCGATTGTCGGCTTAAGAGCGGAGGAGTCAGACGGGCTGATAATGATTCCCATATAACCCTGGGAAAGCATATCCTCGAACAGCTGAATCTGTCCGGCAACGCCTGCGACTGTGGGACCGGTAGCATAAATTTCGATGTTATAGTCGCCTGTGGCGTTCATTTCTGCCGCCTTGGCTTTACCACCGTCGCCAACCTTGTCCCAGAAATAGCCGTTTCCGGTGTAGATGATACCGAGCTTTAAAGCCTTAACTTCTTTTGCAGGCTCTTCGGCATCAGCAGCGGGTGCATCAGTTGCAGGTGCAGGTGCGGGTTCTTCTTTCTTACCGCAAGCTGCAAGTGCAAAAACCATGACTAATGCAAGGATGAGTGCTAAAAATTTTTTCATGTTCTTGCTCCTTTTAAAATTTGGGTTTATACCCATAAATATTTATTAATTCGGGCTTTGCCCGGATTAATCAAAATAAGTTATGAAGCTATTTATTGAGGTTGAAGTCAACCATAAGCTTCATAAGGTCGCTTTCGGAACTGCGGTCCTTCATACCGGCGCAGTCCTCGTTGAAATACATCGGGGATTCGCATTCCGCGTAAGGCAGCCATGCCGGCATATCGGTGCCGTCGGCGTCATTGCCGTTGGGATCCCCGGATTTAATAAAGTTGCAGAGATAGTTACACATGTGACGCGCGAGGTCGTAATGCTTGCCGTTGTAAGGTCTCCAGCAGGAAGCGAGGCTTTCAAACCAGAACCAGAGGTCGCAGGAATGGAAGGGGCCGGGAGCGTCGGGACCCGGAACGGATGGATCGAACTGGTAATAATAGGTATTGGGCGCGTCCTTGCAGGCGGCTGATGCTGTCGCAATTAAACGGGCGCCGAGCTCGATCTGCGCGAATGTGGCGTTCTTCTGGGTTTCGGACCAGTTGGAACCCTTTACGAGAGAAATGAATTTATCGGCACTGTCGCCGTATGTTGCTTTTACGTATTCCTCGAACTCAGCCTCGTCTTTAAAGAAGGGTACGGCCGGGAACTCAATTGGGGTATTACCCATGATGAGAGGAATCATCTGGCGTTCGTTGTTAATCATCATCTGAACGCCGTTGCCGGTTATGAACTTACCGTCGGTACAGGGGCCTATGCGGGCGCCGGCCCTGCCTCTGTTTAGTGCGGTGGTATCGACCACGCCGCCGATGTATTCAGCGTATTTGTCGCGTACATAGAAAGCGTCGAGAGCGCGGGCCTCGGCGAGCGTTTTCACACCCAGGAAATCGAAGAAATCCTCGCCCTGCTTCTCAGCGGCCTCGAGGCCGTTGACAGGACGTGTGCCCATGGGGCCGTACGCGCCGTAGAAAGTACCGCTCATGATGACGGCACCTTTGTAATATCCTTTGGTTTTGGGGGAGGTAATCTGTGAAATTACGCTTCCACCGCCGGCGGACTGGCCGCCTATCGTGATGTTGTCGGGGTCACCGCCGAACTCAGAAATATTTTTATGGACCCATTGTACACCAAAAAATTGGTCAAGTAAACCAAAATTTGCGGGAGCCTCGGGATTTTCTTTGGTTATTTCGGGATGTGCGAGAAAACCGAAACAATTTACGCGGTAATTAACGGTTACAACGACGATCCCGCGGCGGGCGATACGCTCACCATTGAACTCCATCTCGGCTGTGTTACCTTCCTGATAGGCGCCGCCGAAGAACCATACGAAGACAGGAAGACGCTCTTCAGTAGTCTTTGCGGGGGTCCAGATGTTCAAGTAGAGGCAGTCCTCACTCATGGGGATTTCGGAATCGACGTTCCACTCGAGTTCGTAGATGTTGTGCTGTGTGCCGGGCTTGCCCTGCATGGAGATGGGAGCAAAACGGCTACAGTCACGTACGCCTTCCCAGTCGGGGCAGGCAACGGGCTCATGCCAGCGAAGGTTACCTACGGGAGGAGCTGCGAAGGGTACGCCCTTGTAGGTGATTATACGGGGGTCAGCCGCGGCAATACCGCGAAGCAGACCGTTTTCGACTCTGGTCTCTTTAATCAAGATATTCGCCTTCCTTTATAAATAATTTACAAATTTTAAAGAACAACGACATATTACTGACCGTAATAGGCGTTTGCACCGTGTTTGCGGAGATAATGCTTGTCGAGGAGCTCCTGCTGCATGGGAATAAAATCGGGATTATAGATCATGCAATGGTAAGCCATCTCGGCACAGTATTCCATAACGACGGAGTTGTGAACGGCGTTGGCGGAGTCGGTACCCCAGGAGAAGGGGCCATGGCTTGCCACGAGAACGCCGGGGATATCGACAGGACTCTTGCCCTTGAAGGTTTCGACGATGACCTTGCCGGTCTCAAGCTCGTAGCTTCCGGCGATTTCTTCGGGGGTCATCAGCCTTGTGCAGGGAATTTCACCGTAGAAATAGTCGCCGTGGGTAGTGCCGAGTGCGGGAATTCCGTGCTTCATTTGGGCCATTGTGGTCGCCCATTTGCTGTGGGTGTGGACAACACCGCCCACACCTGCGAAGTTGCGGTAGATTTCGAGATGGGTGTCGGTGTCGGAGGATGGTTTCAGTTTTCCTTCGACCTTATCACCTGTAGAGATATCAACAACGACCATATCCTCGGGCTGCATGGTGTCGTATTCAACGCCACTGGGCTTGATAACCATGTATTTGCCATCGGGACTCTTTTCGGAAACATTGCCCCATGTGAAAACAACAAGATTGTACTTTACGAGATTTAAATTTTCCCGCCAGACCTTTTTCTTTATTTCTTCAAGCATAATATTACACGCTTTCGTTTAGAATATTTTATCTGAACTTCCAGGCTATGTCGTTGTATAGCAGCGTCTGCTTCAGAGATTCGACGGTGGTATCTCTGCCGATATGGATGTACTCGATGTCCATGATCTCAGCCCAGTTCTCATAAAGCTCGTCTGTGGCGTCAAAACTGAAAACAGTGTGATGGGCCCCGCCGCAGAGAATCCACATCTTCGCGCCGGTCGTAAGGTCTGGGTATGCCCTCCACATTATGCGCGCAACAGGAAGGTTAGGCATATTCATAATGGGCTTGACGGCCTCGATGTCCTGAACGATAAGACGGAGACGGCCGC
The DNA here is from genome assembly GCA_964446385.1 of uncultured Oscillospiraceae bacterium. Classification (GTDB taxonomy): domain Bacteria; phylum Bacillota; class Clostridia; order Oscillospirales; family Ruminococcaceae; genus CAYSRC01. The sequence goes on along the minus strand of CAYUOH010000010.1, from coordinate 27,358 downwards.
CCATGTCGATAAGACTTGCGACGGTGCCGGGACCGGCTTTGCCTTCGAAAACAAGACGGGCTGGGTCCTTGACGTTCATGCCGATGCCCAGGGGATGGGTCTCAATCCTGGGTTTGTCCGCCGCCAGGGAGGGGCAGACCTCCAGCATGTGGGCACCGAGGGAGTATTCGTTTCCGGAAGCGAGGTGGTAGGTATAGTCTTCCATAAATGCGGAACCGCCGCCCATGCCTTCGGTCATGGTCTTTACCAGTGAGGTCATGGCGGAGACTTTCCAGTCGCCCTCGCCGCCGTAGCCATAGCCCATGGACATCAAGCGCTGGCTTGCGAGACCGGGAAGCTGTTCCATCCCGTAAAGATCCTCGAATGTGTTTGTGAAGGCCTTCGCACCAACGGCGTCAAGCATGCGCTTGATGGCGATTTCCTCGCGCGCCTGGTAGCGAATAGCGGTCATATCGTCAGTGGCGATGTCGTAGTCCTTTTCGTACTGCGCCACAACATCATCAATATCGTCCTCGGTAACCTTGCTCATTTCGGTGACCAGATCGCCTACAGCCCAGGTGTTGACCTGCCAGCCGAGCTTAGCCTGAGCCTCAACCTTGTCGCCTTCGGTAACGGCAACATCTCGCATGTTGTCGCCGAAACGGACGACACGCAAACTGTTGCTCGCGGCAAATCCGACGGCCGCGCGCATCCATACGCCCAGCTCGCGCAGAGGCTCCTCGTCCTGCCAGTAACCCATTATAACCTTGCGGTGCATGCGGAGGCGGGCGCCGATAAATCCGTGCTCCCGGTCGCCGTGCGCGGCTTGGTTTAGGTTCATGAAATCCATGTTGATTTCGGTGTCGGGAATTTCACGGTTGTACTGGGTCGCAAAATGGCAGTAGGGCTTCTGCAGGCGCTTAAGGCCGTTTATCCACATCTTGCTTGGACTGAAGGTGTGGCACCATGCGATAATGCCATAACAGTTGTCGTTATAGTTGGCTTCCTTGCAAAGATCTGTAATCTCATCGGAGGATTTGGCCGTGCCCTTGTAGATGATTTTGCAGGGTACGAGAGGACTTGCGTCCATGGCCTTTGCCATTTCGTCCGCTCTGGCCGCGACAGTCTCGAGAACCTCGGGACCGTAAAGACGCTGACTGCCGACTACAAACCAGAATTCCTTTTCTTTAAGGTTCAAAACGATTACCTCTTTCGGGATCAAATGATTATATTCTTAAATTATTATAGTGTCGTTAATACAGAGCCTTGGCGGCCTCGACTTCGACGGGCAAAGCCTTCTTGTAGCGGTCGATATATGCCTTGAAGCCTTCGACATCTTTCACGTCGGGGATTATGGTGTAAACTTCGCTAGAGGCGAAGACCTTTTTTGTCAGGAAGGACTCAAGGGTTTCGCCCTCGTCGGCGTCAACCATATACGCAGCCAGAAGGGCCATGCCCCAGGGGCCGCCCTCGCCGGCGGTGGTCATTACGGAAACGGGAACGTCAAGCGCGGCGGCAAGTAGCTGCTGGCCGACCTGTTTAGTCTTGAAGAGACCGCCGTGTCCGAGAAGGCTGTCAATCTTTACCTTCTCCTCGTTGAGAATGTCCATACCGATCTTGAGCGTGCTGAATGTGCTGTTGATGACGGCGCGCATGAAGTTGGCAAGGTTCAGAGGAGAATTGGGGGTGCGCATGAATAAGGGAACACCAGCGTCAGTGCCCGTAACGGGCTCACCGGAATAGTAGTTGAATGTCGTAAGGGTGCCGCAGTCGGGTTCGCCCTTGAGAGCGGCGTTGAACAACAGGCTGTAGAGATCGTTCTTGCCGTAAACAAAACCGGCGGACGCGAGCAAGTCGGCAAAGAGTGCAAACCACTGATCGAGGTCTGACGTGCAAGTGTTACAGTGAACCATCGCGACGTCGCGGCCTACGGGTGTAGTGACGATATCCAGCTCAGGATGGACTTCCTTAAGCGGCTTTTCCAGAACGACCATACTGAAGATTGACGTACCGGCGGAAACGTTGCCCGTACGGACCGTTACGCTGTTGGTGGCGGTCATGCCAGTGCCTGCATCGCCCTCGGGAGGGCAGAAGGGCACGCCGGGCTTAAGGTCGCCGGCGGGATCAAGCAGCTTTGCACCATCTACAGTAAGAGTACCGGCGTGCTTACCGGCAGAAAGAACGCAGGGAAAGATATCAGCTATGCGGAACTTATAGCCGCGCGCGGCTATAAGGCTTTCGAATTTATCGACCATCTCGGCGTTGAACTGACCGGTGGCGCTGTCTATCGGAAACATGCCGCTGGCTTCGCCGACGCCGACCACGTTTTCACCGGTAAGTTTGCGGTGTACATATCCGGCAAGGGTGTTGACCTTTTTGAGATGCGCAAGGTGCTCTTCACCATTTAGGATGGCCTGGAAGAGGTGGGAAACGGTCCAGCGCTGGGGGATGTTGAAATTGAGAACGGATGTAAGCTCCTCGGAAGCGTGGCCGGTGATGGTGTTCCTCCAGGTGCGGAAGGAGGCAAGCTGGCAGTCGTCCTCGTCGAAGGGGATGTAGCCGTGCATCATGCCGGAGATGCCAATGGAGGCAAAACTAGTAGGAACAACGCCGTACTTTTGCTTTACGTCGGCTTTTAGATTAGCGTAGCAAGTCTGCAAGCCGTTCCATACGTCGTCGAGGCTGTAGGTCCATACGTTGCCTTCAAGTGTGTCGTGCCAGTTAAAATCACCGGAGGCGACGGGAGCATAGTCGGGACCGATTATAACCGCCTTGATGCGGGTGGAGCCGAACTCGATACCCAGAACGGACTTGCCCGAAGAGATTGAATCTTTTATCGTCATAATAAATCACGCTCCGTATTTTATTAACACACTGAGGATACCAAACCCATTTTGTCAAGTCAACAAACCCGTTTTTTTTTGTAGACATACCATAAAGATTTGTATATTTTTGTTGCTATTTGACAGATAAATTTGTTTGCTTAAGTACGAATACCAGGGTTCAATAAATTAGAGAGCGTACTAACTGAACATTTAGTTTGAAATCGCAGACAAATTGGTTTAATATAATTTGGTATATTTGTGCAAATTTGTTTTTTTATCCTTTAATTACAGTTAAAAAAGGTATTCAAAATGGCAATTTCCAAATCAGACATTATTACCGGCAGCATAAGAGACAAAATCGTATCAAAACTGTACAAGAACGGCGACAAGCTCCCCACAGAGATGTCCCTTGCCGAAAGCTACGGTGTAAGCCGCCAAACCATCCGCAAGGCTCTTTCCGCTCTGGTAGACGAGCGCATGCTCGAAAGCATCCAGGGCAGCGGCTACTACGTGCTTAAGACGAGCCCGTCCTACCGCCGCAGTATGAGCATCACCGTCATCACCACCTTCATCGGCGAATACATATTTCCGAGCATCCTGCGCGGCATAGAAAAGACCGCATCGGAGCAGGGCTATTCCATAACTATCCGCGCCACTAACAACAGCATATCGATGGAGCGGCAGATTCTCGACGACCTTTTGCACAGCCCGGTGGACGGCATTCTTGTAGAGGGCACCAAGGCCGCCCTTCCCAACCCCAACATAGCCTTCTACGAGCAGATGGCCGAAAACGGAATTCCCATCGTCTTCTTCAACTGCGTTTATCCCCGTCTGTACCATAACAACATACGATATGTAGTGACTGACGACTACGACGGAGGTAAAATCTTTGTGGAGTATCTCGCAGTCCGCGGCATAACAAATATAGGCGGCCTGTTTAAAAGCGACGACATCCAGGGAACCCTGCGCTTCTCGGGATTTATAGACACAATAATGAAATCCGGTCTCCCCTTCAACGACAGGCACGTGGGCTGGTTCACCACCGAGACGCGGAGCAGCTTTATGAATCCGGCCAACGTCGCGCTTAAAGCCATTATCACTGGGTGCGAGGCGGTTGTCTGCTACAATGACGAGATTGCCCGCGGCCTTGTGAATATACTCGACAGCCTCCCAGAGGGTGAATCTTCGGTAAAGGTCGTCTGCAGCTTTGACAACATACTCCAGGTGAAAAGCGCGACGGGTGTCGAGGTCTTTTCTCTGGGATATCCCCGGGCTGACATCGGCCGTCTTATCACAGAGAAGCTAATAAGAATGATTGACGGACACCACGAGGAGTCTATTGTGCTTCCCTGGAGTCAGTTTACAGAAGCAAACTAACCGGTTTTCCCTCACTCCGCGAGAGGGTGTCACTTAGCAGGTGTTTTCGAAACCAATAGGCAAATACAGAGAAGGTAACGGGGGGACCAATTAACTACCAATAAAAAAAGACGCTGACCATACGGACAGCGTCTTTTTTATTTATCGTATCAGTCGTCCTTTGTCTGGTTGAGCAGCCAGGACATGATGCCGTTCTCATTCTTGTAGGTGGGAACCCAGCTCCAGTGGTTCTGACGGAAAAGAGTGGGATAGGGAAGGTCGGGGGTTATGGAAATGTCGTACTTCTCAAGATCCTCGGGTGAATACAACGTAAGGCGGGCGTTATTGTTGCCCGCGTCGCGCATCGCCATGACGGCGTCCACAATGTATTTATGCCTATAAAGGGTGTGGTCAATATATGCGGAGGATACCCAGATTGGACGGCGGATTGATTTTAGGATGGTGAATGTCTCCGGGGTCATACTTGGGCATACGGGAAGAGCGGCCGCGAATAGGTCGGAACCTACAGACATTGCTCTTACGGTACCGGCTCCGCCCATGGACATGCCGGTTACATAAACGCGCTTGGGATCGACCTTGCCTTCGGCTATCATTCTGCGGATTATGTCGCAGACCTTGGCAAGATAGTATCTGGACCAGCCGTAGCGCCAGTCGGTGCCAAAATCGCTATTGGCGAACTTGACATTCATGTTGACTTTGCTGAAGTCACGGCGCTGCTCCACGCACATGGGGGCCATGACGAACAGGTCGGGATAGTCTTCGGCAAAGTTTACGGGGCCGTAGTCGGCCATAAGCTGCTTCTCGTTGTCACGCTCGTCTTCGTATCCGCCGTTGCCGCCGCCGTGCAGGAAGAGAATCATGGGGCGGGGGCCCTCCGCATCGGGTGTGTAAAGGCGGTACATTACCCTGCCCTCTTCTATGCAGGCGAATTTATCATCCGCGGTTCTGGTATGAACCTTGCAGTCCTTCTGTTCGAACTTCTGATCGCCGATTACCAGAGTCCACGCAACTTTGTTGGTGAAGGACTCAAAATCGATGGTCAGAAGGCCGTCCTTAAGCTCGGCGACCTGTACATCGCCAGGCGCGACACCCCTTGACTTTTTAAGGAAAGCGATGTGGTCGGTCTGTACCGCGGGTCCCTCAAGGTGTATGGCCTCGTTCCCAGGCTGTGCACCGTCCCAGTCAAGAATGAGCCGGCTTATTTCCTGGCCGGTAAGTCCCAAAAATGCTTCTGCTTTGAAATTCATATAATTGCTCCTCTCGGTTTTTTGTCGAACTTCAGGTTCGGTTTTTTGTGTCCAACAAGCGTTTCATAACGTCGTTCGTTCCCCTGCCATAATATTCGTACAGGGTATGGTATTCATCAAATAAACGGTTATAAACCGCGTTGTTGTCTTTGTCGGGACTGTAGTGTCTTTCCTCACACCCACCCATGGCCGACGATGCGGCGAAGATGTCTTCGTACCCTCCTGCGCAAACACCTGCGGCCGCTGCCGCGTGGATGGCGGAGCCCAGAGCGGGCGCCTGGCCGGATTTCGCCACAAAAACGCTGCGCCCGGTAATATCGGCGTAAATCTGCATTAGCAGCGGGTTCTTGTGCGCTATGCCTCCGCAGGCGTAAAGATCGCCTACCGGGACGCCATGCTCTCCGAACGTCGTGATAATCTCGTTCAGCCCATACGCGGCGGATTCAAGCAGAGCGCGGTAAATTTCGCAGGGGCGCGTATCAAGCCCGAGGCCCAGGATAAGGCCGCGCAGCCGGCTGTCGGCAAGGCAGGAACGGTTGCCGTTCCACCAGTCGAGCGCCACAAGACCGCTTTCGCCCGGTTTCAGTCCCGAAGCCTGTTCGGTCAGTAAATCGTGCACGCTCATTCCTCGCGAGGCTGCCTCGTCGTGAATATCGCTAGGCACACAGTTCTTAACGAACCAGTCGAATATGTCGCCCACGGCGCTCTGGCCCGCCTCATATCCGTAAAGGCCAGGCACAATTCCGTCCTTCACTATACCGGACACGCCGGGAACGTATCTGAAGCTGTCACTGCAGAGCAGGTCGCAGCAGGATGTGCCAATTATAAGAATCATAGCATCCTTTTCGACCCTGCCCACAGCCGGATAAGCTACGTGAGCGTCGATATTCGCCGTCGCTACGGAAATACCGGGCCGCAGACCCAGTACGTTCGCCATCCCGGTTGAAAGAGATCCCGCCCGCGAACCGAGCGGAAGTATGTCACCCTTTAATTTGTCGTAAATCGCGCTGAATCCGGGCGCAAGAGCCTCAAGGAAATCCCTGTCGGGGGCGTCGTCGTCCGCGCTTCGCATAAGCTTGTAGCCGAAGGGGCCGGCGGAGCGCGTTTCGCTGCCGGTAAGGCGGAACACAAGCCAATCCCCCGCCTCGGCAAAACTATTTGCCGCGTCGAAAACCTCCGGATCGTCTTCGTATATCTCAAGAAGCTTCGGCAGCATCCATTCGGAGTTTACATGACAGCCCACCCTATCGCGGAAGGGCTCGTTGCGCTCATTCATCAGAGCGGTTATCCGATCGGCATGCGGCTGGGCACCATGGTGTTTCCACATCTTCATCCAGGCGTGCGGGCGCGGCGCGAACTCTACTCTGTTCAAAAGAGGAATGCAGTCCTCATCCACGGGCAGGAAGGTGCTTGACGTGACGTCGAGTCCTATACCTATGATGTCGTTCGGGTTAATGCCGGATTCCTTTACCGCGGCGGGAATAACGCGCGTAAGCACATTGTAGTAGTCGTTGGGATCCTCAAGCGAATAATCGGAGGGCAGGGACGCTCCATCGGGTAGTTTCCCCTCGATAAGGCCGTGGGGGTAGTTCATGACGCTTTCACCCAGGATTGCGCCGTCGCGAACATCCGCTACGACCGCCCTTCCCGAAAGGGTGCCATAATCGAGGCCGATTACGTATTTACTCAACACCGTACTCCTTTACAAGCAGCCCGGCTATGTCGTCCAAACGGCCGATATCCCACATAAGCTGCATGATGGTGTATCTGTTGCGGAGCTCCTTTGCGTATTTCACCGCGTTGTAAATATATTTGTTACTCACACCCACCTGGCCGGGAAGCCAAGGCGCGTTCATTCGTTTGAGCGCGGCGATAATTTCTTCCTCTGAGGGCAGGGATTTCGCCAACCCAATAATTCCATCCCAGTTAGCCTCGATAACGTCAAGCCTCTTCTCCAGTGCCTCCGGCTCGTTCTTGCCGCCCTTCTTTTCCAAAGCGACCACGGTGTCGGCGCCGTCGCGGTAGACTTCGCGGATTTGTGATTCCCATTCCTCAAACGACGGGCGGTAGGGCATTACCGCTTTTATAGCGGCAAAATCAGGCTTAGGCATATTCGCAAGCTCGCGGTACATTCGAAGGGCAAGCACCGTGCCAATTCCGACCTTGGTACCGTGAAGCACGGCGGGACGTCCATCGAACAGGAACATCATCTCGAAGAAATGTGAAAGATGGTGTTCGGCACCACTCGCGGGGCGGCTGTTGCCCGAAAAATCCATCGCCATACCCGAAAGCACAAGGCCCTCGGTAACAGTGGCAACATCCTCCGGTGTTCGATCCAAAATACGGTCGGCGGCGGAAAGTGTCTTATCCACGGCAGTGTTCATAATTCCCGCAATTGTGGAACAGTAGTATTCGTCATTGATTATTCTTGAAAGCTTCCAGTCGGCAAGGGCGTTGTACTTGCCCAGGATATCGCCCACGCCTGCGGACGACATTCTGTCAGGCGCGGCGCACAGGATGTCAAGGTCGCAAATAAGTGCCAGAGGTGCCTGGGAATCGAAGGTGATCTTCATGTTATTCTGGATAAGAGGAGCGCTGCTGCTTGTAAGACCGTCCATGGAGGGGGCGGTGGCCACAAGCATAAATGGCATGTTTTTTATGAAAGAGAAATGGCGCCCGATATCGTTGATGGTGCCGGAACCGACCGAAATAATTATATCGCAGCTCTTGTCAAAGGCCATCATCACCGAGCCAAATGCCCTTTCGTCGGCGGGAAGGTCAGAGTCGGCAGGCTTTTTGAGCACGACGGCGCTCCACGGTACTCCCGCGGCGTCAAGTATCTCCTTTACCTTTACACCGGCCACAAGCTCGGTGTTGGTATCGGACACGACAAAGGGTTTTGAATAGTCCAGCTTCTTGACCGTGTCGGCCACGGAATTGATCGCTCCGGGCGACATTACGAAATTGGCAAAATGTGTGGAATGATGTCGGCCGCATTCGCAGTCGAAACTTGCACCCAGCAGGGATACAACACTGTAATCCTTGTTATTCGACATCGGATTTCTCCTCGTAAGATGTTTATATATTATACAAATATTAAAGGACATATGCACAATCAGTATGGGAATGTTCTTGATTGTTTTGTGCATTCTGTTTATTATGAGTAATTGAAGGGAATTAATCAATACCCTCAAATTAAGAAATTAACTACAGGAGAATGAGACAATGACAGATTGCATAGGCTATACCAAGTACGGCAAGGTTGCGGGCGACTATTTCGACGGCGTATACCGCTTTTTGGGCATCCGCTACGCCAAAGCCCCCGTGGGCGAGCTCCGCTTCCAGCCCCCCGTTCCTCCCGATGTAAGCGACACTCTAATGGACGCGCATCATTACACCCCGAAATGCTACCAGACTGACACCCCGCGTATTGAGGTCCCCGAGGTAGCCAACTCACCTTTCAACATTATCAACCAGCAGCTGGTCACAGGTAATATGGAAATGGGCAAAGGCCCCCAGAGCGAGGACTGCCTGTCACTCAACATCTGGACGCCCGCAATCTGGCGCGGTGAAAAGCTTCCCGTCATGGTATGGCTGCATGGTGGCGGCAACGTCGCCGGCACACCGGAATGCCCACACCAGGACGGCTTCAACATGGCCAAGAAGAACAACATCGTCATGGTAAGCGTAAGTCACCGTCTCAACCTGTTCGGCTATATGAACCTTAACCATCTGGGCATTGAAAAGTACAAGAATACAATGAACGTCGGTAACCTCGACATGGTGGCCGCGCTGCAGTGGGTCCACGACAATATCGACTGGTTCGGCGGCGACCCCGGCAATGTAACCATATTCGGCGAATCCGGCGGCGGCGGCAAGGTTTGCCAGCTTCTCGGAATGCCCAGCGCGAAGGGACTGTTCCACAAGGCCATCGTTCAGAGCGGCGGCTTTCAGACCACCGATCCAAAATACGGATATGTCGACACCGATGCCTTCCTTGAGCATATAGGCGTCACCAAGGACAACATCGACTTACTCTCCAAAATGCAGCCCGCGGACTTCATCAGAGGCATGCGCGAGGTCAACGCCCAGCGCAAAAATGGCAACTATCTCAACTTCCCTGTCGTATTCGACGGCGAGGTTATCAAGTACAACCCCTTCGACGGTGCCGAAGGAAGCGAATTCTGCAAGGACATCCATCTTATCATCTGCTACACCAAGCAGGATATGGCACTTATTGCCTTGTTCAACCCCGAAATATTTACCCTTACATGGGAGACACTACCCGACATGTTTAAGAAGTCAGGCTATTCAGCGGAGGATACCGACCGCATCATAAAGACCTACAAGGAGATGCTTGACACCCCCGTTCTGGCTCCCGACATATTCATCGCCCTTATGAACGACAATATGCAGCTGCGCTTCGTCGACAGCGTCTCAAAGATTAAGGACCGTATCGGCGGCGCTCCCTTTTATAACGCCGTATTCGCGTTCGAGAGCCCGGATCCCCTCCAGAAAGCCGTCCACGGAACGGATGTTCCCTTCTTCTTCGACAACGCATATCTGGCACCCGGCCTATACACAGCCGCAAACAGAGCCGCCGCGTTTGCCACAAGCGACACCTGCGGTTCCGCATGGGCAGCGTTCGCACGTACCGGTGACCCCACAGGCCGCAGCATGCCAAAGTGGCTGCCCTACGACCAGGAACACAGATACAGTATGCACTTCCAGGCCGAGAGCGAGCTTATTTCCGACTATCACCGCGAAGGCCGCATAATTTGCGAGACCACCAAGGCACATATGCCCGGCCTCGGCAGAGATATCGAAGAATAATTCCCTTAATTATTAAAAAACACCCGCTCCGGCGGGTGTTTTTTGTTCATATTACCACTTTCTACAGAGGGAACAATTATAAAAACTAATCAACAGAATCGTACATAATACCGAGATACCTACATGCCTCTTTGATGGCTTCTTTGTAGTCACCGTGGGCACCTATGGAATGATGGATATAGGGGCCGAACATAAGTTTCTTTTCCCATGCAGACCAGTCGCGGGTTTCAAGCCATACATAGCTTCCGGAGGTTGGGGGTCCGTCCACCGCTTTACCGGTGTCGGCGAACATAACGAAATTTCCCCGGTCGCCGTCGAAGCGGGTCATTGTAAGACCGCCGTGCTTCAACTCCAGACAGCTTTGGCCGGCCTTGCAGACAGCTTTGCCCTCTCGCGCAAGCTCGGGAGGATAAGGGCCGCAATGCCACATAAGCTCTGCGTTGTCGTTGCTTGGATGGCGGACTGTGATATCCGCAAAGAAATTGCTGGTTTCGCGGCGTGTGGCAGCCTGAAGCAGGACAGATGTAATGGCGCCGTTGATGTCGCATTCACATGCCACAGGCAGGCCGGACTGGGTAAGCTCCGCGTTGGCGAAGCAGGGGCTTACGCCGTACTTTATATCGTTAATGTCCCAGCATTCGGCTGCCACGGCACTGCAGTTGAACTGTTCGGCAAGCTGCTTCATAGCGATAAAAGCCGCGGCGACAACATTCTTTTCGTGTGAGGAAGCACCGGTAAAATCAGCGTCCTTTTTAAATTCGGCGATAACCTCATCGAGCATATCCTGATGATTGGCAAGAAGATCGTCCACGATATCAGTGTATATGATTCCGGGAACCGGAACGACCTCGATGCCAAATCTTTCAAAAAGCTCACCCTCGTTGATTTTAACGCTTAGGAACTGGTGGGGACGCGTTGAGATTTGAAGGATGCGCATGCCGCGGAATGCCTTTACCATACTGGCAACACGGATGAATCTGTCAAGGCCCTCGTCCAACGCGGGGTCATCAATCCAGCAGTTCTCGATATATGTAAAGGGAATCCCGTAGCGCAGCAGTGCGCGGCTTGTGGCGAACATGCCACACTGGGTGTCGTAAAGGCGAAAGTTTTTGTCGCTTCCCTTTTCGCCGTCGCGCGGCCCCCACAGAAGGACAGGCACGCCGAGGTGCTTCGCGAGGCGGGCGACAGATTCCTCCTGACCGAAATTCATATGCGGAATAAAAAGCGCGTCCACATGCTTGTCCGCAAGGTAATCCTCCACAACCTTAACGTACTTTTCCTCGCACAGCATGCCGTCGGGGACAATTCCGTCGACCGTAATAACGTTAACATCGTGAATCGTTTCCAGTTTCCGAAGCAGGACGGGCATAACCTGCCGCTTGTGTTCAAGGGCATTCTTGGCGTCGGGAAAAACATCCCGGCGTGTCGGAACAATTGCGAGATTCACCGTTACGTATTTGCAGAACACATCATCGTATTTCCAGCCCATAACAACCTCCAAAGAACAAAATTCCCCGTCATGTAAATAACAGGTTTGGTCACGTAAACAAACACTGTACATTTCTTAACATATATTGTCTATTATATCAATAACAAATGCATTATTTTTGTATAATTTAGTTTACAAATTAGTGTTATGTAAAATACTTTTGTACAATGTGAATACTTTTTTTGCATATCACATCCGGGAGGTGTATAATCAAACCAAATTAAGCCTACAAATAGGCAATATAATCTTAGGAGGATTTTCTAAATGTTAGCATCAGGAAAACAGGCCAAAACCATACTAGCCGCAGCTCGTGAAGGACACTGGGCCGTCGGCGCATTCAACTGCGGTGACATGCTCACCGTCGAGGCAGTTATCAGCGCCGCCGAGGAACTCGGAGTTCCCGTAATGATCCAGGTATTTGACGCTGTCAACCCCAAGGATCCCGAAAGCTCCATGATGAACGCTTGGGATTTCAATAACTACAACACATTCCTTCACAATCGTGCTGCAGCTTCCCCCGTTCCCGTTATTATCCATCTTGACCACTGCACAACATTCGATGGCTGCATCCGCGGTATTCAGCACGGCTGCGCTTCTGTTATGCTCGACGCTTCCCAGAAACCTTACGAAGAGAACGTTGCTCTCGTCAGCAAGGTTGCCGAGGCTGCATGGGCTTGCGGCGTAAACGTTGAAGGCGAAATCGGCCACGTAGGCGGACATCCCAACAGCGCCGGCGTTATCTACACATCCGTTGAGGATGCCGTACGCTATGCCAACGACACTAACGTTGATTATCTCGCAGTATCAATCGGTACCGTTCACGGTTACTATAAAGAGGCTCCGGTTCTCAATTACGAGCGTATCGCCGAGATCCGCGAAGCTGTTTCCCAGCCCCTGGTTATGCACGGTTCAAGCGGCCTCTCCGAAGAGCAGTACCGCGAGGCTATTAAGGCCGGTATCTGCAAGGTCAACTTTGCCACATATATCCAGATCGCCGGCGGCAAGGCTATTGCCGACGAGTTCGAGAAGGGCGGTCGTCCCATGTTTGGACGTCTGACCAAGGCCGGTCTGACCGGAGCCAAGGAATATCTGAAGATGCACATGAACATTTTCGGCACCCAGAAGGTTGATCTTTAATCCGGAATTCATTACTAAACAAATGTTCTGAAGAACGAAGGAGACTGTAATGTATAAACCAGAAAAACTTGACAATCTTCTGCAGGGATTTGTGGACGGCGGCCTCTCCGGCTGCAGTCTCCAGATTACCAAGGAAGGTGAGACCATATATGAGGGGTACTTCGGCAAGTCCGATATCGAGAACAACATCCCCGTAAAAAAGGATTCCCTGTTCCGTCTGGCCAGCATGTCCAAGCTTCCGTTGTACACCACTATGATGATCCTGTTCGAGCGCGGATATTTCAACCTCACGGATCCTGTGGCAAGCTATCTCCCCGAGTGGGCGGACATGAAGAAATTCGTCACCACCCCCAGCGGAGAGCTCCGCACAGTCTCCTGCGAACGCCAGATGACCATCAGCGACGTTCTGTCGATGAAGTGCGGCCTTCCATACTGCCACGGCAACATGCCTACAAAGGATCCCACCCTGGCTTCCATGCAAAAATGCATGGCGCCTCTTTGGGAAAAGGGCTACTTCACCGTTCAGGAGCACATCGCAGCAATGTCAAAGGCTGTCCTGACCTTCGAGCCTGGCACACACTGGATCTACGGATTCTCAAGTGAAATCACCGCAGCCCTCATTGAGGTTCTTTACGGCAAGCCCATCGATGTCGTATTCCAGGAGCTTCTGTTTGATCCTCTTGAAATGAACAACACCCGCTCCCGTTTCTTCGGCGATGCCGAGAAACGTCTGGTAAAGATGTACCAGCGCACCGACGACGGTCTCAAGCTTGCTGACAGCAGCAACTTTGATGACAAACACATCCCCGGACCCGAGCATGAGCAGGGCTGGGCGCGTCTGTTCTCCAACGTCAACGACTATTCCAAATTGATGTCCATGCTTTCCAACGGTGGCAAATACAAGGCTGAGCGCATCATGGGCCGCAAGACCATCGATATGATGCGCGCCAACGGTCTTGACGAGGCCATGCTGAAGGACTTCGAAGACCCCTACAACAACGGCTACGGCTACGGCTACGGCGTACGCACCCTTATAGACAAGGCCAAGAGCAACTACAACGGTTCTCTGGGTGCCTTCGGATGGACCGGCGGTTTCGGTACGTGGTGCGAGGCCGATCCCGAGGAGAAGGTCTCTATCGTCTATATGCACAACCAGAGCCCCAATATGGAGCTTTATTACCATCATCGTATGCGCACTGCCGCCTACGGTTACATTCTTTAACGTAGGGAGGAATAAAAATGTCGAACTTCAAAGATCTCGATAATCTCCTGCAGAAATACGTTGACGACGGTCTGCCCGGTTGCGGTATGGTCATCGCCAAAAAAGGCGAAATCCTGTACGAGAACTATTTCGGCTACGCCGATATCGAAAACAAGATTCCCGTAACACGGAACAACGTTTTCAGACAGGCCTCCCTTACCAAGATTGCCATGTACACCACAGCCATGATGCTGTATGAACGCGGCAAGTTTTTGATGACTGACCCTCTCTCGGAGTACTTCCCAGAGTGGAAAAACATGACCAAAACCGTCCGCAAGAGCAACGGTGAGTGGGAAGTTGTCCCCTGCAAGGGACCCGTCACCGTCAAGAACGTCATGAATATGACCGTCGGTATGCCCTACTACATGATCCTCGGAGACGTTCCCGTAAAGCATCCCACATCCGAATCAATGGCTCAGTATATGAAACCGCTGCTCGACAAGGGATACTACACGCTGCGCGAGCAGATTGAGGCCATGTCCCATGTTCCTCTGGCTTTCGAGCCGGGTTCAAGATGGCTTTACGGCTTCGCAAGCGAGCTGTGCGCCGGCCTTATCGAGGCTGTCACCGGCGAGCCCGCCGAAATGGTTATCAAAAAAATGCTGTTTGAGCCGCTCGGCATGGACAGCAGCGCCAACTTCACATTCGGTGACCTGCCCCAGCGTTTCGTAAAGAACTACCGTATCAAGAGGGGCATGAAGCTCGGCCAACCCGACTGCCTCGACGTTGCCTCTCCCGATATGGAGGCCCGCATGGTAGGTCCTCTGGGTACGGTTCCCGGCTTCAGCCGCGTAATCACCAACCCCTGGGATTACACAAAGTTCATCCAGATGCTTGCTAACGGCGGTATCCACAACGGCGAGCAGATTATCGGCCGCAAGACCATCGATCTTATCCGTACAAATACCATCACCGAGACAATGATCAAGGAAGACTTCAGTAACAGCTACCTCTGCGGTTACGGCTACGGCTACGGTATGCGTACCCTTATGGACAAGTATGTGGGTCACCACAACGGCTCAATCGGCCAGTTTGGCTGGACCGGCGGAACCGGCACATGGGGCGAAGCCGACCCCAGCGAGGGGACATCGATTGTGTACATGCACAACCTCCAGCCCAACATGGAAGAGTACCATCATCTCCGCATGAGAGCTGTCGCTTATGGATGCCTAGAGTAAGCATAATCAAATCAAAAAGAGCTTCCCATAAGGGAAGCTCTTTTTTTGCATAATTTCCCGACTACGGTCGAGGTTCTCATCAGTTATAGTGTCTGTTTTATCAATAAATAGTCAACGAACTGTTTGGCAAGCCTTGCTGATCTTCCGCCGTGCTCAAGAGCAAAACGTTCGGCAAGAAGAACAAGATCGTCCTTCGGAAGATTTACACCGTTTTTATTTGCCAGGTGATGAACTATGTGCAGGTAGGTTTCTTTATCAGGCCTTGAGAACGTGATATGTATTCCAAAGCGATCAGACAGAGAAACGAGCTCCTGCATCGTTTCGTTACGATGGACATCATCCCCCTCACGTTCGGAAAAAGTTTCTTTGATTATATGACGGCGGTTGCTTGTGGCGTAGATGACCACGTTATTTGGTTTTGCCGTAACCGAGCCTTCAAGTACAGCTTTCAATGCACTCAAATTCTCATCATCTTTCAATAAAGAAAGATCGTCGATAAACAGAATGAATTTTAATGGGTTAGCAGACAATTCATCAAGCATTTTCGGAATGACATGAAGGTGATGTTTCCGCATTTCAATAATACGAAGTCCTTCGCACCACAGCATATTTACTACAGCTTTTATGGTTGAAGACTTACCTGTTCCGGCATCTCCCGTGAGCAGAATATTCGCAGCAGGCGCCCCTTGAAGGAAAGCCTTTGTGTTATCTATAACGATTTTCCTTTCCCGCTCATAATCAATCAGACTTGAAAGAACGGTATTATCAGGATGCAGTACGGGAACGATACTTCCTTGTTCATCCACGTAAAACATCCGATGCTTTGCATAGATACCATAGCCGTATTTATCTATATTTTCAGTTCTATGTAAATAAATCTCCTTCAAGCGCAGTTTTGTTGTTGTAAATTCGGGCAAAAAACCATCATAAACAAACTCTTTTCTAAGTGTCTGCATGTTGAGGTCCGAGACCTCCTGTAAAATATCCAGTTCTGCTTCAAGAGAGAACACCATGTATTTCGGAACTTCTTTACCAAGGCCGACGTTCCTCACATATACGTTTTCACTTGTGGTACAAATCTCTTTGATATACTCACTGAGATTCCCGCCGCCATACTCATAAAGCACGGCTACAAACTCGGCATAAGCCGAGCTTGTTGGAGTTTCAAGATATTCACACAAAGAGGAAACCACGTTGTCTTTGAGAAGTTCTCTGAAAATACAGAGAGTTCCGAGTTTATCTTTCAGTGTATTCATATCAACTAAGGATCGCTCCGGAAGCTCCGCCGGATACCTGTGCGGCATAGCGTTTGAGATAGCCGGACAATACCTTGGTTTTAGGAACAAAGTTCCTCATGCGCTCAGCAAGAACTTCCTCGTCTACCTTCAATTCGATAGAGTTTTCCGGAATGTTTATGCTGATAATGTCGCCGTCCTTCACTACACCGATCATACCGCCTGATGCAGCTTCGGGCGTTATGTGGCCGATGCAAGCGCCTCTGGTTGCACCGCTGAAACGACCGTCGGTTATCAAAGCAACACTATTGCCAAGACCCATACCCATTATGGCGGAGGTACAATTCAACATCTCGCGCATACCGGGACCACCTTTTGGACCTTCGTAGCGAATAACAACCACATCACCTGCAACAATTTTGCCGGCATTGATCGCCGCCTGCGTTTCTTCTTCGGAATCGAACACTTTTGCAGGACCCTCATGAATAAGCATTTCGGGGAGAACCGCCGAACGCTTTACCACACTGCCTTCGGGTGCCAAATTGCCTTTCAGCACCGCTATACCGCCAGTCTCGCTGAAAGGACTGTCGATTGGGCGGATTACTTCGGGGTTGAGATTTATACACCCTGCTATGTTTTCACCGATTGTTTTACCGGTTACTGTCATGCAATCGGTATTTAGCAGATTTTTAACTGTAAGCTCATTCATGACGGCATAAACACCGCCTGCCTCATCAAGATCTTCCATAAAAGTAGGACCTGTAGGTGCAAGATGGCATAGATTGGGTGTCTTTTGGCTGATATCATTTGCAATGTCAAGATTTAATTCTACACCGCATTCATTAGCAATCGCCGGAAGATGAAGCATGCTGTTGGTAGAACAACCCAGTGCCATGTCCACAGTAATAGCGTTCATCAGCGCTTCCTTTGTCATGATATCACGGGGACAAATGTTTTTTCGGACAAGATCCATAATTGTCATACCGGCATGTTTGGCCAGCTCTATACGGGCAGAATAAACCGCAGGTATGGTGCCGTTTCCGCGAAGTCCCATGCCAAGAGCCTCGGTCAAACAGTTCATGGAATTCGCAGTATACATACCGCTGCAGGAACCACAGGTCGGGCAGGTCTTGCACTCGTATTCCAAAAGTTGTTTATTGTCTATTTTCCCGGCATTATATGCACCAACCGCCTCGAACATACTGGAAAGGCTTGTTTTCTTGCCTTGAACCTTTCCCGCAAGCATGGGGCCTCCGCTGACAAAGACGGTAGGAATATTCACTCTTGCCGCTGCCATCAATAACCCCGGAATGTTCTTATCGCAGTTAGGCACCATCACAAGGCCGTCAAATCCGTGAGCAAGAGTCATTGCTTCTGTGGAATCAGCAATCAGATCACGAGTTACCAGAGAATATTTCATACCCGTGTGACCCATTGCAATACCGTCGCATACGGCGATTGCAGGAAAAACGATAGGAGTTCCACCTGCCATTGCAACGCCGATTTTGACTGCCTCCACGATTTTGTCGAGATTAATGTGCCCGGGCACGATTTCGTTATAGGAGCTGACAATACCGATCAGGGGGCGATTGAGTTCCTCTTCGGTGAGCCCCAGTGCATGAAACAAACTGCGGTGAGGGGCGTTTTGCACCCCATCGACTATGTTTTCTTTTGGCATAATGTACCTCCTATCAGTTGTTTATAAGTTTTTCTTCGTTACTCCAGCTGTACAATTTTCGAATGTCTTCCCCCACTACTTCGGAAGGATGTTCGCTTGCCTTCTTTCTCATGGCATTGAAGTGGACCTGTGCGCCTGCCGAGGACATATCCAGCAAAAATTCCTTGGCAAATGTGCCGTCCTGAATTTCTTTCAGGATTTTTTTCATGGTCTGTTTGGTTTCTTCTGTTATTATCTTTGGACCAGTCACATAGTCTCCGTATTCTGCCGTATTGGAGACGGAATAACGCATACCTGAAAATCCGCTCTGATAAATCAGATCAACGATCAGTTTCATTTCGTGGATACACTCAAAATAAGCGTTCCTGGGATCATAACCGGCTTCCACAAGCGTTTCGTATCCTGCCTGCATTAGCGCACATACGCCGCCGCAGAGGACAGCCTGCTCACCGAAGAGGTCGGTTTCGGTCTCGGTACGGAAGGTGGTTTCCAAAACACCTGCCCTTGCACCGCCGATACCAAGGGCATAAGCAAGGCCGAGATCCCATGCATCACCGGTAGCATCCTGTTCAACCGCGAGCAGACATGGGACCCCCTTGCCCGCCAGATATTCACTTCGAACGGTATGTCCCGGACCTTTGGGTGCAATCATAATTACATTGACATTCTTGGGCGGTTTGATACAACCGAAATGAATATTGAACCCGTGTGCAAAGGCAAGGGTTTTACCTTCAGTAAGGTTCGGCTCGATTGATTCTTTGTAAAGAGCAGCCTGTTTTTCATCGTTGATAAGAATCATTATTATATCTGCCGCTTTTGCGGCATCGGCGGCTGTCATAACCTTGAGGCCCTGTGCCTCAGCCTTCGCCCAGCTCCTGGAGCCTTCGTAAAGTCCAACCACAACATTTACGCCGCTGTCTTTCAGGTTGAGTGCGTGTGCGTGTCCCTGGGAGCCGTAACCAATAACTGCAACTTTCTTGCCGTCGAGTTTGTGTAAATTACAATCCTGCTGATAAAAAATTCTTGTCATGATAAATACCTCTTTCTATTTTATAAATTTATGTTTTGACGAATGGTTGAACTTCCTTTTTCAAGAGAAATACTGCCTGTCCGGCATATTTCAAGTATCGTATACTCTCTCATCAGATTGATAAAATCATCAATCCTTCTCGTATTGTCTGTAAGGCGGAACGTCACATAATCCTTTGAATAATCAACCGTAACCGCACCGAAAGCTTCAGCCGCCCTTCGGATATCTTCTCTGGAATTTGGCTCGTTTCCCATTTTTATCAACAATAGTTCACTGCTTGCCGAATTATCATCGCTGAATTCCTTAATGGAACAAACATCGGGGAGTTTATAAAGTTGATTGATCAACTGCTGCTTGGCAACGTCCTCGCCATCGAAAACCACGGTGATTCGTGAAAGAGTGCTTGTTTCAGTTTCACTTACGGTCAGTGCGTTGATATTAAACTGACGGCGGCGGAACATACTGGTTACACGATTCAACACGCCGAATTTATTGTTGACCAATACGGCAATGGTATATCTGCTCACTGTTTCACCTCCAGTTTTGTGATAATGTCATACATGCTTCCACCCGGCGGAAGCATGGGGAGAACAAATTCGTCTTTGTCGATCGTACAGTCGATGATATACGGTCCTTCGGTTTCGAATGCCCGTGTCAGAGCCTCATCCAGTTCTTCGGGAGTGGTTACTTTTTCTCCGTCAGCACCAAAGGAACGTGCAAAGGCAGCAAAGTCTGTGTTCCTCTCTAAGACAGTATTGGAATAATGCTTGTCAAAGAAGAGGGTCTGCCATTGACGAACCATGCCGAGCACACCATTATTCATGATCATTACAACAATGGGGACATGATATGTTACTGCTGTTGCAAGTTCATTCAGATTCATACCAAAACTGCCGTCACCGGTAACAAGGACACTTCGTTCTCCTGTGCCGAAAGCCGCGCCAATGGCTGCACCGAAACCATAACCCATTGTTCCGAGACCTCCGCTGGAAGCAAATCGTCTTGGTGTTCTGAAGTGTAAGTTCTGTGCTGTCCACATCTGATGCTGACCAACGTCGGTGACAACTGCAGTATTTATGCCGAGATGCTTGTTCAGCGTCAGGATTGCCCTTCGCGGTGTCAGACCGTCACGGTTATCGATATAACTTTCTTCTTCCGTGCGGAAATCATTCACTTTCGCCATCCATTCCCCTTTTCTTTCATCATTCAACAGAGGAAGCAGTTTGGTCAGTGTGAGTTTTACATCGCCGCGAAGACCGCACACGGAGTTTACGTTTTTATTCAGTTCCGAACCGTCCACATCGATGTGCACAATTCTTGCTCCTGTGGCAAACTTTGATCGATTCCCCGTTACCCGGTCATTAAATCGGACACCGAGGGCAATGATCACGTCCGCGTTGTGCATAGCCATTGAGGATGCATAGTGACCGTGCATGCCCTGCATACCGAGAAATCTCGGATGATCGGCAGGGACAGCGGAAAGTCCCATAAGTGAACAGCCAATGGGGGCATCAATCTTTTCCGCAAGAGCCATAACTTCCTCCCGAGCGTTTGCTGTAATCACACCGCCGCCGAAGTAAATGTAGGGACGCTTGGCGGAATTGATGATCTCAGCGGCTTCAGCGATGCGTAAATCCTTTGCCGGAAACGATTCGTCCGCTTTCACCGGTTCCCTGAGGTTGTATTCGCATTTAGCAACCTGCACATCTTTGGGAACATCAATCAGAATCGGGCCGGGTCTTCCGGATTTTGCAAGTCTAAAGGCTTCACGGATAGTATCGGCAAGTTCTCCTACCGAACCGACGAAGTAGTTATGCTTGGTGATAGGTAACGTCACACCTGTGATGTCGATTTCCTGAAAACTGTCCGTGCCGATTTGCGTCGTCGGTACATTTCCGCAGATTGCTATCATTGGAATAGAATCCAGATAAGCGGTGGCAATACCTGTTACAAGATTAGTAGCACCGGGACCGGAAGTTGAGATAACGACACCGACCTTACCTGTGGTTCTTGCATATCCGTCAGCGGCGTGAGCAGCACCCTGTTCATGGGCAGTTAAAACATGGTTGATTTCATTTTGATATTTATAAAGACTGTCATATACGTTTATAATCTGACCGCCCGGATAACCGAAAACAGTCTCACAGCCCTGCTCAATTAAAGTCTTAATAAGTATATCTGCACCTGAAAGAAGCATAATTATTACCCCCTTTCTAATTTCTGAATAATCAGCTCACCGCAATGCTTACAACCGACTGGTTTTCCTCCGGTACTCATGATATCGGCAGTTCGATATCCCGCATCGAGATAAGCAGAAACGGCTTTTTCGATGGCATCTGCTTCTTCTTCCATATCAAAGCTGAAGCGAAGCATCATTGCAGCTGAGAGGATTGTTCCAATGGGGTTGGCTTTGTCCAGTCCGGCAATATCGGGTGCAGAGCCGTGAATCGGTTCATAAAGGCAGCGGGAAGATGCACCGAGACTGGAGGAAGGTATCATACCGACGGATCCAGTGATCATGGCCGCTTCATCGGAAAGGATGTCGCCGAACATGTTTTCTGTTACGATTACGTCAAACTGTGCGGGATTTTTTACGATTTGCATAGCGCAGTTGTCAACGAGCATATCAGAGAGTTCTACCTCGGGATATACCGCCGCTAGTCTGTGCAATACTTTTTTCCAGAGTCGGCTGGAATCGAGAACATTGGATTTTTCCACAGAGCAAAGCTTTTTATTTCTCCTTTGTGCCGTTTCAAAACCGATTCTTCCTATGCGTTCGATCTCCTCTTCATTGTATGTCAGGACATCAACTGAAGTAAGTTTTCCATCAATTTCTTCTGTTTTATGTTCGCCGAAATAGATACCTCCGGTCAGCTCACGAACAATCATAAAGTCGATGCCTGCATCTACAATCTCGTTTTTCAGCGGAGATGCATCGGCAAGCTGAGGCCAGATCTTTGTCGGGCGGTTATTGCTGTACACGCCCATTTCAGCACGAAGGCGAAGGAGCCCTCTTTCGGGACGCATATTGCCCGGGACATCGTTCCATTTGGGCCCGCCAACCGCGCCGAGTAGTACGCTGTCTGATGAAAGACACTTGGAAAGTTCAGCTTCGGGAAGAGGATCGCCATATTTATCGATGGCACAACCGCCCATATCCACATTGCAATAAGTAAACGCGTGTCCGTAAAGCTCAGCTATCCTATCAAGGACTTTTAGCGCCTGCTCTACGATTTCGGGCCCTATGCCGTCACCGCGGATTATTGCTATATTCTTAATCATTTATTTCACATTCCTTCAGAGATTTAAGGAGCCCGCCGCTTTTGATTATATTCTGAATAAACGGAGGGAAAGGCTGTGCCTGATAGGTCTTGCCTGTAGTGAAGTCAGTGATCGTACCGGTAGTAAAGTCTACCTTGACTTCGTCATTAACCCGGATTTCCTCAGCTGCCTGTTCGCATTCCAGAATTGGCAGACCGATGTTGATGGCGTTGCGGTAGAAGATTCTGGCAAAGGATTTTGCGATAACACATCCGATACCGCAGGTCTTAAGCACAAGAGGAGCATGCTCACGTGAGGAACCGCATCCGAAGTTCCAACCCGCCACCATGACATCACCCGGCTGAACCATTTTCATAAAATCAGTGTCAATGTCTTCCATACAGTGAAGAGCAAGCTCATTGGCATCAGGTGTGTTAAGGTAACGAGCGGGGATGATAACATCTGTATCGACATTGTCCGGATATTTGAACACTTTACCTTGTGTATTCATATTCAGTCCTCCTTGTATTCTGTGATGTATCCCGTCAGTGCACTTGCCGCAGCCGTGTGTGGAGATGCGAGGAAAACTTCACTTTTTACGTGTCCCATACGACCGACAAAGTTACGGTTCGTGGTAGCGATGCAGCGTTCACCCTCGGCAAGGATACCCATATAACCACCCAGACACGGGCCGCAAGTTGGGGTAGAAACAACCGCGCCTGCATCAATAAATGCGGTATACCAGCCTCGCTGTACACATTCGCGCAGGATTTGCATTGTGGCAGGAATTATGATACATCGGACACCTTCAGCTACCTTTTTCCCGCTCAGAATTTTATACGCAACCTCCATATCTCCCAGTCTTCCATTCGTACAGGAGCCAATCACAACCTGATCAATTTTTATATGATTCAAATCGGATGCCGGGCAGGTATTTTCAGGAAGATGCGGACAGGCAACCGTTGGAACGACAGCGGAGAGATCCACGTCAATGGTTTGCTCGTACTGTGCATCCGCATCAGCTTCATAAACAACAGGTATCCGTTCGCTTCTGCCTTCAAGATACGCCATTGTCACATTATCCACAGGGAATATCCCGTTTTTTGCTCCGGCTTCAATTACCATATTACAGATACAGAGGCGATCATCCATCGTGAGTCTCTTTACTCCACTGCCAACGAATTCCATACTCTTATAAAGAGCACCGTCAACTCCGATCATACCGATTATAGTGAGAATTACATCCTTGCCGCTGCAGTTCGGTGCAAGTTTTCCCGTGAGATAGAATTTAATAGCAGAAGGAACCTTGAACCAGGCCATTCCCGTAGCCATGCCTGCCGCCATGTCTGTTGAGCCTACACCCGTGGAGAAAGCACCAAGCGCACCGTAAGTGCAGGTATGGCTGTCTGCACCTATGATACAGTCACCGGCTGTCACTACGCCCTGTTCCGGGAGAAGTGCATGCTCGATACCCATCTTGCCTACATCGTAAAAATGACTGACAGAGTGCAAGCAGGCGAATTCGCGACAAGTCTTCGACTGTTCCGCTGCCTTGATATCCTTGTTCGGAACAAAATGATCGAGGACAATAGCTACTTTGTCTTTATCAAATATTTTATCAAACCCTGATTTGTTAAATTCATTTACAGCAATCGGTGTGGTAATATCGTTCCCAAGAACGATATCCAGTTTTGCGGAGATCAGCTGTCCCGCTTCTGTTTTATCGAGCCCGGCGTGTGCCGCCAGGATCTTCTGTGTCATCGTCATTCCCATTTCAGATTTCTCCTTTTGTCATATTTCGGAATGCACTCAGCAGTGCTTTTGTATTTGCTGTAATTACATCTGTATCGGTTCCAGCCCCCCAGTAAATTGAACCGTTTTCCCGTTCCAGACCGATATACGATGCCGCAACACTGTTCGAACCCTGTCCCTGCATACTGTGTTGGGTGTACACCTGAAGCGTGTATTGTTCGCCGGTATATTCGGAAAGCGCATGGTTTATGGCGCTGAGTGTACCGTTTCCTTCGGCTTCCATTGCAGTCTCTTCGTCGTTTTTAGAAAAAGTGATGTGGATCTTTACTTCATCATTCTCACGTACAAAGCCAAAATCACTCACGGTAAAGCCGCAGTCGAGATTCAGATAATTCTCTGAGAATATTTTCAATATCTCATCAGGGTAAAGTTCCTTGTGCTCGATGTCGGAAATGTGTTTGCAAAGATAACTGAAATGCTCACGCATTTTCCCGGGGAGATTATAACCGAAGGTTTGCTCCAAAAGATAACCGATACCTCCCTTTCCCGATTGAGAATTCACACGAATCACATCACCATCATAGGTTCTGCCGATATCCTTGGGATCGATCGGAATATACGGAACACTCCATTCATGACGTTTTTTTATCGCCCGTTCTGTCATAGCCTTTGCAATAGCATCCTGATGAGAACCCGAAAAT
Organism: uncultured Oscillospiraceae bacterium; assembly: GCA_964446385.1. Classification (GTDB taxonomy): domain Bacteria; phylum Bacillota; class Clostridia; order Oscillospirales; family Ruminococcaceae; genus CAYSRC01. The sequence goes on along the minus strand of CAYUOH010000010.1, from coordinate 2,375 downwards.
GCGGCAAATACCAATGCTCCGGCGTAGGGTGCTCTCTCATACACATGCATACGGGTACAACGCTCGTATATTTCAACGATTTCATTTATGTTTGAAAAATCAAGTTTCGGATCAATACCGTGAGAGTACATGTTCAATGCCAGCGTGATCACATCCACATTTCCCGTACGCTCACCGTTTCCGAATAAAGTGCCCTCAACACGGTCTGCTCCGGCAAGAAGAGCAAGCTCAGTATCGGCAACGCCTGTGCCTCTGTCATTGTGCGGGTGTACCGAAAGAGTTACGAACTCGCGGTATTTGAGGTTTTCGCTCATATACTCCACCTGAGAAGCATAGATGTGAGGAGAACTCATCTCTACTGTAACGGGAAGATTTATAATCACGTTGTTGCCGGCACTCGGCTCAAGCACGTCAAGCACCGCATTGCATACTTCAAGCGCATATTCAGGCTCGGCTCCCGTAAATGACTCAGGGGAATATTCAAAGCGAAAGTTTCCTTCGTATTCGCTCGCCAGCTGTTTTACAAGTTTTGCGCCATCATACGCAATCTGCTTAATTTCATCCTTACTTTTTTTAAATACCTGTTCACGCTGAGCGACGCTCACAGAATTGTAAAAGTGGATAATCGCCTTAGGCGCACCCTTGCAGGCATCAAACGTCTTGCGGATAATATGCTCTCGGCATTGCGTCAGCGCTTGCACTGTTACGTCTTCGGGAATCATACCGTTTTCAATAAGAGTGCGAAGAAACTCGTATTCAGTATCACTTGCAGCCGGGAACCCGACCTCAATCTCCTTAAAGCCTACTTTCAGCAGCACCTTGTAATATTCAAGCTTTTCTTCAAGGCTCATGGGGACCACAAGGCTTTGATTGCCGTCACGCATATCCACGCTGCACCATATGGGTGGCTTTTCAATATGATCTTTTTCTACCCATTTACTGTATTTCTTGTCTACGGGGAAATATCCCACCCGGTATTTAGTTGAATCCATTATGAAAAATACTCCTTTATGCTTCTACTTTCTTCGAAAATGTTACACTATCTTAAATCCTTCACTGCGCAAAGACTGAGTGATCTGGTTAACGTGTCCGAAATTTCTTGTTTCCATTTCGATACGGAGATAACAGCCGTTGACGCTTTCGGTGTTGCCCTTTTCATAATGAACACCGGTTACATTGGCACCTTGATCAGCAATAATAGCTGAAATGTTTTTTAGTTGTCCGGGCTTATCAATCAACTCGATAAGCAAACTGGTGGAACGTCCTGAATTCAGAAGACCTCGGTCGATGACCCGTGACAGACTTGTCACATCGATGTTTCCGCCCGATACAACAGCAACCACACGCTTGTTTTTTAGGTTAAACTTGTCGAACATAACAGCCGCTACTGCGGTAGCTCCTGCTCCCTCAGCAATCATTTTCTGCTTTTCTATCATGGTAAGAATAGCGGTTGATACTTCATCATCGCTGACGAGAGCAATTTCATCCACATATTCTTTTACAAGTGAATATGTGTTGTCCCCGGGCCTTTTTACAGCAATGCCGTCTGCAATAGTTGATACAGAAGACAGACTTTCAATTTTTCCGTTTTTTATAGAATTATACATACTTGGTGCACCAGCCGCCTGAACACCGTAAACCTTAACGGATGGACGAATCTGTTTAACCGTATAAGCGATACCGGAGATGAGACCGCCGCCGCCAATCGGAACTACGATTGCATCAATATTTTCAAGATCGTTTAGAATTTCCAGCGCAATTGTACCTTGACCGGCTATTACGTTTTCATCATCGAAAGGATGCACAAAGGTGTATCCCTCACTGTCCCTCAGTTCCAATGCTTTTTGGTACGCATCGTCGTAAACGCCTTCCACCAGACAAACCTCTGCTCCATATCCTTTTGTAGCTTCTACTTTGGAGATAGGTGCTGAATCGGGCAGACAGATCAGCGATTTTATACCGCATCTCGTTGCTGCAAGAGCAACGCCTTGCGCATGATTACCCGCCGAGCATGCGATAACACCTTTCTTCTTTTCTTCTTCGGTTAGCAATGCAATTTTATACGCAGAACCTCTAACCTTAAAAGAACCTGTAATTTGAAGATTTTCGGGTTTTAGATATAGTTCACATTCAGGTGCTACACCATATGTGCGAACAACCGGGGTTTTTCGTATGATGTTTTTTAATATTGACTGTGCACTGAAAACATTGTCGAGAGACAGCATAATAACCTCCACCTTTATCTGTTTTTGATTGAAGGCTTTGAAATAAAAAAGCACACCCGTCTCAAAGCCATTTACTGCTTTGAGACGGGTGTGAATATATTCAACACTCGCGGTACCACTCAAATTGCGGAAATAAATATCCCGCCACCT
>CAYUOH010000009.1:0-85546 GCA_964446385.1 uncultured Oscillospiraceae bacterium | reverse complement strand
AACAAAGGCAACCCTTTGACTAATCTGGGTGTATTATTTTCAATAAATCAAATGCTGTACTTACTCATAGCTATGTGGGTGTACCCAACAGTTCCAGAGAAAATGGTAATGGTATTAGCTATGATTTTTGGAGCGCATCTACTGCCATATGGCTGGCTATATAAATCCAAGAGTTATATGGCCTTATCGGTTATTATTCCAATAGTTGTTTTAATCGTAGGTGTTAATTTTCCACCTTATATTGTAGCAGGACTTATGGTATTGTTTGAAGTTATTTTTAGTTTATCATTGATTATTGAAGTAAGTATATTAGCAGACAAAACCGATTCCAAACATAACGGCTATTACACAGAATGAGCTTGTTTGTCTTATCGGGGTCTCAAAAGCATCAGTATCAAAATGAGAAACGGGACGGAGATATCTCGATATTGTCTTTATTCCTCAGCGTGCATCATATTTCATATCAGCGTAGTTGAATTGCACTGGGGATTAGATTTTTATAGGGTTGTCACAACAGTAAGAAAAAGAGAATTGAATATAATAGGAGCAATAGAAATGGTTCTTAACAAACGACAGATAACCAGTTTTTTGGTACTTACATTTATATTTACTTTTTCTTTAAGGGGAATATTAATCATTGCAAATCAATTTGACATTTTTAAATTTGGGACTCCTTTTGGCATGCTTTTGTTTGAACTTGGCACAATTTCTCCAGCTATTGCATCATTTGTATGTCTGAGAAAATCAGGATTAGTTAGCGGCTTAAAAGAGTTTGCTCAAACTTCATTTGCTATAAAACAAAAGCCCATACATTATGCTTTGGTTTTGATTTTTTTGATTGCTCAATATATATTCCCCTCATTATTACTTGAAATTAACAGCGATGTTGCCTGGTATATGGGTTTCTTAATGTTTATCCCCTGTATCGTGGACGGTGGTTTGGAAGAACTCGGATGGCGATATTTATTGCAGCCAACTTTGGAAAAGCGAGTCCCATTTTTTATCGCGACATCAATAACCGCATCTATCTGGGCGATATGGCATTTGCCACAATTCTTCATAGAGGGGTCAGGCCAAAGCACAATGACTTTCGGATTGTTTACAATCATGGTCTTTGGCACATCTTTTGCGTTGGCTGCCATTTATCATATTAGTCAAAGCGTGTGGTTGTGTATAATGTTCCATTCATTACTTAATGCTTTATGTTTTTACTGGCCTGTGGCGCAGGATTTAACAGTTACACTTATCACCACAGTATGCTCGATAACGCTGTCTGTTGTACTTGTTTCCCGATATGATAGGAAAAGAGGAAATAATACAGAAAAGGTACTAATCATAAGATAAGGATGAAAAAATTAATTATATAATCCTAAGCTTGGGGATTTGGGGTGATGCTGTTGATACGGCTGTTCTTAACCGTTAATGATCAGTATTCTTCAATTTGAGCTGGCGAGAAGGGATCTTCATCCCTAAAAGGTCTGCGTCCTTTTTATTATGGAATCACACCACGCTCAGGAAACCTTAAATTACGTTGATAATGGAATATGCTATTTTTAATTGCGGAAGCGCAAAGTCAATATGGTAGTGTGCAACTGATAAAAGTGCTATTATCGGGATATCATGTTTAAGGATGCCTATTATGAATTTGGGAGAAAATTGAAGGAAAAAACTATAAAAACTATAGAACAAGGCACCCTACGGTCTAATTTCGTAGAGTGCCTTGCTCGGTTTTTAGTTATCCATTCACATCCACTGTCTGAATCCTACGTTGAACTTGTCTTCTAAGACGGTGATTTTTCAATAAGCCGTCTGACCAGCTGCTGCAGTTTTCAGCGATGTCGATGAGCCTACAAAAACATGCTTACTTCTTTTTGATTTTTTCAATGTGCATTAATAAATTAACAGACAAGCATGACAAACCAATTCCTAACATAACGGCTAAAGAATGAGTATCAATATCAGTTAAAATTGCTCTAATAATCACTGATACTCCCATTGCTAATGATATGCCAATTAACGAGATACTAATTATTCTTGCGATATGTTTTTTCATTTTATTTTCTCCTCTTTTATTTCCTTTGCTTGACCTATTTTTAGTTTTATACACTGGCTTTGATTTTTTTGTTCTCTTTGATATTCTTCATTATAAGATACAGTGAAAAAATGATGATACCATTCAGTACGGGAATTAGAATCAAAACAGCGGTATTAACAGCAACCCCAGATAACATTTGGCCGATTACCATTGCTGTCAAAGCTGTTAGCATTGTAATTCCTTTTACAGTAACAACCGTTGATAATAAGTATCCAAAGGGCTTTCTCTTTATTAATAATATACCCGCTAAAAATGCGGTAGGAACGACAAAGCCTAAATCCATTGCTTGGATGACTAATGTTGTATAGTGCTCTAAAACGATTGGAGCGGTGCCGCTTATGATTGTTGGTGCTACCGTTGCCAGCCACATGATTCCAAAAACTGTTCCGATGAATATGAGTAGCCCACCCACAAATTTTACCGGTAGTTTTTCGCTAAAATAAGCGCTTAGCTTATCCATATCAAATGACATCATCGTTAATACAAAAGCAAAAAAGCTTGCTGACATTAATAAAACGTCTATTAAAAAGAATCGGTTAAACATGGATAAAAACGAGTAGGAGGTGTAGGTATATAGGAAGTAGGCAATCGTACCTGCCAAGAGAAGCTTACCTTTGAGTAATTCTTTTCGAAATAAGGCCAAAGACAAAATGAGCAAAGGTATACCTAAAAACAATGTAACGATATCTTGAGCGATTGCTTGTGAAGCCATTGAAACAGAATCATTCTGGTATAAACCATTCCCGTAAATAGTGACGTTCGTGTCATGGATCGTTTTATAATCGTGCTGACCGTTTCCCCCACTTGAAAACATGCCATAGAGTGAAGCGACTAATGCTAATATTGCAATTAATACAACGAGTCTGCTGATTGATTTTTTAAATTTCATAAAAGTACCTCTTTATATTTCTAATTGGATTTTGACTGTGGCAAACTATTAATAATTCCATTTAGATGATGATTGATAAGCTTGTCTTTCTGCTCTTCCGATACCTTTTCAATGATCAGTCTGATAATGAGACCAAAGGTAGAAGTCCAAAGCAGTTGGGCGGTTAGCTCAGTTTCAGCATCGCTTATTCTTACATCTTTGTAGCAATCCTTAATTATTTTGCAAAGAACCCCGATCGCCTGTCTTTTAACAGATGCTCCGCTTAACAAAACAGAGGTGTGTTCTAATATGTTCGGAGAAGAGCTGAGCATAATGTTCATATATTCATCCGGCATTTGCAATGCTATTTCAATATATTTTCTTGTTGTGTCTTTTAGTTTTTGCGCAGGCTCCTCATCCATAGAATAAATTGAAGATAACGCACAGATAATTTGTTTGTAGTTTTCCTCCATGAGTTTGTTAATTATTTCATCCTTATCTTTAAAGTAATGATAAATAATTGCTGGGGAGTAATCAATTACATTAGTGATTTTTCTAATAGATAATCCACTTATGCCATCCTTTGCTACTATTTCCTGAGCAGTAGACAATATCAAATTTTTAATCTCCTCCTGCTTTAATACCTGTCGCTCTTTACTCATTTATTCACACTCATTTCAACTGTTGTAAAATTATATACAATTCAATTATATAACAACGTTCAGATGTTAAACACTGTTTAATTTAATTATATAACTTTTATTTTTGTTGTCAATGGGAAAGTAAAATATTCTTTGTTAATATTAAGAATGGTGATTTGCAGATGAATTATGAACAATGGTTACGGCTCGGTGTGCTACATCATAGGTTCCACACGGTTATATGCGTCAGCATAATTTTCATCATTATCTGCGCCTACGTCAGCGTGGAACGCGTATCGGATGAAATAGCAGTATAGTGTACTCTTAATGCAAAGGGCACTTTAACGAAAAATATCCATAGGTGCAAGGATTGCAGTTGAAAATAGGGGCATACCATTGTCCAAAAAAGCAAACGGTATTATGTCACAAATTTTGAAAAGACTATTGAAACAGGAGGAACGTAAATTAATATGAATAAAATTCCGTCAATAATTCTGCGTATAATAATAATTCTTTCCGCTGGTGTCGGCGTAATATTAAGTGTATTCGCGTTGCCTACTTTTGGAACAGCGATAGCAAAGAACCATCCCGAATATGCTTTTTTGCAATATCCTATAATCATTGGCTTATACGCGGCGGCTATTTGTTTTTTCTTCGCACTGTTTCAGTTTTGGCTCTTGTTGAACGGCGTTGACCGGGGCGGTACGCTTTTAGCAAAAAGGCTTAAAGCAATCCGCTTTAGTGCGATTGTGTTCAGCGTATTGTATGCTCTTTGCGCTATGCCGATTATCTTTTTGGCGGCAGATGCAGATGACGCTCCGGGACTAATCCTCTTTGGGATGTTCTTAGAATCGTTTCCAATAGGCGTAGCAGCAGTTGCAGCGATTTTGGAAAGAAGTACCTCTAAATGACAATCCGGTTATTTGCTATACATCTGCGGAAATATTCGTATCAATATTAGATAACAGAATGGTTTGTTCAGCTAAATAAAAAGGGTATTATGCTTTGAGTGATGAACCTGACAGAGCGTTTTAATCCATAGTATACTCTCGCTAACGATTCATACCTCCGCTAACGATTTATCAACAAGGGTGTTCGCCGTATCAAAATTATAAGCATTTGCCAAAAAGACCTCAAATTAGGTATGATTACCTGATTTGAGGTTTTTTTTCTGTGTATTCTATAGAAGTTCCGCAAATCTATGCTTCCGAGAAGCTAAATTATGAGGTAATAATAGTTGAAACGGGTAAGAACCTCAGAGCTCCTTATCAATTGGTAACCGCAAGTAAATAGACTCTGCTGAATACAACGCCTAATAATGCGGTTGTGTGGGCGCTTTTGCTGCTCTTGTTAATTTGTGTATAATTGTGTAGTATTTATTTAACTTTTATGTGATGGAGAAGAGTTGAATCTTTTGATAAAGAGAATAATATATGCCATCTTGACATTGATCCTTATTTCCGTAATTCCAATTTTTAACTATTTCGTTGACCCAGCAGGTCTTTTTACAACAAACGTAGACGGAAGCGTTGAAAAAAATGCGGCCGAACTTATCCTGTCCGGGCATGGTGCAGAAGGCTTAGTCAATTATGATGAGCGCCTTCTTAAGCGCCTTTGTATATACGGCATAGATAAAAGCACCGAAGTTTTGGCCTTGGGCAGCAGCAGAGTGGCTCTTATAACTTCCAATATGGTTGAAGGGAGCTTTTTCAACCTTTCGGTAACTGGTGCTGGGCTTGAGGATATAATAGGGATTTTCGGGGTCACTTCCGTCAACGGATTTTCACCGGAGAGAGTCATTATAGCCCTCGACCCTTGGTTTATAAATAGCGAGTACAGCAGCGGCAGGTTCAAGGGGATCCTTACGGATGGGTATAGCCACTGTTTAGTTGATTTAATGGGTTACTCGCCGGAAGATGTTGGCTATTCTCCTGCGGTAAGTGGTAAATACCTCGGCAGTGGCTATGACACCTGTTTTTTTGATTTCCCACCGAAAATGCAGCTTGAACTTTTTTCGATCCCATATTTCCAGAGCAGTTTAGAAATGCTTTTGAATCCTGTAATAGCCACCCACCTTTTACCGGTAGATAAATTTTGGTCATACGATGCTTCGATTCGAGCAGACGGAAGTTACTGTTATCCATATGAATACCGTGAAAATATATATGAAGAAATCTATGGGTTAGCGGAAGATCAGATAAAAACCCGCATAATTGGCAGCGAAAATGCAAAGTTTGGCGACAAAAATGTGAAGATATTCAGAGATTTCGTAGCTTCGCTTACCAATATGGGTATCAGGGTGGACCTTATTGAGGTACCGCTGAACCCGATCCTGTGGGATCATATGCTGCAGCACGAGCATTATCAGCCCATCATCCAAAGTGAAGAGCTTTTCAGGAGTATCGCAAAGGAAACCGGGTGCAATATCATTGGTAGTTTTGATCCCCATGATCTTGGAGCAGAGGTTGAAGATTTTTATGACGGATACCACTACAAACCCGAAGGTATTGAGATACTGGTAAGCATACTGTCGGAGGCGAGATAATGCTTTTTACTTCCTTTAAATTTGTGTTGTTTTGCCTTTTGATTGCATTCCTATATTATGTTTTGCCCAGCAAAATGCAAAACCCAATCTTGCTGTTGGCGAGTCTCTTCTTCTATTGGTACGCCATGCCATTATTTCTGCCGCTGCTTTTGGTTATGGGTTCATTCTGCTATCTTACAGCAAGAGTGGTTGCGAACCGAAACTTAAAGCACAGAAAGTTTGTATTTTCTATATCGTTAATTTTGCTGTTTGCACCGCTGTTTCTTTATAAATATCTGGGCTTCTTTGCTATTATGGCTTCCTCTCTCCTACGCATAGCGGGGCCTAATATCGCTCATGTACTGCCACTTGGCATCAGCTTTTATACTTTCGGTGCGGTTGGATATGTCATTGATTGCTATAACGGCTCTGTAAAACCGGAACGTAATTTTATCAACTGCCTGCTTTTTGTAGGATTTTTCCCGCAGATAATGTCCGGACCCATTGGACGGGCAAAACTCTTGATACCGCAGTATCAACAATCCAGAGATTTTGACTTCAGAAACCTGTGTGTGGCAGGAATTCGATTTCTGAGCGGTCTTTTCAAAAAAGCGGTAATAGCTGATAACCTTGGGGTCTTAGTGGACTACTATTACCAAAGCCCGGGAATGTATCCCATAGCTTCGGTCAGTCTATTGGTAATAATTCTTTATGCATTCCAGATTTATTTTGACTTTTCCGGTTATAGTGACATGGCAATTGCTGCTGGCAAGTTGTTTGGAATTACATTGCCGGAGAACTTTGACACTCCGTATTTGGCTGTATCCTATCGCGATTTTTGGAGTCGATGGCACCAGTCACTTACTAATTGGCTTACAGACTATATATTCACCCCACTAGTCTGGAGCAGATGGGCCAATAAACTTTTGTACCGCAAAAATTGGCAGGATCACCATCCAATAGTTATGGTCAACATTATTATAGTATTTTTGGTCAGTGGGCTTTGGCATGGTGCTGCCGTAACTTTTGTGGTATGGGGAGCAATACAAGGCGTACTTAGAGTCCTTGATGAAAAGCTGATGCCCAAAAAGAAGTCAAAACCCAAAAGTTTTGCGGTTCGTATTTTACGCTCTATCGCAGTTCTGTTGGTTTCGGCTTTGGCTCATGTGTTCTTCCGCGCCGACTCTATAGCAACCGCATTTGAAGTGTTCAGCGGATTGTTTAAAGTGGCTTCTCCAGTGGAGCTCTATTACTCTGCATATTCTTTTGTTGCCAATACATACGGCGGGTTTAATCCATACACTAATCTTATTTTAGGCATCGTTGCAGCTAGTTTTGTCTTGGCGATCGTGCTGGATATCGTTATGTTCCGTACACCCAGAAGTGTGCAGAACAGGGCTATACCGCTTTTGCAGCTGTCAGAGTCACTCAGGGTTATGATACTGTGTTTTATGTTTTTAGCTATCATAGCTATTGGCAGATTTGGCACATCAAACTTTATTTATTTCAAGTTTTAGTCCCACGCTGGGGTCTACAGATATCCTCTAGTTAAAAACGTCTGTTTACACCAGACCGATAAAAGCATACGTTTTTTATTACAGCTTATCAATTGCTGCACTATGGTCGACATCGTATTCTACACAATTAAAGATCTTAAGGAGATTCTCAAGTGCGGCTAACGGGAGGTGTATGAGCTAATTCATACGCCCGAATTTCCAGTTATAAGATTCGACTCAAAATTGATGGTAGAGAAGGGGAGTTTCGAAAAGTGGATACGGTAGAACGAAGATATGAAGATAATCCTAAGGTAAAGCGTGTAATATGAAGATTCGCCTCAGTCAAATGACTGAGGCGTCTATTTGCAAAAATAATTATTTATCCAAATATTGACATATAGTACATCTGTCAGCGTAAATTATATCCACTACAAACAGGGGCACAGCTTCGAGCCCTGTTGTTTCCACAAGCTCCCGCCTTGTGCCGGGACTTTTCTTATTCATCATTCTTGAATATATTTTGTATAAATGTTATACTTCTGTTACTTCGTTTATACAAATAATAGAGGTAAATTATGAACATTGATAACACAAACGGAAACCGCATAAAAATTTCCCAGGAAGTTCTGGCTTCCATCGCAAAATTTGCCGCCAGTGAGGTTGAGGGAGTCGCATCCGTATGTACTCCGGGGATTGCCTCCAAAGTTCCCTCCGGAGGAATAAAAATTACTATAATTGATGACGTTGTATCCGTTGATATATATATTGAAATCACAATGGGATACAGTGTAGTTTCTGTTTCATCCGCACTTCAAAACAATATCAAAAACGCAATACAGAGCATGACTGGGCTTGCAGTATCCGAAGTTAATGTTATCGTATCCGGCGTTTCCGTTAATTCCTCAGTTAATCCGGAGAAATAAATCCATAGCCTGTTCGGTATTCGATCAGGCTTTTTATTTTTAATGAAAGCAGGTTGTTTATGACCAGGTCCCAGGCACGCAAAAATGCATTCAGCATCATCTTCCAGCAGCCGGTAAACGATTTCACCAAAGATGAAATATCCGAAATAGCCGAATCTTTTGAGCTCGAGCTGGATGATTTCGCATACAGTCTAATAGTCTACACTATTGATAATCTTGAAGAATTCGACAGCAACATTCTGTCCTGCCTAAGCAGCGGATGGAAGCTTTCGCGAATAGGGAAATCATCACTGTCTATTCTGCGTCTCAGTTGTGCACAGTTTAAATACTTCCCGGATATTCCGGTTGCTGCTATTATTAACGAGGCCGTTGAACTTTCAAAAGAATACGGAGATGCCAAAGACTATTCGTTTGTAAACGGCATACTGCGTAACTTAAGCAGGATATACAGAGAAGAGGCGGAAGCTTGACATTTCTCGGTATTGACACCAGTAACTATGCTGCCAGCGTAGCTCTTACGGATGAAATCGGTAATATCATCTCAAAAGCCAAAATATTCCTTCCGGTTAAAGAAGGGCAGCTTGGTCTACGCCAGAGTGATGCCGTTTTTAATCATGTTCAGCTGCTGCCCGAAGCAATAGATAAGATGCTTGACAGTATCAACCCCGGTTCTATTGACGCTATAGGTGTATCATCCCGACCTCGCAGTGCTGAGGGTTCATATATGCCATGCTTTTCGGTAGGGCTTTCTTTCGCAAAATCCCTCGGTGCCCTTTATAATCTTCCCGTATATACCTTCTCACACCAACAGGGACATATTATGGCCTCATTAAAAGGCTGCAACCTGGAAAACCTTGAAAGCTACAGGTTCATCGGGTTTCATGTATCCGGAGGAACCACCGACGCTTTATTTTGCAGCCTTGAGAGAGCGGATCTCGACGTAACAGAACTGGCCTGTTCCTTGGATCTGTACGCTGGACAGGTAGTGGACCGTGTCGGACAGATGTTCGGATTCCCGTTTCCTTCAGGTGAATACGTTACTAACGCCGCTTTGAATTCTTCATATTCAGCATTTTCGCATCCCGTAATTAAAGATAACGGTTGCTGCTGTCTTTCCGGGCTTGAAAACCAGTGCAGAAAAATTTCAGAAACCAATCCTCCGGAGGATGTCTGCCGTTATGCTCTCGGTTCTATTGCTTCAGTTATAATTGAAATGGTGAGATACCAACGCAGAGTTTTGGGATCTTTTCCCGTTGTATTTGCCGGGGGAGTAATGTCCAGCTATTTTATACGCAAATTGATTTCGGCATCACTTGAAGATATAAAATTTGCCGAGCCCTCGTGGCTTTCAAGCGACAATGCTGTCGGCACGTCAATTCTTGCATCACGCAGGTACAAATTCAATGAATGAAACAATCAGTGTATCAGCTCTTAACAGATACACCAAAATGTACCTTGAATCAGATGAAGCCATGAGGCAACTTCTGGTTGAAGGAGAAATACTCAACTGCAAAAAATATCCCTCCGGGCATATTTATTTTTCCCTGAAGGATGAAACCGCATCAGTAAGGGCTGTAATGTTCGCCAACTATGCGTCCCGTTTGAAATTCATACCCAAAGACGGTATAAAGGTTATCGTTCCCTGCAGTGTCTCTTTTTATGAAAAAGACGGCAGCTTTAGGCTTATGGCCTATGGAATGATAGAACAGGGAACGGGAGATATCAACAAAAAATACATTGAAACCAAGAATCGTCTTGAAAAAGAAGGTTTTTTCAGTTCCGAGCGTAAACGCCCACTGCCATATATGCCCAAAAAAGTAATTGTAATCGCTTCCGAGGCCGGAGCGGTAATTCATGATATTCATTCTGTAGCCATGCGCAAATATCCATTCGTATTTATTATGCTTCTGCCGGTCCGGGTACAGGGAGAAGGTGCGGTGGATGATATTAACAAAGCCATAAAATACGCCTGCACTATTGAAGACGCCCAGCTGATAATATTTGCCAGAGGAGGTGGCTCGAAAGAGGATTTATGGTGCTTCAACGACGAATCCGTAGTACGGAATGCCGCTTCTCTGAAAGTACCGTATATTTCAGCCGTTGGTCATGAAACCGATTTTACACTTCTGGATTTCGCCGCCGATATCAGAGCCGCAACACCTACAGCCGCTGCTGATCTGGCTTTTCCCGACTGCTCCGTGATTCTTGCAACTTACAGTCAGAAAATAGATGTTTCGGCTCGTTTTATAAGTGACAGACTGAATACCCTAACTGATTCAATCACAGAAAAAAGAGCAAAATTTGCCGACCGTATAAACATCATTTTCACTGCCGGAGACAGTCTCATTCAAACAAAGAAGCTTGTATACGATGCATTGTCTCCAAAAAAAGTACTTAAGCGAGGTTATTCGATAATTTCTGATCAATTAAGATTTATCAGCAGTATTGACGATATTACCGAAGATAAAGAGATTAATGTCCGTCTCAGGGACGGATCCTTTTCCGCACGGGTGTTAACGGTAAACAAAGGAGAAAACAATGATTGAAAATACCATCAGTTTTGAAGAAGCCCTAAAAAAATGCGATGAAATAAGCGCAAGAATTCTTTTAGGTACACTTGATTTAAATGAATGTATCAATGCATACTCTGATGGAATGGAATACCTTGCTCTCGCGGAAAAGCTTCTGAATGATGCACGGTCTGAATTTGAAAAAATTAATCCGGCTAAGGATTCATCTGATGAATTATAAGGAAACGACAGAAAAATACGTCGAACTAACAGAGAACTATCTTGACGACGTTCTTACCGGTCCTGCGGATTCGCGTGTTCTTCAGGCCATGCGTTACAGCACACTGAACGGCGGCAAAAGAATCAGGGCATGTCTTGTACTGGCATGCTGCGAACTGTTCGGAGGCAAAATTGAAGACGCTCTGCCTTATGCAGCTGCAATAGAAATGATCCACGCTTATTCTCTTATTCACGATGATCTGCCGTGCATGGATAATGACAGCATGCGCAGGGGCAATCCGAGCTGCCATATAGCCTTCGGAGAAACCGTTGCCGTTCTAGCAGGAGACGCACTTCTTACATATGCATTTAATGTTACATCTGAAAAGGGGAAATACAACATCGCCGAGGCTGTAAAGCTAATTTCCTTTGCAGCCGGACATTGCGGTATGATATATGGTCAGGAACTAGATACGCTTAATAATATCAAAGCTGATACCACAGACGCTCTCGATTTCGTATACCGCCATAAGACCGGGGACCTTATCTATGCCTCCTGTATGTTGGGTTTTTACGCTTCCGGTACAAATGCTGATTATTCACGTCTGAACAGCTATTCTGATAAATTATCTTTAGCTTTTCAAATTACCGATGATATTCTGGATGTCACCTCCGATGATGTGACTCTCGGTAAAAATATCGGCAGCGATGAAAAAAACAATAAGACCACGTATGTATCGATTCTGGGACTGGGCAAAGCAAAAGCAGCCGCAGAAAGACTTACTGACGGAGCCCTCGATGCTATTGCCGGTTACCCGCACAGTGAATATTTATCAGAACTGGCTTCTAGTCTCTCGAAAAGGATATTTTAATAATCAATCATGGATTTGAACACTATAAAAAAACCCGATGATATAAAAAGACTGAGTGTACCGGAACTCGACGAGTTGTGCTACTCCATACGCTCACGCCTTATTGATGTAGTACAGAAAAATGGCGGACACCTTGCAAGTAATCTAGGCATGGTTGAAGTCACTGTTGCACTTCACAAGGTATTCGACTGTCCAAAAGACAGCTTTGTTTTCGACGTCGGACACCAGTCATACACACATAAAATCCTGACAGGCAGGGCCGGAGAATTCGACACTCTCCGTTCTCGCAACGGTATCAGTGGCTTCACTCGTCCCGATGAAAGCGAATATGATATATTTATTTCCGGACATGCTTCAACCTCTGTCTCAAGCGCTATAGGTCTTGCCTGTGCCAAACAGCTAAAAGGCGATGATTCCAAGGTTATCGCAGTAGTGGGAGACGGTTCGTTCGGGGGGGGGATGATATACGAAGCTATAAATAATATTGATCCCTCGCTCAAGAATCTGGTTGTGATTCTAAATGACAATTCTATGTCCATATCGAAAACGGTGGGTTCGCTTGCCAGATATCTTATGTTGCTTCGCACCGGGAGCAAATACTCCAAGCTAAAAAACAACATTTCCTCCGGTCTTTCCAAAACCGGTTTCGGTAGATATATCAGCACCCAGATAGTCGAATCCAAATCGCATCTGAGGCGGTGGCTCTACAACGGCACTCTTTTCGAAGAGCTTGGTTTCAACTATGTTGGTCCCATCGACGGCCATAACATGCAGCAGATGATTGACATCTTTGAAAATGTAAAGCATATGGACGGGCCGCTGTTAGTTCACATCATCACAAAAAAGGGAAAAGGTTTCCTTCCCGCAGAAAACAATCCGGGCGCATATCACGGTATATCTGCTTCTGCACAGGAAAAACCCGGTGAATTAGACAGAAACAACCCTGACATTTCCTCATCCGATTCATTCTCGAATGAATTCGGCTTGTCGCTTCTCAAAGCCGGCAAACAAAACAGCCGAATAGTAGCGGTTACGGCTGCGATGAAATACGCCACCGGTCTGAATTATTTTCATAAAAAATTTCCAAAACGTTTCTTTGACGTCGGCATCGCCGAAGAGCACGCCGTAACCTTCTGCGGAGGCCTTGCTAAAGGCGGTTTTCTGCCTGTTTTCGCCGTATATTCCACATTCCTGCAAAGAAGCTTTGACCAGCTGATTCATGACATCTCAATTGCAAAACTGTCTGTATTTCTTGGCATAGACAGGGCAGGACTGATAGGCGAGGACGGTGAAACACATCAGGGTATTTACGACGTTTCCGAGTTGAATACTATAGGATGCTTTGAAACATATTCACCATGCAACTACATTGAGCTAAAGGCTCTTGTGGCACTACTTGCTCCTCTGGAATATCCCAGAGCCATCCGTTACCCCCGAGGCGCGGAAAATCCCACGATTTCGAAGCTTCCGTACACTGGTAAAGAATATAACAGTCTGAACGAAAAATCGAAATACTGCCTTGTTTCATACGGCAGAGAAATTGCCGAATGTCTTGCCGCCGCCGATAATATACAGGCAGATGGAATAGACGTTGAGGTAATAAAAATAAACAGAATCATTCCTTTTTCGAAGGATCTTGCGGAATACCTGTCAGAAAAGGATGCGGTACTCTTTGCCGAAGAAAGTATTTATACAGGCGGAATCGCAGAAACCTGCCTTTCCGAACTAAATGCTCTCGGCTACGGAGGATTATTCAGTTCAGTAAACATATCTGCTGACAAGTGCGCCCCTGGAACGGTGGCTGATCAGCTTCGTGACAACAGACTGGATTCCATTTCATTAACCGAAATCTTTAAGGAAATGATAAGTTGAAAGACAGAATTGATATTGTAATAACTGACCGCGGTCTGTGTAATAGCCGTGAAAAGGCAAAAACACTGATAATGGCCGGACTGGTTACCGTTAACGGAGAGAAAATCGATAAACCCGGCACTAAAATCGATTCTGAAGCGAATATTGAAATAAAGGAACAGAACGAATTCGTCAGCCGCGGCGGATATAAACTTAAAAAGGCCATTCAGATATATAATCTAGATTTAACGGGTAAAATCTGTGCAGATATCGGAGCATCGACAGGCGGTTTTACCGACTGTATGCTAAAAAACGGAGCATCCAAGATCTACGCTGTCGACGTAGGTTACGGACAGCTGGCTTGGACTCTGCGAAACGACCCGAGAGTTGTCAATATGGAGCGTATCAATGCCCGGTATCTCAATGCTGAAAGCATCCCCGACGGGCTGGATTTCTTTTCAGTCGACGTAGCTTTTATTTCTCTTTCGAAAATTCTTCCTGCTGTCACAGCCCTGATGAAAAGGGACGGCGAATGTGTCTGCCTTATTAAGCCACAGTTTGAGGCCGGACGTGAATTCGTAGGGAAAAAAGGAGTTGTACGAGATAAAACGGTACACCTGAATGTTATAAACAACATCATAGAAGTTGTCCGGGAACTCGGACTTACAGTAAAAGGTCTCGCATATTCTCCCATCAAAGGACCGGAGGGCAATATCGAATATCTGATTTACGCAGGAAAAAGCGGTGAACCATGCGAAATAAATCCGGGCGACGTCGTTGAAGAAGCACACAATAATCTTGATAAAAAAGGTGAAGTATGAAAAACAACCGCCTCCAGTTTATTACTGAACTTGTAAACAACAACAAGATTTCCACCCAGGAGGAACTGATGGCCCTGCTGGAACAGGCCGGCGTTGCCACTACACAGGCAACCGTATCCCGAGATATAAAAAGGTTGAATCTTGTTAAAAAAAGTGACTCAGCCGGTGGCAGATACTACACCTTCAACAATGACGACAACACTGGTGACGCTCACACCGTAATACTGCTACGTCATGCTATAGTTGAAATCAAGACCGCCGGGAATATAATTGTTATTAAATGCAACTCCGGTATGGGTAACGCCGTATGCGAAGCTCTGGACGCGATGGAACTTCCCGAGATGGTAGGCTCAATTGCGGGTGATAATACCATTTTTATTGCCACAGAAGACAACACAAAGGCTCTGAAACTTTCCGAAACCATTTCACTTATTTACTGAGAGGTAAATTAAATGCTTTCCGAACTGAACATTGAAAATGTTGCCGTTATCGAGAAGGCAGCAATTTCACTTGAAAAGGGTTTCAATGTCCTGACTGGTGAAACCGGTGCAGGAAAATCTATTCTGATCGATTCCATAAACGCAATTTTAGGCAACCGCACCTCCAAGGATATCGTAAGGACAGGTGCTGAAAGAGCCGTAATCTGGGCAGTATTCTACAATGTCGGCACCGGTACCTCCGCACGTCTTTCGGAGCAGGGGTACCCTGAGGAAGACCAACTTATTCTTCACCGAGAGATTACAGTCGACGGGAAGAGTATCTGTAGGATAAACGGGAAACCCGCTTCCGCGCAGACCGTACGTGATATATGTTCCAGTCTAATAAACATTCACGGTCAGCATGACAATCAGGATCTGATGAACCCCGAAAAGCACATCGCCATTTTGGACATATACGCTTCTCTTCAGGATATGGTTCAGAAAGCTTCCGACAACTATGACGCTCTACTGGACCTGAAAAGGCAGATTGACGGTCTTTCTTTCGAAGAATCTGAAAAGGAACGTATGATTGATCTGCTTTCCTACCAGATTAATGAAATATCCGCCGCAAACCTGACCCCCGGTGAAGACGATGAACTGAGCAACAGAAGAGAAGTACTCAAAAACTCCGAGAAAATCAACCATTCTTTGATGGGAGTTCTTGAATGCCTTAATTCCTCCGATGAAGAAACCGGCGCTCTGGACAGGCTGTATAACGCGATAGGCCTTCTTGATTCCATTTCCGGCCTCTCACCTGAATACCGAGAACTGGCAGAGAGATTCAACGACCTTTATTACGGAATCAACGATATTTCCTCCGGAATATCTGATTTGCTGGATGACCTTTCCGATAACGGAAACGACCTTGAAACAATAGAGGAACGCCTGGACCTCATATATCGCCTGAAAAAAAAATACGGGAGCACAATTGAGGAAATACACGAATTCCTTGATGATTCCACCAATAAATACAATTCCATTCAGAGCGCCGACGAACAACTGGAACTTCTAAAAAAGAAATACAAGGCTAAGCTTGCCGAATCCCTTGAATTTGCTACAGAACTTTCTTCCGCGCGCCAGGCTGTTTTCGACTCGTTCTCCGGAGAAATCCAGAATGAGCTGTCATTTCTGAACATGGAGCAGGTCAGTTTTATAATCAACCGCACCGAAACATCACTTACCAGGCAGGGAATAGACCGCATAGAATTTTTCGTAGTCACAAACGTCGGAGAGGAACCCAAACCTCTGGCAAAAGTTGCCTCCGGGGGAGAGCTTTCCCGTATTATGCTTGCCATCAAAAATGCCCTTGCAGACAAGGATGATATCGACACTCTGATATTTGATGAAATCGATACAGGTATCAGCGGCAGTTCTTCAGATAAAATCGGACAGAAACTGTATCAGTCCTCCCATAACCGCCAGACAATCTGCGTCACGCATTCGGCCCAGATTGCTGCATATGCCGACTGTCATCTTTTTGTAAGCAAAAACGTTCATGACAACCGTACATTCACAGAGGTAAATGTCCTTTCTGACGAAGAGAGAAAAGCAGAGCTCGCCCGCATTATTTCCGGTGACAACGTCACAGCGATTTCGCTTGACAACTCCGGGGAAATGTTAAGGCTTGCCGCACAGAGAAAGCGAGATATGTAGAATGGCCGGTGTAAAAAGCATTTATACCTGTTCTGAGTGCGGCAGCCAGTGCTCTAAATGGTTCGGAAGATGTCCAAACTGCGGCGAGTGGAACACATTGGCCGAAGAAATCATCTCCGATAAAAAAAAGAGTTCCGGTATCAATTCACGGGCTAACAGCGGTCACGCTGTCAAAATTAGCAGTCTGGACGAAATTCAGTTTGAGCATGAGCAAAGATATACCACCGGTATCACCGAACTGGACCGGGTACTGGGCGGCGGTATTGTTAAAGGATCAGTGGTTCTGATCGGCGGAGAACCGGGAGCAGGTAAATCTACTCTGCTTCTTCAGATGTGCGGAAAGGTTGCCAGCAGCGCCAGCGTAATGTACTTCTCCGGAGAAGAATCCGCCCATCAGATAAAACTCAGGGCCGACCGCCTTGGCGTCAATTCATACAGCATATCCATAATCTGCGAAACCGATATTGATTCAATAATAACTTCTGTAAACTCAAATCTTCCCGACCTTGTTGTTATCGATTCCATACAGACCATGCAGCTTGATGGTGTATCATCTTCACCGGGAAGCGTAACCCAGGTAAGAGAATGCACTTCGGCTCTTATGAGGATGGCAAAATCCATAGAAATACCAGTGTTTATTGTTGGCCATGTCAACAAGGACGGTGCAATTGCCGGTCCGAAAATAGTAGAACATATCGTAGATACTGTCCTTTATTTCGAAGGCGACAGATTTTTGAGCTATCGTATTCTACGCGCTGCTAAAAACAGATTCGGATCCACAAATGAAATCGGAATGTTCGATATGACCGGAAACGGTCTGGTTTGTGTTGACAATCCCAGCATGGTTATGCTTGAGGGTCACGATTCAGATTCTCCAGGAAGTTGTATTACGTGCATTATGGAAGGCTCACGGCCCATTATGGCGGAGATTCAAGCCCTGGCAACAAAGACTGCCTTCGGAACAGCCAGACGTACCTCCAGCGGTTTTGACTACAACAGGGTTAACCTTCTGCTTGCTGTTCTTGAGAAGCGTGCGGGATACTATTATTCCAGTATGGACGTATACCTTAACGCAGTGGGTGGTATTATGCTTAATGATCCGTCTGTGGATACTGCGGTTTGTCTCGCTCTGATTTCGGCAGTTCTTGATAGACCGGTACCGCAAAGACTTATCGCTTTCGGCGAAGTCGGCCTCGTTGGAGAAGTAAGATCAGTAGCAAATATAGACCTGCGTATTGCCGAAGCACAAAGGCTTGGGTTTTCTTCCTGTGTCATTCCCAAATCTTGCCTGTCTAAAATATCAAAAGGCTATACTATTGAAATAAACGGCGTTTCCAACGTAAAAGAATTGGGAAAATTCCTTCAGAAAAATGAGTAAATTTCGATCTCTGATTACTTCAAATCTTCCGGAAACTCCTGTCAGCCACGTGGTAATAAGCGGTTTGTATCCCGAAATTGCCCACAAGCTCAAAGATCTCGGAATCAATACTGTTTTTGCACCGGAAAACCCGGATCTGCCGTACAGTCTGTGCTGTCACGCAGACATGCAGCTGCTTCAGACCGCTCCCGGTGAGTTTTTTGTTCCCGAAAATCTATTTGACTACTACTGTGCACAGTTATCGGTCCTTTTTGAAGTGAATATCAAAAAAACACCGCATCTTGGGAACAGTTATCCCGATGACGCGGTGTTAAATATTCTGTTGCTTAACGGTTATGCCATAGGTCTTAAAAAGAACATTTCAAGACTTGATTTGTCTTTATATAAACCTCTGTATGTAAAACAGGGTTACACCAGATGCAGCACAGCCGCTATTTCCAAAAACGCAGTTATAACAAGTGATGAAGGCATATATAAATCCGCCCTAAAAACAGGCCTGGACTGTCTTTTAATCAAGAAGGGGAGTATAGTCCTTGAAGGCTTTAAAGAGGGATTTTTCGGCGGTTGTTGCGGCATGCTGGGGCCTGACCGGATTGTATTTACAGGAAGTCTTAATAATCACGAATTTGGAAATGAAATCACAAAATTTTGTGATAAATACGGTAAGAAAATTATAGAACTTTCAGACGGTCCGCTTGTAGATATTGGCGGAATTATTCCGGTAGCATGTTATTAATATAATCATTCTCATTTTTTGACAAAAGCCAGCGGGGAAGCCTCTGCTGCTTTTTTTAACTGTTCATCGGAAATATGAGTGTATATTTCGGTGGTTGACACATGCTCATGACCGAGGATTTCCTTTAATGCAAGCATATCCACATTACCGTACCGGTACATAAGCGTAGCGGCTGTATGACGAAGTTTGTGCGGAGAAAACCCGCGACCGTCAAGACCCGACTTTGCAAGATTTTCATTAACAATCTGCTCCACACGGCGCGGAGTAATACGGTTTCCGCGCTTGGAGATAAAGAAAGCATCCTCACGTTTTTCTCCCAGCATTTCGGAACGGAATGATGAATACTTTTCGATTGCGTCCAGACATGCCTCGTTGAGGTATACTATACGTTCCTTATTACCTTTTCCGACAACGCGTATGGAATCCTCAGAGATATCATTGCAGTTGATACCAACAAGCTCCGCAAGACGCATACCGCAGTTCAAAAACAGAGTAATAATGCAATAATCGCGAAGCTGGTATTCACCGGATATTATATTGAGAAGATTTAAACTTTCATTTAATGTAAGGAACTTCGGAAGTGATTTTTTAAGTGACGGTACTTCGATGTCCTTGACCGGATCATTAGTAATTTTATGGGATTTTACAGTTAAATATTTATAAAATGACCTCAACGAGGAAATTTTCCGTGAACGGGAAGCCGGAGAATTATTCCGATTATTCATAATAAAATGAAGATATTCATAAATATCCATAGTATTAACTGAATCAAGAAAATCATAGGAAATATCAGATATCGGAATTTTATCGAATTCTACATCAGAAGAAATCATTCCGCGATGAAGCTTCATAAACTTCAGGAAAAGACGTAGATCGATGTAATAGCCGTTAATGGTTCTGGGAGACATATTTTTTATTGTTTCCATGTAAAACAAAAATTCGGATAATGCAAAAGGACAATCAGAATAATTCATCATATAACTGACCTTTCATTAAAAACAAGATAATAATCCATTGATAAAATATCACAGAAAAGATACGAAAATTCGTAAGTAAATCATTAGCGACAAAAACATAAGAATAAGAACGACTGACGGTTATACCGGGTTTTCGGTCCTTTCTATTTCGCTAAATTTTTATTTAGCGTAATAGCGTATCTTTATTATATTACTTCCACCGGCATTAATCAACTGCTCTTTCAGTATAATTTGACAAATGAATGTAAATAATGTAAATTAAAGTGCAACCTTCGGGAGCATAGCTCAGCTGGTCAGAGCGCCTGCTTCACACGCAGGAGGTCGCAGGTTCGAGCCCTGTTGCCCCCACCAATAAAAAGGATTGCTTTATAGCAATCCTTTTTATTTTTTTCAATATATATGACATATACTAGATATAGGTTGTTTCCTTGCCTCATTACAGACATTAATTCGTATTTCTTATATCTCAGATTCAGATAAATGCGATTTTCGGGCATTAATAAAAGTATTCTGTCTATCCCCTGTCTGCCGTATTTTTCTTATTTGTTATGTCAGTAAGTTCCATGATTATTTCAACTCCCTGTCTCTACTAATATTTAGTAAATATGTGCTAACTATTTTGATATTTAGCTTGATTTCATCGAATATTATGATACGATCTATATTATTAAATAGTATTACTCGATTACGGAGGATAAAAACATGTCAGAAGATTTTCTTGATCTTGCACAAGAACGTTATTATGTACGAAAATTTTCAGATAAACCCGTAGAGAAAGAAAAAATTGATCTAATTCTCCGGGCGGGTCAGCTTGCTCCAACCGCACACAACAACCAGCCGCAGAGGATTATCTGCGTCAACAGCAAGGAATCTTTGGATCTTCTTCGCAAATGCACCACAAGCCACTATAACAGTACTGCCGCCATGATAGTATGCCACGATAAAGACACGTCATGGGTACGTCCCTATGACGGAAAATCCAGCGGAGATATTGACGCCGCTATCGTTACTACTCACATGATGCTTGAGGCTCAGAGTCTTGGCATCGGAACGACCTGGGTAATGTATTTCATTCCCCAGGCTGTTAGAGAACAATTCCGGTTACCAGACAACATTGAGCCAACCGCTATACTCATAATGGGCTACCCTGCCGACGATGTACAGCCCAGCGCCAACCATACCAACCGTCTTCCTTTTGAAAAGACCATATTCTTCAATGAGTTCAAATAAAACAAATAATTACAAAAAAGAGCCTGCTGATATATCAGCAGGCTCTTTTTTGTAATAACAATTCACAACTTTCGATTGTTCACGCAATAACCGGTTGAGATATGACTAAACTACCTCTCCCGACAGTTTTATGGTAATCATTTCATGATGCATCTCATTAATAACAGTCCCGAAAAGATCCACGGATTTAATTTTCAAAGTCGAAGTATTTATGCACGGATGACAGCCTACAAAATCATCATTTAGCAATTCTTCATCCACCAGAAGCTGAACGCTGTTGTCTCTGTCATTTATCAGTCCAAGAACACTCACAGAACCTGGGGTAATGTCAAGGTACTTTTCCATATATTCAGCCCCGGCAAAGCTCAACCTCGCACATCCGAGCTGAGAACTAAGCTCTTTTGTCATAAACTTTTTGCATCCGGGCATCATCAGAAGATAAAATTGAGTATGCTGTCTGTTGCAGAGAAAGAGATTCTTGCACACCTTGATGCCAAGTGTTTTCTCAACATCGATAATCTTTTCCATAGTTTCGGCCACTGGATGATTGCAGCGCCAGTACTTTATACCAAGACGGTCAAGGAATTCATAGCAACGGATTTCTTTTGACGGTTTGTCACTGCAGGAGAGCGGTCTTCTCTCTTCTACTGATAAACTCATATCAACCTCCAAATAATAAATAACTGCAAAAACAGGCCGACTAGATTCACGGTCCAGAAATACCAGTGTCTGGTCTTGTGATGAAAAAGATTCATTGCAAGCAACGCCCCTGCTGCTCCCCCGAGCAGGGCGATAATGAGAAGCGCGCTTTCTTTAACACGCCAGACTCCTCTTTTCGAGCGTTCCTTGTCAACCTTATAAAGTACCGTTTCAGAAAACGACATGAATACCAGATACGCTATGAAAAGTTTAAGCATACTGAAACTCCGGTTATATTTTCAGACTTTTAAGATATTCCTTTTGTTCAGGTTTTATGCGGTAGCTTTCGCGAGCTTTCTGGATGGTTTTGTTATGTACCCAAATATCAAGGCGTCTGTCATCAAGATACTGAACAGTCGCATCCCACTGTTTCGCAAGAGCCGTGGCAAAATACCATGCTACCATCATGTTGACGTAATACTCATCACGACGGACAGCGGCCGGAAGTTCAAGATATTCCTCTTGGAAATACTCATCGAGATAATGGTTCATAAGCATTTCTATCCCGAAGCGACAGGTATATGTTCTGTCAGACGAAATCCAGCGGCTGATTTCGGCAAGAAGTTCCGCTCTGTGTTTCCTGAATATTTTAGGGGACATAGTATCACAAACAGCCCAGTTGTCTACAAACGGAAGAAAAGCATCCACAGAATTAACACACTCAACGTAATCCTCTATTTCGGAAATTAAAAGACCGTGCAGCATATTCTCATCATAATAATCGTGAGGCAGTTTCTTAATGAACAACCCGGCTTCGTCATCTTTAAAGTACACTTTTGCCAGTTTTCGAATCTCAGGAACACGCACCCCGATAAATGACTCACGAAGAATGCCCGGAGTCAGTTTCGCCTGAAAAGCGGCGTATTCACTGTCTTTCATTTCAAATAGTTTATCTGTTATTTTAAAATTACTCATTATTACCTGCTCAAAACAAACAGCCTGCGCCGTAAAAGACGGCGCAGGCTGAAACAGTCAATGATTACTCGTCAAGCTTTAGCTTTTCGACGGATTGGATAGCCCATTTCTGTAATCTGATCTTTACACGGTCGGAGCCGGTTTCCAAAAGAATTGTTTCGTCCTTTATACTTACAACACGGCCTATAATACCGCCGATTGTGGTAACGCCGTCACCGATCTCAACATTGCTGCGCATCTCGCGCTGTTCCTTGTCACGCTTGTTCTGCGGGCGAATCATGAGAAAGTACATACCGCCCAGGAAAATAGCCATGACAACCCACGTCCACATACCGCCACCGAGTACGCCGGATGTTGTTGTGGCTTCACCTTCAAGGGCAAGAACCTGATTAAATATACTCATTTTCAGAGACTCCTTTTAAATTCAACGTTCTGTTAATTATACATATTTGACGTTCATAAATCAATATTATATCCTGTTATCCAGCACATTGATATATTTTGCGCAATAATCTTCGAATGTGCCGTTGTCAAGTGCTTCCCTGATTTCAAACATCAGGTGGTTATAGAAATACAGATTATGTATTACCGCGAAGCGCAAGCCGAGAATCTCCCCTGCTTTGAAAAGATGATGTAGGTAAGCCCTTGACCATTTTTCACACACAGGACAGCCGCATTCGTCATCTATAGGAGAAGGATCTTCCTCGTATTTTTTATTGTTTATATTTATAACGCCTTTTTTTGTAAACAAATGTCCATGCCTCCCGTTACGTGCAGGCATTACGCAGTCAAATAGATCCACTCCCCTTTTTACACCCTCGAGAATATTGCAGGGAGTGCCTACCCCCATCAGATAACGTATTTTATTTTTCGGCATATACAGCTCGACTTCTGTAATAATGCGGTACATTTCTTCGGTCGGTTCACCTACGGCAAGTCCTCCGATAGCGTAACCGTCACAGTCAAGTGCGGCGATTTCCTTCATGTGTTCAATACGAAGATAGTCATATGTTCCCCCCTGATTGATTCCGAAAAGAAGCTGACCGGGATTAACCGTACCAGGCTGTTTATTCAGATTATCAAGCTCGGCTTTGCAGCGCTCGAGCCACTGTGTGGTTCGGATACAGGATTTTTTAACATAATCATATGTAGAAGGATTCTTGACGCATTCATCAAAAGCCATGGCAATACTGCTTCCCAGATTGGACTGGATACGCATACTGTCCTCCGGTCTCATATATATCCTGTGCCCGTCGATATGAGATGCAAATTCAACGCCATCATCGGTTATCTTACGGAGCTTTGCAAGTGAAAAAACCTGAAATCCTCCACTGTCGGTAAGCGACGGCCCCTGCCATCCGGTAAAACCGGGCAGGCCGCCCATATCGTGAACGATCTTGTCTCCCGGACGCAAATGCATATGATAGGTATTCGTAAGCATTACCTGACATCCAATATTCTTCAGGTCATCGGAGGATAATCCGCCCTTTATCGCACCCACAGTGGCTACATTCATAAACGCAGGTGTCTGAAATGTTCCCCGGTTGGTTTCGAACTGTCCCCTCCGTGATTTCTCGGAAGTTTTTAAAAGAGTATACATATTTAACTCCGTTTACAAAATAAGCATTGCATCGCCGAAACTGTAGAATCTGTAATTGTTGTTCACAGCGTATTTGTATGCGTTCATTGTCTTCTCATATCCGGCAAAAGCCGACACAAGCATAATAAGCGTACTCTCGGGAAGATGAAAATTGGTAATAAGCCCGTCCAGTATCTTGAATTTGTATCCGGGGTAAATAAAGATATCGGTACTTTCATAACATGGAACTACCTTGCCATATTTGGATGCAACAGCTTCAAGTGTTCTGCATGAAGTTGTACCAACACCGATTACCCGCCCGCCGTTCTGTTTGCATTCAATAATAGTGTCAGCTGTTTCCTCATCTATAATGAACGCCTCAGAATGCATTTTGTGGTCTGTAATGTCGTTTTCCTTTACAGGCTTAAATGTGCCAAGACCGACATGGAGAGTAACCTCCGCAACTTTGATACCCTTGGCTTTTATCTTACCTAGAAGTTCATCTGTGAAATGAAGTCCTGCGGTCGGCGCGGCTGCACTGCCAGGAATATCTGCGTATACAGTCTGGTATTCATCGTTGCTATTAAGCGGAGCGGTAATATAATGAGGCACAGGCATATGTCCGTATTTGTCCAATACTTCGTAAACGTTCTGATAACCGTCGCTATACTCCAAATCGACTATTCGGTTTCCGTCATCATCTACACTGCGGACTACCGCGCTGAAATCGTCGGCAAATACTATTCTGCTGCCTTCTTTCAGCCTCTTTCCGGGCTTGACGATACAATCCCAGAGATTGTTTTCAATGTTGCTTAGTAGAAGAACCTCACATTCGGCACCGTCACCGTTCTTTCGTCCGAAAAGTCTTGCAGGAATAACCTTGCTGTTGTTTACAACCAGAACGTCGCCCGGATTGAGATAATCGATAACGTTACGGAAAACATCGTCCTTAATTTCGCCGGTAAACCTGTCGAGCTTCAACATTTTTGACGAATCACGGGGTACAGCGTGATGCTGCGCAATTCTGTCCGTCGGCAGCTCGTAATAAAAATCGCTTTTCTGCATAATTGTTTCCCCTGATTTTATACTCAAAAAAAGTGGGAACCCCAAAGGTTCCCACCTTTTGATAATAAGATTTACTCGTCGTCCTCGGCTTCGCGAATATCTTTGGCATCGTCAATAACTTTCTGCTCAAGGTTTCCGGGTAGCGGATCATACCTGCAGAACTCGAGAGAATAGAAGCCTCTGCCCTGAGTTACGGAACGCATAAAAGTGGTAAAGTCAGTCATTTCGGCCATTGGAACCTCGGCCTCGACTACCTGCATGCCCTTGTCTTCGGCGGAATCAGTACCGAGAACACGGCCGCGGCGCTTTGTAATTTCACCGAACAGATCACCGGTGTTGGAATCGGGAATCGTAGCCTTCAGTGTGCCGATAGGTTCTAGAATAGCAGGCTTTGCGTTAACGCAGGCAGCCTTGTATGCCAGACGGGCAGCGGACTTAAAAGCAACTTCCTTGGAATCAACGGGATGGTATTTCCCGTCGAACAAAGTAGCCTTGATGCCGGTCATGGGATATCCGGCAAGTACACCATGCTGTATAGCTTCCTTTAGTCCCTTTTCTACGGCGGGTATGAACTCCCTGGGAACAACGCCGCCGACTATAGCGTTTACAAATTCGAAATCTTTGCCGTCAAGCAGTGGCTCGAAACGGATGGAAGCAACACCGAACTGTCCGGCTCCGCCGGTTTGTTTCTTGTGGCGGCCTTCAGCCTCGGCGGTGGCACGGATGGTTTCGCGGTATGCCACACGGGGTGCAACCAGGCTAATATCGATACCGTATTTTGATTTAAGTTTGGACAGAGTAACATCAAGATGCTGTTCGCCGAGCCCGGAAAGGATCTGTTCGACTGTCTCGGAATCTACTTCGTAATTGAGTGTGGGATCTTCGTCAAGAAGCCTCTGTATAGCGCTGGAAATCTTTGCTTCGTCGCCCTTATTCTTGGTCTTGATAGCCATGCGGAAGCTGGGTGCGGGGAATGCTACGTTGTCTACACGGTATTTTGCAGCGCCTGTGCAGAGTGTGTCGCCGGTCTTGACGTTTCCAAGCTTTGTGATTGCACCGATATCACCGCAGGAGATTTCCTTGGTGTCAATCTGCTTTTTGCCCTTAAGGAAGAGAAGTTTACCGGGCTTTTCATTTTCACCCGTGCGGGTATTTACCAGAGCGGAATCACTTGAAAGCTTGCCGGACATAATCTTGACATAAGAAAGCTTTCCGACAAAAGGATCGGAAACTGTCTTGAATACATAAGCAACCAGAGGACCGTTCTCGTCATATTTTAGAGTTACAGCGTTGTTTTCTGCGTCAAATGCCTTAAACTCGGCTACATCGGCAGGAGAAGGCAACATCTTGCGGAATGATTCAAGAACAAGTGTAAGGCCTTCAAGTGCAAGGTTGTCGCCGCATACTACAGGAGCGATGATACCGGTCTTTACGCCGGAACGAACAGCGTTGACAATTTCATCATGTGTAAAGGGCTCATCCATGAAGAATTTTTCCATAAGCTCTTCGGAGGTTTCCGCAACAGCTTCTTTGATGGCGGCAAGGAGCTCGTCCATCATTTCGTTCTCGGCGGGCATGTCGACTTCTTTTTCAACGCCCTTGTTGTAGATGTAAGCCTTCTGTTGAAGCAGATCAACGTAAATGGTGTCTTTGCCTTCTTCAACAACAGGCATCATTACGGGACAAACAGAAGCGCCGAACATTTCCTTGATCTGTTCAAATGTCTTAAAGAAGTCAGCGTTCTCGGCAGCCATGTTGCTGATGTAGAACATCCTTGACTTGCCGTTCTTTTCGACAAGCTTGTAAGCCTTTTCGGTACCTACGGCGATACCGGAACGGGCGGATACATTTATAACAACGGAATCGCAGGCTTTGATACCTTCGTATGTGCCAAGTTCAAAATCGAACAGACCCGGGCAGTCAATAAGATTGATGTGTGCCTCTTTGTACTCGAAAGGCAGAAGGGATGTGAAAATGGAAGCTTTTCTGCGGATTTCCTCGGGATCGTAATCGGATGTAGTGTTACCATCAGCAATGGTGCCGAGTCTGTCAGCGTTCTTTGTGACATATAACAGCGCCTCGGAGAAGCTGGTTTTGCCGCTGCCGCTGTGACCGGCAAGCATGACGTTGCGGATTTTATCAGGGGTATAGCTCATTGGTAAATCATTCTCCTCATATTATTTTCTTCAAAACAGCAATTGTTGGTATTTTAACACAATTGCGGTGCTTTTTAAACAGTTTTTTTATGAAAAATATAAAAAATACCGGTTACAACTTCCGCAGCATTCCGGTGGCAATCGGAAGTACTAACCATATAAACTGGAATCCGATTACAGATAGCGCAGAAACGTTTGTAAAGGACCCGAACAGAAGTATTACCGCAACGAACAACAGGCCAACTATCAGGCCTACTAACTCGATGCTGCACATCATGGATGCTATGCCCTTTATATTGAACGCGGCGGTTATGGTATGGCAGAAGGAATCGAAGGAACTGTCGCCGATTATGAAGGCTTCCCTGTGCGCGGTATCGTAAAGGAGTCCTTCTATGTCACTGTTATTGGTCTCATTCATAACAGAGAGATATCTTTCCGGTATTCTGTAGACCAGTGAGATGCTGCTGTTGGTGATGTTGAAATCTCTCGTCTTTACAAGAATGTTCACACCCCTATTCAGCAGGGAGATAATGTTGTTTCTTACGTCGAGATTGGGCGAATAGCTTACTACGAACATAGCAAACAAACGACCGCCTACCGAAAGATACACTGCGCTGCGGTTTTCTTTTTTGGTGTATCTCTTTTCAAATTCCAGCGAAGGAATATCAATCTCGTGGGTTTGCATCAGCACTCTTGTTCCCAGCAGTATCCTGCGGTTTTCGGCCCAGTAACTATATCCCAGGCCCTTTTCATATTCAACTCCGTCAACATTGAGGAGCATGTCAGTGTCGTTTTGAATAACCTTGAGAAACACGTCCGCAATTGTGCTGTCGGAATAGCTGAGAACCGATGCAGCATAGATTATCGCTTTGTCAATTGGTTCCTTATCAAATGTCTTGATACCTGTTAGCTTTACGTTTCCGTCAGGGAAAATCTCCCTGCCGTCTAGAATAACGGAATCGGAGCATCTGAGTTCCTCACAGGTCGAATAGCCAGGTACCACGGTGCCGTAACGGCTTAGGTTCCACTGTAAACGGCATATTGGGAACAGTCTGCACCAGACAGAGGACAGGGGAGAAAGCAACGTAAGAGATGAAACAAGACTCTGGACAGAAACAAAGATTTCTTTTGTGAAGTAGTATGTAAGTCCGCCGATTGCAAGCGAGATAATAAAAAAGAAGGAAGATATACGGCCTATCCCCTCGCCTATTGAGGATTCGCTGAAGGAATTGCCCAGAAAACCGTCGGCAAACTCTGTCTCGCCTCTGACGAGAACATTAACGGAAGAGGGTGAGAAGGTTCTCATAAGCCTGATGCTGAGAGAATCGTCTCCGAGGTAGCCGGCAATTGATT
The DNA here is from genome assembly GCA_964446385.1 of uncultured Oscillospiraceae bacterium. GTDB lineage: Bacteria > Bacillota > Clostridia > Oscillospirales > Ruminococcaceae > CAYSRC01. Next base: position 56,506 of record CAYUOH010000009.1, on the reverse strand, counting down.
TGACTCCTTCGGCGGAATAAAGACAAAAATTGCTGAAAATACGCTTTGCGTTAAGCCAGATAATAACACTTCCGACAATAGAGTAAGTCAGAGGCACAACCGCGAAAGAAGCCTGAATGAAATCTGTGCGGAATATTCCTTTTATAATCATTCCGGCTATTGCAGCGACATAAAGGAGACTCAATAATGAATGATTGCCTTTTTTGAATGCCAGAATCTTGCCCAGTTCCGAGATAAGGTCACTGAAATTAACCGCAAAAGATACAGCCAGAATACCTGCTGAAATATAACAATAAAGAGAGAACACTGATGCGTGCATGAACATCTCGCCATTGTTGATCATGTAATTTACTACAAGTGATGAAATTGTCAGAAATATATTTATAACTAAGCGGATAAAATAAACAAGCTTGTACTTTTTAAGTTCGGTTTGAAGTTGTACGGTGTCCTCGTCGGACTGATACTCAAGATAGTCGCCGCTGCCGTCCTCAGCGTAAAGCGTACCGCCGGATTTGTCACGGCCAACGAAATTGCGTATATCTCCTTTCGAATTGTCGTTGTTTTTTTCAAGAGATTCGTCTATAACGATGGTCTTGCCGAAGAAACTGCGTAGGTCGTTTTCAACCTCCTCAATTGGTTCTTCAAAGATCTCTTCGTTGAAACTATCAGAGAGATCAATTTCAGGCTCGTTCTCGTCCTCGAAGGAGAAGAATTTACTGTCAATCTGGAATTTATCTTCAAAGGACAAATCCACGAAAACGTCGTCCTGTGCTGTCAAGGCATCTTCGGAACTATTTCCGGTATGAAGATCAATAACCTCTGTCAGCTGTTCAACTGGAACTACTGGCCTCGGCGAAGAACAATTTACCTCTTTTCCCGGAGTATTAGATGAATCGACACAAAAAGAAGCCGTGTTGTCATGTTCATTTTTATCTTTGGAAACCAAATCGAACAGACTTGCTTCAGGAGCGGGTTCGGCGCTTCCGTAGAGAATGTTGTCAATTTCTTTTATAAGATCGTTGGAAGTAACCGGTCCGTCCGGCTCTACACTCTGCATCATTTCATTGGAAAGATCGGGACGGATTCCCTGCCCCGGCTTCACATCCTCAACCGGCTTGTTCTCTTTTATGGCCTTGAGAAGGTTTTCAATTTCAGCCGTTTTTTTTTCAAAACTGTTACCCATATCATTCACCTGTTTTTATAGATATTCTGCCTGAGAACTTCAAATATTACGATTCCCGCAGCAACAGACGCGTTAAGGGAATTAACGCTGCCCTTCAGTGGGATTGAAATTGTTCCGTCGCAGCGTTTGCATACAAGCTGCGATACACCGCGGCCTTCGGAGCCGATAACCAGGGCGCAGGCACCGGTCAGATTGGTATCGTAGAATAGACTGCCTTCTGCATCGGTACAGTAGCAGAACACTCCCCTGTCCTTCAGTTCATTAACAGCGTTGGCGATGTTCTTTGCCTTGTGGATAAGCATGTGGCTGCATGCCCCGGCAGAGGCCTTATATACCGCGGAAGTAACAAGGCAACCTCTGCGTTCCGGGATAATAATTCCGTGAACACCTGCGCATTCGCAAGTACGGATAATAGCTCCAAGATTGTGAGGATCCTCTATTCCGTCGGCAATTACAATGAAGGGTGCCTCCCCGCGCTGTACAGCCAGAGAGAAAATATCATCCAACTCACAGTAGTCCTGAACGGAGGCCATTATCGCGACACCTTGATGATGTTCGGAACCGCAGATAAAGTTAAGCTTCTCTTTTTTTGCTTTTTTGACAGTTACACCCTTGCTTTTGGCGAGGGATATATAATATCCGGCAAGGGAGTTTCCATCCTCAAGTGACGTGTATAAAACGTCAGCTGGTTTGTCTGACAGAAGGTACTCCTTTACCGGGTTGCGCCCGTATATTATCAGGTTTTCATCCGTATTCAAATCCATATTCCCTACTCCAAAATATAATTACGATAATTATAACATATGATATAATGTTATTCAAAAGAAGGTGGTTATTTTTTTGTACAGAATTGAAACCAAGGATTTTTCTCTCACCGATACTCTGGAATGCGGTCAGTGCTTCCGTTGGAACCCTATAAACGAAAACACATATGCAGGAATTTACCGCAGTAATTTTGCAGAAATATCGCAGTCCGGAGACGTTCTTGTAATTAAAGGCTTTGATGAATCTTCCAAAGATGAAATCATTCATTATCTCGGTGTCGATAACGATTATTCAAATATTAAACAAATTTTAAAGCAGGACGAAATCTTAGAAAAAGCTATAGCTCTTACCCCAGGCATAAGGATAATGAACCAGCCGTTTTTCGAGACATTGATTAGCTTTATTATCTCCCAGAACAATAATATTCCCAGAATCAAAAAGATCATCGAAACACTGTGCCTGAATTTCGGAGAGCCGATTAACGGAGGATACACTTTTCCTACCGCTGAAAAGCTTGCCTCACTTGAAACATCTAATTTTTCCGTAACACATTGCGGCTTCCGTGACAAATATATAATCGACGCCGCCCGAAAATGTGCCTCCGGTGAGATTAATTCAGATAAATTTGAAAATCTCGATACTCCCTCTGTAATTTGTAATCTCTGTTCCATAAAAGGCGTCGGGCCAAAAGTTGCCGGCTGCGTTGCTCTGTTCTCTCTGGGCAGGTATGACGCTTTTCCAGTGGATACATGGATAAAAAAGATAATGGCACGCTGCTATCCCGAAGGTCTTCCCTCTTATGCTCTCCCGTATGCGGGGATAGCCCAGCAGTACCTTTTCTGCTACGCAAGAAATGAATTTTAGGAAGTAATATGACCGATAAGAAAAAGCTCATAATAATATGGATTTCCGCGGTAATCGTGCTTTCTGCAGCGCTTATCGTTTTCTGCATATCCTTAACAAAAAAGGTCGAAATCCCCGCTGTCGTTTCAAATGCAGAAAAGTTTGAAAATGGCGTCACGCCTGAAATAAAAGAAGAAAACGAAAATATTCAAAAGGATGACAAACCGGAACCAGAATTCATCGTCTTCGGCGACAATCTGATTGAAGCCAACCCCGACGTACCCAAAAGTTCCTTTGATACCAACAGGTTTTTCACCGATCAGAAAGGCAGAATGAAATATGAAGGTGCTGAAACATTGTGCGGTATCGACGTGTCGGAACATCGCGAGGAAATTGACTGGACTACTGTCAAAGCAGATGGAATAGATTTCGCGATGATTCGCATAGGATGGCGCGGCAGCACCGAAGGCCTTCTTTATAAAGACGAAAGATTCGATGAAAACATAACTGCGGCGCAAATCAGCGGAATCAAAGTTGGCGTGTATTTCTTCTCCCAGGCTGTAAATATTAAAGAGGCAAAAGAAGAAGCAGAAATTGTGATATCCTGGCTCAAGTCATATTCGCTTGATTTCCCTGTGGCTTTCGACTGGGAGCTTCCTGGCAACGACGATGCGCGTACACTGGTTGTTACCAGTAATGAGATGGGCAGAATTGCCGATACCTTTTGCTCTAGGATAAAAGAAGCTGGCTATACTCCGATTATTTACATGAACAAAGACCTGGCCTACAACGAGTATAATCTTTCGGAAATAGCCGGTTATGATTTCTGGGTCGCGGAATATGAGGAAAACCCTGAGTTCTATTATGAATACACCATACTTCAGTACAGCTCAGAAGGAAGCGTAAAGGGTATTGACGGCGCAGTAGATTTGAACATCTCTTTTAGGGACTATTCGATAAATGGATAAAAAAAAGAAAGTTTTAAAAATAATCGACGCTTTGAAATCAGAATTTGAAGTTGCAGAATGTTCACTCGATTATACAGATGGCTGGCAGCTGATGATTTCGGTGCGTCTTGCGGCTCAGTGCAAAGATTCAAGAGTTAACAAAATCACTGAAATACTTTTCAAGAAATATCCGTCACCGAACGCACTGGCAGGTGCATCAGCTGAGAACATTGAAGAAATTGTGCACCCTTGCGGCCTCGGGAAAACAAAATCGCGTGATATCAAGGCTTCAATGGAAATGCTTGTTAACATGTATGACGGGATAATTCCGGACACAATAGATGAACTTTTAAAATTCCCGGGTGTGGGCAAAAAATCTGCCAATCTGATGGTTGGAGATCTTTATAAAAAACCTGCTATCGTTTGCGACACACACTGTATTCGCATCAGCAACCGTTTGGGACTTTGCGACAGCAAAAATCCCGAAACTGTAGAAAAACAACTCCGGGAAATAGTCCCTGCGGAGGAAGGTAATGATCTTTGCCACCGTTTTGTATTACATGGCCGTGCCGTCTGCGATTCCCGAAATCCAAAATGCGAAAGATGCTGTATCGCCGAATACTGTGACTACAGAAAAGCATTGACTTAGTAATTAAAAAAGAGTATTATTTCATCGTAACACGGGGGTGCCGCAAGGCTGAGACAGGTTTCGTCCTGATCCCCTTGAACCTGATCCGGTTAGTACCGGCGTAGGAAGTGTTCAGCCTTATGATAATATTTCATAACCTGAAATTCTTCGATACACCGGTATTCCGGTGTATCATTTTTTTGAGGTAAATATGAGAAGTAAAATTGTCAGATGTATCACCCGCGGTGCTATATGCATCGCCCTTTCTTCGGTACTGAGTCTCATTAAAGTAGTCGACCTCCCTCTAGGAGGTGGTCTTACGCCCTGCAGCATGCTTCCTATTATCGTTTTCTGCTACATCTACGGCGGGAAAAAGGCAGTTCTGGCTGCTTTTGCCTACAGTCTTGTACAAACTCTTTTTGGCTTGGACAGCATTCAATACGGCAAAAATACATGGCAGGTAATAGTGATCCTGATTCTTGATTACATCATAGCTTACACCGTCTTGGGATTTTCCTTTGTATTCAAAAAGCCGGGCAGCGATAAGGGTATCGTCCCTGGTACTGTGCTTGTAATATTCCTGCGTTTTATGTGTCATTTCGCCTCCGGTCTTATCGTTTGGAACAATCTATTCCCCAACGAGCTCGGATATGCGCCGGTATGGTGGTCTTTTATATACAACGGAAGCTACATGCTTGCTGAGCTGATAATTACCTGTATAGTCGCATTCTTTATACAAAAACTTATCCCTGTTTTTACAAAGGAAGAATGAACGATGCAAACCAAAAGAGCGGTTTTCCAGATAACCGGAAAACCGCTCTTTTTTATTTTTTACCCATCAGACGAATGTCTTCACCGAAGAACGCCAGAACCCTGCTGCATCCGAGAAGCCTTGAGGATATTTTTTCTCCGTACCGACCCTCAAGCTCGGCAACACTCGTGAAATTGGTGGTTATTACAGTGCGTCTTCCGGAGTTTACCCGGGTATTATAGATATCGTAAATAACGGTTTGGATAAAGGGCGTCATAAATTCGGCACCCAGGTCGTCGAGGATCAGCAATTCTGCCTCTTTAACACTGTCCAAAGTGCTGGTAGAACTGCCATTGAAATGTTCGTTCTCAATTTTGCTAAGAACCGTGGGAGCGGAACTATATACTACCGCGTAACCCTTATCGATAACTTCTTTCGCTATACTGAGCGCAAGATGGGTTTTGCCGAGCCCGGTATCCCCCATCAGCAGAAGATCCTTTACAACGGGAAAATTAATTGCGAAGTTCCGGCAGTTTTTCTGATTTTTCTCCATGGCCTTTCTGGGAGAACTGCCGTATTCAAGGTTTGTTGCTGTCGAATAATAATAAAGTTCAAAGTTGTCGAAACTGCAGAGAGTCAGTGGCGATTCCCTGTTCACAGCATCGACGGAATACTTCTTCATCAGAGAAACTGCGCACTCGCAGAATGTACCATCATCAAGGTATCCGGAATCGCTGCATTTTCTACAATAATGGTAATTAGCATATTTGTCCGCATTTCCGCTTTCGCTGATGATAAACAGGCGCTGATTCGTAAGGTCTTCAATCTCTGCCCTAAGGGCATCGCACTCCACCGAATTGTCGCCAAGGGATTTTCGAAGAAGCTCTATTCCCAGTTCAGCGATGTAGGAATCTATAACTGGAATCTCGGGGATTTCCTTTGCAAGTGTTTCTCTGCGCCGGCTGTTTTCTTCATAATCGTAAGTTCTGCGGTTTTCAAGAATATGCAAAGCGTACAGTTTTGCTTCGTTGCTGAATGACATATATTCTAATCCTCTTCTGATTCGATGGCCTGCTTTAACAGCGACACGTCGCGTTTGGATGATGAACGGCCGGACGCTTTGACGTTCGACGTGGATTTGCGTGTGTCTTTTATAGTTCTGTATCCGTTTTTGTACCAGGACGTCAAAACAGAATTAATGTAATTGATGCTGTTCTTGCCAAAACGGATATAAGCTTCTTTTACGAATTCTTCATCATAACCGTACACGTTTAGCCAGATATCAAGATTTTCGCGGTTTTTACGTGTAAGCTTTTCTTTCGGAATATCGAGCATGTCACATACTTTCGAGGCGAATTCGTCTATCTTTTCAAGGTTTCGTACATATTGTTCCGCAGAGGCTATGTCGTATACACCGTTTGAGTTCCAATCTATAGCAGTCCTGCAGGCATAACTTATGAGATTGGTATTTGCAGGAAGATTTCCCATACTGTACGAAAGAGCCAGAAGCAGCACGTCAGTAGTAATATTGTATTCAGCAACTGTGTCGGTCAACCTGCGGCTTTCCTTCACGTCGATGGGTCTCCCGAGGAATATTTGGGTTTCCTGAAGTAGAATCGCTATGTCCTCGTCCCTCAGAATGCGCGCAAAACTTTCAACCATTACATCATTTTTTTTATCGGCAGTCAGTCCGCATGCGCGCCAGAAGCGCAGTGCTTCCTCCACAAGGTATAGAGGTATATTTAGTTTCTCGGAGATTTTTTCGGGCTCCGAAGCGCCGTTAATTACAAGAAAAAGCGCCACGCGAAGTGACGGCCCGTCGGCGGAAGAGTACCGTTCGCAAAGCGGAGCAGGTAGCGTTGAATTGCCAAATTTCGAATCAATCTGTACCACGGAAACACCTCCCCCTTTCCTAAAAAATTTTATAATTTTTGTTCTATAGTGTCAATAAAAGAAAAGGGCGCGGACCCCCTTAATGGACCCTCACCCGGATAAAAAGAAGCAACTACTTGCGTTCAATCTTGTCGTCGGTGATTCCTTGAGTATTTTCTTTGTCTTCACTAAAAGTATAAAACCAGTATTCTAATGAAAACAAGACCAATGCCTATATACCGGCTGAAAAAATCAGCTTCGGTGTCTCGCACCGTCTCCGGCGGAAATCATTCATATTCTTCAGAAGTCAGTTTTCTTAACATTTCAGTCATTTATATTACCCTGGGTCATGCCTTTTGTTCCAAAGCTTCGCGAAGGGCAATTGATATCTGATCAGGGCAGGAGGTATTCTTCATTCCGCATTTAGTGCCAGATATACACTCGATTGCATCCTCGGCTTTCATGCCTTTAAGGAGCGAACATATTCCAATAAGGTTGCCGTTGCATCCGCCCTTGACGGAGATTTCCTTAATTATTCCGTCTTCAAGCTCAACAGTTGTGCTGCGTGAGCAAACACCGACATTTCTTCTAGTGTATACCATGAAAATATCTCCTTTTGAAATCAGCAGGCCCGTATAAAGCGGACCTGCTGAAAATGAAAGTAATTTTGCTTATTTCAGGGACTCGCCTACAGCTACGGCGCATGCTACTGTTGCGCCGACCATGGGGTTGTTGCCCATACCGATTAGACCCATCATTTCAACGTGGGCAGGAACGGAAGAAGAACCTGCAAACTGGGCGTCGCTGTGCATACGTCCCATTGTATCGGTCATACCATAGCTGGAAGGACCTGCAGCCATGTTGTCGGGATGGAGTGTACGGCCTGTGCCGCCGCCGGAAGCAACGGAGAAATAACTTACGCCGTTCTCAACGCACCATTTCTTGTAGGTGCCGGCAACGGGATGCTGGAAGCGGGTGGGGTTGGTGGAGTTGCCGGTGATAGATACGCCGACGTTCTCTTTTCTCATGATGGCAACGCCTTCAGGAACGTTGTCCGCGCCGTAGCAGCGAACGTCCGCACGGCGTCCATCGGAGAAAGCGATTGTCTTAACTTCCTTAACTTCCTCGGTGTAGGGATCGAACTCGGTCTCTACGTATGTGAAGCCGTTGATACGTGAGATGATGTAAGCGGCGTCCTTTCCGAGACCGTTCAGGATAACGCGCAGGAGGTTCTTGCGAACCTTATTGGCGTTAAGTGCAATCTTGATTGCGCCTTCCGCAGCCGCGAAGGACTCGTGGCCGGCCAGGAAGCAGAAGCATCCTGTGTCTTCGGAAAGAAGCATCTTGCCGAGGTTTCCATGGCCGAGACCAACCTTGCGGTTCTCTGCGACGGAACCGGGGATGCAGAAGCTCTGCAGGCCGATGCCGATGTATGCGGATGCTGTGGCGGCGGACTTGTCGCCGGTCTTCTCAGCTGCCTTGTAGGCGATAGCACATCCAACAGTGTAAGCCCACTTCGCATTCTCAAAGCAGATGGGCTGGGTTTCCTGTACGATGGTATATGGATCGATACCATGAGCGTCGCAAATTTCCTTGCACTCGTCAATTGAGGAAATACCATATTGAGCAAGTACTCCGAGGATTTTGCTTTCGCGTCTTTCATAACCTTCAAAATTTGCCATTATGATAGCCCTCCTTACATTTTGCGGGGATCAATGTATTTGACCACACCGTCTTCTAGTGTAAATCTCCCGTAATGACCCTTTGACTTCTCGTAGGCCTCGTTGGGCTCCATGCCGTTCTTGATTAAGTCGGTCATCTTGCCGAGAGATACAAACTCGTAGCCGATAACTTCGTTGTTCTCGTCCAGAGCCATCTGGGTGCAATAGCCTTCGGTCATCTCAAGATAACGGACACCCTTTGCCTTAGTGCCGTACATTGTACCGACCATGCTACGCTGACCTTTACCCAGGTCTTCCATGCCGGCGCCGATTACAAGACCGTCGTCGGAGAAAGCGGACTGGCTGCGGCCGTAGACTATCTGAAGGAACAGCTCACGCATGGCTGTGTTGATAGCATCGCAGACAAGGTCCGAGTTAAGGGCCTCGAGGATAGTTTTTCCGGGAAGAATTTCAGCAGCCATAGCCGCGGAATGGGTCATACCGGAGCAACCGATGGTCTCTACGAGAGCCTCTTCAATAATACCTTTCTTTACGTTAAGGCTAAGCTTGCAGGCGCCCTGTTGGGGTGCACACCAACCAATACCGTGTGTATAAGCGGAAATATCGGTAACTTCTTTTGCCAAGATCCATTTGCCCTCTTCGGGAATAGGAGCCGGGCCGTGATTGGGTCCCTTAGTAACGGGACACATTTTTTCAACTTCGCTTGAATAAGTCATCCTGTGTTCTCCTTCCATATTTGCATGTGCGACTAAAGTATAACAAATTTCTATTATAATTCAATAGTACAAAATTCAGAATTACATCACACAAGGGGTGTAATATACTGTAAAAGTTGACTTAAAGCTCCGCAGGATATAGAATTTCATAAGAAATTTCATAAGACATTTTAAATGTATAAATATTCACTTTTTTTATTGAGGTTAAATAATGAGTTTTATTGATAAGATTTTCGGAACAGTTAGTTCCAAGACCATAAAAAAAATCATGCCCGTTGTAAATCACATTCTAGAACTAGAAAGCATATACAGCACATATTCTGACGAGCAGCTTCAGGCTATGACGCCGAAATTCAAAGAACGTCTCGCAAACGGCGAGACTCTCGACGATATTCTGCCGGATGCCTACGCCGTATGCCGCGAGTCTGCTTGGCGTGTTCTGTCCATAAAGCACTTTCCTGTGCAGATTATGGGCGGTATTGTTCTTCATCAGGGAAACATCGCCGAGATGCGCACCGGTGAAGGCAAAACACTTGTTAGTACTCTCCCCATATACCTCAACGCTCTTGAGTGCAAGGGCGTTCACCTTGTTACAGTAAACGATTATCTTGCCCGTTTTCACAGCGAATGGATGGGCAAGCTTTACAATTACCTCGGTCTCTCCGTAGGCCTTATCGTAAGCGGCATGGACAAGTCTGAGCGTCGCGTGGCCTACAACTGCGATATCACATACGGTACCAACAACGAATTCGGATTCGATTATTTGCGTGACAACATGGTCGTGTCAGCTGATTTGAAAGTTCAGCGCGGTCACAATTTTGCCGTTGTTGATGAGGTTGACAGCATCCTTGTCGACGAAGCCCGAACTCCCCTTATCATTAGCGGACCCGGAGAAAAATCAAGCGACCTTTACAAGAAGGCCAACCAGTTCGCCAAAACACTGAAACCCACATACGTAACGGAAACCGACGACAAGACCCAGCTTGAAGATTTGAGCGGCGACTATATAATCGATGAGAAAGCCAAGACCTGCACCCTTACCCAGAGCGGTATTGAAAAGACCCAACGCTATTTCAACGTAGTAAATCTCGCCGATTCCGAAAACATGTCCTTATCGCACCATATCAACCAGGCCATCAAAGCCCACGGCATAATGAAGCGGGACATAGACTACATTGTTGACAACGGAGAGGTAATCATTGTCGACGAATTCACAGGACGTCTTATGATCGGGCGCCGTTACAACGACGGTCTTCACCAAGCCATCGAGGCTAAGGAAAACGTCCACGTGGCCCAGGAAAACAAAACCTTCGCCACCATCACCTTCCAGAACTATTTCAGGATGTACACCAAACTTGCAGGTATGACCGGTACTGCCATGACCGAGGCAGACGAATTCCTTGAAATCTACGGCCTTGACGTTATCGAAATTCCCACAAACAAGCCCATGATCCGCGAGGACCATGACGACGTAATTTACAAATCACAGAACGGCAAATTAAACGCCGTTATCGAGCAGATAGAAGAATGCCATGAAAAGGGACAGCCTGTCCTGGTCGGCACCGTCAGTATTGAAAAATCCGAGGTTCTGAGCCGTATGCTGAGCCGCACAGGCATCCAGCATGAGGTTCTGAATGCCAAGCAGCATGCCCGCGAAGCTATGATAGTTGCACAGGCAGGCAAATACGGAGCAGTTACTATCGCCACAAACATGGCCGGACGCGGTACCGATATTCTTCTCGGAGGCAACCCGGATTATCTTGCAAAGAATGAAATGTCAAAGGCAGGATACACCGACGACGATATCAACAGCGCTACGGCATACTTTACTACAGAGGACGAAGAAATCCTACATCTCCGCGAAGTTTATCAAGAATTCTACAACAAGTTCAAACCCGAAACTGAAAGGGACTACCTGCGCGTAAAAGATGCCGGAGGTCTGTTTATAATCGGCACCGAGCGTCATGAAAGCCGACGTATCGACAACCAGCTACGCGGGCGCGCTGGGCGTCAGGGAGACCCGGGCGAGTCACGTTTTTTCTTATCTCTGGACGACGATCTTATGCGCCTTTTCGGCGGTGACAGGCTGACCATGATTATGGACACTCTACAGGTGGACGAAAACATGCCAATCCAGAACAAGATGCTTACCGGCGTAATCGAATCCTCCCAGAAGAAGATTGAGGGACGCAACTTCAGCATCCGCAAGAACACCCTGAATTTTGACGATGTCATGAACACCCAGCGCAACACCATCTACGCCGAGCGCGACCTTGTTCTCAACGGAAACAACGTCAGCGACAAGATTCTAGTAATGGTTGATGAGTCCATTGCCAACAATTCCTACACCTATCTGAATGGCAGCAATGAATACCGAGATTGGAACATCAAGGGTCTCCACGATTACTACTACGGATGGCTTACCGGCGACAAGGATCTCAAGTTCACTGAACCGCAGTTTGAGGGAATGACCTCCGAAGATGTTGTGAACATTCTCACAAACATTGCCCACAACAAGCTTGCCGAAAAGGAGAAACGCATCGGATCCGACACAATGCGTGTGCTGGAGCGCCTTGTGCTTTTGCGTTGTGTGGACAGCAAATGGATGGATCACATAGACGATATGGACCAGCTGCGAAAGACAATCGGTCTCCGCAGCTACGCCCAGCATAACCCCGTGGAAGAATACCGCAAGGAAGGTTTCTCTATGTTTGAAAAGATGGTGGCCGCCATTAGAGAGGACACTGCTCATATGATCCTTACCGCCGAAATCGTTCAACGTCCCACAGCTTCGGAGGAACGCGCAAACGACAACGGTGCGCCCGCAGAAGGAATGCCGGCCAAAAAAAAGAAAATCGGTCGCAACGACCTTTGTCCCTGCGGCAGCGGAAAGAAATACAAGAACTGCCACGGCCGCAATGAAAGCAAATAAAATAAGCGGAGGATTACTCCTCCGCTTTTAAATAAAAAACAATAATATTATTTTAGTATATTTTTCTCAGCCTGCTGGATAAGATTAAGCAAAGCAGCTGACTGTTGGGGGTATTCTTTTTGAAGAGCCTCAGTAGTTAGTACCATATCGACCACACCTTCCTCCGGTGAAATACCCATAGCCTTGCTTCCGTCAAGCATGGCGCAGATATTGGCTTCGCTCTTTTCAGAGTACGCATTTGTGTATCCGTTGAAGACGCTTTCGGGTATAGAGAACATACTGTGGGAATTTTGGGGATTTGCGGAGTAAACACGGCGAAACATTTTGTAAAATGCGGCCATCAGATATCCAGAAACCTCATTTACAATTTCCTTGCCTGCGTTATTAAGCAGGAGGTCGTACAAAATGCTTATGCTGCTGGTAAGCAGTCGCTTGTTGAGTACCGGAAGAACCGAACCGCGTAGCACCTTGTCGGAGGTCTCATCCACCTCAAGATCGGATACCGAAATGGTACTTCCCTTTCGATCGGCCGTACGCCCGAGTAGATAGTCACAGGACACACCGTAATAGTCGGCCGCTTTGATAACAAAGTCCAGACCACTCTCGCGGATACCCTTCTCGTAATGAGAAAGCAGTGCCTGGGAAACGCCGAGACTGATGGCAGCTTCTTTTTGAGTTATACCGCGTTCTTTACGCAATAATGTCAGTACACGGCTGAAGTCCGCACCGGGCATAAAGCTTTTCTCCTTTACATCTAAAATTATAAGGAATTTTACTCAGTGTATTACGAATTATAAAGCAACGATTACTATTTGTAAAGCTATAATATCAACCAAAAAAGGAATCGAAATATTATGAAAAGTTATAATTTTCATTTAATCCGTCACGGCTCCACGGACGCCAACAAGTTGGGCTTTTACTGTGGGTCGGGTATCGATATTTCTCTGAATGAAGATGCCTATGCCGATTTCGAAAATATGAAGAAAAGCGGCAAGATATATCCCTATGCCGATGCTGTATATACTGGACCGTTAAAGCGGACAATCGAGACCGCCTATCTTATCTATCCCGATATTGATCAAATAATTATCCCCGACCTTACAGAGCTATCATTCGGCCCGTTTGAGGGTAAATCACTTTATGAACTTAGGGACAACGAGGATTACAAAAAATGGATCGCAAATCCAAATCAGTACAAAGTATCAGGCGTTGAGGAGGCACAGGCTTTTCTGGACAGAATAAGTAAGGCATTTGCTAGAATAGTCATAGAAAGCATGAAAAACGGTACACAATCCACCGCGATAATAACCCACGCTGACGTAATAAGCTATCTTCTTGCCGCGCTTGCATACCCCAAGGGTACGCCGTACGACTGGCAGACCAATCCCTTTGAGGGATTCACTGTTAACGCTATGCCGTCGATATTCATGCGCGAACCGGTTGTGGAAGTTATTTCAAGAATTTAACTGAAACATCGCCGCAGTTTAATGTATAGACGCGTTCACCATCAGAGACGACAAGATTGCATTTATCGTCATAATCGATTGCCTTTACAGAAACTGCTTCGCCTCCGGCTGACCAGTAGACTTCCCTGCCGAGCACGGATGAAAGCTTGCGGTATTGGTCTACAATTTCTAAGCTTTTACTTTCGTTAAGGGAGAGAATATTTTTAACGATACCCGCAGCTATATCGTTTGAGTCTGGGTTGTCCGTGAATTCCAGCAGCCCGGCAGAATTATCACGGATTTCATCCGGGAGAAAATCAATTTCGTAGTTAATTCCGATACCTATTATATAAAAAGCTCTGCCCCCGAAAAGCTTGCGCTCACAGAGGATACCGCAGAGCTTTTTATCGTTAATTACGATATCGTTAACCCATTTGATTTTCAAACTAGTTCCATACAGACTATCAAGCGTCCTTTCGACCACCGTGGCGACAGCCGGAGAAAGGATGCCAGCAATATCCGGTTTAAAATCGCTTTCATACGCCGCAAAGGAAATATAAAGCCCTTTTCCTTCATGGGATTCGAACGATCTTCCCCGGGTACCTCTGCCGGCAGTCTGGTTCTCGGTTGCAACAAGCAAAGGAAGGCCGCGGAAGAACTCCGCGGCCATTGTGTTTGTGGATCCGACAGTTTTTGGAAACAAAATCGTAAGACCGGAAGAAACGCCGTTTTTCCGTGTGAATTCCTGTTCGGAAAGGTGATTAACTCCCATATTACATATCAAGCTTCAGCTGGACAAAGCCGTCGCACATGGCTGCCACAGTTTCCAGAACTTCTCCGACGGCTCCCTGAAGGCATGTTTTCTCAGTAACAATGTCTGCTGCGGCTTTGACTTCATCTGGGGCCTCATTGACGGCGGCGCAGTATCCCGCCATACCGAACATTTCAAGATCATTATAATAATCTCCAATTACGACAATATGTTTCAGGTCTTTTCCGGTAAGCTCTGCAACCTTGCGGAGCGCGTTTCCCTTATTGACGCCCTTGGGTAAAATCTCAACGTATACGGTGTTGCTGCGCGTGATGCTAAAGGGTGTCCATATCCTGTCTTCTGTATTGTCACGCATGTACTTTTCCACGCCGTCAATGAACTCCGGTGAACCGGCTAGAAGAACCTTGTTGAACTGGATACCGGAACTGCGCAGATAGTCAAGCTCCACCACGTCAAGGTCTAGATACTCGTCGTCGCAGTGCTGGAACACATACTGGTTTGTCTTGGTAGCGTAAAGCTTTTCGACAGTGTGAAACTCCACACCGATTTCGGGGAACTCGGCTGATATTCTTTCGACGATGTCGAATATGGCCTCGTTCAGGACAACCTGATATAGAACCTTTTTATTCATGAAATCATATATTACCGCGCCGTTGTTGGTAATGGCGGGCGCGTTCAATTTAATGAATTCGCCATATCTTTTTACTGCATTCACGCTACGTCCCGTGGAAACGGAGAAATTACCGCCGCGTGCTACGAAATCGTCGATAGCCTCGATGTTTTCCTTGGGAACACCATACTGAACCTGAAGCAGAGTGCCGTCCATATCTGACAAAACAAGAAAATCGGAAATGTTCATTTTTTTCTATTAACCTCTGTTTTTATTAATGAAATCTGTAAAATAGAATGGAAGTTCAGACGTGAATAACATTTGCTCCCCAGTCGCGGGATGAACAAAGCCAAGAGTCACCGCCTGTAGACACTGCCCTCCGAGCGAGGAAATCACATGCCTCGGTCCGTACAGAGGATCTCCCGCAAGTGGATGACCTATATGGGCCATGTGAACCCTTATCTGGTGGGTTCTGCCGGTCTCAAGACGGCATGCGATATATGTGAAATTCTTTAGACGTTCTATGACCTCGAAGTTCGTCACAGCACGCTTGCTGTTCTTTTCGGTAACGCAGTATTTCTTTCGGTCGCGTTCGCTGCGCCCAATAGGCAGGTCGATTCTTCCGGAATCGTCCTTTATATTCCCGTACACTATAGACCTGTACTCGCGGAGCATCGAATGCTCCGCTAGCTGAGCCGCAAGCGACAGATGCGCACGGTCATTTTTTGCAACCACCAGAAGACCGCCGGTGTCCTTGTCAATTCTATGAACTATTCCGGGTCTCAGTACTCCGTTTATAGCGGAGAGCGAACCACCGCAGTGGTACATAATAGCATTCACAAGAGTGCCGTCTGGATTTCCAGGCGCGGGATGAACCGTCATACCTCTGGGTTTGTTCACGACCAGCAGATCGTTGTCCTCATATATGATGTCAAGCGGGATATTCTGCGGCTTTATATCGTATACCGTAACGGTTTCGGTTATTTCGACTACATCCGCGGCTTTTACAGGCAGACTTTTTTTTGTGACTGTCACACCGTTAACCGATACGGATCCGCCTGTAATAAGCTTTTGTATATAGCTCCGCGTGAATCTTACACCCTCGTCCTCAACGATATCGCCGATGTATTCACATAAAAATCTGTCAAGCCTGTCACAGGCGTATTCAGCCGTCAAACGGTAGCTATTCTGCGCATTCATCATTGGAAACCGGCTTGGACCCATGAACGAAAAACGGATTGTTTTTTAGTGCAATAACGCTTATAAGCAGCAGTACAGCACCGACCGTGACATAGATATCGGCCAGATTGAAGGTAGGAAAATCCATGAATATAAATTCGATGAAATCGGCCACACCACGATAAACAATCCTATCGTAAAGATTTCCGAGTCCTCCAGCTACGATAAGCAGAACTGAAACATAAGAAAGTCGGGACGTAAACTTTTTAAAATACAGGAGATATATTCCTACAGCAATAAATAATGAGGTGAAAACAATAAGCAACGCAACGTTACCTCTGAAAATACCGAAAGCTGCACCGGTGTTTCCTCCGCTGAGAAGCCTTAATTTGACAAGGCCGGGAAGAATTACCAGTTCTCCTGAATCCTCTAGAAGAAAGGCAACGTATATCTTGCTCAGACGGTCAAGAGCCGAAAGCGCAATAATTGAGAACAGGATAAACAAATTGAATACCTCTATAAATATAGCGGTGTTTTTCAGCACCGCTATACGTTAATAATATAATTTTTGTGGGACTGGTTATTTATTGAAGCTGAAGCCTTCGCCGAAATCAAGCTTCGTGAATTTGCTTTCGTCGACCTTGGCACGTGGTGCAAAACCATCGTAGGGTGCGTCGTTTTTCGGCTCATCCTCAAGATTGAAATTTTCAATTACAAAATCAGGAAGCGGATTGGAGAAAAAATCTATCGTATCAGCGGACGGTTCTTCGAGTATTTTGTTAGGATTGTAGTCTTCCGCGAACGGGTTATCCTCCGGCTGTTCAAAAACAGGTGCAAAGGTGAGAGGAGTATTTTCGGCAGGCGTATCCTTTTCCGTATCATTTTCCGTTTGGACATCGTTCACCTCGACTGTAACTTCTTCGGGTGTAGGGGCATCAGCGGGTTCAGAACGATCGGTGGGCTGTTCCCGCACAGTTTCATCCGTGGCGGGCTGGATGGGTGCCTCGCCGATAGGTTCTTCGGGAGCGGTGTAAGCATTATCCGCCTTGAAATTCTCATCGGTGGAAATGATGTAATCGGGTAGACTTCCGATTAAGCGCAGGTGACTTTCGTATAGACCGAGAATCTGACTCTTGAACGAGGTAACCTCGGTCTTGATTTTATCAAGAAGCTTGCTTTCATTAACAACAGAAGTGCGTGCGTTTTCAATAATGCGGGCTGCCTTCTGCTCGGCGTCACGGATAAGAATGTCATGCTGTTGATTGGCTTCGGTAAGGATAGTCTCGCGCATCTTCTCGGCACTTACAAGCGCGCTGCGTATGGCATTCTCCTCCTCCTGGTACTGCGTAAGCAGGTTGTAAAGGGGCTGAAGTTTGTTAACGGCGTCGTCACGCTCAGCCGTCAGCTGTCCTACCTGTGAGGCAACCTGCTGTAGGAAAGCGTCAACGTCCTCTACGTTGTAGCCGCGTGAAACCTTGTCAAACGCTGTATCGCGTATTTCTCTTGCAGTAAACATCAATTAATCTCCTTCAAACAATGGGATTTGGGATTTTTCTATTCAAAAACGTTATAAAATATCAGAAATATACTTCCTCGTTGTTGGCGCCGTCAAAATCGTCAAGAAGCTCCCCGGAGACCTCGACATTATAAGGAGTGATGATAAATGTGCTGTTGGCAACGCGCTTGATCTGGCCGTTGTTGGCATATGCAACTCCGCTGAGGAAATCGACAAGACGACGGGCAACATCCTTTGCAGTGGATTCAAGATTGAGAACCACGGTGCGTTTGCTGTTGAGATGATCGGCAATACCACTGGCGTCCTCGAAACGCTCAGGCTTGACAAGAACTACGTCAAGCTGGTTAGTGGGGTTTATACTGTAGGCTCGGCCGGCCTTTTCTTTTTTGGCTACTGGTTTGTCAAAAGACTCAGCGGGAGCTTCCGGTTCGTCGAAATTGTCATCAATAAATTCGTCGTTGCTAACACCGAAAAAACCCTTAAGATTATCAAGTACTTTGCCCATTTTACGGCCTCCTATACATATTGAGTTTATTATCATACAAAGCAGGTTAATTGTCAATAAACATGCTTTTGACTACAGTTCCCTGCCCGGATACAAGTCCCTTCCCCATGTGATAAGCTCGTCGTACATGCATAGCTTACCACTTCCAACAGGAGCACTACGAGATACGATATAGTCGTCGGTTTCGTACATCACGTCGATTTTTTTGAACTGGACCACGCTGCCGTATTTCACATAGACGCCCACTTCTCCGTCGTAAAATCGCAATGCGTTGCGTGGAATTTTTATTCCATCGTAGGTCCCGAAACTTATTTCCACGGTTTCGTCACGGAGCGCGGCTATATCGGCGTTCATGCGGTTACATGTGACAACCACAACGGCCTGCTTGCCGCTTTCGTCCGGGTTAGCAGTCTTTATTTTCGCGGGCACTCCGTTGAGGTTTTTGTATGGGAAATTAAGCTTTACGCTCCTACCCTCGGTAAAGCGGTCAAGATTGCTGTTTATAACAACCACAATGTCCCAGGAATATCCCGTGACTATCTTGCAGGAATAGTAGTCCTTCTCATATACGGTGTTGATTATGTTATTTATCTCTACGAGCTGGTAATCTCTGATGTTCTCGGTGTTGAGGATTTCCTCGCACCCGTCTGTATAGGAGATGAAATAGCCCTCAATGGGTGAGGTGTACGATTCATAGCTTTCGTCACCGCCGACGTTACTCTCAGCAGACCGTAAAAGATTACTTCGGGCGCTGAAATCGCATTTTCCTTCAAGCGCCAGATAGTAACTGTTGAATGATTTTATAAGAGAAAGCTTTTCGTCTTCGGTTTCCGAAAAAACAGAAAATGAATTTGCTCCTGCTATGTTCACTGCGTATTCGTAAATACTGCCATTCAGTTGGCTTATGCTGCTGAACCCGCTGCTGCTCCTGTCTGAAATGGAATTAATGACTTCGCTTTCGGCCTCAATCCTGCTGCGACGCAGTACGTTCAGTACCGTGCCGCTTGCTCCGTCCGATACGCGAGCCACAGGTTCATGCACTGCGACCTTTTCGCCGTCCTTGGCTAGATAGTCTATGATGCGGTTTCCGCCGAAATCAATGACCGTTTCATCGCGGATTACAAGGCCACGTGTGACAACGCTGTCAGAAATCTTGTTTACCATGCAAATTTCGGAAGTATAAGCAGGATGAGTAAACTGGAAGTACTGGTACACGACAAATACAGCGAACGCTACTCCAATCGTCGCCTCAACCACGCGTATGAATATTCTTGCCGGTCTTCTCATTTACTAAATAATTCCTGTCAATTAAGTTTATTGATAATTTCCTGTGTGGCACTTTCAAGAGATGCATCGCAGTCTATTTTTATTCTTTCGGTGTCCTTCATTCTATTGAACCAGGTAGCCTGCCTTTTGGCGTAGTGATATGTGGCGGTCTTCAAATTCGCTATACAGGTATCCATATCCGCCGTTCCCTCAAAATACGGGAACAGTTCTTTGAAACCAATCGCCTGCGAAAGCGTTTTCCAACTGTCCCTGTGTCTGTACACCAATTCCGCTTCCTCAAGTAGCCCACCGTCCTTCATCTGATCTATCCTACGGTCAATTCTGCCACGCAACCAAGTTCTTTCAGGCTCGAGGATAAATATTCTATAATCATATTTCTCTCGGGATTTTCCGCCCCCGTGAGACAGCTCGGCGCGCTCGGCGTAGGTCTTTCCGGTGGAATAAAACAGCTCAAGATAGCGAACAATTCGCTTGCGGTTGTTTATATGGGTAAAATGTGCGGCGCCGGGGTCAACGTTCGCTAGCTTTTTTTGCATAGATTCAGGATCTCTGTCATATTCAGCCTCAAGGCGCGCCCGGAGTTCTCTGTCAAGGTTTGCTTCGGAAAGACTGACGCCTTCGGCAAGCGTTGTGATATATAGCCCCGTTCCTCCGCAGAGAACCGGAAGCTTTCCGCGAGATAGAACGTCCTCTATCGCGTTGTATGCATCCTTCTGATAATCGAACAGGCTGTATCCGGTATCGGGTGGGACCGACCCGAAAAGAAGATGCGGCACAGCCGCGTAATCCTCATCGGACGGTGACGCCGTTCCGATCCTTACACCTGAATAAATCTGCATGGAATCGCTGCAGATTATCTCGCCAGAAAGCGTCTTTGCGGTTTCAAGGGCAATTACACTTTTGCCGCAGGCTGTGGGCCCGCCTATTACCGCAACCTTACTGTATCCTGCCAAATCTGCGCTCCAGCTCCTTCTGAGTTATAAATGTACAGACCGGACGGCCGTGGGGGCATTGCATAACCGTTTTGCCGGCAAGAATCCGTTCTGCAAGGTCTATAAGCTCGCGATTGCTGCTTATGTTTCCGCCCTTTATTGCGCACCTACAGGCCGATGAATGCAGCAACCAGATTTCTTCCTCTGTGGTAATATCGTTATGCATCGAAACAAGCGTCGAAGCAAGCTCCTCCACCACACCCTTAATCTTATCAGGTTTGGAATACACCGGTATTTCGCGTACCGCAACCTCATGACTGCCCATCGGCTCAATAAGAAATCCTACACGGCAGAGCAATACATAATTGTCTTCAACCGCCTGGACCTCTTCGGCCGAAAGGGACACAATTACGCTGGAAAGAAGCACCTGGCGGTCGCCGCCCACTCCGTCGGCCACGTACTTGTCGTACATAAGCCTTTCATGCGCGGCATGCTTGTCAATGAGGACCATACGGTCACCATATTCCAGAACTATATACGTTTTGAACAATTCTCCGACATATCTGAAACCGCCGGAAAGATTTACATCGTTGGTAATTTTGGTATCCGATCCATCATTACCTGGGAGGTTTTCGACAATTTGAACAGCTTCTTCGACGTTTTCTTTGACAGCTTTGACAGACTTTGTATGCCTGTTGAGCCATGATTCATAGTCGTTGTAATCCACCGAAACATCCAGAGTGAAATGTCCGGTCGAAGGCTTTGACTCATGCAGTTCAGAGAAGGAAATTACGTCATTTTCTCTGGATTCGTAGATTACCCGAGCATGTTTATCTTGTGCAGAAACAACAGAATCTGCGGACTTTTCGAGGGGTTCGGGAGATTCTTCTCGGATGGTATTTTCAGAATGTTCTTTCTTTATCTGCGGGTTTACAGTCTTTTCCGGGTTTACGTAAATCAGCTTTCTATCAATAACTTCCGGCTCTATCTCAGGTTTTCCGAGATAATTAACCGGATTGCTTGTGTAGACTTCCAGAACCATCTTAACGGCGACATAAGCAAGCGACGTTACCTTGCGTTCGTTGGAGAAGCGTATCTCGGTCTTTGCCGGATGAACGTTTACATCAATCTCAGCCGCTGGGATGGTAACAAACAAAGTAAAGGCGGGATGATTGCCTGTTATATAAAAGCCCTTTGTCCCCTCCTCCACTGCAGAAGCTATGCTGCGCGACACGATGTAGCGTCCGTTAACGAACAGGGACTGCATGCTGCGGCTTTTCCGTGCCGCGGTAGGATTGGATATATAACCGTAGATTTCAATTCCATCCGCAGAATCGTTCACCTCGACTAGGTTTTCGATTACATCGGAAGGCCAAATATAACAAAGGGCCGAATACAGGCTGCCGTCTCCGGGGGAAGTAAACGCCGTTTTTCCATCCCTTATGAATTTAAACGATATTTCGGGATGCGACAGCAAAAGCTGTTCCAGAAGAGTCTGAACAGCATTGCTTTCGTAAACGTCCTTTTTAAGGAACTTCATTCTAGCGGGAGTATTGTAGAACAAATACTCCACGATCACTGTGGTGCCAGAAGGTACTCCGGAATCCTCAAGCGAGATTTCCCTCCCGCCCTCGATAATGTATTCTGTTCCGGTTTTGCCTTCAACGGCGCTGTACATTCTTACGCGTGACACAGCGGCTATCGAAGCAAGTGCTTCTCCTCGGAACCCCAACGTGCCTATACTTTCAAGGTCGGTCGCATTGGCAATCTTGCTAGTGGCATGACGCAGAAAGGCCACGGGGATATCCTCGCGTGATATTCCACAGCCGTTATCCTTAACGCGGATGGATTTCAAACCGCCTCCTATAAGCTCGACCTCGATGCTTGAAGCGCCCGCGTCTATGCTGTTTTCCACAAGTTCCTTGACAACCGAAACAGGTCGCTCGACCACCTCGCCTGCGGCAATCAGCTCATATACGTCTCTGTCAAGCAGTTTCACCTTTGGCATCAGTTGTTTTTATCCTCCGCAGAATGCTTAAGCTCGTTCAAAGCCAGCATGGCTTCAATGGGCGTAAGTGTTTCGGGGTTTATTTTATTAAGCCTGTCTATCACCGCGGCGGCAGCAGGGTTCGGAGCGCTGTCTTTTCTGTCCACCGAATGGTATTCCCCCGTACCCGAGTTGATTGAACTGGTTATTGAAGAGAGAATATCCTTCGCGCGCTCGATAGTTCTGTCGGGAAGGCCGGCAAGCTTGGCGACCTCGATGCCGTAACTTTCATCGGCTGCTCCCTTTACGATACGGCGCAGAAAGGTAATGTCGTCTCCTCTCTTTTTAACCGAGATATTGAGATTCTTTACATTGGAATATTCGTCCTCAAGAACGCAGAGCTCATGATAATGGGTAGCGAACAGGGTTTTCGCGCCAATTCCGTCGGATCCGCAGATTTCTTCTACAACGGCCCTTGCTATGCTCATCCCGTCGTAGGTGGATGTGCCGCGTCCGATTTCGTCAAGGATTATGAGGCTCTTCGGTGTGGCGTTGTTCAGAATTTCCGCCACCTCACGCATCTCCACCATAAAGGTGGAATCTCCGGCGAAGATATTGTCGCTTGCGCCTACGCGAGTGAATATGGCATCCACCACTCCGATTACCGTGTTGTTTGCGGGCACAAAGCAGCCCGCCTGGGCCATGATAACAATAAGGGCTATCTGGCGCATATAGGTGGATTTCCCTGCCATATTAGGTCCCGTGATAACGTCCACAAGGTTTTCGCCGCAGTCCAGCAGTGTGTCATTGGGTACGAACATGCCACCCTCGATAACCTTTTCTATTACCGGGTGACGTCCGTTTTTGATGCTTATGATATCCCTGTCGTTTACGACGGGGCGTTTGTAACCGTTTTCTGCCGATATTCGGGCGTAATTACAAAGAACGTCGAAAACGCCTACGGAGTAGGCGGTAGACTGTACTCTGTCTATACGGTTCTCAATGAAATTAAGAAGACCGTCGTAAATGTTCTTTTCTATATGCTTCACCTTTTCGGCGGAGGATATTATTCGTGACTCAAGATTCTTTAGCTCTTCGTTGATGTATCTCTCACCGGTTGTAAGGGTCTGCTTTCTTACAAAGGTATCGGGAATCATTCCGGCAAAGGTTCTGGGGACCTCAAGATAATAGCCGAACACCCTGTTGTAGCCTATTTTAAGATTTTTAATTCCCAGCTCCTCCCTCAAATTGCTCTCGAGAGAGGCCAGGTATTCCTTTGTATTGTTTACAATGCCGCGCAACTCGTCGACCTCATCATTGTAACCAGCACGGATATATCCTCCGTCGCGTACGAGAGCCGGTGCGTCAGGGGAGATTACGTGTTCTATTTCATCGCAGAGATCGTGAAGTTCGTCTATTCCGCCACACAGTTCGGCGGACAGCGGGGCGCGAAGTACCGACATCTGCTCACGCAGGGTGGTCAGAGCGGCGCAGGACGACGCAAGCGACAGAAGCTCCCTCGGTGAGGCGCTTCCGTAGACTACGCGGGTCATCATGCGCTCGATATCGTGAATATCATGAAGTATATCGTTTATCCGGAGAAGGCGGACGGAATCATTTAAGAGTTCCTCCACCGAATCAAGACGTCGGTTGATTTCATTCACGTCAAGCAGCGGTTCCTCGAGAAAAGCCCTTAACCTTCGCTTGCCCATAGGGGTTACGGTATGATCCATAAGCCAGAGCAGACTTCCCCGCTTTTCACCGGAGCGGTTGTTGGCAAAAAGTTCTAGATTGCGGCGGCAGCTTGCCGAAAGGTTCATATAGTCGGTGCAGCGGTATACTTTTAAATCCACAATACGATCTATTCCGCCGAACTGGGTATCAGAAAGATACCTTAAAAGACCGCCCAGTGCCTTCACGCCGGTGCCGGACGTAAGGGTATCAAGGCAGCTCCGTTTTTTAGCGTCGAAAAGATTTTCGACCGCAGCGTCGCATTCGTACAAATTGAACAGCTCCTCGTCGGGAGCGTAAGGACGTATATCAAGCCCCTTTTGAAGATAATCGATAAGCTTGGCTTGAGCGGCAGCACGGCCGTTTACAATAACTTCGCTTGGAGAAAAGCGGTCTATTTCACCGATAACACTGTCGATTGAGGCAGCGATTTCGGTAACGTATACATTTCCGGTTGAAATATCGATAAAGCAAAGACCTTTAGAGGATACGTCGAAATACATGCAGCAGATATAGTTGTTCTCGTCCTCGCTGAGCATTCCGTTATCGGTTACGGTCCCGGGTGTGACAACACGAATAATATCCCGCTTCACGATTCCTTTTGCTGTGGCGGGATCCTCCATCTGTTCACAGATAGCAACCTTATATCCTTTTTTAATCAAGCGTGCGATATATCCGTCGCAGGAATGCCATGGCACACCGCACATCGGGGCGCGCTCGGCAAGTCCGCAGTCGCGGGCGGTAAGCACAAGCTCCAGCTCGCGGCTGGCGGTAATCGCATCATCAAAAAACATTTCGTAAAAATCACCCAACCGGTAGAACAGAAGTTCGTCCATGTGCCTGCGCTTGGTTTCCACATACTGGCGCATCATAGGCGAAAGCTGGGCGGTTATCTCAGGTAAATCCATTAATTACCTCAAGTAATCGTCAGATTAGTGGCAACCTCCGCAGGTGCTGCAGTCGCCGGTGCAAGATTCCTCGGTAACCTCGTCGGGATTCTGGCCATTAACGGCGGCATTTAGAATAGCATTGACGACGGTCATGAAATTGTTCATCTCGTCGCGAGCCGCGCTGTAAGCAACCATCAGAGGATGTTGCATAAGCCGGTCGTACATTTCGTTGACTTGTTTATTAAGGGCGGAGATAACTTGCGAATCTTCGTCCTTCTGTTCTTTTTCAGCCATCTTGGCACTCAGGTTCATGCGGGCAAGATTGAAATCACCAATAAGGTTCTGTATCTCCTTGTCGGCATCCATAATAGCCTTGGTCGAGGAAAGCTTTAAATATCTTTCGTCCTTCTGAATTTCGCGGCCCAATTCGTGAACAATTTCAAGCAGTCTGTCTTCATCCATAAGAGTTATATAACCTTTCCGTAAAGTCTTTTTTGTTTTAAATCTTCAATAATTATATCTGTAAAGCAGTAAAGCTTTGCATTTCCAGTTATGGTTACGGCGGTGTTGTCATCCAGCCGTGCTTCGTATGTACCTTCTCCCATTCCGTTCACAATTTGTACCCGGAATTTGTGCCCTATAAAGGCTTTTTCCTGGACCTCGCAAATTTCGTTCTGAAGTTTCATAAGACGGGACATGCGCTCCGTTTTGGTTTCGTATGACACAGCGTCGGGCATTTCTGCCGCCACAGTTCCCACGCGTTTGGAATAAATAAATGTGAACAGCGAGCGGTAACCGACCTGTTTCACGAGGTCCAGCGTCTGTTCAAAATTCTCGTCGCTTTCATCAGGAAATCCCACGATGATATCGCTTGTGAAGGATATGTCTGGAACATTTTCGCGGGCAATATCTATTAAACGGAGATAATCCTCGCGTGTGTATTTCCGGTTCATACGCTTTAAAATGTCGTTGCTCCCGCTCTGGACCGGAAGGTGGATATGATTCGAAAGCTTTTCACAGTCCGCTATGGCTTTGAAAAGCTCCGTCGTGGCATCCTTGGGATGACTTGTCATAAAGCGAATTTTGAATTCACCTGGAATTTCGTTGACTCTGTACAGAAGTTCCGTGAAATTCACGGATTCGGTAAGACCTTTACCGTAGGAGTTTACGTTCTGGCCCAGGAGCATGATATCGCGGTATCCGTCATCCACCGCGGATTTGACCTCCGCGAGTATATCGGACGGAATTCGGCTCCTTTCGCGACCGCGTACGTAGGGTACTATGCAATAGCTGCAGAAATTATCGCAGCCGTACATTACGGGAATAAAAGCACGGTATGACCTGTCACGTTTAGCATCCGGGCCCTCGATAACATCCCATTCAGAGCAGTTTGTGGCGTAGATGCGATTGCCCATTATACGGCGGTAGATATGGTCTGGAAGCAGGTCATAGCGGTTTGTATTGAAGACAATATCGACAAAGGGATAACTTTTTTTGAATATGTCGGCAATATGTTGCTGCTGCACCATGCAGCCTCCCACGGCGATAACAAGACCTGGGCGGCGCTCCTTGAGGCTTTTGATTGCACCGACATTTCCGAACACACGGTCCTCTGCGTGTTCGCGAACAGCACAGGTGTTGAATATTATAACATCAGCGTCTTCTATTCCTTTGGAGGGGCTCATACCGCAGTATGATAAAAGGCCGGCCATCCTCTGGCTGTCGCTGACGTTCTGCTGACAGCCGAAGGTCCGGAACCAGTATTTCATTTTCCTTCCGCTTTCGCGGATATACCCCGCCAGCGCATTGTCCGAAGGCACATAAATCGCCATTAGTATTTATCCCTATTCACTCCATAAAAAATACAATTAATTATATCATTTTTACTGCTTGTTTTCAAACGTAAAACAGCGGTGGTTTTACCATCGCTGTTGTTATTTACTCGATAAAGCTGCTCGGCATCCTTTCGATTACCTCGAAATAGCTCTTGTCAAGGATGAACGGTATTGTAAAGGGGTTCACCACTATGCCTGCAATCTCGTGCGAATTCTTCCGTGTTATGGCGATGCAATCGAGAAAATTTCTTTCAATTTTCTGCTGCCCTTTTCCGGCTGCGCCCATCTCCTTATCTGAGGTGAACACTGGGAAGTAGTATACGTCGCCGTTCTTCACAAGGTCCGGAGTCAGGTTGAACCCGTTACACATAACGCGCATCCTGCTGTCGCGTAGAAGCTCCAGTACATCGAGCGTATTTTCCTCGTTTCTTTCCTTGACGAAGGCCTCGATTGCGTTTTTAAGCATGCTTCCGTCCTCGAGATCCTCCGGAGTGATGCTGAGCCGTGGGTTAAGGTCGGCCATACAGGCGATTTTATCATCATCGGTCTTATAAAGGAATAAGGCGATTTTTTCGCTCTTGTGAACTCCGAAACTGTGCGTCGGCTCGGTCTGCAAGATTCCCACAAGGAAGTTTTCCTCGTTACCGACAATCCTTACCCAGACGTCCTCGTTTTCAACGCCCTGCCGCGTAAGTGTTACGGAAACGTTGTCCACACAGTAGCGGTGGCGGCAGCCATCGAGAAACTCCATGAAACGGGTGTCATCTTGCTCCTCGCTTACGTCGTAAATATCAAGCATATTAAGCTTTGATATGTAACGATCTGCAAGAGTTTCGGCTTTTTCGCCCTCAATGTTTTCAAATTCGTCATTCTCAAGCTCCTCGACGCGTATATAACAGCGCGAACCTTGATTTGTATCGAAGAATTCGTATTCTTCACCGTTTTTGTGGCCAAGGGCCAGAACCTCAATTGTTATGCCGGCATTGATATCTATGAAGCCGTAACAAAGCGCACAGTCCGCTGTGTCAGCGCCGGGCAGGTCCGCTGTTGATGCCTTAATAATATCGTTATATGGAAATACGCTTAGGTTTTTGTATATCGGTCTGAAACCGTCTCTGATGAAAGTCATGATTTTTTCCTCAATAAGCCGTAGTTATTCTCTAGAATTATAATTCAAACACAATGGATTTTTCCATTTATCTGTCAAAATTTGATGAAATGGCAATTATATTAGAGTATTACAATTTTATACAATCTGCCACTCATGTAAAATTTACTATATAATCATTCATAATATCTGAAAGGAGAATTCGTTGCCATTACCTTCCGAGCGAAAAGTATGCTGTTTAGAAGTCAGATTTTCTCTAATATCATTATCGCTTTTCGCTATGTCCGGATGAATACTCTTTCGCACTCTGTTTGTATTTTGCTAAAAATCACGCCCGCCTCCTGTGACGCAGGACTAAAAAAGGAACAGAATCCATGGGCTGAAATCCTTCGCTTCGAGTTTGGAAAAACCCCGCCTTACGGCAGGGTTTTTCAATTGTGTTATTTATATAAACGGGTTCACAATGTTCGTGTGATCCACCATTTTAAATTTTTTTGAATATTCTATTACCTGGTTGGTTGTTACTTCGCTGGCGTGCTCCATAACACGGGCGTTGAATACTGCACCGCGAAGCTGGTCGGTCTTCATTTCGTCGGTAGCCTCAATGTGGCGGAGAATATAGTAATTGTCGCCTGCAATGAATACGTCTGTTATGCCTCCGATCTCAGGCTCGGCAGCCTTTTCAAGGAATTCCTCAGGTGTTGTGCCGTCTTCATAGTAAATATTGCCCTCCTGTCTGCTCTCGGTATCATCGTCGGCGTTGAATTTCTCCATAACGGATTCAAAGGATTTACCCTCGACTATTTCCTTGAGTGCCGCGTTGGCTATGTTGTACTTTTCAAGCGTATCGTCATCGTCATCGGAGTCAAAGGGGATCATAATCTGCTGCACGGTCACGCAGTCGTAGTCATTGTAGAAATCTATCGTGTCCTGATCCGAAACCTCACCCAACACGCTTTCGCCGTTATAGATATGGTCCTCAAGCATCGCCATCATCAATGTAAAGCGGGTGCTCTTTTCGAAAAGCTCCTCGTTGGTATAAATCTGTGCCATCTGAGCTGCGAAGGCGTTCTCAGTCTTGTAGGTTTCCTTTATCTGGTCAATATATTCCTTTACCGTGGCGTCGTTGACATCCTCGGGGGTAATACCTTCGTCGGCGGCCCATTTAACAAAGGCGTAGTTGTAGCGAATGCTCTCCATGACGGGATCGCGAAAATTAAGGAAGGAATCGGCGATAAGGCCGAGCTCCACGCTTCCGTAGTTGGTAAGGTAGTAATCCCTTTCCTGAAGGGCGAATTGGGCGTATTCCGTGCCGGATATTTTGAAGCCGTCAATCGTCACAAAGGCAGGCTCGTCATTTAGAGGGTTGATTTTAAAGAACTTCGCCCAGCCGACGGGGAAACCGAATCTGAATATAACCATCGCAAGGGACAGAACCGCAACAGCGGCGGCTGAAATAATAACCGTTCTGCGCGTCTTTCTTTTCTGCGCAGCAACGCGGCTGCGTTCTTCTTTAAAATTCCTGGAATCGTTAATCATAAATAACCTCAAAGTGTGATAAATCAATTAGTTAATTGTACTCCGCCGCTAGATTTTTTTCAAGGGAAAGACATATAAAGACATATATAGTATATTTGCATAAATCTTGTAATAAATGTTATAATGATTTGTTCATCCAACAAACAACAAACTAAACAACTTACAAAATAACATCCAGAAACAAATAACAAAATGTCAATTTTTAAACTTCATTCTCCATATCAACCCACGGGCGACCAGCCGGAGGCCATCGCGCAACTTGTTGACGGACTTAAGAAAGGTTATCACAGCCAGACGCTTCTTGGCGTCACTGGAAGCGGCAAAACCTTCACCATGGCCAACATCATCGCGCAGTTTGACCGTCCGGTGCTTGTCCTTGCCCACAATAAAACCCTTGCGGCGCAGCTCTGCAGCGAATTCCGCGAATTCTTCCCTGAAAACGCGGTGGAGTATTTTGTGTCATACTACGACTACTACCAGCCCGAGTCGTATATTCCGTCCACCGACACATATATTGAAAAGGTGTCAGACATCAACGCGGAAATAGACAAACTACGCCATGCCGCCACCGCCTCCCTTTCGGAGCGCCGCGACGTTATAATCGTGGCATCGGTCTCTTGCATTTACACCCTCGGAAACCCCATTGACTACCGTAGGATGATTATATCTCTTCGCCCCGGCGTGAAGATGAGCCGCGAAAACCTAATCTCTCGTCTTGTCGAGGACCAGTATGAGCGCAATGACCTTGCGTTTGAGCGCAACAGATTCCGAGTACGCGGAGACACTGTCGAAATCTTTCCTGCCTACAGCAGCGACACGGCCATACGCGTGGAGTTTTTCGGCGACGAAATTGACCGTATAAGCGAAATGAACCCCGTTACCGGTGAGCGCAAAGCGGTCTTGAAGCACGCAGCAATCTACCCTGCAAGTCACTATATCATCCCTCACGACCTTATGATGAGCAAGCTTCAGGAAATCCGAGACGAGATGGACGATCGCGTAAAATATTTCCGTGAAAACGGTAAGCTTATCGAAGCCCAGCGCATCTCCGAGCGCACTCAGTACGATATGGAGATGTTGACCGAGGTCGGAATTTGCAGCGGTATCGAAAACTATTCCCGTATCCTGAGCGGGCGTGAGCCCGGTTCAAAGCCCTTTACCCTTCTGGACTACTTCCCGGAAGACTGGCTGCTTTTTGCGGATGAATCCCATGTAATGCTTCCTCAGGTTCACGGAATGTACGGCGGCGACTACTCACGTAAAAAAAACCTTGTCGATTTCGGATTTCGACTCCCGAGCGCGTTTGATAACCGCCCACTTAAGTTCGACGAATTTTACGAGAAGATACACCAGGTTATCTTCACAAGTGCCACGCCCGGCGAGTACGAGCGCACCACGTCACAGCAGATTGCCGAGCAGGTTATACGTCCCACCGGACTTCTGGACCCCATGATTTCGGTACGCTCGACCGAGGGCCAGATTCCTGATCTTATGAACGAAATCCGAGTTCGCGCTGAAAGAAACGAGCGTGTACTTGTAACAACACTTACCCGTAAAATGGCAGAGGATCTTTCAGATTACTTCGACAGCAACGGCATAAAGAGTCGCTACATGCACTACGATATCGACACCATGGAGCGCATGGAGATTGTCCGCGACCTCCGACTGGGCGAATTCGACGCCCTTATAGGCATCAATCTACTACGCGAGGGCCTCGACATTCCCGAGGTTTCCCTTGTGGCCATTCTCGATGCAGACAGGGAGGGTTTCCTGCGTAGCGAGACCTCCCTTATCCAGACCGTTGGCCGCGCCGCAAGACACGAGCATGGCGCGGTTATCATGTACGCTGACGAGGTCACACACAGCATGGAACGCGCTATTACCGAGACCGACCGCCGCCGCGGTATTCAGCATGCCTGGAACGAAGCCCACAATATCACACCGAAAAGCATCGTCAAGGATATCCGAGACCTTCTCGAGATTACGACAAAGGAAGACGTCCGTGACCAGGAAGGCCGCAAGATGTCAAAAAAAGATCGTATAGACCTTATCGGACGCCTTCGCAAGGAAATGAATCACGCAGCCCAACTTTTGGAATTCGAATACGCCGCCGAGCTTCGCGACAGAATAGCAAAACTGGAGGAAACACTTTAATGGAGCCGGACAAAATCGTAATAAAAGGCGCGAGGGAGCACAATCTTAAGAACATCGACGTCGAAATCCCCCGCAACAAACTTGTTGTTATGACGGGTGTGTCCGGAAGCGGTAAGTCCTCGCTTGCCTTCGACACTATCTTTGCCGACGGCCAGCGCAGATATATGGAAAGCCTTTCAAGCTACGCACGCATGTTCATGGGTCAGATGGAAAAGCCCGACGTGGACGAGATTACCGGACTTTCCCCTGCCATTTCAATCGACCAAAAAACCACCTCGCGCAATCCCCGTTCCACTGTGGGCACCGTCACCGAGATATACGACTACCTTCGTCTGCTTTACGCCCGGATAGGTGTGCCCCACTGCCCCGTCTGCGGCCGCGTAATCGAACAACAGACTGTAGATCAGATTGTCGATGCCGTGCTCGAGCTGCCTGAATGTACCCGTTTTGTCGTCCTTTCGCCCATCGTAAGGGGGCGCAAGGGCACTCACCAGCACGAGCTTGAAGCTGCATCAAAAGCCGGTTTTTCCCGCGCACGAATCGACGGTGAAATCTACGATCTGGGAGAGGTGCCCGTACTTGACAAGAACGTAAAGCACAGTATAGAAATCGTCGTCGACCGTCTCATAATCGGTCACGACATCACCGGCAGACTTTCCGACAGCGTTGAAACCGCAGTAACAAACGGAGGCGGTCTGGTAATTATCTATATGCCCGACGATGGCAAAGAACGTCTGTTTTCCCAGAACTTCTCCTGTCCCGAGCATGGCATAAGTATCGACGAACTTAATCCCCGAATGTTTTCATTTAACAACCCGTTCGGCGCCTGTGAAAAATGCAGCGGCCTAGGCATAATTTCCAGCATCGACCCCTCTCTCGTAATCCCCAACCTCGACCTTTCGATTCGCAAAGGCGCCATCCACGCCACAGGCTGGAACTATTCCGATGGTAATATCGCCCAGATGTACTACAACGCCCTCGCGAAGAAGTACAAATTCAGCGTCGATGACCCTGTTTCGAAGATATCGAAGGAGGGCTTCAACGCTATCCTTTACGGTACCGGCAAGGTAAAGCTTGACCTTGTACGCAAAAACGAATTTGGTACCGCCAACTATACTAGCGAGTTCGAAGGAGTTATAAATAACCTGGAGCGCCGTTACCGCGAAACGACTAGTGAATGGTCTCGTGCCGATCTTGAAAGCCTTATGAGTGACAATGAATGCCCCGAATGCCACGGACAGAGGCTTAAGCCCACCTCCCTCGCCGTTACGGTGGGCGATAAAAACATAATGGACTTATGCACCATGCCGGTAAGCGACCTTCTCATCTTTTTCGACAGTCTGAAGCTGAGTCAACGCAATGCGATAATTGCCGAGCGCCTGATAAAGGAGATAAAGGATCGCCTCGGATTCCTCGTGAACGTCGGCCTCGAGTACCTTACACTGAGCCGTGCAGCCGCTACTCTTTCGGGAGGTGAAAGCCAGCGCATCCGCCTTGCCACCCAGATAGGAAGCTACCTAATGGGCGTAATGTACATTCTTGATGAGCCCAGCATCGGCCTGCACCAGCGCGACAATCTAAAACTTATTGGCACTTTGAAGCGGCTTCGTGATATAGGAAACACCGTTATAGTTGTTGAACACGACACCGAAACCATCCAGAACGCCGACTTTATTGTGGACGTTGGTCCCGCCGCAGGCGTTCAAGGAGGTAAAATCATATTCACAGGCACACCGCAGGAACTCTGCGATTGTCCCGAGTCCATAACCGGCCAGTATTTAAGCGGCAAAAAGAGAATTCCCATTCCGAATAAGCGCCGCAAAGGCACCGGAAAAAGCATTTCTATAAAGGGTGCACACCAAAATAATCTTAAAAACATCGACGTGATATTCCCTCTTGGTACATTCATCTGCGTAACCGGAGTATCGGGAAGTGGCAAGTCCAGTCTTGTGAATGAAATACTTTACAAAAAGCTGAGCTCGTCGCTTAACGGTGCCAAAATCCGTCCCGGCGCGTTCGACGAAATGACCGGCCTCGAAAACGTGGATAAGGTTATCGGAATCGACCAGACCCCGATAGGTAAAACTCCGCGTAGCAACCCCGCTACATACGTGGGTCTTTTCAACCTGATACGCGACCTTTTCGCCGAAACTACCGATGCCAAAGCGCACGGCTACGGTCCAGGGCGCTTTTCCTTCAACGTAAAGGGAGGCCGCTGCGAGGCATGCCAGGGGGACGGAATTGTAAAGATAGAAATGAACTTTCTGCCCGACGTCTACGTTCCTTGCGAGGTGTGCGGCGGCAATCGCTACAACCGCGAGACACTGGACGTGAAATACAAGGGCAAATCCATATTCGATGTACTTGAAATGACAGTCGACGAAGCACTGACATTTTTCGACGCTCAGCCCAACATACGCCGTAAAGTTCAGACACTTCATGACGTGGGCCTCAGCTATATCAAACTTGGCCAGTCATCCACCACACTTTCGGGCGGCGAGGCCCAACGCGTCAAGCTTGCGTCAGAACTTTCACGTCCCGGCACCGGACGCACGGTTTACATCCTCGACGAGCCCACCACCGGACTTTCCACAAGCGACGTTGACCAGCTTATCGTCGTGCTGCAGAAACTGGTGGACAACGGCAACACCCTTATCGTTATCGAGCACAACCTCGATGTGGTGAAATGCGCCGACTATATCATCGATCTGGGACCCGAGGGCGGAGATAGGGGCGGTACGGTGGTCGTCACGGGTACTCCCGAAAAGGTGGCAAACTGCCCCGAAAGCTACACCGGGCAATACCTTAAGGAAGTACTGAAACAGGAGAAATAACATGCCTTTACTTCTTCTTACAGTGTTTATATCGGTATCAGTGATACAGCTTTTCGCCTGCTATACCGATCGTCTGATGCTCAAAGCCTACAGCAAGGGGTATATCTTAACCTCGCTTATTGCGATATACCTTTTCAACGCGCAGAATCTCAGCAAATTCTTCCTTTTCGCGCTTGTGCTGTGTATGCTTGGTGACGTGTTGCTCCTTTCGCGTAACACCTTCGTCATGGGTGGCGTGGCATTTTTCCTTGCCCACGTATGCTTTATCCACGGATACATAGACTATGTGAATCTTCGGACGATACCGGTTGTATTCATTATCTTGTTCACTGCGGTAATGTTTGGATCCCTCATGTCGGTCATCTTTCACGTAAGCCGCGACAGAGGCGGCCCGATAATCGTCGCCGCCTGCGGATACCTTATCTCGGTGCTTGTCCATTCAGAATTCGCCGCTGGCATGCTGTTCACTAACCCCGGCGCCCCGACCACAATGATATTCACCGGTTCGTTGCTATTCTTCTTTAGCGACTGCCTTCTGGTCATACGCAACTTCAAATCGGAAACAAAGATTAAGAAGATATCCTTCCTGATCATGCTTACCTACATCCTGGCGCTGATTCTGATTACAGCGGGTTATATGATGTTAACACATAAATAATAAAGTTCCGCCGTGAGGCGGGCTTTTTTTTCTACCCCTTATTACTGAGATATTTCTCATCTCATGATATCTATATATCAATCATTTCCGTTCTTAGAAACAATACAAAAACAGACGTAGTGGCCGTATACTCTAATTCTTGCGACAATTACTTCCTGCGAACACGCCTTGAAACTATTTTTCGTTTAGTGCATTTCATGCTCACGATCTCTTTGCGGTTTTTCCACTCTGCACAGGATCATTTTTACTAAAAAAGCGGTTTCCCCAAGGAAACCGCTTTTTATTTTTTATATTTTTATTCTTCGTTTCTCTGCCAGGGCATCTTGATGCGGCCGGACCACATGTCGTAGGCCTTCTCAGGATCCATGAAGGGAAGGTTGGCCTCGGGATTATTGAGGCTGTCAATTGACGCCATATCCTCTGCGGAAAGCTCGAAATCGAATACGTTGAAGTTCTGCTCGATTCTCTCCTTGTGGACGGACTTGGGGATCATGATTACCTGGTTCTGGAGGTTCCATCTGATGATGACCTGCGCCGGCGATTTGCCAAGCTTTTCGGCAACAGCCTTGACAGTGGGATTGCCGAGAATTTCTCCGGTCCTTCCGGTACCGCCGAAGGGACTTGCGGCCTCGGTGTAGACGCCCTTGCTCATGCAGAAGTTAATACGGTCTCTCTGGTTGTTAAAGGGGTCAATGTGGAACTGGTTGACCGCGGGTACGATTTCGCAGTTGTCAAGAATGATGCCTAACTGACGCTCGTTGTAATTGCTGATGCCGATAACTTTTGCGTGACCGGCCTTGTAGTATTCCTCAAGGGTCTTCCACGCGGCGATATTCATCTCGTCAAGCATCGGGAAGTGCAGCAGCATCATATCGACGTAGTCGGAGCCCAGCTTTTCAAGTGTTTCGTCGAAACCCTGGGCAGTTTTGCCCTCAATTATGTCCTTGGGCAGAATTTTGGAGGTTACGAAGACGTCTTTCCTATTCAGACCGGCGGACTTGATACCCGCGGCAACGGATTCCTCGTTGTTGTACATCTTAGCTGTGTCGATGTGTCTGTAGCCCGTCTCAAGGGCCATTTTTACGGAGTTTAGAGTCTCGTCGCCGTTCTCGGTGCGGAATACGCCAAGACCCAACATGGGAATCTCGACGCCGTTGTTCAATTTTGCGAAAATCATTTGTCGGTATACCTCTCATTATTATGTTTATTTAACTTTGATATTATATCATACGATATAGATTAAGTCATTATTTAGTGATTCATAATTTAAACTTTAGATTATTATAGTATAATATTATAAAAAGTGATTACCCAAATATGATCATAGCAGTAATTGTCGGGTATATCCGCATCGAATACAGCGTGTTCGGAAACGGACCGCGAATTCTTATTATCATTCTGGCTTTCTTTAATACTTGTTACTCCTGACTAAACCGTGAATGTCATGTACTTTGCAGCCTTTCGCAACGATTTTTGATGTAGCCTTTCGACCTCCGGCAGGATTACCCCTCGGGCTATACCATCTGCAATATCGACGAAGATACCGATGAGGATGTAAAGATACTGGAGCTCGGAATATTAGGGTGGGATGATATGTCGTGTAGGTTATCGCGATTGAATACACCGTGATGCTCAAAATACCGTTCTGGCGTCCACCGCGTCCAACATCGTTCATCTGAATTGAAAAAAGAGACCGCTATTGCGATCTCTTTTTTCCATGTGTTGCGCCCAATGATTTGATACAATGCACACCCCTCCAGCGGCTGAGGTAAGGGTGTGCATATTTTGTTTTGTCCGGAGATGAAACGCCAACGAGCAAGATTACGCCTGCGAGCAATTATTAAAACAATTTCGTGCCATTTGTTCACTCGATTTCAAGGGTTGTTTGGTTCAAAGCATTTTAGGAGTGTGCATCACACGGGGAATAGACTAAAGACTATTCAGTTATTCAATAATCTTTTACTCGTTTTATCTATATACATCAGTTCGTCAGCATTTCTCATCAGTTTTTCTATCCCGTCTTCTGGCGTTTCCCCTACAGCATAGCCAATTGAAAAACTGATTATCAAATGCGCTTCCTGCTTTTTACTGTTGCAAATTTCGATTTGCTGCCGAATCCTATTCTTGATGATTTCGGCACCTTCTGCGTTGGTTTCCGGAAGAATCGCAACAAACTCATCACCGCCAATTCTTGCTACGATATCGTTTTCCCTTAAGCACTTTTTCAAGATTGCTGACACATCGACAATAAGCTTGTCCCCCTCGGCATGACCATAATTATCATTTACATATTTCAGGCGGTCAATATCAAACATAAACACCGTGAATGGAGGGGGAAGAGTTTGGCTCTCTATAATCTCATTAATATAAGTCCGATTGTAGAGTTGGGTGAGCGCATCATGGGTGCCCGAATATCGGAGCTCTTGCTCAGATTTAAGGATTTTCTCATATTGTTCGCTGTTTGAAAAAACCAACCCGCAGATTTTTGCAATCTCAATGGCAAAGTTTAAATATTTTTCAATATACTCAGAAAACAGAAAACCACTGACATCCACAGCCCCGAATAGAATATCGTGCCACTCTATCTTGATACAAAACCTGTTTTTCTCTTTTGAAAAAATAAAAGCTTGTTCTTCATTCAAGAGTAATGCCCTAATGTCTGTTGGCAAGCTATCCTTGTCATATTCATTACTCCAATACTTAAACTGTTGGGCTCCGAACACAATCATGAATATTTCTTTGACTTTCTCAATGACATCACGCTTATTAGCGTAGTCAGCAATTCTACCCATCAAATCAAAGATTGCGGCATATTCAGCGCACTGAGTCTGAATATCAGCAATTTCCTGGCTACTATTCATATTTTCAGTGTGCAGTCTCCGTTGTGACACCATCTTGTCGACCAGCATGCGCATACATTCCAACTCGACTGGAATGATGATATAAGGTAATTTTAAAAACTGCGATAATTCCTCGAGATCCTTTTCTGCCTCTTTATAGATTCCTGCGTCAAAGAAAACCAGCTCCTTACAAAAGTCTTGGTAGAAATTAATCGCTGTATCCTGGTCAAACCCGGCTTCTGCAATTCGATCCCGCCAGTTTTTCAGCCAGCCAGAGCTTATGATATAACCGTCTTTGGCCAACACATAATTTATAAAAGGATCGCTGGCCAGGTGAGTAAAACAATAATTGGCTGTGTGTACTTCAATGTCCGTACCCGGTGGAATCAAAGTAAGAATATCGCAGTTTTTACTGCAGAACACCACGCTTTCACTACTAATCATATTGCTTTCAGCCAAGAGTTTCGAGACCTCTTCTTTTTTACGCTTGTTAATACACATGGAAGGGAATGGAATGACCGCGACATCCGTCCATCCCTTCTCATCGCAAATACTCTTAAATTCCGGAGCATAATTCTCGCAAACATACAGATTAATGTTATTCGACATACTACACCTGCTTCAGGGGATAAGTGCCATGCTGGCTGACCGCTTCAGATATTTCTAGTAGGACACTTTCCGGCACTTGCCAGGGGATTTCTCCATGGTTGTCTGAAAGGATCAGTCCACCTCCGGCCCCTGCTTTGGCAATGATATTTTTTACTTCATCATTGACCTTCTGGGAACTCCAATTGACCATTTCGACGCCGTTTAGATTGCCGAGCAAGCAGATTTTGTTTTGGGCTGCTTTTTTGATTTCATCCAGATCATCATCCGCACTGAAGCCAAGCACCGCGCTTCCTGTGTTGATGATATCGTCTATCACCGGTAATGCAATGCCGGATGCCAGATGTGTGGCGGTCGGACCCTTGATTCTGCCGATTGTTTGTTTGGCTATTCTATGCCCTGTGGCCAGGTACTTGTCTCTTTCGATAATATTCGGCGAGGCTAGAGGATCGAAATAACAGATTGCCGTTGCTCCGGCTTCAAGCTGTGCATTGGCCCAGGCTACGCAAAACTCCTGGTTGATCTGCATCAACCGTTCAAACTCAGGTGTCCGGAAATACATCAGCTCCAGGTATTTTTCAAAACCCATTTGCATCACTGGCAACGAAAAAGGAGACATCACCACACCAATAATCGGTGTTTCATTCCCAACCGAACTTTTCAACTGGGCTGTGGCTTCCAAGACTCTTTTTAGGCATGCCGTATCCTCAATTCTTGGAATCTCGATTTTGGATATCTGTTCAATTGACTTGATGAACGGCTCGCCGGAATTAGGCGGTCCATCATCGACAAAGATTACCTCACCGCCAAAGGCTTCCACTTCGATCGGTGCATAGAAAAAAGTGTAGATACAGTCGTTCCGATATTTATCCTTCATTTTCAGCTGGGCTTTCACAACATTTTCCGGTTTAGAAAAATATTGTCTGGTAGGGATTTGAAGCTCCTTTGCTCCGTAGAGTGACAAAAGAAGAAATAGCGGTACCTGATCCGGTTCAGTATGGCTGATTGCTGCCATTGTACGTTCAAAAGAGTTCATATTATTCCACCCCTTTCATTAACACTTCGATCGTCTTAATGATGTTTGATGCATTTTTACCATCAGCGTCAGCGCCAACAGTCAACCAGAGATTCTTATCAAGCCTGAACGGTGCACCACCAACGATTATTCTGGCTGCTGAACCTTGGACAGCCAGTTGCTCTTTCACGGTCTTGACCTTCAAAGCAGAAGGGAGCATCAGGGTTGAAATAAGCAGGATTTCTATCTGGTTTTCGACTGTTTTCGAAACAAGTTCTTCAACGCTTAATCCCTGTCCAAAGTCCATGATTTCAAATCCACCCGCTCTAAGGATTGAGTAGACGATTCTTTTGCCCAAAGCGTGATGATCCAGCAGTACTGCGATGGCCATCTTGGGAATATCGGTCCGCTTGATTTGAAACTTCGGCAAGTATTTATCAATCAGTTCCTCACAGATCACACCACTCATGTAGACCTGTGATAAAGAAATCGTCCCGTTTTCCCAGCCATCTCCGATTCGCTCCAATGATTGAATGGCCAGTAGTTCCAATTCGCCAAAGCCATTATCGCTTGCATAGCATTTCTCAAATATTTCTGCTGCTTTCATGCGATTAATCTGCAGCAAGGCTTTTTCAAATTCCAGCGCAAATGAGTCTATGTTTTTCATGATGGTTTTCCTCCAAACGTTATCTCTTTATTCATGGCGGTAAGTAAGGGAGTTACCCCCCCAACCCCGAAAAATCACTACTTGGCGCCACCTGATTCACAAACACATCAACAATAGCTGGGTCAAATTGCGTGCCGGAGCATCTTTGAATTTCTTTGATAGCATCTTCATGGCTCATTGCTGCTTTGTAACTTCTTTCGCTTGTCATCGCGTCATAAGAGTCAGCAACAGTGATGATCCTTGACTCGATTGGAATATTTTCGCCTATAAGCTTGTTAGGATATCCATTGCCATCCCATTTTTCATGGTGGTGGAGAATATGTTTTGCTAGATCTGCGAATTCGTTACTTGAACTTAAGATTCGCCAACCAGCCTCCGGATGTCTTTCTATCTCTTTTCTTTCATCGATGTCTAATTTTCCTGATTTATTAAGAATTTTTTCATCTATTCCAATTTTACCAATATCATGAACGAGTCCTGCAATTCTCATTTGATTTACTTCTTGCTTTTCGAAGTTCAATGCAACCGCAATCGCTTCGCATATCTTGCTCACCCTCATTGAATGCTGGGACTCTCTGTGACTTTTCTCAAATAGTGTGTTCATGATAATTTCAATCGTTTTACTTCTCATGCTCGAACGTTCAGACAGTTTATGGCTGTACATATGATTCTCAGCGTTCGCTAATATTTCCATAATCGACTCGTGAGTTAAATGTTTTGTAGCATATCCGTAAGAAATAGATAAGTCAATGTTTTCAACCTTTTCATGGGATGTTAACTCCTTTACAGAGTTCGCGATTTTTAATGTTTCAGCATCATTTGTGTTAGGTAACACAATAATAAATTCATCCCCGCCGTACCTTACAGGTATATCCTCTGCGCGGCAGCCCTGTTTAATTGCGCTCGCGGCTTTTTTAAGCAATTCATCGCCCATGTCATGTCCAAAAGAATCATTGATAATCTTTAATCCGTTCGTATCAATCATTATGATGGATAGGGGGAGGTTTTCTTTTGTATCAAGTCTTTTAATTGCTTCTTCAAAATATGTTCGGTTATACAAACCAGTGAGGTGGTCATGGTTACTGAAATAAATCAAATTTTCCTCGGCTTTTTTACGTTCGGTTATGTCCGTGAAAGCAACAAAGCTTGCCCAAGAATTACCCTTTTCATCAGAAACAGGAGTTCCGAATACCTCAAGCAATATTCTAGTTCCATTTGGGCGCTCAACGACCATGTCCTCTATATGAGAACTGATTCCTTTCATTCCCAACGTAATTGGCATCTCAGTAGTGGGATAATGTGTCTGGGTATCTCCTTTATATGCTTTATATACTTCAGAAAGATTATGCTCATTCGCATCTGGTAGAATCCCACTGCCCAATAAAGCTCTGCCCATGTCATTTACAACTAACGGTTTTCCTTCTGTGGCATCGACCATGAATACACCGACAGGAAGAAGCTTTAGCTATATCATCCTTGTCGGAATCAAGCATTCCTGCAGAGTATCTTGCATCTTCTCGGTCAATAAATGCCCCGGTATTATCCGAGGCATTTATTTTTCGTTGATTTTCTTGTGTTTTTGAATCAATTCCAAGAACCTGTCCGCGCAGTGATCCTCCGACCATGCCATCTGCTGATCCTGCCAGGAAAGAGGATAAAGAGGTCCTTCCCTCTTTGGTCCAGACTGCTCGCGGCTGTTGTCCGAATTCGACGTCGTTGTTTTTCCATTCTGCATAGTCAAATAAATCCCCCCAGTTGTAAGTTGCTTCTGCATTATTTATAAAAGTATTGTACGGCTTTTCTCCGATGCTGGACAGATAATTCAGGCCGAGGTATCTGCCCTCCTGCGCAAATCTTGAAGCAGCCCTCATGATTGAACTTTCTTCGGATACTTCGTTGAAGTATAGGCCTACTTTATACCCAAGCCCTTTGAGACCTTTAGCAATCTCAATAATACTTTCCCCGCCGATCTTCGGGATAACTATATTCTCTCCCAGGTTTGAAGCGCGGTAAAGAGCTCCACTGAACACTTCGTCGCTCGCGTTCTGGACATATCCGGCACCATATCCATCATCATATACATTATACCACGGTTTTACAATATCGCTATCAATAATTCTTGCATGATTGTCCGCGGAAAGAACATTTGCAAAGACGCTTGATTTCCCACCTGCCGGTCTTCCGATAACAATAAAGGCTTTTTTCTCTTTTGCGATTGGGCTGTCGAAAGCGACTTCTCCTTTTACCTTAACTATCTTACCTGTTTTTGAGTCTCTTCTTGCCGCAAGGTTTTCACTGCTTAGCAGTCTTTCAACGTTTCTGTTCAGTTCGGATTCGGACTGCCTATACGGTTCCATTTTCATGATGTTGTCTATTCTATCCTGCGCCTCTGCAACTATAGCCGACTACTTCAACGTGGATTTTAATTTCCTTATAGGAAAAGATGAAGCTGAGAATGATGATTTCAATGAACAGGGATTTAAGGTTGCCTTATTCGGTGGATCCGGTGAAGTTACCGAAGAAATGTGGGATGAAGTCAAACAGTTCGCAAAGTTTGTTAGCGAAAGAGAAAAGAATAAAAAATCAAAAAAGTAAAAGTCCAGAACATCTAATATATAAAGTATAAAGAATCGAGATCAGACCGATGACCGAGTTGTATGATACAGCCGAACGAGATGGAATTGAAATAATGTATGCATCCTTGCCTGAGTGTGAATCAATATCAATACAAGGTGAAGACGGTTACTATATATATGCAGACTATTCATTGTTATGGAGAGCTAAAACTGAGAGAGTACATATAGCTCACGAGCTAGGCCATTGTGAGACCGGAAGCTTTTATAACGTATACTCACTGTTGGATATTAGACAAAAATACGAGAATCGCGCCGATGCATGGGCTATAAAAAAACTCATCCCGAAGGATGAGTTGGATACTATTATTAATATGAGAATTGTTGATTACTGGGATCTCGCAGAATATTTTAATGTAACTGACGAATTTATGTACAAAGCAATTACATATTATCAGAGTCATCCCGGTGAGAAGTAGGAGATTATAAATGACAACAGGAGAAAGGATTAAAAATCGCAGAAAAGAACTCGGAATTTCTGCAGAAAAACTCGCAAAGAGATTGGGTATTTCGCCTGCTTTTGTATACAGATATGAAAACGGTGGGATTGAAAAGGTCCCGGGAGCAATCCTTCAGCCAATTTCAGAAATTCTTCTTACCACGCCCGCTTACCTTATGGGCTGGGAGAAAGGCCTGGAGACAGAAAAAGACACCGGCAAAGCCGATGTCTATCGCGAGCAACTTATTCATTTCATGGATTCTATTTCCGAGGGGGATCAACAGAAGGTGCTGGCAGTTCTCCAAGCATTATTTCCTGTTACCTTTAAATAGAAATAACATTCATTATAAAATTCAAGGTGGTGATATCCCGTGGCTCATAAGCTTCCATCCGGGGCGTACCGTGCCAGGGTTAAATTTACCGATTTCGACGGAAAGCACCGGATAAAGTCATTCACCGCCCCTACTAAGCGCGAGGCGGAACGTCTTGCCGGTGAATTTAAATACGGGCACAAAATAGCCGCCGCCAGTCCGATGCGTCTATCCACCGCTTATGATATCTTTATATCCGGCAACTCCGGAACACTGTCCCCGTCCACTATTAAGGGATACGGCGTGCTCTGGCGCAATTATCTGTGCCAGATAGACTATCCGCTTTCGTCGCTGACGCAGCCGGTAGTGCAGTCCTGGATGTCCTCGATTGGAAAGTCCCCTAAAACCGTGCGCAATGCATTCGGCCTTCTGTCGGCCATACTCAAGTCCCAGGGTATCGATGTTCCCAAGGTTAACCTGCCTCAAAAAGAAAAAAAGGAGTTCATTATTCCACAAAAGGATGACATTGATCGGATCATTGACGCTGTCGCCGGAACTAAATGGGAAATACCGTTCCTCTTGGGTGCAACAATGGGTCTGCGCCGTTCC
This sequence comes from uncultured Oscillospiraceae bacterium, assembly GCA_964446385.1. Classification (GTDB taxonomy): domain Bacteria; phylum Bacillota; class Clostridia; order Oscillospirales; family Ruminococcaceae; genus CAYSRC01. The sequence goes on along the minus strand of CAYUOH010000009.1, from coordinate 12,085 downwards.
GAGATGTCCGCACTGGAGTGGAATGATATAAACTTCACGCGGCAACGAATTCACGTTCACCGTGCGCGGGTTAAAGGCCCGGACGGATGGGAGACTAAGGGTACCAAGTCTTATGCCGGTGATCGCTGGGTGCCGATGCCGGACCGTGTTATGAAGTTGCTTGCCAAACATGAAGGTCAACCGGTCAACGCATCTCCGGACAAGATAACTGCAAAGTTTAAAAAGGTATGCACGGATCTAGGATATCCGTTTCACGAGCACCTGCTTCGTCACTACTTCTGTTCGGTCTGCATTTCCCTCGGTATGCCTACGGCGTACATCATCAAGCTGATAGGCCACAATTCCGACGCCATGGTCACCAAGGTATACGGCCATCTTCTGGATGAACGCAAGCAGCAGGTTGAAGAACAGCTACTTAATTATTTCAAGTAAAGTCATCAAAAATTTCGTGGACCCTTTCGTGGACCCTTTTATTTAAAAATCTTTGTTTTTCGGCAAATATTTTTATTTTATCGCAAATAATTTTATCATAGACAAAAGCCCGCAAACGCCGTAACCATGGGCTTCTACAAAGAAAACCCCGTCACTCCTGCATTTGAGGAATGACGGGGTTTTTGGGGTGGGCGAGGGGATTCGAACCCTCGACCCCCAGGGCCACAACCTGGTACTCTAACCAACTGAGCTACGCCCACCATATAAAAAACCAGTTTTATCAAGTGGTGCGCCAGGAGGGACTCGAACCCCCGGCCTACTGCTTAGAAGGCAGTTGCTCTATCCACCTGAGCTACTGGCGCAAGTATTCCTGCCCCGTGTTGTCCGGGGCAGGTGACTCGGATATTATAGCACTTAATTGATAAAATGCCAACTATATTTTTATACAATTCCCTGCGCAATCATGGCTTTGGAAATCTTCAGAAATCCGGCTATATTGGCGCCGGCGACAAGATCTTCGCCCATTCCATAGCGCTGTGCAGCGTCGTACGAGCTGTGAAAAATATTCTTCATGATACCCTGAAGCTTCTGGTCTACTTCTTCCTTCGTCCAGCTTAAATGTTGTGCGTTCTGGCTCATCTCAAGGCCGGATACCGCAACGCCGCCGGCGTTGGATGCCTTGCCTGGGGTAAACATAAGGCCGGCGCCTTGAATCATCTTTGTGGCTTCTGCGGTGGTGGGCATGTTGGCGCCCTCGCATACCGCTATGCAACCGTTGGCAATAAGGATCGCGGCAGCTGTCTCGTCAAGCTCATTCTGTGTAGCGCAGGGCATTGCGATATCGCATTTGACGGTCCATACGTCCTTGCATCCCTCGTGATACTGGGCGCCCTTTACGCGGTTGACGTATTCCTTGATGCGTCCTCGCTCCACCTGCTTGATCTGGTTTACAACGTCAAGATCGATGCCATTTTCGTCCACAACGTAGCCGTTGCTGTCGCTTACGGTAACGACCTTTGCACCCAGCTGTGTGGCTTTCTCTACGGCGTATGTCGCTACGTTGCCGGAACCGGAGACAACCACGCGTTTGCCCTTGAGGGAGTCGCCGCGCATGCAGTTGAGCATTTCCTCAGCGAAGTAGCAGAGGCCATAACCTGTGGCCTCTGTACGGCCCAGGGAACCACCGAAGGGAATTCCCTTGCCAGTCAGAACGCCGTTAAACGAATTAGTGATCCTCTTGTACTGGCCGAAGAAGTAACCGATCTCGCGGGCTCCTACGCCGATATCACCGGCGGGAACATCTACGTCGTCGCCAATATAGCGGTAAAGCTCGTTCATAAAACTCTGGCAGAAACGCATGACCTCTCCCTCGGATTTACCCTTTGGGTCAAAGTCGCTGCCGCCCTTGCCGCCTCCCATGGGCAAAGTGGTAAGGCTATTCTTGAACATCTGTTCAAAGCCCAGGAATTTCATAACGGAAGAATCGACAGAGGGATGAAGGCGCAGACCACCTTTATAAGGCCCGATGGCACTGTTGTACTGGACGCGGTATCCCCTGTTTACACGGACGATACCGTTGTCGTCAACCCAGGGTACGCGGAACTGGACGAAACGCTCGGGCTCCACTATTCTTTCGATAACGCCGTACTTCTGATAATTGGAGTCGGACTCGATAACGGGCTCCAGCGATTCGAGAACCTCGGTGACCGCCTGCAGAAATTCCGGCTCGCCCGCGTCGCGGCGTTTTACGTCCTCGAACACATCAAGCAGGTATTGATTTTTCATAATTATTTCCTCCACTTTAAATTGGTATAGTATGAAATTTGTCTGTGATTATACTGCAATCCGGCAATTGATGCAAACAGTTTTTTATGATATAATACGCGTGCGAGTGAGCTGGATGGCAGCACATTGCAAAATGTGAGGAAAGTCCGGGCTCCACAGGGCAGGATAACTGCTAACGGCAGCCGAGGGTAACCTTAGGGAAAGTGCAACAGAAATAAACCGCCCGGTATTTTTGTACCGGGTAAGGATGGAAAGGCGAGGCAAGAGCTCACCGGCGCGCAGGCGACTGCGCGGCCCTGTAAACCCTATCCGGAGCAACACCATGTGGGGCATTATGCGTCTGCCCGGCGCGCCCCCGATGTGGCTGAAGAGTTTCGGCGACGAAGCGATTAGATAGATTGTCATCCAAGACAGAACCCGGCTTACAGACTCAGTCGCATTTTTTAATAAAAAAAGAGAGGTCCCGCATGGGACCTCTCTTTTTTACTAAATTAATTAGCCTCTTGTCGCGCCTGTGAAGATATAGAATCCGAGTGTAGAAGCACTGCAATTCTGGATAGTGTCAGCGAGGCAATAGGAGTTGGTGTAGTAGTACAGAGGACATACAGCAAATCCGCCTTCACCGAAGAGAACCTCTTCTGCTTCGTACATGACGGCGTCACGCTCTGTGCCGCCTTCCATAGTCTTGTACTGGTTGCAAAGTTCGTCGTAAGCGGTGTTGCTCCAACGGCTGTAGTTGTAGGAGCCGCCGGTCTTGAACAGGTCAAGGAAGGAGGAAGCGTCAAGATAGTCTGCCTGCCAGCCGAGACGGGAGATGGCCCATTCACGGTCGGTGTCGAGTGTATCGGTGTAAACCTGCCACTCTGTGGAGTCCATGGTGATGTTCAGTCCGAGAACGCTGTTAAGATCCTGCTGGACCGCCTCGGCTATTGTGCCGTGGGCACCCAGGTTGTTGAAGCGGTAAGGCAGTGTTACGTTTGCGTCAAAGCCGTCTTCGACAGCGGCAGCCAGGAGTTCCTTAGCAAGCTCGCAGCGGTCGGCATACTCAGAAAGGTCATAATCGGGATACATTTCAACAAGAGCCTTCCACATAACGTCGCCGTTACCTGTACCGTTCTGCCACATTGCGCCTGTGGAATCGGTGATACCACCGGTTACAAGGCTGGCTGCGGGAATCTGACCCGCCTGGGTGATATTTTCAACGATGTTCTCGCGGTCGATCGCAAGGGCGATGGCAGCGCGTACACGCCAGTCGGTAAGATTATCATTGTTCAGATACAGATAGTAAGTGGTAACAGCAGGCAGAATGTAGAGATCGCCGGATTCCTGCAGACCAGGAATCTGATCGGTGGGAACAGATTCGACAAAATCATACTCGCCGGCCTGATAGGAGGAAAGGATAGCTGTCTCGTCGTCGGAGAGATTCCACTTGATCTCGTCGGGGCCGACATTCTCTATATCCCAGTACTTTTCGTTGGGGACCATGGAAATATAGCTGTCGTGTACCCATTCGTTCATGACATAGGGACCGTTGCCGACAAGGTTCTCAGCGTCTGTCCAGGTATCGCCGTACTCTTCTATAATATCCTGGCGGAGAGGCATAAGGTTGCCAAAAGCGCAGATCTGAAGGAAGAACGGTGTTGCATTTGTCAGTGTGATTTCAACAGTCTTGTCATCGAGAGCCTTGATGCCAAGTGTATCGGGATCGGCGCCCTCATAGTAAACTTCATAAGCACCGGCAACGGCTACGTCCGCGAGCAGATAGCCGTAGTCAGCAGCCTGATCGGGATTGCAGACGCGCTGCCATGAATAAACGAAGTCCTGAGCCTTTACGGGCTCGCCGTCGGACCAGAAAATGTCGTCACGGAGTGTGAAAGTGTATACCAGACCGTCGTCGGAGATGGTATATTCCTTGGCCTGACCGAGCTCAAGCTCAGCGGTCATCATCTTGGGGTCTTCACCGGCCTGGGTGTCGGTGGGGGAGTAACGCAAAAGGTTTTCGAACAAATGGTTGACGTATGTGTTGCCGTCAACAGAGCTGATCATCGTAGGGTCGATGGTCTCCGGTTCGGAAGCGATGCACGCGTTGATAACGAACGGTCCTTCGTCTACCGGTTCTTCTTCTACAGGAGCTGCAGGTGCTTCGGGTGCGGGTTCTTCTTTTTTGCCGCAGGCGCTCAAAGCAAAAATCATGCAGAGAACAAGAAGCAAAGCGATTAATTTTTTCATTATTAAACCTCCATTTTATATATACATGTCCTGATGGACTTGTACTAGTATATTATGCCCCAAAATCGTTATTCGTCAAGTTTGTGGCATGCCGCGTAATGGCCGCTTCCGTAATCTTTCCATTCGGGGGCGCATTCCCTGCATATATCAGTGGCGTATGGGCACCTTGTGTGGAAACGGCATCCTTTCGGCGGGTTAAGCGGACTTGGGACGTCTCCCTCGAGAATAATACGCTGCTTTGCCCTGGTCTTTTCGGGATCAGGCAGAGGGACCGCGCTTAAGAGGGATTCGGTGTAGGGGTGCAGAGGATGGGTGCAAAGCTCGTAGCTTTCAGCAAGCTCAACCATCTGACCCAGGTACATAACCGCGATACGGTTGGAAATATGACGCACTACGCTTATATCGTGGGCTATGAATAGATATGTAAGGTTTTTTTCCTGCTGAAGATCCTCAAGCATGTTTACTATCTGCGACTGGATAGAAACGTCCAGAGCCGAGACCGGCTCGTCGCAGACGATGAATTCCGGTTCCACCGCAAGAGCCCTCGCGATGCCAACACGCTGCTGCTGGCCGCCGGAAAATTCGTGGGGGAAACGGTTTGAATGCTCAGTGTTCAGTCCGACCGTGTCTAGAAGCTCGTTGATTCTTTCCCGGTATCCTTTTTTATTAAGGTCAGGCCTGTGTACCTGAAGAGCCTCTCCTATTATCTCGCCGACAGTCATTCTGGGGTCAAGTGAGGCTGAGGGATCCTGGAATATAATCTGTATCTTTTTGCGATATGAAAGCATGGGAAGGGCTGTTTTGGTATAGCTGTCGTAGATTGTGGTTCCGTCGTAGACTATTTTACCAGACGTTGGCTCGTAAAGTCTTAAAAGAGTCCTGCCCATCGTGGTTTTGCCGCAGCCGGATTCGCCGACCACTCCGAGGGTCTCGCCCTGATAGATATAGAATGAAACATCCTCTACTGCCTGGATGTAACTTTTCTTTCTGATACCTTCCTTAACAGAAAAATATTTGCGGAGGTTTTCGACCTCAACGAGTTTTTTCTTTTCGTTCATCAGTCTTTAGCCTCCTTCATTTCCCTTACGTGCTTCCAGCAAGCCGAAAGATGACTCTTCTCGCCTACTTGAAGCAGAGGAGGATTCTTTTCAACACATATCTTAAGGCAGTTCTCGCAACGGGGTCCGAATGCGCAGCCTTTGGGCGGGTCAAGAAGGTCGACCGGTGTACCCTCGATGGGGATAAGCCTCTCCTTTGATATTTCGTCCACGCGGGGCATACTGCACAAAAGTCCCTTTGTGTACGGATGCTGCGGATTGTAGAAAATATCGTTGACAGTACCCTGCTCCACTATGTGGCCTGCATACATTACTGAAACCCTGTCGCAGATCTCCGCCACAACACCGAGGTTGTGGGTAATAAAGATAATAGACATTCCCGTTTTCTTCTGGATGTCCTTCATCAGCTCGATTATCTGGGCCTGGATGGTAACGTCAAGGGCGGTCGTAGGCTCGTCGGCAATTAAAAGCTTTGGCTGGCAGATAAGACCCATAGCTATCATGACCCTCTGTCGCATTCCGCCGGAATGCTCATGAGGATACTGGTCCATTCGCTTTTCGGGGTTGTTTATGCCAACAAGCGTAAGCATCTCGATGGCGCGGGCGCGGGCCTCTTCTTTTGTTATCGTGATGTCGTGGCACATGGCGGCTTCCATAAGCTGGTTGCCGATTGTGTATACCGGGTTCAGACAGGTCATCGGGTTCTGGAAAATCATGCTGACTTTATTGCCACGGAACTGACGCATCTGTTCCTCGTCGTAAGCAAGTACGTCATCACCCTCAAAGGTTATGGAACCGCCGATAACCTTTCCGGGATTCTGTAGAAGACCAATTATGGAGTATGCCTCTACGCTCTTGCCGGAACCAGACTCGCCCACAATTCCCATAACCTCGTTTTTTCCAAGAGAATAGGAAATTCCGTCTACAGCCTTTACTTCGCCGGCGTGGGTGAAGAATGAAACTTTAAGGTCCTTTACTTCAAGAAGGTTGTCTTCCTGTACGTTGTTTAATGTTTTTTCATCCATAATACTGTCTCCTTATTTAAGTCGCGGATCAAGCGAATCGCGGATACCGTCACCCACAAGGTTCAGTGAAAGAACCAGAAGCGTAAGGATAATACCCGGGAAAAGGAGCCGGTACGGATAAAGCGTGATGCTATCGAGAGCGTCAGAGCAGAGCGAGCCCAGAGACGTCATGGGGATGGATACACCGAGTCCCAGGAAAGACAAGAAACTTTCAAGGAAAATGGCGCTGGGAATCTGAAGACATGTCGCGATAACAAGCTGTCCCACGCAGTTGGGAAGCAGATGGCGTTTTATAATGCGATTTGTGGGGACACCCAGAGCACGTGCGGCTGTGACAAATTCCTGCTCCTTAAGTTGGAGAACCTGTCCTCTTACTATACGGCTCATACCAACCCAGTAGAGACATGCGAATGTAATAAATATGGATATTATACCCACGCCCAGCTGGGACATGGTGCGGGCAAATGGTCCGCCCGCGGAGTCAAGCCAGTTCTGCAGGGGCTGTTTTAGAACCACCTGGAGAAGAAGCACTATCAGAACGTCCGGAACGGAGTAGATAATATCAACAAGGCGCATCATAATAAAGTCGACCTTGCCGCCTGCAAGACCGGATATGGAGCCGTATATTGAGCCTATTACAAGAACAATAAGAGCGGCTATGATACCGACCGCAATGGAAACACGGCCACCGTACATGGTACGGGCCATAAGATCTCTTCCCTGGCTGTCGGTGCCGAACACATGCTTGAACAGCTTTTTTATAAGTTTAATTTCGACTGCGCCTTCGGGCACGGAGTCTATCGAGTATTCGATGACGTTGATTTCGTCATCCGTGATTTCACCGTCCTCGAAGGCATTTTCCTTGACATATGTCAGGGGATTTTCGGAACCCTCGTTGAACATGATAATCGCATCGGAAAGGTTCTTCTCGTTGTAGAAGGAGTACTCGGTTTTCTTGTATTCAAAGAAATAATCGGTTTTTTTCGAGAGCGAGTTGAGCGAACCCGGGATAAGGACAGTGGCGTAAAATCCGTCGGAATAGTCCGTCGCCTGCATTACAAGTTGTTCTTTTTCGGAAAACTCTCCGGGGCCCAGCTTTTGCGAGCTTCGGTACTGGTCAAAATAATTGTAGGGAATAAGCGTAGGGCCGAGATATGAAAACAGGAAGATAAGTACGAAAAGGTAGAAAGCACCGACCGAAACCTTGTTTGTGCAAAAACGCCTGTAGGCGTCCTTCCAGTAGGAAACGCTTTTACGGGTTTCGACCATGTTTTCCTTTTCTTCGGCCGTCGCGGCCTCAAAATCGGATGAGGAGAAACTTTCAAGGGGAGGAATTTTGCCTTCGTTGAAGTGGAAAATATTAAAATTCATCATTAATCAGTTGCCCCCTTTGTAAGCGAAATTCGGGGATCAACCAGTTTGTATGCTACGTCGACGATAAGGTTCATGATAACGACTAGCGCGGACAGTACAATGGTGGTGCCCATAATGATGGGATAATCGCGGTTAAGTATGCTTGAGATGAAATACTTGCCCAGACCGGGGATCTGGAATGTCTGCTCGGTAACGAATCCGCCGGTAACGATACCCGCAAGCATTGGTCCAAGATATGTGATAACCGGGATAAGCGAGTTGCGAAGGGCATGTTTGAAGAGGATAACCTTACTCTTTACGCCCTTAGCCTTCGCCGTGCGAATGTAGTCTTGGTTGATGGCGTCAAGCATGCTTGTGCGCGTAAGCTTGGCGATATAGCACATGGGATAGAAAGAAAGTGCTATTAAGGGGCCTACGTATTCCTTCCAGCTCTCGAGACTTCCGGAGATAACAGGCAGCCAGTTAAGCTTTACGCCCAAGAAAATAAGAAGAGTGGAACAAAGGACGAAGCTCGGAACCGCGACGCCGATAGTCGTGATAACGCGGAGTACGCTGTCGACCCAGTTTTCGCGGTTGGACGCCGCGAGGACTCCCAGAGGAATGCCTATAACAATGGCAATAAGCGCCGCGAAAAGGCCCAGCCGGATGGAAAGGCCGAACTTGCCTTCGTTGAAAATAATCTTTGTGACGGCGGTACCCTCCTGCATCTTGAGGGATACGCCCATATCTCCCTTAAGATAGCCCTTGATGTAATTAAGAAGCTGGATATACAGTGGCTTATCAAGACCGTATTTTTCGTTAGCCTTGGCGATCATCTCGGCCGTGGATTTTTCCGTAAGAAAAGGACTGCCGGGAACCGCATTCATCAGCAGGAACGTAATTGTCATAATAAGAAGGAGGGTCAGAATGGCAACCCCGATTCTCTTTAAAATATATGTGCCCATTTCTTCACCTTTTTATTCGAATTCTGTTCTCCCGTTTCCGAAAAATGGGTAAAAATACCGGATACATCGGAGAACATACCACCGGAAACTATACCATTTTATCCGGATCATTTCAATGAGAATTCAAAATATTAGATTTTTTTGTGCTATTTGACTAAATTGCCCCTACTAAAGGTTAAATATTTAACAATTATTTAGTAATAATATAGAGACTCCGTCGGAGTCTCTTTTTTTTACTAAATAATACCCTCTGCCGTCTTTAATAAAGCATACCTTGCTGACATGAAACTGAGTGCGCCCTGAATATATGCGGTGTACGGTTCGCGCAGCGGGCCGTCGCTGCTCAGCTCTATCGACGCGCCCCCCGTAAACGTTCCCGCCGCCATAATAACCTCGTCGGTGTATCCTGGCATAGCCCAGGGCGTCGGAGCGACATTTGAATCAACAGGAGAATAAGCCTGTATACCGCAGCAAAATTTACAAAGGTTTTCAGGCGTGTAAAGATTTATCGCCGTTACAATATCATAGTGGGCCTCGCCCGGCTTTGGATTCGTGTCAAATCCCAGCTCAGTATACAGTGCAGCGGAATATATGCTTGCTTTTACCGCCTCGGCTGTAATCTGCGGAGCCATAAAGATACCCAGATATGTGTTTCTGTGCCCTGTTGGCCAGCTTCCTATCTCTCCTCCGGTCCCAGGTGCTGTGAGTCTGTCGGCGCAGAACTCCACAAGGTCAGCCCTGCCCGCGATATATCCACCGGTCTCGGCTATTCCGCCGCCGGCGTTCTTTATAAGTGAACCGACGACGATGTCCGCGCCTACGTGACCCGGCTCGGTCGTTTCAGTGAATTCTCCGTAGCAGTTGTCAACAAACACGACTGCTTTCGGGTTTACACCATGAACAAGGTCTGCGATTTTCATCACGTCGGCGTTGGAAAGCGAGCGTCTCTGGGAATATCCTCGTGATTTCTGCACGTGGACCACCGCAGCGTTCTTCGCCTTCGCGGTTATCATTTCATAATCGGGGTTGGTTCCTTTGAACGGGCATTCGTCATATTTCACACCGAAGTTCTTAAGAGATCCCGTCGTATCCTCATCCACGCCTATTACCTTAAGCAGTGTGTCGTAGGGCTTGCCCGTGGCGGCAAGAAGCGTATCACCGGGCCTTAAAAGGCCGAAAAGCGCTACGGTAAGGGCGTGGGTTCCGCTCATGAACTGCTCGCGACATAAGGCCGATTCGGTACCCATAATCTCTGCCATAAGCGAGTCAAGGCGCTCGCGCCCCTCGTCGCCGTAGCCGTAGCCCGTACTGCCCCCCATGTGGCGGGAGGCTATTCTGTTGTTGCAGAAGGCGTTCAGGACACGCACAATATTGCGGTCCCTGATGTCCTCCACGCCCGCAAAAACAGGCTGCAGGAACTCCATAACCTTAGCGTCGGTATCCTTTATTCTTTGCGGTAAATCTTCGGGAATATACATTTTTGCTCCTTTGTTACAAGGCGGCCACAAGGGATTTGAAATGCTGTCCCCTGACCTCGAAATTGGGATATCTGTCAAAGCTGGCGGAGGCCGGCGACATCAGCACAACATCGCCGCTCTTCGCGAGTTCGTTCGCCCTCTTTACGCATTCTTCAAGATTTTCAAGCTTTTCGATAACAAGTTCCTTAAGGTCATAGCCGATTGCCTCGACCTCGTAAACTATCTTGTCGGCGGTGTCGCCGCACACAAGCAGAACCTTAACACGCTCCGTTATTTCGGGAGCCAGAGGCGCATAGCTTATCTTCTTGTCATATCCACCGGCAATGAGTATAAGCTTTTTGTCGAAGGAGCGCAGGCCTGCTACTGTTCGTGTCGGCGAGGTTCCGATGGAATCGTTGTACCAGCTTACGCCGTCCTTTATGCGCGTAAGCTCAATTCTGTGCTCCACGCCGCAGAAATCCGTCACGAAATTCACGAACTTTTCTGGCCCAGTAATAGGGAGGACCACGGCCGCTGCTGTGGCGACATTTTCACGGTTGTGCGCACCGGGAAGCTTTATGGTCATAAGGTCCATTATGTCGCTTTCGCAGCCGTTTTCGCAGAAAATCAGATGATTGTTTTCGTTTATATATGTGCCGTTCTCAATTGGGCGGCATTTGCTGAACCAGCGAAGCGTGCCCTTTACATCGGACGCCATTCCGCGGGTTATTTCATTCTCATAATTAAGTACAGCGATGTCGTCTGCACTCTGGTGCAACAGAATGTTGCGCTTGGCGTCAATGTACTCCTGCATATCCTTGTGGTGGTCCAGATGGTTGGGCGCCATGTTGGTAACGACCGAGATGTCCGGGCTTGTCTTCATGGAGATAAGTTGAAAGCTTGAAAGCTCCACAACGGCAATATCCTCCGGCTTAACCTCGTCGATTATTGGGAGCAGAGGACGGCCGATGTTCCCGCCGAGATGCACTGTATACCCCGCGGTCTCAAGCGATCTTGCGATTATGGTGGTAGTAGTGGTTTTGCCGTCGCTTCCGGTAACGCCGATAGTTCGTGAGGGGCAGAGGTCGAAGAAGGTTTCCATCTCTGACGTAAGGGTCACGCCCGCGGATAAGGCGTTCTGTATCTCAGGCTTGGTGTAATCGATGCCGGGCGTCCTGAAAACAATGTCGAAATCACGAAGGGTTGAAAGGTATCCGTTGCCTAGGCAAAAACTTACGCCCAGGGCGCGGAGTTTTTCTCCGTATTCGCCTAGGTCCTCAAAACTCTTGCGGTCGCATAGGGTCACAATCGCGCCCTTTTCCACAAACTGAGGTATAATCTCGCGATGGCTTAAGCCGGCGCCCAGCAAGGCGACCTTCTTTCCTTTTATATATTTGTTGTATTCGGCAAGTTTTCTGTTCATATAAATAAAGCCCCTGTTAAATTTCATAAGTAAATATTATTACAAACCGCTAAAAAAATAAAGAATGGTTGAATTGAGTATAGAATTAACCCCTTCTGTTCTTTTGATTATCTGCTGAGTCCGTCAAGAAGAATTTTTCTTGTTCTCTCTTTTGTATCCCAGGGACTTCGTGCAGAAGGCAGTGCAGGGCATGGATGTAATCCTGCAGAGAGGGTGTCTTGGGGATTTCCTATATGATATGTCCGGTGATAATGATGTGCTTATAAAAAGTACTTCAATAATTTCAACTATAAATAAATAAAAAAGCAGCGGAATATTTTCCGCCGCTTTTATGGAGCTGTTGAGCAGAATCGAACTG
>CAYUOH010000008.1:0-87975 GCA_964446385.1 uncultured Oscillospiraceae bacterium | reverse complement strand
TCGAGTACGAGACCGATGCCCGTCATTATGCGCACGTTGACTGCCCGGGACATGCTGACTATGTTAAAAACATGATTACCGGTGCTGCCCAGATGGACGGTGCTATCCTCGTCGTCTCCAGCGCTGACGGTCCTATGCCCCAGACCCGTGAGCACATTCTGCTTGCCCGTCAGGTCGGCGTTCCTTACATCGTTGTTTACATGAACAAGGTTGATCAGGTTGACGATCCCGAGCTGCTCGATCTAGTCGAGATGGAAATCCGTGAGCTGCTTTCCGCTTACGACTTCCCCGGCGACGACACTCCCATCATCAAGGGTTCCGCCCTTCAGGCTCTCGAAAGCACTTCCACGGATGTTAACGCACCCGAATATGCTTCCATTCTTCAGCTGATGGATGCTGTTGACTCCTTCATCCCCACTCCTGACCGTATGGCTGACAGACCCTTCCTGATGCCTGTTGAGGATACCATGACCATTACCGGACGCGGCACTGTTGCCACCGGCCGTGTAGAGCGTGGTACCGTCAAGCTGAACGAAGAAGTCGAGCTGATCGGTATGACCGAAGAGCGCCGCAAGACAGTTGTTACAGGCCTTGAGATGTTCCGCAAGACCCTCGACTTTGCCGAGGCTGGCGACAACATCGGTGCCCTGCTCCGTGGCGTACAGCGTTCCGATATCGAGCGCGGACAGGTTCTCTGCAAACCCGGTTCCATCAACCCGCACACACAGTTTGTTGGCCAGGTTTACGTTCTGAAGGCAAACGAAGGCGGCCGTCATACCCCCTTCTTTAACAACTACCGTCCTCAGTTCTTTTTCCGCACAACCGACGTTACCGGAGTTATCAAACTTCCGGAAGGCGTCGAGATGTGCATGCCCGGAGACAACATAGATATGGAAGTAACTCTGATTACCCCAATCGCCATTGAGGAAACTCTTCGCTTCGCTATTCGTGAAGGTGGCCGTACAGTTGGTTCCGGCGCTGTTATCAAGATCCTTAAATAACGGATTCTGTTAACTTATCCCAGAGCCCTCGTCCAAGCGGCGGGGGCTCTGATACTTTTATTTTTGTACTTCAACTATGGAGGAATATACATCATGGACAGTAATGTTAGACCCGAAAGTATGCAGCGTATCACAACTCCGGAGCTTGCCGACACGTTTATCGCCGGCCAGATAAAAGCTCTCAGAGAACAAATAGGTGATGGCAGGGTTCTGCTGGCCTTGTCAGGCGGTGTAGATTCCTCTGTTGTTGCCGCATTGCTTATCAAAGCAGTCGGAAACCAGCTTACCTGTGTTCACGTAAACCACGGCCTTCTGCGCAAGGGCGAGCCCGAGCAGGTTATCGAGGTTTTCCGCAACAAAATGGATGCCAACCTTGTATATGTTGACGCCACCGACCGCTTTCTGAATAAACTTGCCGGCGTAAGCGACCCGGAGAAGAAACGCAAGATTATCGGAGCAGAGTTTATTAACGTATTTGATGAAGAGGCACGCAAACTTAACGGTATAAAATACCTTGCCCAAGGCACAATCTATCCTGACATATTGGAAAGTCACGGCGTAAAAGCACACCATAATGTCGGCGGTTTGCCCGAGTCTATGGATTTTGAGCTGGTTGAGCCTGTCAAGTTGCTTTATAAGGATGAGGTCCGTGTAGTGGGCAGCCGTCTTGGCCTTCCCGACAGTATGGTTAACCGTCAGCCTTTCCCCGGCCCAGGTCTCGGCGTTCGTTGCATCGGCGCCATAACCCGTGACCGTCTTGAAGCGCTGCGTGAGGCGGACGCAATTGTCAGAAAGGAAATCGGAAGTCTTGATCCTGCGCCCTGGCAGTATTTTTGCGCCATTCCGGATTTTGTATCAACCGGTATCAAAGACAGCAAGCGCTATATGGGCTGGGCGGTTGTAATCCGTGCGGTAAATACCGTTGACGCGGTGACAGCTACCGTTCCTGAAATCCCGTTTAACATGCTTTGCCGTATCCGCGACAGAATTATCACCTCCGTACCGGGAGTGAACCGTGTCCTCTGGGATCTCTCCGAAAAGCCTGTCAGCACCATCGAGTGGGAATAGTCGCGATAAATCAAGGGCTTTTGGATTCCGGTAAAAAAAGAATTAATAATGATATAGGGTTGACTGTTGAGTCAACCCTATTTATATTTCTTATAAGGCATTAACAATGAATATACTAAAGAGAGAAAGAAGGGCGGACTATGAGTGAATATATAGTTTACGATACAATACTTAAGAGAAGAAGCATAAGACGATTTCAAGAAAAGCAAATTGAACGAAGCAAGGTTGAGATTATGTTGAAAGCTGCAATGGCGGCACCGTCAGCATGTAATTTGCAACCATGGTATTTTATTGTAGTGGATGATTCTGAAATACTACAGGGAATCAGGGAATGTGCAGAGCAGGGGAACTACAAGGCACCTTTGTCAATTGTAGTATGCGGTACATCTAAGCATATTCCATGGGATGGAGACGGATGGATCTTTGATTGTGGAGCAGCGTCACAGAATATCATGTTAGAAGCGACAGAGTTGGGGTTGGCATCTGTTTGCATTGGTGGGTTTGATGATGAAGCTTTATGTAAGCTGTTGGACATACCGGAAGATATTCAGCCGGTGTGCATCATAGATATCGGCTATCCGGTATATGAACGTGATCCTAAAACATGGTATACAGAAGATGCAGTGCATTGGCAGAAATTTGACAGGACAAAAGAAAGAAAAATGAGAACACTGCAGGATTTGAGTGATGATAAAGCTTCCGGGATAGTATAAACTGATTCAATAGATTATTTAACAAGAAAAAGATGGCCTTCGTTTTTGCGCAGGCCATCTTTATTTCAACCTTTGAATAAACAAAGGTATTGCATGCCCAGTATGCAAAAATATTGATACGTCGATAAACACAAACAGATTAAGACAATAGTTACGATTGAATTTTTGATATTGGGGCTGCGGATATGATCGCACTTACTACTACTGCAAAGAGTATGGCATTCGCGAAATATTGTACTAGAATTATTAAGTAATCAAGTTAAGGTTGGCATCAGTCTCCTAGCAAAACGATGGCAACAAAAAATCAGATAGCTCAAACCATCCGGATATTGAAAACAATCCAAATATTCAGAGCTAATTCCCATAAGTAAATGTTTAGAACATCCTTAATAGGAGCGAGTGGTAATAAGAAAATGAAAGCCGAAAACCCAGTCACATCAAGGGATTTTCCTTACTTCTCACTATAACAGTATGATAACACTCTGATAAAATCACTGTAATTCTATCGCTCCGATTGTTTTGGGGTTATGAATGGTAATAAACGGTTTTGCCGGTAAATGAATCCATATTAAGTGACCTTTCAGATGGCAACATCCATAAGGCCATTTTGCGTATATATGGTTTTGTTCAGTTTTTCATTTTGTCTTTGATGGCATCTCCGAGAGCATCGGACAACTGAAAAAGGTCAAGAATCGTTTTAATGATATAATACGGTGGTTATGTCAAAGCGGCAGAGTTTAACCTCTGCCGCTTTTGTTTAATAGGATTTCTTATTAGTGATTCTGTATCACATGTCAATCCTTCAGACCGCTTACGATATTGTAATAACTGTGCGCCGTCAGTTTGTAAATAATGGCGTAAAGTATGCCGTAAATCAGAAATGCCGCAACTGTAACGAGGATTACAAGCTTCAAATTAAACAGATTAAACAACTGCAGGATTTTCCAGATAAACGGGAAAGCAAAGCTCAAATGCATACCCGCAAACAGAAGTGGCGCAAAGAATACTGTCATTACCTGAGAGTTTATACTCTTTTTGATTTCTTCTTTTGTCATTCCGACTTTTTGCATAATAGCGAACCGCGACTGGTCTTCATATCCCTCTGAAATCTGCTTATAGTAGATAATGAGAGCGGCGGCGAAAACAAAAACAATGCTTAGAACGATTCCAAGGAAAAACAGTCCGCCAAAAGTAATATAAAATCGATCTCTTTCCAAGGCACGGCAAGATGAATAATAACTGTAGCCGTCTTCTTGCTCTCCTACAAAAGTATCCCCGATACAATCCGTCTGATTGCTAAACAGTTCAACTATCTCATCTTTCGACGCATCAATATCATAACCGTAGTACCATTTCATGCCGGCCATCTGGTTACCGTTTGAATCAGCAAGCTCTGTCAGGGGGCGAATAGTCTCATAATCATCAATTACCAGGAAAACTGTCGGAGAAATCATGCTCATTAAAGAAACATCCCCAAGTTCGGGAATGTTGTCAAGCCTGCCTGTAAGCTCAAGCTTAACATCCGATATTGTCAGCGTATCGGCTGAATACTCGCATCGGTCAGTAAATATCATTGATCTGCCGGGATCAAGAGAAATATCCGTTCCCATCACGGCGTTATAATCATCATCGCTCATAAAATGGATTATATGAAGATTACCGAGAGAAGCGCCGATTCCGCTATTTAAGTGATCTTTATCGGGCTCAAACCCTTTTTCACTGAGAATGCCGGCGATTGAAATGTATCTGCAATCCCATACGTCCTTTGCTTGAAGTCCTCGCTCCTCGAAGCATGTTTCATATTTGTTTCGGATTTCAGATACTTTTTCGTCGCTCAAGTCGGAAATGTCGTGAATGTTTACGGATATCTCACATTCTTTCGGAAAGCGAGTGTTCAAAGCGTCTTCCTCTCCGATAAAAAGGCTGGTAGTAGATGAAATCATCACGAGCACCATTGTTGCGAGAATACATATCGACGCAAGACCGGCGCCATTACGTTTCATACGATATACCATAGAGGATACCGAGATAAAATGATTTTTCTTATAGTAATAAGATTTGTTTTTTTGCAGTAATTTGCAGATTGTCACGGATCCGGCAGTAAAAAGCATATATGTAGCAATAATTACCATAATTACGGCAACGAAAAAGGTGACAAGTGCGAGTATCGGCTCTTTTATTGAGACTGCAAGATAATATGCTGCCCCGAGGATAAGAGTCCCAAATACAGCCAGCACCCAGTTCGCTTTCGGTGGCTTTTCACCGAAACTCTCGCTTTGAAGAAGATCAGTTGTTTTTGTTCTCCAGACAAAAATTACCGATTTCACAAGCAAAAGTGCGAATATAATCAGGTAAATAATTGTTGTTTGCCATATAGCATCCGTTGAGATCATAATCCGGTAGTCTACTTCTTGGTGCATCGCATTTAGAAGTCCGAGTTCGGCAAATTTCGAAAAGACAATACCAAGAGTCACTCCAAGGACCAGTGAGCTTACCGTGATAACCACGGATTCGCAGGCGACTACCCGGCTGATTTTGCGTCTGTCCATTCCGAGAACGTTATACAGGCCGAATTCCTTGTTTCGCCTACGGACGAGAAATGAATTGGTATAAAACAAAAAAAGTAATGCAAAAGCTGAGATAACAAACTTTCCGAGAGACAGGACAAACTGTATGTCCGTACCGCCCTTTATTGCTTGCAGCAAAGGGGAGTATGAAAGCGAGTTCATAATGTATGTCATCATGATCATTCCGATGCATGAAAGAATATACGGAATGTAGATGCGCCGGTTATTCTTTATACCCGATATTGCCAGCTTCCAGGTGAGCTTCATTTTCTGTCGCCCCCAGTTTGCAGCATCGTAAGGGTGTCTGAAATCTTCTGATACAGCCCCTCGTTGGTGCTGTCGCCACGGTAGATTTGATGGAACACCTCGCCGTCTTTAATAAAGAGAACCCTGCCGGCGGAGCTTGCAGCCTTTACCGAATGGGTTACCATAAGAACAGTTTGTCCCACACGGTTAATATTTGAAAACAGGCGCAGGAGCTCATCGGTAGAACGGGAATCCAGCGCTCCGGTTGGCTCATCCGCGAGAACGATGCTTGGATCGGTAATCAAGGCTCGGGCAACGGCGGCTCGTTGCTTCTGACCGCCGGAAACTTCATACGGGTACTTTTTCAGTATATCGAATATGCCAAGTATCTCGGCGATAGGCGCAAGACGTTCTGTTATCTCATCGTGACTCTTGCCT
Organism: uncultured Oscillospiraceae bacterium; assembly: GCA_964446385.1. Lineage (GTDB taxonomy): Bacteria > Bacillota > Clostridia > Oscillospirales > Ruminococcaceae > CAYSRC01. Next base: position 81,942 of record CAYUOH010000008.1, on the reverse strand, counting down.
GATAATACAAGAGGCAGAAAAATATTATCTTCAATGCTGAATGTGTCCAGAAGATTGAACTCCTGAAAAATAAATCCGAGATTATCCCGGCGGAATTCCGCTGCGTCTTTCTCCTTGATTTTGGAAAAATCTTTCCCGTCCAGAACAACTGTTCCTTCTGTCGGTCTATCAAGAGACGCAAGTATGTTCAGAAGTGTGGTTTTTCCGGAACCGGATTCACCCATAACGGCCACGTATTCGCCTTTTTCAACTGAAAAGTTTACGTCACGCAGAGCGGTAACACTGTTGCCTCCGAAACGTGTTGTGTAGATTTTTTTGACATGTGCAACTGTTAGCAAACTCATATTTGTATCCTCCTTGCTTGGATCAGTCTCTATTTTACCGGGTGGGCACTATGAGTTCCTTCGCATCTCCTAACAGTCGCGCCTTAAAAACTAACAATATTGTCACATTCTTATTCCGGCTTCACTTTTCTTTGAGATAGGCCGATTTTTACTTTTGTTCCGTGTCCGACAACGGATTCTATGGATATAGTAAACCCAAGATTGTCTATAATTCGCTTGCAAAGATAAAGGCCCAGGCCACTTGCTTTTTTATCTATCCTGCCAACAGTCCCGGTGTATCCTTTTTCAAATACCCGGGGAAGATCTGCTGCATCAATTCCAGCTCCGGTATCCTGAATATATAAAGCATCATCCTCAACAAAAAGCGAAACAGTTCCTGCACTTGTATACTTTATCGCATTTGAGAGTAACTGGTCGATTACGAAAGTAAACCACTTACTGTCAGTGATGATACGCCTTTCAGACGGTTTAAACTCAAGCTTCAGCCCTTTTTCGATAAACTGCGTAGAGAAACGGCGAAGCGATGTTTTTATTATATCGTCAAGCTCATACTCATGAAACAGATAGTCACTGGATTCTGAATCGAGCCGAAAATAACAAAGGACCATTTCAACGTACTGTTCGATCAGAATCAATTCGTTTGTAAGTTTTCTCGATACGGCTGAATCTTCGCACTGAAGTGTTAACCTCATGGCAGCTATGGGCGTTTTTATTTGGTGCACCCATGTAGTATAGTAATCGATCATATCTGAGTATCGGATGTCTTCTTTTTGATGCAGAGTATTTTCGCGCTCCTGCAGCTGTATAATAATATCCCTGTATCTCTCATCGTCTGCATCGGTATATTGGGATAGACGATCTGAAATATCCGGAGGGAGAGTCATAAGTCGCTTCAGTTCAGTTTGCTTTTTCTGTTTTTTAATATATACCAGAACAAAGTATGCCACCATAATCAGGAAACAAAGTCCTGACGGATACAGCACTGCTTCCACTGGAAGGTGATAAAGAAGAAATGAAGATGCAAAAATACATACACAGAGTAGAAAAACCAGTATAGGAACAAATTGTTTTTTTATAGTCTTAAACATAACAATCACCGTTAAGAAATGATATAACCCTCACCGAATTTGGTTTCAATGAAATCTGTCAGTCCCGCCGCATCAAGTTTTTTTCTGAGTCTTCCGACATTTACTGTCAAGGCGTTTTCGTCGACAAATTCGTCAGTCTGCCAGAGAGCTTCCATAAGTTTTTCACGGCTTACGGTCCTTCCTTTATTCTGCATAAGTAAAAGTAGTTCACGGTATTCGTTTTTAGATAGAGAAATCTCCGTATCTCCGTAATGAAGTGTACCATCTCCGGTATTCAGTATTGCTCCACGATGCTCTATAACAGGCATACTTTCCGAATAATCATAACTGCGGCGCAACAGAGCTTGTATTTTAGCAACAAGAACATTCATATCAAAAGGCTTGGCAATAAAATCATCTGCACCCATATTCATCGCCATAACAATGTTCATATTATCTGAGGCTGAGGAGAGAAAAATAATCGGAATTTTTGACACCCGTCTGATTTCATTGCACCAGTGGTAACCGTTCATGAACGGAAGCCCAATATCCATAAGTACAAGATGCGGAGCATATTTAGAAAAATCTGCCGTTACCGCATGAAAATCTTTAGCCTGAAGCACTTCCATATCCCATTTATTCAGATGTTCTGTTACAGAATCAACAATGCTTTTTTCATCCTCAACAATAAATATCTTAAACATACTTATCAACCCTTCGTTCTTTTAGACATTTGAACGCACAAAGGCATTTCCTGCCCGGTTTACTGTTTTCTGATACGGCGACAGACATAAACAGATAAAGCCATCTTAATACAATCAGGAATGATATAGGGAAACACGCAGAGATTTAAAGCGCTTAGAAAGCTGTATGCCATCTCCTGTTTGCTGTATACAACAACAAACCATAATGTTCCGACAAGATAGCATAAAATTAACCCAATACCAAGAGCCATCCATAGGAAATATTTGTTTCGAAGAATAAGAGGTTCAAAGAGAATATAGCAAATCCCACAAAATATAAACCCTATGAGATAACCGCCTGTCGGACCCAATATATGGTCCAATCCACCGCGAAATCCGGAAAAGACAGGAAGTCCAATAGTCCCCATGAGCAGATAAAGGGCTATTGCTGACGTTCCGTCTTTACCCCCCAGGAAGATAAGGGTACAGAACACTGCAAAGGTTTGCATGGTAAACGGTATAAAAAAAGGAATAGTAATCCAGGAACATACACATATCAGCACAGTCATCAGTGCAATATAGCAAATCCTTTGAGTTTTTGTTCTGGCTGTATTATTCATATAGTATTGCCTCCGGATCGGGTATATTTTTAATAAACGAGCTGTAGTAACAATTTCAAATGAAAGTAATGTTTTCAATTTATATGTGTCAGGGTAATAAGATTTTATCACATAAAAGTATTGACAATACAATATCCGCCTGTTACTATATAGCGCAATAGGAAAAAATACTACCATAAAACCATACAGTCATCAAGTATTATATACCTTGCAATATGCGATTCTTCAAAGCGGTCCTGTGATCTGAATACAGACTCGTTAGAAGAGCAGACGGAGAAATGGTTATGAGAAATATTAACTGCATCGCAAAAACCTTTTTTTGGTGGTTTAGCTTTACTGAGTTTCTTGGTAAAGGTAATTTGCGATGCACAGAGTTATGATCATATAATATGACATAAAGAGGTGCGGATCAGATTAACCTGAGCCGCACCTCTCTTTTTTTATATATAATATGTTTTTAAAAAGGATACTGCACTTATTATATTTTGGAGGTATTGCATGGATCGCTATTACCAGAAAGAAATTGAAACCGCTTCAAGAGCTGAGATCATCAGAATTCAAAATAAAAAAATCGTCAAACAGGTACAGCATGTGTATACAAATGTGCCTTACTACAGAAATCTGATGGATCAAAAAGGATTAACACCTGCGGATATTAAGGGTATTGAAGATATCTGTAAACTGCCGTTCCTTACAAAAGATGATCTCAGAGAAGCATATCCGTACGGTCTCCTCGGGACAGAGCTGGATAATTGTGTCCGTATTCAGTCCACATCCGGCACAACCGGGAAACGAGTTATCGCTTTTTATACACAGAAAGATATCGACCTATGGGAAGAATGCTGCGCCAGAGCAATTGTTGCGGTCGGGGGCACAAAGTCCGATGTCTGTCAGGTTTGTTACGGATACGGCTTGTTCACGGGCGGCGCGGGCTTGAATGGCGGATCACATAAAGTAGGATGTTTGACCCTGCCGATGTCTTCCGGCAATACTGACCGTCAAATACAATTCATGATGGATCTCAATGCAACAATCCTTTGCTGTACGCCATCATATGCTGCATATATTGGTGAAACGCTGGCAGAAAAAGGGTATAAGCCCGAAGATAATAAACTGAAAGCCGGAATTTTCGGAGCGGAACCATGGACCGAAGAAATGCGTAGAAGCATAGAAAAAAGTCTTGGTATCAAAGCTTATGATATCTACGGGTTGACCGAGATCAGCGGTCCCGGTGTGTCTTTTGAATGTGAAGAACAGAGTGGAATGCATATTAATGAAGACCACTTCTATGCTGAAATAATTGATCCCGATACAGGAGAGGTGTTGCCTGAAGGGAATATAGGGGAACTGGTTATCACTTGCCTTGATAAAGAGGCATTCCCGCTTCTCCGTTACAGAACCAAAGATCTCTGTATGCTGTCCCGAAAAAAATGTTCTTGTGGCAGAACTCATATGAAAATGAGCAAGCCAAGGGGACGAAGCGACGACATGTTGATAATCCGCGGAGTGAATGTCTTCCCAAGCCAGATTGAGACGGTACTGCTGAACGAGGGATATGCACCGAATTACATGATTGAAGTTGATCGGAAGAACAACACCGACATGCTGTCCATTAATGTGGAAATCACGAATGAAATGTTCTCTGACGTCGTGGCTGATATGCAAGTTCGAGAAGATTCTCTTGAAGCAGCTATGAGGGCAATGCTCGGAATCGGGGCAAAGGTTCACTTGGTTCTTCCCAAAACGATTGCTCGAAGCGAAGGAAAAGCAGTCAGAGTCATAGATAAAAGAAAGCTTCACGATTAAGGAGGAATGGATAAATGGCCGTCAAACAATTATCAGTTTATTTGGAAAACAGACCCGGAACATTGGCAGAGATCATTCGAAAGATTTCTGATGCAGGAATAAATATCCGTGCGCTGAGCCTTGCAGACACTGCGGAATTTGGTATTCTCCGTTTGATAACTGAAGATGTAAAAAAGGCCGAACAACTGTTATCTGCTGAAACCATCGTGAGACTTACAGAAGTAATTGCAGTAAAAATGGACGATCAATCAGGCGGTTTGCAGAAAATTCTCGATATCCTTGAGGAATCAAAAATAAACATTGAGTACATGTATGCTTTCGCTGCACCCAACCAAAATGCCTACGCGGTTTTCAGAGTTGACGACTTCCGAAGTGCTGAGAGCCATTTGAATTCCAAACAAATTGAAACGCTTCAAAACGAAGATATTCAAGAACTGCTTGAGGCGAAACAATAATTTTAATAGGAGAGACCGAGTATGTGTGTTTTATCCAAAGAATGGCGCTAAGCGCCGAAGATAAATGAACTGATCAGATAAGATTACAAATAAAACACAAACGAAAGGACTGTAAAAATGGAAAAAATTCCATATAAAATCTATCTTAACGAAGAAGAGATGCCGAGAGCATGGTATAACCTCCGAGCCGATATGAAGAACAAACCGGCTCCGCTCCTGAATCCCGGTACTCTCCAACCAATGAAACCTGAAGAACTGGCACCCGTTTTCTGTGACGAACTGATTAAACAGGAACTGGATGATGATACGGCGTACTTCCCAATTCCTGAAGAAGTCTATGAATTTTACAAAATGTATCGTCCGTCTCCGCTTATTCGTGCCTATTGTTTGGAAGAAGCCTTGAAAACTCCGGCTAAGATTTACTACAAGTTCGAAGGTAACAACACCAGCGGCTCTCATAAACTCAATTCTGCCATAGCGCAGGCTTACTATGCTAAGAAACAGGGACTTAAGGGCGTAACGACAGAAACCGGTGCAGGACAGTGGGGTACGGCGCTTTCCATGGCATGTGCTTACCTGGGTCTCGACTGTAAAGTTTTTATGGTAAAGGTATCCTATGAACAGAAGCCATTCCGCCGCGAAGTAATGAGAACCTATGGGGCATCCGTTACACCGTCTCCGTCTATGGCTACAGAAGTAGGTAAGAGGATCCTTGCGGCACATCCCGGTACCGGCGGAAGCCTTGGATGCGCGATTTCGGAGGCTGTCGAGGCGGCAACCACTTCGGAGGGATACCGTTATGTTCTCGGAAGCGTTTTGAATCAGGTGCTTCTGCATCAGAGCATCATCGGGCTCGAAACGGAAGCGGCACTCAAGAAATATGATATCCATCCTGATATCATTATTGGCTGTGCCGGAGGCGGATCCAATCTTGGCGGTCTGATATCACCGTTTATGAGAGATAAGATCAAAGGCCTTGCCGATTACAGAATTATAGCAGTTGAACCTGCATCATGTCCGAGCTTCACGCGCGGCAAATTTGCCTATGATTTCTGTGATACCGGAAAGGTCTGCCCGCTTGCCAAAATGTATACACTCGGAAGCAATTTTATTCCTGCACCGAACCACGCAGGCGGATTGCGTTATCATGGTATGAGTTCCATTCTTTCTCAGCTCTATGATGACGGACTGATGGAGGCTGTTGCAGTACCTCAGACAAGTGTGTTTGAAGCGGCGGAACGCTTTGCCCGTGTAGAGGGGATCCTTCCCGCACCCGAAAGCGCCCATGCGATCAAGGTTGCTATCGACGAGGCGGAAAAATGCCGTGAAACCGGAGAAGAGAAAACAATTGTATTCGGTCTTACCGGAACGGGCTATTTCGACATGATGGCTTATGAAAAATTCCATGACGGCAAGATGGATGACTATATTCCGACTGATGAAGAGCTGGAAGCAAGTTTTGCCGAACTTCCTAAAGTATAATAATCAGGTCCAAAACATTATAAAAAAGAAAGACACTGTGAAGTTTTACTTCACAGTGTCTATTTTTAACTATAAAATCAGTCTTTATGACTTCAACAAATTCCGAATCTTTCGGTGTTGTATTTGTCAACTGCTCTGAGAACGGCGTCTGATACGCCAATGTGGCATGTGCCCCCGAGAATGCAGGGAATAAAGTACTTCATTCCGTTCTTTTCGCAGATCTTTTTGACTTGGTTGTAGCATATCTCGTCAGTCCATCCGTCGATGTCAACTACGGTACTGTCAACTTCACCCATAAAGGTGATCTTCCCGCCGAATTTCTCGATAAGATCCTTGATGTTGTTGGTGCTTGCCGGACCCTGCCATACGTCGATACCCATCTTTATCATGGAAGGAACGAGATTTGCGGCATATGAATCACTGTGGTGAATGATCAGCTCTACGCCGTGAGATTTATAATAGCCGTAAATCTTTGTGAAAGCCGGCGTGATAAATTCATCAAACATCCTGGGAGAGAGGAATGAATTTGTCAGGCTGCCCCAGTCATCATGATGTAGAATTGCGTCCGGTTTGACGTATTTACAGATTTGTTCGGCTAATTTAAGCTCAAACTCTGTGATATAATCTATCAGTTCGTGCATTTCATCGGGATACTCGGCAAAAGCCGTAAGAGCACCGACCATACTCATAAGTTCGTGACACTGCTCAAAAATACCGGGGGCAACCATGAATGTCGCGAAATATTCATTTCTGTCAATAGCGGCTGCTTCTGCAGCGGCGTCCGCCCAGTCTGCCTCTGTATAGTTTAGCTCCGGGGCTTTGACGTAGTCGCGCCAGTGTTCGATATCCTTCAGAACGATGTGATCTTCATCGTGTACGGGGAAGGCACCGGGCTCATATTCAGGGAACTGAATGGTTACACCCCAGCCGTTGACACTGTTCGGGCCGCCGCGTACGGGTCTGGGGAAAGCTTTTGAATAAGGGCTTGTACGGAATATGGCAAGCGCCTCGTGACCGTTTACAAAGCGGTCCGGGTTTCCTCCGCGGATAGTTTCAATCATGTTCTGCCTTTTGGTAAGCATTGATATTCTCCTTGTGTATAGAAATTCAAATAACTATTTGCTAAAGCTCTGATATAAAATATATGCCGTTTGCCGGAATAATACAATTAAAAAAGAATACATCGCGTAATTAAAAAGCCCGCCACAGATTATCTCTGTGACGGGCTTGCCTATAAAGGTTTAATCTTCGATAAGTATGGTTTTCTTTTCGGGGATTCTTGGTTTCTGTTTGGGAATGGAAAGGTTAAGGATTCCGTTCTCGAACTTGGCTTTGATATCTTCTTCCTTGATATTGTCGCCTACAAAGAAACTTCTCTGCATGAATCCGGCGTAGCGCTCCTGACGTATCAGTACGCCCTGCTTATCGGTATCTTCCTCTTCAAGTTTTTTAGAGGCCTTGACGGACAAATATCCATTGTTTAGCTCAAGCTCAATTTCCTCTTTTTTGAATCCCGGTAGTTCGATGTCCATTTCATAAAGATCGTCGTGCTCGTGAACGTCAGTTTTCATAAGCTTTCCGGCACGGTTACCGTAAAGCTTGTTTTCCACCTTGTTTTGATTTCCGAGATCCGGAAAATCGAACCAGTCGTCAAAAAGAGAATTTCCCCAAATGCTTGGTAATAACATTTTTGTATCTCCTTTACTGAAAAAGTCGTCGGTTTGTTGTTGAAACAGATACAGAGTTCTTGCATGCCGCAGAGCCCTCTTAATTTCGCAGCCTGCTTGTTTCTCTGTTCAATTATGATTATAGTCGTAAGCATTAGCACTGTCAATAGTAGAGTGCCAGAATATTTTGCGAATCTTTGTGCACATTTCTACTATTTAGGCTTCTGTTATAAATATCATTCTGAATTTTTACGTCACGGTGATATTTATATATATTTACTCTAATAAATTGACTATTTATAATGAATTGAGTACAATATAGACAAATGAAACAGAGCGAAAGCTCGGAAAGGTTATGAATTATGAGAGAGTATCAATACAATTACTATACCCCTACCCGTATTTACGGCGGTGCGGGCGCTATCGAGAATCTTCTTCCCGAACTTAATAAGTACGGCAAGAAGGTCCTGATGGTTTTTGACAAGAATACCGCTTCCGCGACCGGCATCTATGACTATGTCACAAAAATGTTCAAAGACAATGGTTTCCAGTGGTGGGAGTTTGACGGCGTTGAACCCAACCCCCGCCTCAGCAACGTTATTGCTGCTGCGAAAATAGGCAAAGCCAACAACGTTGACGTTATCCTCGCCATCGGCGGCGGCTCCGTTATCGACTGCTCCAAAGCTATCCGTGCTTCTGTTTTTTATCCCGATCTCGACGACTATGACGGTCTGTGGGCATGGGGTGCAAGCGGCAAAGATATCACAAAGACTCTGCCTCTCGTAGACATCTGCACAATGGCTTCCACCGGTTCCGAGATGGACAGCGGCGCCGTCATCACCAACGAGCACACCCATCAGAAAGGCGGCTCCTTCCACGGTGATCTCTTCGCACCTGATGCTTCCATCCTCGATCCGAAGTACACCTATTCCGTACCTAAGAGACAGGTTGCTGCCGGTGTTGCCGATATCTTCATTCACACCTCCGAGACTTATCTTGACAACGGCGACGGTACATACCTCGTAGACGGCTTCGCAGAGGCTATCATGAGAACCTGTGTTAAGTACGGTCCTGTTGCTCTTGCCGATCCTCAGAACTTTGAGGCCCGTCAGAACCTTCAGTGGGCTGCCCCCTGGGCTATCAACGGCCTCGTTGGCGCCGGCCGTACCTCCGGCTGGACCCTCCATGGTCTGCAGCACCCGATGGGCGCTTTCCATGACATTATTCATGGCCAGGGCCTTGCAATCCTGATGCCCCGCTGGATGCGCTATGTCCTCAGCGAAGAGACAGTTGACGTATTCGCAAAATATGGTGTCGGTGTATTTGGAATTGACGCATCTCTTGACAAGCATGAGATTGCCAACAAGGCCATCGAAGCAACCGAAGACTTCTTCTTCAACAAGCTTCAGATACCCAGCACCCTTTCCGCAATCGGCATGACAGACGAGCATTTCGAAGAGATGGCCGAGATGGCTGCCAATGGCGGCAGAATGATGTTCGTTCCTCTTACCAAGGAAGATATCATTAAAATCTACAAGGCATCCCTCTGATCTCAAAGATAACAGAAAAAGGAGACCGTTCTTACGGTCTCCTTTTTTATCAATGAAGTTTATGCCGGTATGAATAAGTAAATTAAACCGATTGACGAAATATACCGGCGTGAGTACAATAATAGTAAATAATAGTATGAGCGTAAGCTCGGAAAGGTTTATTATAGTATGAGAGAATATCAGTACAGATTCTATGCACCTACGCGTATTTACGGCGGTGCTGGCGCAATCGAGCATCTTCTCCCCGAAATCCAGAAGTACGGCAAAAAAATTCTGATGGTTTTCGATAAGAACACTGCTTCCGCAACCGGTATCTATGATTATGTCACCAAGCTTTTCAAGGATAACGGTATTGAGTGGAGCGAGTTTGACGGTGTTGCTCCCAACCCCCGCCTTAGCAACGTTATCGATGCTGCAAAAATAGGCAAGGCTAACGGTGCAGAGATCGTACTCGCTATCGGCGGCGGCTCTGTTATCGACTGCTCCAAGGCTGTCAGTGCGGCTGTTTTCTATGACAACCTCGACGACTATGACGGTCTGTGGGCATGGGGCGCAAGTGGTAAGGAAATCACCAGGACCCTGCCTTTGATTGACATCTGCACAATGGCTTCCACCGGTTCCGAGATGGACAGCGGCGCCGTCATCACAAACGAGCACACCCATCAGAAGGGCGGCGCTTTCCACGGTGATCTGTTTGCACCGAAAGTATCCATCCTCGACCCCAAGTACACCTATACAGTACCTCTCAGACAGGTTGCAGCCGGTGTTGCCGATATCTTTATTCATACTTCTGAAATGTACATAGGCAAAAACGACGGTAACTATCTCATAGACGGTTTTGCTGAGTCTGTTATGAAGACCTGCGTTAAGTACGGTGCTATCGCTCTGGCTGATCCTAAAAACTTCGAGGCACGTCTGAACCTGCAGTGGGCTGCTCCCTGGTCTATCAACGGCCTGTCCTCTGCCGGCCGTACTTCCGGACCGACCCTCCACGGTCTGCAGCACCCGATGGGCGCATTTCATGACATCATCCATGGCCAGGGCCTCGCTATCATTATGCCCCGCTGGATGCGCTACATTCTAAATGATGACACAGTTGACGCTATTGCCAAGCTCGGCACAAACGTTTTCGGCGTAGATCCCAGCCTCGACAGATATGAGAAGGCCAACAAGGCTATCGAAGCAGTCGAAGATTTCTTCTTCAACCAGCTTCAAATTCCCCGCACTCTGTCTGCTATCGGTATGACCGACGAGCATTTCGAAGAGATGGCCGAGATGGCCGCACGCGGAGCCAGAATGATGTTCGTTCCTCTTACCAAGGAAGACATCGTCAACATTTACAAGGCTTCCCTCTGAGTATTCCTGTTATCCGAAAGGAGACCGTATTCACGGCCTCCTTTTTTATTAAATTGATTGACGAATTATTCATATGTAGTACAATATATATACAATAATAAAAGCATGAGCATAAGCTCGGAAAGGTTATATATTATGAGAGAATATCAATACAGATATTACACCCCCACCCGTATATTAGGCGGTGCGGGCGCAGTTGAGCATCTTCTTCCCGAAATCCAGAAATGCGGCAACAAGGTCCTTATGATTTTTGACAAGAATACCGCTTCCGCGACCGGACTCTATGATGTTGTTACCAAGCTGTTTAAGGATAACAGTATTCAGTGGTGGGAGTTTGACGGTGTTGAACCCAACCCCCGCCTCAGCAACGTTATTGCTGCTGCGAAAATAGGTAAAGCAAACGGCGCAGAAGTTATTCTCGCCATCGGCGGCGGCTCCGTTATCGACTGCTCCAAGGCTGTCAGCGCATCTGTTTTTTATCCCGATCTCGACGACTATGACGGTCTGTGGGCATGGGGCTCCAAATTCGGCGCCATCACAAAAACCCTGCCTCTGATTGACATTTGCACAATGGCTTCCACCGGTTCCGAGATGGACGGTGGTGCCGTTATCACAAACGAGCACACCCATCAGAAGGGCGGCGCTTTCTTCGGCGACGCCTTCCTCCCCAAGGTATCCATTCTTGATCCAAAGTACACCTATTCCGTACCTAAGAGACAGGTTGCTGCCGGTGTTGCCGATATCTTCATTCACACCTCCGAGACTTATCTTGACAACGGCGACGGTACATACCTCGTAGACGGCTTCGCAGAGGCTATCATGAGAACCTGTGTTAAGTACGGTCCTGTTGCTCTTGCCGATCCTCAGAACTTTGAGGCCCGTCAGAACCTTCAGTGGGCTGCCCCCTGGGCTATCAACGGCCTCGTTGGCGCCGGCCGTACCTCCGGCTGGACCCTCCATGGTCTGCAGCACCCGATGGGCGCTTTCCATGACATTATTCATGGCCAGGGCCTTGCAATCCTGATGCCCCGCTGGATGCGCTATGTCCTCAGCGAAGAGACAGTTGACGTATTCGCAAAATATGGTGTCGGTGTATTTGGAATTGACGCATCTCTTGACAAGCATGAGATTGCCAACAAGGCCATCGAAGCAACCGAAGACTTCTTCTTCAACAAGCTTCAGATACCCAGCACCCTTTCCGCAATCGGCATGACAGACGAGCATTTCGAAGAGATGGCCGAGATGGCTGCCAATGGCGGCAGAATGATGTTCGTTCCTCTTACCAAGGAAGATATCATTAAAATCTACAAGGCATCCCTCTGATCTCAGAGATAACAGAAAAGAGACCGTTCTTACGGTCTCTTTTTTTTGTCTGATTATATATTACTTGACTCTTATATGTGTTTATTCTTAAATATAGTTAAAAGGAATATGTGAAAGGGGCATGCAGGTATTATGGTTTTAAGAAAACTCGGGAAAACAGGGCTGATGGTAAGTGAAATAGGTTTCGGCGGCGAATGGCTGGAACGTCATTCCGAAGAGGAGAGCATTGAACTGATAAAATATGCTTCATCAAAAGGAATAAATATAATTGACTGCTGGATGCCGGATCCGAAGTCACGCGATATTATCGGCAAGGGAATAAAAGATAACCGTTCGGAATGGTATGTTCAGGGACATTTAGGATCTACATGGAAAGACGGTCAGTATTACAAATCCAGAGATCTGGAATTTGTGCGTCCTGCTTTTGAGGATCTGCTCAAAAGGCTTCAGACAAACTACGTCGACCTCGGAATGATTCACTATGTTGATTCCGAGGAAGAATGGGATGAAATCCAGAAGTCCGATTATCTGAAATACATTTTCGAGCTTAAAGAAAAAGGGATAGTTAAACATATCGGGCTCAGTTCCCACAATCCTCTCGTGGCTGCAAAAGCAGCGATGTCGGGATACGTAGAAATGATACTCTTCAGCATTAATCCCGCGTTTGACATTCTACCCGCCAGCGAAGACCTGGATGATATGTTCACGGATAATCGTGATGAACAGCTTAACGGAATAGATCCCGACCGGGCTCTGTTTTATAAAATCTGCGAAGAAAATGAAGTAGGCCTTACCGTAATGAAAGGGTTTGCCGGAGGCAGGTTGTTTGACGCTGAAAGATCACCCTTCGGTGTTGCGTTTACTCCCGTTCAATGTATTCATTATGCTCTTTCAAGGCCTGCTGTTGCGGCGGTGATGTGCGGGTACGACACAAAGGAACAGATTGACGAGGCGGTGGGATATGAGACAGCTTCGGATGACAAAAAAGATTATGCTTCTATCATTGCCGGAGCTCCCCTGCACTCATACAAAGGTCAGTGTACCTACTGCGGTCACTGCAAGCCCTGTCCTGTTGATATTGATATCGCTATGGTTAATAAGTTCTATGACCTTGCTACGATTCAGGAATCCGTTCCCGAATCTGTAAGGACGCATTATCTGGAACTCAAGCATCACGCTTCGGAATGCACAGGGTGTCAGGGCTGTGAAACCAGGTGTCCGTTTGAAGTAAAGGTTTCCGGCAGAATGCAGAAGACTGCAGAACTGTTCGGGATATAAGGAACAGCAATGTTTTTCAGAAAAGCAGATATTTCCGAGAGGAAAGAGGTCTGGCAAAAACACTTATCAGAAATGTTGTCGGCGAAATTGAAGAACGCGGGGCTAAGGTTGTCCATCTTTCAGTGGCAAAGGTCAATCTTCCCGCAATCAGACTGTACACCGGTCTGGACTTTGAAGTTACCGGCGAGAAAATAATGTACGGAAACGAATACTATCTGTGTGAAAAAGTGTTATAATATTTTTGTCGGTAATATTCCTTGCGCTCTACGCAACCTAAACCGGCTGCGTGGAGCATTTCTTTTTTAAAGGATTTGAATAATGGTTGAAATAATAGAAGTAACTACGAAATCCCGGATGAAAGATTTTGTGGAATACCCAACAAAAATGTATCATGATATTCCTCAGTATATTCCCAATACACACGATGATGATATGCAGGATTGGGACAGATCCAAAAATCCTGCTTTCGAATATTGCGATGCCCGCTGTTGGCTGGCGTACCGCGACGGCAAAATAGTCGGACGAATAGGCGCCATCTTAAATCACCGTGCCAACGAAAAGTGGAACAAAAGCCGCATGCGTTTTTCCCAGGTCGATTTCATTGATGACGCGGAGGTTTCCGATGCTTTGTTCGGTACTGTCGAAGCATGGGCAAAGGAAATGGGATGCAACGAGATTCACGGCCCTCTCGGGTTTACGGATCTGGACCGTGAGGGAATGCTTATCGAAGGGTTTGACAGACGGAGCTGTTTCTTCACTTATTACGTCTATCCCTACTATGCGGAACATATGGAGCGTCTGGGCTACACTAAGGACGTTGACTGGATAGAGAATCTTATAACAATACCGCAGGATGATTCGGTATACGTACACTGGGATAAAATCAGCAAGTTTGTAAAAGAACACCAACACCTTCATGAAATTGAGGCAAAGTCGAGATTTGCATATATTCCGCTCTTGACGCAGTTCTTTAATCTTGTAAATGTCTGTTATGCTCCTCTGTACGGAACTGTGGAGCTCAGTGATAAGCAGATTAAGAAATACGCCTCAAAATTCGCACCGCTTGTTAATCCTAATCTTACCTGTTTCGTCATGAATGAAAAGAACGAGATGATAGGATTGGGCGTTGCGGCACCAAGCATGGCCGATGCTCTGAAAAGGCATGACGGCAAATACTTACCCTTCGGATGGGCAGATATTCTTCATTCCTTTAGTCATAATGACACCGTGGATCTTTTGCTGGTAGCTGTTCGCCCTGATTACCAGAAGAAAGGGGTCAACGGAATTATTATCAATAAAATGTTGCACGGCTGCCGAAAGCTTGGTATAAAACATGCCGAGACGGGGCCGACCCTCGAAGAAAACCGCAACGTTCTCTCTCAATGGAAGACTTTTAAAATAGATCAGCACAAGCGCCGCCGCTGTTTCAGAAAAGAAATTTGACTTTTTCTTAATCTTTGGCAATTATTCTGTATATGCCGTACTGATAATAAACAATAAAGGAGCAGACATTATGGGAAACCTGAAAAACCTGGATACCCTGCTTGAGGGCTTTATCACTGACGACGGTCCCGCCGGTGCAGGACTGCGTGTTTACCGCGGCGAGGATTTAGTGTACGACCGCTGCATAGGGTGGGCTAACGCAGAGGGAAAAAATCCGTTCGCTCCCGATACCATCTGTCAACTGGCCTCCATGACAAAATGCGTCGCCATGGTTGCCGCGATGCAGCTTTATGAAAAGGGCCTTTTCCTGCTTACCGATCCGGTGGAGAATTACATCCCTGAATTCGCAAACCGCAAGGTCTTTGATGTTAACGACCGCGGCGAAACCGTCATACGCCCCGCAAAGAGTTCTGTTACCGTCGGAAACCTGTTTGATATGACCAGCGGCATTACAGTGGACTGGGGTTTGCCAAATGAGAACAGCAAGGCAATGAAGGTTGAGACCGACAAGCTTAAAGAAGCCGGAAAATATAACCTTAAGGAATACGCAAAGGTTTGCGGCTCTACTCCTGGTCTTTTCGATCCGGGCGAGCATTTCTTCTACGGTGACAGCCATGACGTAGTTGCCGCTCTGATTGAGATTCTTACCGGAAAGAGATTCAGCGAATATCTGAACGAAAACATTTTCGCGCCTCTCGGAATCAAGGATATGAGCTTTATCGTTCCCGATTCCAAGAAAGATCGTATGGCTGTGATGTATGCTTTGAGTCCCAAAGGACGTACTGTCGGCTCACTGCCTCCCATGTTCTTTGAACCGGATTTCGAATCCGCCTGCGGCGGTCTGTACGGTACGCTTGAGGATTACTCACGCTTTGCACGCTGCATGACACTCGGTGAGTGGAATGGCGTCCGTCTTCTCGGTGAGAAGACAATCCGCCTTATGGCTATGAACCGCCTGTGTCCCGCGGCTATCAAGGATTTCACCAACGCATACCTTTCCGGATACGGCTACGGCCTCGGGTTGCGTACCCGTATGGATCCCGTTGCCGGAAGCAATTCCTCAATCGGGGAATTCGGATGGACCGGTGGTTGGGGAAGCTGGGTTCTTATGGATCCTGCCGAGAAGCTCAGCATTATCTATTTCCAGGAATCCATGCCCAACCGCGAACAGTACATGCATCCTCGTATCCGTAATATTGTCTACTCCGCACTTTAAAACTAAATATCTGCAACTGGGGGTCGGGAGAAATCTCGGCTCCTTTTTTTGTTAAAAGCGCTAAAGTTTTTATTGACGGGGCTATCATTTAGGTTGTAGTATGAACATATATATCAACAATAGGGAAAATGTTCCTCTTAGTTACCTAATCTTTGTAAGAAAATGCCGGAGGCGGAATGGATAACGAAAAAGAAAGTACAAATCGTTACCGTCCTCTGATGAGGATCCTTGCTGTTGTTCTTACAGTCTGCATACTCCTAAGCACATATTTGTCAATTATGACGCAGGTCCGATACGAGCAGATACAGTATGTCAATACTATTCTGGAGCTTGCGTCGAACATCACCGCTGAAAACACCGGATATCTTACCGCGTCCCGTGTGGACCGTGCTATTACCTTTCTAAAGACACTTATCCGGAAACCTCATACCTACGAGCAATTTGAGCAGTTTGCATCTTTATATATTGCGCGAGAGGATTATGCGAACGCAATTGATTATATGCAGAAAGGCCTTGATGTATATAATCCCGATGATGTTCAGGGCGTGGCCCAACTGAATCTGCGCATCGGATGCCTTTATGTTCTTACCGTGAAGTACAAGGAAGCCATATCTTATTTTGACGAGGCAATCCGCCTTATGCCCGATCTTGCTGACGCGTATGTTCTGCGCGCGCAGATGACATACGAGCTCGGCGATACCGAAGGCGCTATCGCCGATATGAACAGGTATGCGGAGCTTTCCGGGGACAGCCCGGCTATTCAGAGTTCTCTTGGGCTTCTCTACGAAAGCATCGGTGACCTGACCCATGCCCACGAATGTTATACGGTTGCAATTGACACGCAGGAAACGCCGGATGCAGACCTTTATTATTCACGCGCGCGCTGTTGCACCCTTCTGGAGGATACTGAAGGCGCGTGCAGGGATCTGGAGCAGTATTTTACCTTGGGCGGTACAGATGAGGACGGCAGTGCCGCCGCAATGCTGTGTTATTACCGCGGCAGCGGCGGTGATTACGCCGGTGCTCTGGAAATGGGAGACCGCGCCATTAAAAAAGGCTACAGCGATCCTGCCTCCGTTTACAGTCAGTGTGTGCTGTACGCATACTGTGCAGAAGATTATACGGCAGCGGTCGGGTATGCCCGCAGCGCTATCGAACTTGGGATTAACGACGCCGAGATGTATCAGTGGGCGGCTGTTTGCGAGATGTCGCTTGGCGAATATGATACCGCAGCAAAGGATTTTCAGTCTGCAATGCTGGCAAATCCCCGGCTGACCGATGCGCGCTACAATTTGGCTGTATGTCTGATGGCCCAGGAGAAGTATGTCGAAGCAAAATACTGGTATACCGCTTCCATAGACGCGCAGGAAAATATAACTGCATCTCTTTATGCCAGAGGTGTCTGCTGCTTTATGACCGACGATGAAGTAAACGGTACCGCCGATCTCCTTGAAGTTATCGAAAGAAACGATGATGATGAAATTGTCGCGGAAGCGAAAGCGCTTCTTTACGGCAGTTAAAATAAAAAAGTAAAAAATTACCTTCATACGTACATTTTCATTTATTTGAAAGGACATTCGTTATGAAACATCCTCCGATGTTTTCTATTCTGAAAGAAAGGGGGATCCGTGCCGCGGCCTCGGCTTTGATTGCCGTTTTGATTGTCGCGGTAATACTGCTGACAGCTCCGTTAACCGTGAAGGCGGCTGACGAGAGCCTGGTTCCCGAGCCTGCTGCAGAAACCGTCGAATACGTAGCTCCTGAAGGTAATGCTACTGTTGAAGAAATAATCGAGCAGGAGTCCGGCACAGATATTAATACTCTTCCTGAAGAAGAGCAGGAATCTTATGAAAACGATCCTCCTGCAGTTACTATTACCGAAGTTTACACTGCTGTCGGTGACTTAAACCCTGCCAGCACATCGGCTGTAATTACCGGTACCGAGGATAAGATTTCAGCAGGCGATATCGATAAAGTGGATACCACCGGTGCCGAAGTTGAAACCCTGCAAAACACACCCGAAACCGGAAATATTACAAAGATAATAAAGACCTCTTCCGAAAACGCACTGCAGAAGGCTGTTGAAGCCGCATTGGCAAAGGTGGACGCAGAGACAAAATGCGCCACCGTAGTTCTCAGTGAAGGAGAATATAACGGTGACGTTTCCATTGAATCCGGAAACGCATTCGCCGATGATTTCATACTGTATATTCTTGCCGAAAGTTCGTATGATGCGCCGGAAGACGGCGGCATAATAGATAAAACAAGTTTGAATACCGATGCTGAAGACAAGGTAAAGCTTAACGGCAATATCGACGTCAACGGCATTAATCTCGCGATGGCAGGAATATTTATGTCCATGGGTAAGAAAATAACGCTTACCGACGGAGCATCGCTTGAATATTACGGAACAAAAGAAGCAGACATCGTTACTGTCGAATCAAGCGGTGACGATTTGGATAAATCGGATATCAAAATTGATACCGGGTCCGGAGGGGATACTGTTACCGTGTCTTCCGGGGCGCCATCCGCCGAGTTGTCGATAGACACGGGAGGTGGGGACGATAGCGTAATACTGAAGCACAGCGGAGGAACGCTTACCGCAGACATCAAAACCGGTGAAGGTGACGATACCGTTTCACTATCGGGTGAGGAGGCCGCTCAACGCGGCGGAACCCTCAACGTGGATACCGGCGGTGAATCCGACGGCGAAGGTAACAGCGATACTGACACTGTTACTGTAGATACCTCAGTATATTACGGATTTTCCGATGCTTTCCTTCGCGGTGGCGGAGGAGTGGACAGTATCCTGTTTACCGGAACGCTTGCCGAAGGTGACGGTAATTCCATATCCGGGAACAAGGACGCAATTGAGTTCCACCTTGGCAGCAAGGATGATTATGTCGCTGACGGGAGTATTACAGCACTGGACTTTGAGTCCGGCGAAAAGTATTACACCAAAAATACCGGCGTAGGTTACGACCGTGCGTCTGAATATATTGACGGAACGACCTATTACAAGTACAACGCGGAAAAGATTCTTCGTCTGTCAATGTACGGCTTTGAGTCCTATTCCGATTCCCTTGAGAATAAAACTACCAAAGAAATATCCAATCTGAACCCGGCGGTAGTATCCTCATTCACATCCTATAAATATACCGGTTCTTACGACAGTGCTCTTTGTGCCGACTGGTCGGATGAGACTAAATACGGCGATTTGTTCCTCATTAATCTGACCATTTCTGCCGAAGGCAAAAAGGTCACTCTCGGTACATCACAAAATGGTGGTTCCGGTTTGGTTATCCCGACCGTCAATCTTACGGTCAAATGTAAGGAACTTATAATTAACGGTCCGGTTACGGCAGCCGCAGTAACTATAGAGGTTGAGGACAACGATACTCTGTTCAGCGTAGAGCCGAACGCGGTATCCGACACGCTCGGAATGGAGGACAGTTTCAGCGGAAGTCTGTTAGATTTCTACACTAACGCGAAAATAACCGTTTCAAAAGACGGCTCCATTACTGCGACTTCCGGAAACGTTACAATCACCGCGACCTCTGAGCAGACCCACGACCTTATCGATATCCTGGGCGAGTTTGACGACGACGCTAATTTTCTGAATGTCAAAATCGGCAGCGCCAACGTTGATATAAGTGGAGATATCAAAGCTGAGGGCAATATATCGGTTAAGGCGAATTCCAAGGTGGAAATTGAAGTTAGCAACGAGAAATTGGCTTCGCTGTTTATTCCGCTTGCTTTTGCTCTGGCGGTTACCGAAGCCAATATCAATATAACTGACGCTAACATAACGGCAGGCGCCAACCTGCTGCTTAGTGCGGTATCCGATATCAGCCTCAAGGCCAAGGCCTCGACAGGTAAGCTGCCTTTATCTCTGGCTCTTGCAATAGGAATCAACGACGCTCACGTTACAGTGGGCGGCGAATCCGCCCTTTCTGCCGGCGGCAACGTTGAAATAACCGCGTCCGGTACTGATACGACGGAGGCTTCCGCATCCAAAGGCAGTATGGAAGGTTCCAGCGGCGGTTTTATCGCCGTAGAGGTTGCCGTTCAGAATGTAAGTGCTATAGTTACCGGAAAAGCTTCAGTCACAGCCGGCGGTAACATAACCGTCAGCAGCGAGGCAAAGCTGAGCGGAAGCGCGTCGGCTTCATCTTCCGGCGATGAGGAGGGCGACAACGTCAGCTCCGGTACGGGCAGCGTAAAAGACCTTCTGACGAGTCTGCGTGACAAGCTGCTTGAGAAGGGCCTTGGCACGATATCCAACAAAATTAACGGTATTGCCGAACAGGTCGGAGGCAAGGAGTACAAAATCACAGTATCCTCCACTTCAAACGGCAGTGTTACTGCCCCATCGGGCGCGAACGGGTACGAGTTTTTCTCCGGGGAAACCTTCATAGAGGGTACAGATTATTACACGCTGAAAGACAACGTCTACACTCTCGTAGACAGATCCGCTGTGACGGTGCCTGTAAAGGGTACTGCGTATTATACAAAATGCGACCCCGTGACCGTTTCGGTAAAAGGTAACGAGGGCTATATACTTGACAAACTGGAAATCCGCGGGCTTCCCAAGGGTGCCCAGGATTATTCGGTCATGACGGTAGGCTCCGGAATCACGAAAAATGCGGACGGCTCCTACAGCTTTGTCATGTCCGAATACGACATTACCATTAACGCGACTTTCAAAGAAGGTACAGAGGACAGCAGCGAAGATAACGACATCGAATCCGGTTCCGGAATAGATGATCTATTTAATGACGCAACCGGTTCGTCCACCGATCCTCAGGACGGCAAACGCGCTACAGCAGACAGCACTGCCGACGACGCGTTTACATTGGAAGTATCCTACAGCGATACATATACCTCATTCACAGGCACTGCTTTTGAGGAAGGCGTGACCTACTATACAAAAGAAGGGGACAACTTCACGTCGGTAAGTGGCGAATACACAACCGGAACGAATTATTTCGTAGCGGTTTCCGCCTACGAAAAGACCACTGATCTGATCTTTGATTCAGACAAGACATACTACAGCCGCAACATCGACGGCACATATATCAAAGCAAACATAACCGCAGGTGAGAGTATCGAAGGCGACTATTACGAGCTTTCAGGTGCCGTGGTGCTGCCCGTTAAAATTGTTGACAGCGGCAAAGAGGTTGAGATTAAAGTCAATCCTGCCGAAAACCGCGAGTATGTGGTCGACAGTCTTACCGCTTCATACAAATCCATGTACAGGGAAAACGGTACCGCAGCGTACGAGAGCGGTAAGGACTACTGTACACTGGAAGAAACAGGCTATGTAATACAGGACATTACACAGTTCGAGGAAGGCGTTAAATACTATACAAAGATTGCCTCATCCGCGGACTATATCGACGTGACCGAGGTAATCAAAAAGAATGATGCCGGGGAATATATTCTTGCGGTTCCCTTTGGCGCTTACGGGAAAATTACGCTGAACGCAGCCTTTGCGAAAAAGGGCTCCGCAGGTATCCCGACTGAGGAACCCGCTGAAACGGCAAAGGAGAACGCGGCCAAGTCACAGATTACCGCCGCCATTGCCATAGCGGTCAACATAAACGACAACACCGCTTATATTGATTCCATCGGAAAAATAACAGCCGGAGGCACTCTTGAAATTAAAGCCGCGGCCAAGGAAGCTTCATCCGCCACAACAGACGGAACAGGTCTGAAAGCTGGGGACAATGAGGAAGGAACTGAAGGGGAAACACCTCTACCGCAGGCTGTAACCGCTGCGCAGACAGTTGTGCCGTATTTGGTGCATATCGCGGATTCCAAGAATGCCGCTTTGGAATTTGTAGCGGCGAAGAGCAGCCCCGCAGAAGGCA
This sequence comes from uncultured Oscillospiraceae bacterium, assembly GCA_964446385.1. GTDB lineage: Bacteria > Bacillota > Clostridia > Oscillospirales > Ruminococcaceae > CAYSRC01. The sequence continues at coordinate 59,779 of CAYUOH010000008.1, read as the reverse complement.
AATATGTACTTAAAGTTGTTACCATGCAGAGCTTTGTCAATGGAGATGACAAAGTTACCTTCAGGTACAAAAAGAACGGAGTCACGGAAGAACAGACCGGCAAAGCAGTTTATGACGCGAACGCCGGCACATATACAATCGATCTGTCTGCTCTTGATATTCAAAAGGACTCGACTGTGGAGATTCTGCTTGCGTCTCCCGCCACAGGTACGGCTATCGAGGGTACATACATTGTCGGCAATACATTAGGCATCGCTGCAACCACGAGCGGTCGCCTGAACAAGCTCAGCGGCAGCACAGGCAGCACCGTTTTCGCATTCAAGGCTGAGGCAGCTCAGGGTTACAAGATTGACAACGAAGCGGCTGTCGAAGGCACCGTTCTTAAGGGGCCATATGTTACTTATACCAAAAAGGTTCTCGTGACCCCCGCTTCCGGTACAAATCCTGCAGTCTATAATGATGAGGAGACCAAGGCAGCGCTCAAACATGACACCAAAGGCAATTACTATCTGAAACTTTCCGAGCTGGAAGGTCTTAAGGAAGGCACAGCAATTACCGTTTTCGCCTCCTTTACCGAAGATACCCACGAGCTTGCCGCAGAGATTACCAAAAATACCGAAGTGCAGGAAGTAACTAAAACCTCCGGAGCAGACGAAACCACATTTGCGGCTGACGGTCTCGGAAGCGTTAAGGTTGATACAACTGCTCCCAAAACGGGTAATACGGTAAACATTTCCGTATTCCTAGCCGAAGGCAACAGTTCCATAGACAAAGTCATCATCTCCTATAAATACAAATTAAATCCGGATGACGCCGAAGATACGGTAAAATCAATAACTCTTGATGGAACCTTCAAGGGTTCTTTCGTGATGCCCGCGGCAGATGTAACATTGAACGTGATGTTCACGGGCAAGCTTCATACCATAGTGGCTGCAAGCGGCAGCGAAGCCGACCTTTCCATATCCCAGGACAGCGCCGCTGTTGGAGACACAATTACCGTTGCACTGAGCGATACTGCCGCTAAAGCCGGCAAAAAGCTTAACGATGTAGCAGTTAACTATACTTATACCGTCGGCACGGTCCAGGAAGGCAGCTTCACAGCCGTCCGCGGCACCGAAAGCACATATTCGTTTACAATTCCCGCCAAGATCGGTGATAACGTCGATCTCGGTTCCATGGAACTTACAATAACCGTTACTCCGACATTGGTTGACAAGGCTATTGCCGTTGAGGCGGAGAATACCGTCAAAGGTACACTGACGGTTTCCTCTTCCCGTGTTGACGCGGGTGATACTCTGAATATTACCCTGACGCCGAACTCGGGATATAAGGTAAAAACCGGAAGCGTAAAGCTGAATATAACTTCCGGGAATACTTCGAGCGTCGTTACTGCTACACGCAACGCTGACGGAACATATTCTGCAGTAATTCCCGCAGCCATCGCAGCAGGCGCCACCGTAAAGGCAAGCGCTGAGTTTGCAGTGGGCGTGGAAAAGGGAACCGGAAGCGGTGAGGGCGGCAAGAGTACCTTTTCCGTCGGAGCCGGCGTTGCAGTAAATGTTGCAAATAATAAAAACAACGCATATATTTCCAACGCTGAAATAAAAGCAGACGGCTTGAAAATATCCGCTGAAACCTCTGAGATGAAGGTTGTGGCTGCCGCTAAGGCAGGTTACAGCGAGGGCGACATCGGCATAGGCGGTGCCATTGCTGTGCTGGTGGCTTCATCCTCAACTAAGGCTTATCTGGATGAATCTGTCAAATCGCTGACGCTGGGCAAAGGGAAGCTCTCCGTTATTGCGAAAACATCATCAGAATTTAAAAATTCCGCCGACGCTTCCAGTGAAGGAAAAGCCGGCAAGGTCGGCGTAGGCGCGGGTATAGCCGTATCAGTCACCGGTGTTGATACGCTTGCGTATATTGCGGACAACATTCTGATTGAAACCATTGAACTTGAATCAGTGACGGTCAGCGCCGAAGCAACCGAAAAACAGTCAGCATCCGCCAAAGCCGGATCAGCCGGCGGTATATCCATTACTCCCGTACTGGCCCTTATAATAGCCGGCGCGGATACCGAGGCGTATATAGGCGCGGGCAGCGGAATAATCAAATCTGTAGGCGATGCCGCGATTACCGCTGGCAGCGAAATTGCGCGTGAACTTACAGCAAACGCTGCGGCAGCGGGTGATTCCTGTGCCGTAGGCGCGTCCTTCGGTATCAGCGTCCTGAACGATACGACAATTGCAAGACTGTCACGCAGTCTGTACGCAAAGAATGTCAAAGTTGCTACGACAGCAAAGAACACTTCAAAAGCCAACGTGAAGGCAGGCGCCAACGGCGCGTCCTCACGAGAAACCTCCGGTACTTCCTCCTCTGGGGGCACCTCAGGGGATTCCTCCGGCGACAGTGATGGAGACGGGGAATCGGACAAACAGGCCGGCGACGCCATTAACGGCGGCGGTAAGCTTTCCAATAATGTAAAGACAAATAACACCTCTCCCGACACGGTGAACGGTGCCGCGGGCAAACGCACAGGCTCGTCCACAAGCGAGGGAAGCATAACCGTAGCGGCAGCTATGGCGCTTAATATCCAGTCTATACTTGCAAAGGCCGAGATTTCTGACGGTGTTTCCGTCACCGCATTCGGCGTGGATGAAGAAGTCAAAGAAGGCGAAACCGAAAAGAACGGATTCCTCATCGTTGAAACGCTTACTCTTAATACCTCCGAAATCATCGCCAATGGCTCCGCATCCAAGGGCAAGATCGGTATTGGCGTGGCTGTTACGATAAACATCATAGAATACAATTCCCTTGCGTATATCGGCGACGGTGTAATAAAGGCGAACCATCTGCGTCTTTATGCCGGTCTTATCGAACCGGAGAAGGCTGGGGATGAAGCCAAAGAACAGGACAACGAGGACAAGAAGTGGCTTCGCGGCCTGATTGAGGAAGCTGTAGCCAATCTGGTAAGAGAAATTGCCGACGCTATAGGTCTTGCGGACCTTATCGACGCACAGGCCATTGCATCCATAGCAGGAGACGTGATTGAAAAGGCTCTCGACGCGCTGCTGGCAGGTACCGGCCTTGAAGATCTTCTGGATTCCAATCCCTGGGAAAAGCTCCAGGAAAACTTCCAGAATTTCGTTGTAATGATCCTTTCGGTACCCGAGAAGCTGACCGATACCTTCAACGAGATGATCGGTTCAGATATCAATGAGGATGACAAGGAAGAAATCCTTGAGAATCTCAAAAACAAAGTGTACGAATATCTGAAGTCTGAAGGCAAGTCCATCTTTGAAAATGCACTCAAAAATGTTCTTCCCATAGCTATGCCGATGCTTCAGAATTTGGTCACCGGAGCAAAGGGCGGTCAGGAAGGCGACACAAAGATGACGCTCGCTGAGTCGATTAAGCAGGCCCTTATAGGCGAAGGCGGCATTCTGCGCAAGGTCGGCGAAGATTTTGCAGATAAGATTCTTGAGATAGTCGACGATTACCTGAATGACATACCGTTTTTGGATTCGGTTGATATATCCAATATCAGAGCGAATATTGACCAGTTTAATACCGGAGAGAAAGTTAAGGCAAAGCTTCTTGATACCCTGACAAACGTCGCGAAGGATGTTGCGAATACACTTCTTGACGGACTTGTGGATATTGATGAGTTCACCGCCTTCCTGAAAGGTAAGATCGGCGAAACACTAAAGAATAACGTTAAAAACGCACTAAAGGCGGCAGGGAAGGCCCTTACCAACGGTGCTATCGACGGACTGTCCTCCATACTCGATATCAACGTCGAGGTTGAGGATAAAATTACCGCACATACATTCACAACCCAGGCTATAGCCGGCGCCAGTGCGGACAAGGTTTCAGTCGCCGGTTCGGTGGCTCTGGCAATCATAGACGGTACCACGATGGCAAAGCTGGCCGGTGTGAGCGAAGGCTCCTCCGGTACGGTTACCGTCGGCAAGGACGCAGTTATAAAGGCCGTGTCCAACCATAACGAAAAGACCGTAGCCTCCGCTGCTGAAAACAGCAGGGGCGAGGCCAACGCAAATCTGGGAGCGGGCAGCGCGGACAATGCAGCCGGTACAGTCGGACAGACCGCCGCAAGCACAATCAGCAGTGTTGAACATACGATTATTCACGTAGGTGCGGGCGGTAAAGCAGCTGTGGAAGGCAGCAAAGTTAATGTCACACCCGATGAGGGCATGACCGTCCGTGAGGTGTATCTCAATTACACCAAAGATGACGGTACTAAAGGCAGATTCAAGGTAGAAATTACAAACAACAGCTTTAATCTGCCGACTTTCGAGACAGTAGGAACAGGCGAAAACGCGGGTCTGCTGTTATATCTTGCCAACTCCGCCAGAGTAGATATAGACAGCAATTCACAAGTTAATATTAACATAGTATTTATCACTTCCCAGAACACTGCCTTTAAGGAAAGCGTAAACGCGCAGTGGGAAGGCGAAGGTTCAGTTGGATTATCCTGCAGTTCAAATACAAGCGAAGTTGACGGAGCAACCGTAAAGAGAGACTCGATTATTCTTTCTTTCACTCCGAAAGAAGGCTACATGGTTGTATCTCCGACGGAAAATGATTCAGTTTCCGCTACAAACACCGTACGGATATACTATACCGACACAACGGGCAAGGAACAGAGCATAACCTCTGCCTTGGACAGTGCAACAGTTAGGTTTATAGTTACTGCTTCGGAAAAAGACGGTACTGTAACCAGCTCATTCACTGTAAATAACGGTACAAAGATTGATATCAAGCCCGATACATATATAAACGTAAAGTCCCGCTTTATAGGCGCTTATGAGGTTACGGTAAACAAGAACGACACAGGCCGTACCGAAATCACAAAGGATGGTTCTGTCGACAACAAGGACGGTACGTTCAGCAACAAATTCACCGTAACGGGCAGCAATGGTACGCTCGGTACGATTAAGGTTCTCAGTCTTGACGGCACTGACAGCGGAGTTAATCTTTACGCTCCTTATGAAGAACGTATAGCCGTCGTTGTTAAACCCGCCCAGGGATATAAGCTTTTCGAATTAAAGATTTATTACAAGCCGGCCGGTGAGACTGCTTTCAGAGAGCAGAAAGTCATTACCAAAGAACCCGGTATTGCTGATCCTGACGGTGGAACAGCCTACCTGTTCTACATGCCGCAGGCTGACGTACAGATTGTTGCCTCCTTCAACGCGGAGGACGGTTCTACCCAGAATACTCCAGGTGCGGGTGCGACAGACAACAAGACCAATTCCGGCAAGACAGTAGGAGTTGGCGCAGGCTTCGCTATGACCTATTCCAATGTGAAGGTTATATCCTCGTTAGGTGAAAACCGTACGATAATCGCCGGATCAATGGATATCGGCTCAGCGGTGAATCACATTGTCATGTCCGCAGGAGTAGCGGGTACCGATCCGCTTGCAACTGCATCCGAAGGAAAGCAGACCTCCACGGCAAAGGATATTTCCCTTGACGCAGCGGCCGCGCTGTCCATTATTACAGACGAAATACATGCCAGAGTTCTCAACGGCGCAAACCTGACAATAGGTAAAGAAAAGGTCGATACAGGTGATGTCGATAACGAGCTCAGTTTCAGGCTTTCCGCTGATCAGAAGGGTAAAACACTGACCAAAGCAAGTTCATTCGCATCCGGTCAGTCCACTGCCGTTGGCGCGGCAGTTTCGGTCAATATAGTCAACTCCGACGCAGTCGCATCCTTCGAGGGAAGCGCCGTCGTTGAAGGCAAAGCCTCTGTTACCGCAAAAAGTGAAGACGGCGACGACAGTGAAGCCCTTGCTACGGCGATGGGATCCGATATGGACCGCTACCTCAACAAATTTGCGAAGGGAACCAAGGCAACCGAAGAAAACTCCAACAAGTTGATGTCAGGGGACTATTTCCAAAATAGTTCAGGCTCCGGTTCCACAAACAATACCCAGAACCGCACCAATGGGGCGCTGAACAGCAACGCAAACGGCGACGGTCAGGGCAGCACCAACAATGACGCGCCTCTTTCCACAAACGCTCTGCGAACCCAGAAAGTGGAAGGCTCCGGTTCCGACGGCGCCACAGGCACAGGAAACCAGGGTGTTACTGCCGCCAACAACAATTCAGGTACTGATACGCTGTCCGGTGCCGGCGGCACTCAGGGACAGAAGTATCAGGTAGCCGCAGCAGTAGGCCTTAACATTACCGGACATAAATCCAAAGTAATTATCGAAGGGGTAATCACCGCCTCCGATATTCTTGTTGCATCAGTAAACCACGGCAACTTTATGACTAAGGGCTCCGGACTTGCCATGAGTCTGGCCCGCAATTCCAACTCCATAGCTGCCGGCGTAGCGGTAAGCGTGGACCGCAATGAAGCAATAGTAAAAATAGACGGAAAGCTTTTCGCACTCGGCGAAGATGTCACTGACACCTCCGACGACGGCAACCTGACGGTACGCGCGGACCTGACGCAGAATATGAACGGTAAATACAGGGGTCTGCTTGCTGCGCAGGCTCTGGCAGGCGCGGTAAGCGGGGACGGCGGAAAGGTATCCATCGCCGCTTCTGTTGCAGTCGTCACCGATAATACGAAAACACTAATAATCATAGCTGACGGTACCGTAGAAGACCACAGTGAGCTGAAGGGCGGGAAGATAGTCATTTCCGCAACAGACAAAACCAAACTTGCTCTTCGTGCCGGCGCGGTATCCGTATCCAAGGGCTCCAGCGTAGGCGCAGGCGCAGCGTTTGCACTGATTTACGCCGAAAGCATCGTGAAAAACAGCATCGGCGATTACTCATCCATCACGGGCGGCAGCCTTGAAATCACGGCGGAAAAGCTTCGTGTTGATTTCAGCGATTTTGAAAGCGCTGTCGGCCTTACCAAATTTATTACAAACACATCAGGCCTGAGTGCGGAAGAAAAAGCGACGGCTGATAAGGGTTTCATCAACCTTGACAAGGGTGAAAATGATGATACCTACAAGCTTGACATCAACGTCAGCACCGACGATGCCCTTGGAATGGTGGACGCACTGAACGTCCTAAGTTCCACAAACTACTATCTTGAGGCCATTGCCGGTTCAATAATGTCCTCCGGGTCCACTACTCAAAGCAAAGCTTCGATAGCGGGCTCCATTGCCATGCTGTTCTTTAACAACACGGTAAAGGCATTGGTTGGCAACAGCGTGTCCGTGAACCTTTCGGGATCCGAATATGAGATTTACACGGATACCAACGAGAATCTCTATTACGTAAACGAAGGCGTGTTCACGCTGAATGATGACGGAACCTTTACCGACGCAGGATTCGACGTTGACGTTTTCGGCGCTGAAAAGCATGCAGATAAGGTCGAGTTCAAAGATGTCGAATACGACGAATACAAGGCGGGTGCCGATTTATACTACGTGTACAACGGACGCGTTTATGAAAAGAACGAAAAAGGCGAGCTTAAGGAATCCAAGATTACATTAGCCCAGCTTAGCGGAATGAAGGTTTCCGATAAAACCTATATCAGCGGAATGATCCTTAAGGCGTCAGACGACGCCAACGTCCGCATTCTTGCGGGTGCGCTGAGCGCGGCCCCCTCCAAGGTCGGGGTGGGTCTCACTGTAGGATTCCTGCTCAATGAAGACATTGTCAGGGCAATTGTCGGCGACAATACGACAATTAACATTACAGACGGCGGCTACAGCCAGTCTGCAAATATCAATATCGACGTTCTGGTTGCGACGGTTGCCGCGGCTCTGGCCACCGGTACTAACACATCCACCGCCACAATAGGCGGAGCGCTGAACGCTGTGGCACTTGAAAGCAGCGTAAAATCAGTATTCGGCGACGGTAGTTCGGTTAAAGCCGCTGATAACGTAAACGTCCGTACAGGTGCGGGTACCGATGTAATCCTGGTTTCGTTGTCCGCCTCGGGTGGCAATTCCAAAGTCGCGGTCGGCGGTACAATATCGGTAATCGTGGACAATTCCAAGGTTATTACCGATATAGGAAACGCAAAACTTACCAGTGACAACGAAAATGTGAGCTTAGTCGGAAACATCAGTGAGAAGCTTATAAACGTGCTGGCTTCCGCCTCCGCTGCCACTTCGCCAAGCTCCAATGTAGCAATAGCAGGCGCGATAGGTGTAACCGTTTCCAACCTTGAAGCACAAACAACTGTCGCGGACGGCGCAGTGCTGACCGCGGCAAAGGATATAAATATCCTTCTAAATTCCGACGCGATGCTTGTCGACATTGCGGCTTCTGCCGCCATAGGCGGATCCTCCGCAGCTATCGGAGCATCGGTCCTTGTTGATATTCTTACGCGTAAGGCTCTTATCAATCTCGGAAACGTAAAACTGAATGCGGGCGGAGACGTTCTTGTACAGTCCGCAGGCACCGACACGTCCGTTATTATCGGCGTGGCGGCAGGTGTTTCCAAGGGCAACGCTTTTGCGGGTGTGATTCCCGTACTGGTGAACAATACCGATATAGAGGCAAATGTAGGCGATTATTCCGTAATAACCGCTGGAGATTCAATCGGGATTATCGCAGTTCTTGATAACGCGCTGTACCTGTTCGGCGGCGGTATCGCCGTGGGATTCGGCACTCTCGGAGTGGGGGCCACAATCGGTACAGGCGTAATAAAAAATATAGTTAAAGCGACGGTTGGACAGAACTGCAGTCTTACCGCAAATATCGCATACGGCACAGACAGAGAAAAACACGGTATTCGCACCGCAGTCAGCAGATATGACAGAAGACGCGGAGTAACCGTTGCCGCTAATTCCCGTGAGACTATGATAATGGCCGGTGTCGCGGCAGCGGCGTCCTCCAACGTCGCAGTTGCCGGAACGGTAATAACTCTGGTATCCTCCTCCGAAGTTGAGGCATCTGTAGGCGACGGTTCGGATCTTGCGGCAGCTGCCAACGGCGAAGATGAAGACGGCGACGACGCTGACGGTCCGTGTATTACCGTTGAAGCTATGTGCGAGACCACGGTATTCGAATTTGCCGGCGCTTTGGCGCTGTCCTTCGGCACGGCCGGTGTAGGCGCCACAGCAGTTGTTCTTGTGGCAAAGAAGACCGTCAAAGCCTCAATCGGCAACGGTGGCACCGTAATATCGGACGGCGGCGTACTTGTAAACGCTTACAGTAAGGACTGGGTTGTTCTTCTGGCTGTAGGTTTTGCCGCTGCTTCAACAGTGGGCGTGGCAGGCGATGTCAACGTCCTGGTGTTCCGCAGCAGCGTAAATTCATCCGCGGGCGGAAGCATATATGCAGACAAAAATGTCGGAGTTAAAGCCCAAGCGGACAGCACCCTTATAAATATCGCTGCCGGCGTAGCTGTGGCGGGCACCGCCGCGGTTGTGGCGGTCGGCGTGGTTACCTATTTTGAAAACACAATTGATGCGGGCGTTAACGTAAACGCGAATATAGGAAGCGAATCCGACAAGGTCGGAGGAAATGTAACGGTTTCCGCGATATCTTATGAAATGGTTTCCGCAGACGCGGCCGGTTTCTCCGGCGGCGGCACGGCCGGAATCGGCGGCACACTGGATGTTATAATTACCAAGCTTGTGGTCAGCGCACATGTTGATGACAACGCGAAGATATACACCCTCGGAAACCTCCTTGTAAAAGCGGAAGACACATTCACTCTTATTGCAATAGTCGCAACAGTTGCCGTGGCGGGCACGGCCGCGGTGGGCGTTACAGCGCTGGTGAGTGTCTGCTTCAACAATGTAAAGGCCTCCATCGGCAACTACTGCAAGGTTTACGCCGCCAATGTGGAAGTAATAACAAATTCCAACCGCAATATCCTGAGCGTGGATGCAACAATAGCAGGTTCCGGTGTGGCCGGCGTGGGCGTGACCATCACCGTCATAGTAGCCGGTAACTCGCTTACGAAGGACGCGCACGATTCACTTTACGGCGGTAATACCCGGAGTATAGAAGATAAGAAATATACTTTATGGAATTACAGCCTTGACGACGGCAGTACTGTGACCCTTTACAAGCTTGCCGACAACAGTGAAGACAAATATTACACGCTGGGAGACGACGGAGAGACACTTACCATTTATTCCGGCTCAGTCGACGCGAATAAACTGGAATCCGTTAACGGTGCAATGGATCCCGATGCGCAGCTTTCCGGCGCGTTTGCAGCCGGCAACAGCTCTGTGCTTGCTGATGACGACAAGCCGGGCGATCTGACGAAGCTTCTGCAGGGTGACGGACAGGAAACAGCCGGGACCGATTACAGCAACTACGGTCAGGATACCTCCGGTCAGCTTTACGTCTATGAGGACGGAGAGTACAAGCCGATTACTGATGAAGAAGCGCAGGACAGTTACAAAGACACACAGAAGTATCATTATGATGAAGAAAACAAGTGCTATGTAGAAACCGACGACGCTACCTCAAAGACCGCAGATACCAATGTCACGGTAGGCGACGGTCAGCTTTACACAAAGGAAACCGTTGTCACATACAAAGCCATCAGCGACGAAGAGTCCACAGCCCTTGCTCCGGGCACACAGCGCTACTACTTTGATATAAACAGCGGAAGTTACATAGCCACCACCGAGACTAAGTCAAAGACGTCCCTTGGTGACGGAAAACTTTACATAATAGAAACATCCTACAGATACAACGCTCTTTCGGATGAAGAGGCAAAGAACCTCGGTGGAGGTATTGCAAAATACTATTACGACTCCGAAAAGGACGAGTACGTTGAAACGACGGCGAATTCAGCCGTTAAATTCGATGTAAGCTCCTATTCCGCAACCGCGGAAGGTTCGGATGGCACATCCTACAGTCCCTGCAGCGATCCTGACTGCAAGGACAGCATTGCTGCTCTTATAGGTGAAGGTTCACAGATAACAGCTTTGGGCAATATAAGTGTGGTTGCATCGGATATCCTCAACGCCAATATGGTTTCCGGAACTATTGCAATCGGAGGAGGCGGCGCAGGAGTAGGCGTAGGCCTCAGCGTAGCGGTTCTGAATTCGAATGTAAAGGCGCTTTCCGGGGAGAACACGGTACTCAGTGCCGGCGGAACAATCCTGATTCAGGCGACCACCGGTTCAAAGACAGACTATACACCGTCCAAATATCCTTCCAAGACAATCAATGTCGGCGGAGAGGATAAGACGATAAGCAGCGAAGATACACAGAAAGAAGCCCATAAAAAGACAAAGAAGGATGACGATACTTCCGAGATGCCTGCACTTTCCACAATTCGTCTGATATCCGTGACCGGAGCCGGAGGTTTTGTCGGTGTAGGCGTAAGCGTAGCGGTTCTGCTGGTTTTCAGCAGCGTGGACGCTCTGCTTTCTTCGAATGTTACCAAAGCAAACGCAGTTGAAGTGAAATCAGGAATGAATTTCGGTGACGTTCTGACAGTAAATATCGGAATAGGCGTCGGTGCGGTCGCGGTCAACGTATCCGCAGGCGTTGCGTATTTCGAGGGATCCGTTAACAACGGTATCACCGGAAACGCAAATATCAGCAGTGTTGATACTCAGAGCATCAATATCGAAACAATCGGTCACACCCGTTCAACAGCTGCGGCCGCGACGCTTGGTGGCGGTGCAGTGGCGGTAAACGCGGGCGTAGCGCTGGCAATCAACCGCACTAGCGTATGGAACGGAATAGGAAGCGGCGTTACCGTTAATACACCAAACGCAGCTGTAACTGTAAAGCATGATATGACAGCGGATGCGCGCGGATTCCTTATCTCCATTGCCATTGGCGGCGTGGCGGTCGGCGCGAGCGTTGCTGTAGTCATAAACCTCTTTGATGCGAAGACCCGTGTAGGTGGAAGCATAACCGCCGCAAGTCTTACGGTAAACGCTATCGGTAAGGGTGATGTTGAAGTTATTGGTGTCGGTGTTGCCGGCGGTGCTGTTGCAGTAAACGGCATTGTAGCTCTCAGCTTCGGGTTCGCACAGAACTCCGCTGAGGTTACGGCAGGATTAAACATCACAGGCAGCGTAAACATCACAGCCACACTCACCGGAAAGACTGAGGTAGTAATTGTATCCGTAACCGGCGGCGGAGTGGCTGTCGGCGCGACAGTTGCGGTGTCATATATCGGCTCCTCCAATACCGCAAAGCTTGATATAAGCGGAAGAGTAAATGATATTAAAGGATCCGTTAATATCAACGCCGGTACCACCGAGAAACCCAACAATACAATTGCGTACGTTGTCGGCGTAACCGCTTCAGTCGGTTTATTCGCCGCGGCGCTTAACATCTCGCTGGCGCTGAACAACGGCAATAACATCGCGGCTCTTACCGGCAGTGGCGGAGAAATGACAGCAGAAGCACTGAATGTCAGCGCCGTAGGAACAGGCAGGGCCTACGTGGTGCTTGCAAACGCAAGTATCGGTGGAATTACCGCCAACGTGGCAATAGCCTTCGCGTGGCTTAAGAACATTCAGGAAGCGTCGGTGGATACCACCGGAACGCTCAAACTTAATAAGCTGACTGCTTCTTCGGTACAGGGTGCGAATATCACGAAAATTGCCTCGATTACCCAGGGTGAAGGTGAAGAAGCCAAAACACAGTCCGTCACATTCGGCAGCATGGCTGAATCATACATATTCTCGGCATCGGCCGGTATCGCAAGCATTACTGCCAGCATCGCAACTGCGATAGCAAATACCTCAAGCCGTGTGTACATAAGCGCATGTAATTTAGACATTACAAAAAAATCAGGTACGCTAACCGACAACGGCGCAATTAAGCTTTCAAACAGAGCTGATTCCACCTCGAAGGTTACCGTAAAGAACTTCGGCATTGCGGCGGTCTCCGTGGGCGTTTTGATGGGATTTGCGATTTCGGGCGGCAGATTTGAAACAATTCTGGACGCTAAGTCCGCAGACGACGAGCTCGGCGCAGATTCCGTTTCAGTCAGCAGCACTTACAAATCTGAGGCAATCGCTGACGTTACACCGGCAACCGGCGGCGTAAAGCTTTCGTTGGCTGATATAGGTCTCAATACTGCCGTGGCCACCAATATCACGCGGGTACGCACCGGTATTTTAGGCAGCGGCACGGTTCATACGGACGGAAACATCAGTGTTACATCAGAGGGCAGCTCGCTTGCAAAGGCTGTCGTAAATACACCGACTCTTTCAGGCAGCTTGATCAGTGTTGTGGCGAACGTCACCGTAGCGGTGAACAAGGTTGACGCGCAGACATTCGTAAAGAATGCAAACCTCGTTACTGACAGCGGTACCGTAACCCTTTCGTCAAAACTTAACGATACGAGCGTATTCAGTGCCGACAGTGCTTTCTTCAGCGGGTCGCTTTCCAAGGTAGGCGCCGCTTCAGCCGAAAGCGTAAAGCTGTCATTTGCCAGCGTGGGTGCCAATATTTCCGTATCGGTGTTCGACGCAATTAACCTTGTCTACATCTACAACGCCTCGACAGAAATCGGCGGAGCACTTGAGTTGAAATCGAATACCAAGGCCTTCAGTATCGGAGATATCAACCAGGGCAGCAGCCTCGGTTACTATTCCGGTACACTTACAGTAGTATACTCCTTCGCCGGAGGCAGGAGCGGAGCGGATATCCGCACTGACAAGAAGATAAGGGCAAAGAGCATCAACCTTTACAACAAATATGAAACAAGGTCAAAGTCTACAAGCAAGCAGGCCGAAAACGGAATTTCCGCTTCAGTGATCGGAGTGAACGTGAATACCGCCAATTCGAATTCCCGCAGCGAAGCCACTGCCGGTATAAGCGGCGAGGGTGAGGTCGCAGCCAACGGTGAAACCGCCGGAGATATATCGATAACAGTTGATGGCTCCGCCACATCCGAAGCGACAATAAAGAGCGCAAAGGTTACAATCGGACTCGTAAGCATTGCCGCAAACAGTGTATATTCGACAGTATCTGCTGTTCAGCGAGCCTATATCGGTGAAAAGGGCCAAAACGGACTCGACGTAACATCAGAAAACGGCGCGATAACCGTTGAAAGCATATTCAACAATAACCCCAATACGGGTGCCGCGGCTGTCGTGGGATCCAACGGAACCGGATCATCCGTATCGGTAACAGCAATAGGCGGCAAGGTATCACTTGCTAACGCGATTATGAAAGCCTCCGCGCGTGCGGTAATTGCGGGAGGAAACATAAAGGCGGTTCGGTTGTCGGTGACAAATAATGCCCGCAGCTATGCGCTGGCCGATGTTGATACCGACCGGATATCAATAGGTTTAGTAAATGCCACGCTCCTTCAGACTCTGGCACTTGCGGCCGGAGACTTCGGCGCGGATGTTGAGGCCGACACGGTCGATATTTCCACTGAGGATATTGCAAAAGATTGTTATGTCGACGTCAGCAACACCTATTACTCCGAATCAGATTCTGCTACAGGCGCAGGCGGCGGCATCAGCGTTACTCTTGTCTCTGTTGACGCTAACATCGCCCTTGCCAAAACATCTACTAAGGCTACATCGTCCTTCGGTGCACTGAAAGGCGGTCTTGTCGGCGGAAACGTATCCGTAACGACCACGGGCGCCAGCAGCGCGAGCTCCACGGGACGCACACGCAACTTTAACCTCTCAGCTGTAAGCATAGCTGTAAACCATGTTGATGCATGGCTTAACACGGTGCAGTATGCCGAGCTTCGCTTCGGCGGAACCCTTACGGTAAGGGGCAGCGTCAGTGTCATTTCGGAGATTGTAAAGAAAGATGGATACGGCTATGCGACCGCCAAAACAGGCGGTTCCGGCGGAAGCGACAATTCGAGCGTTTCGGTATCGCTGATTGGTGCCGAAGTAAACATAGCATATGCCAAATCTGTCACAGCCAACACGGTAAATATTTTTGGGCTTGGCAATAATGTTCTCAATATCTCCGGAAGCATTTCCGCCCGTGCCAGAACTCTTAGCGAGGCAATTGCCACGGCAAAGATGGCGATTGAGATTTCTCTGGCCACTATCGGTACCTTCAAAGCAGAATCAATTACTCAGGACGTTGTAAACACCCATATTTACAATGCGAATATTATATGCACCGGCAACGCGGTACTGGAGGCTGTAGGCAATACAACCTCGTCAGCTACCGTATCCGGCACCCTGCTTATCGGCGTGGTTAACGTAAAGGCCCTTTCCGCCAACGCAAAGGTGGGAACCGACTCAAATTACGCGCAGACCGCATCCGCGGGTATCAGCGGCGGCAGCATCAACGTCGGCGGCAGCATACGTATCCGCGCGTATAACGAAGGATATGCGAAATCCGTAGTCAACAAGGGAACAACCATTACCGTAGCCGATGTATCCGATACAAAAATCCCTACATATAGTTTTTATAAGACCGAAGCGTATGCCAATGGCGGGACAAAGCTTACCTCCGGCGGGGACATAGTGATTCTCGCAGAGGACAAGGACAGCGCCGAAAGCGCAGCGGCAGGTTCCTCTATCGGCTTCGGCGTAAGCGCCAACAGTACATACGGCGAAAACCATGTAACAACCAATACAACGGTGGACATCACTTCATTGATGAATGCCATAGAGGGTATTTCCATAAAGGCCGTTTCCAACGCGAATATGAACGCGTACACCATGGCGGACGGCAAGGGGTTCATAGAGGGCTCCACCCTGAAGGCGGAAAACTATCTCACGCGTACCGCAAAGATAACAATGGCGAATTCCTCCCTTACCGCTGACTGGGGCAGTGTGGATATCGGAAGCGCGGCTGGCGAAAACGACTCCATAATCACATTCGCGAAGGCCAGCTCCGGCGGTGTTGTTTCGCTGGCGAAAGCGACCTGCACAGTGGATATCAATACCGATGCAACAGTTGAAATCGGCGGCAATACACGGATTCAGAACCGCTTCGGCACCGTCACAATCAGGAGCAACGCATCCCAGGACGGTGTAAGAACCGAAAACGCGGTCTCCGCATCAGGACTTGGCACCCACCCGGTGGCTACAAACAATACCCGGGTAGATCTTGATTCCACAGTAACGGTAAAGGGCAGCGACAACGCCATAGAAGGCCGCAGGGTCAACATTACCGCATGCATTGCGGAACTTGATCTTTACAACTACAGTTACTCCAAAGGCAAGGCCCTGGGCGGTGACGTGGATGCCGAGAACGACTTTGATGTTGCGCTTAACTCTTATACGAATATCGGCAATCTTAACCTTACCGGGCACGATGCAGCGTATATCCTTTCATCTACCCTGCCGGCATACATTGGACAAGGCAATATTCATTCCTACGTCTTTGTACAGATGGACGCGCTCGGAGCGGGTAATGCAGAATCAGATGTAAACGTGACCGGTACAGCCAAACTTAACGCCGGAAGCTCCGATTCGAAATTCAGATATTCCGGTGCGCTGATTGATATTTCGGCGAACAATTTTACCGAAAGCCGCAGGAACCACGACCTTCACGATGGCGGCTTTACGGCTGAAGTGGATTTCGACAGGAACGGAAGTATTTCAAACGGGACCTCCGTTACCATAACCAATCCGGATCTTTATCTCGGCGACGCCGCGGGCGGAATTTATATCGATATTTCCGACCGGGGAATTCGTGAAGTGGGCGTAAAGAATCCCTCGAAGTTCTACACGATAAACGGGTCCCGGATCATATTCAGCGACATTACAAACAATCTTCCCGGCACAGCCCGCCTGAACGGTACGGTTACGGGTATGAAGGTTTACGACCAGACCTGGCTGCCGGGCCTGACAATCACCAACAGCACAAATAAAGAAATCGTTCTAAATGCCATTGCGCTACGGAACACGGGCTTTATTAATCCGCGAGTATTCATAAACGGTATACGTCTGAATCCGACATATTACCACGCGAAGTATGATATTCCTTATGTTCTGGTTCAGAATTCAGACACTGCTGCCGTCTATGTAAACGGATTCATTGAAAACCACACCGGTGACGTAAGCTTCATCTGGACCGGAATGACCGGAGCGAGCTTAACCGGCATTAAGGAAGTAACTTCGCTTGCAAGCGGCTCGCAGGTTGCCCCGTTGTGGGCGCATACGCTTCGCGTCGAAAATGCCGCCACGATCGGCAGCGCGCAGCAGTCTTTCAATACCTGGATATTCGACGGAGAACAAACCGGAAGCATTTCAGCAGTCGCAAATGGAGATATCTACCTGGATGTTACCGCGGCGGAAATTATTATTGTTGATGTGGTTCCAGAAACCGGGCTGAGCACCGTCGCATCCGGAATCAATGTCGATATCACAGACATAACCTCCTGCGAGGGTGATGTATACGTTACTTTGGAAAAGGGTTTGAACGTTTACAGCGTCGACGGTGCGACCACAGTCACCGTGCCCGTTCCCGGTATCGTGGATTACATGTATTTAGTGCAGATATCTCTGGGCAGCGATTATACGCTGAGTGGTATGGATGTTCTTGATCGCTATCTTTCGGGCTACGACGACGCCACCGGCCTTTATATCTATACTCTGCCCAACGGCAGCATATTCTATATGGACGAAAACGGCAACGTTGCCCGTGTGGAGGAAAACGGGACCGCCATGGCCGTGGGCGAGTATGAATTCATATACTCCGAAGACGGCACTACAGTGAAGGAAATCAAGCTTGCCGCCGGTGTTTCGATTGATCTCATAACCGGATATCTGACGGTCGAAGAGAACATGACCTACGAAACGTTGATGAGCTCCATAGAAGGTGATTGGCTGCTCAGCCGTATGAAAGACGGCCGGGTTAGAATCCTTCTGGCACGTAACGTTACGGAAGACGGAGAAGATGCCGTCGTCGAATGGACCGTTGAATTGATAAACTGCGGCTCAGAAACGGGAAGCGGAAACGAAAAGTACGAATTCTACTATTTCAGCGGCCTTGAGCCGACACTATCCAATCTGAAGTCCAGGAGTACATATTCCTACTATTTCATCATTTACCACAAGAGCAGCAGCGGAAATACAGTTACCTTCTACACTATGGAGCCCGGCTCGGGATTCTACGGATCAGAATCCAATTCAGCGACGAACTACGCTACATTCAGATTCGATCAGGTGGTAATCCGGGACAATGCTGTTGAGACCATGACGCTGAGCAACGGCAAAACCTATTACGAGACGAGGTTCTGGGGCTACGACGTAAAGGGAGGGGACTGGAGCAAGGCCATCGACTTTATGTATGACCATGTCGGTGAGTCGGCAGGCACGCTCCATCTGTACAATGTGGAAAACAGTGCCTCGAATACGTTCACATTATCCGATTTTCTGGGTTCGGGAATGAATGTAACGGTGGAATACAGCTATGGATACTATACCTATAAATACAACGGTACAGTAATCAGTACCGTCAATACACCCATGGGTGTAACCGTAAGCTATCTTAAGTCCGGCGGTATTTACGACGCACTGCGCGGCAAATACTGGACGCCGGAATATTCCCGGAACGGAATGAGTTCCATCAATGTTGTCGACGCAGGCGGCAATGTGAAAGCTACTATTTCCGGCAACGACGGCTTCACAAACTATATGTGGTGCGAGTGGTTCACAGTGAGATACAACGCTGACAATAAAAAGACTCAGTATTACTATGTCACCACCTACGCACCAAAATCTAATAATTTAAGCTTCAGCTATGTGAAGGCGGTCGAGGTATCCGCGATACTTGCCAACGAAAGCTTCGTAACCGGTGAAAGGTACGAAACATCGGCAGAGGGAGTATACCTTTACGATGGCGAAAACGGCGCTATAGTCGATAACAGCGGCACCGCGGTGACCGTCGGCGCAAGCGTAGTGATCCTGAACGACACCGGCATCCGTAATCTTTACAACGGATCCGGAGCGCGTATCGAATCGCTTAGAGACGGAGCAACCGTGATTCATGGCCTCGGAATTTACTCTGTCGACCATATCATCGAAACTGCGGCAGACGGCACCGAGTACTACGCATACGGCTATGAACACGACGGAACAATCGATTATTCCGACATATACGCCGTGGCGGTAAAGGCCCAGAGTGTCAGCGTATCGGTAAAAACCTCGGATATCAACATATTCAACAGTACGGTAGAGAAAAACGGGTATACCTTTATCTGCCGCAATGAAAAGGTTTTCCTTGTGACCGCCTGCGGCGAGGCTGAGGTTTCGGTTTCAGTCGAAGGTGAAAACACTGTGTTTACCTTTAATAAATATGAGGCCGAAATCGTGAAGATCAACGACGGCCTTATAGAATCCGAAATAGTCGAGACCGGTGAGGAGATCCAGGTCAAGAGCGGAAATAAGCTTCTGGAAGTCGGCGTATCTACCTACCGTCTGAAACATACAGGTACCGCGGATGAAACGTTCACCGTTGCCGAAGGAGAAACCTCGAAACAGGTGACATACACGGTAAATTACTATGATGCGGAAGTTTTCGGTGGTCCCTCAGGAACATTCAAGCTGGTCCATTATAACGGCGTGTTCTGGGTGCGTACGGAATCCGGCGGGATCGTGACCGATACGTTGTTAATAACCGCGGCGCTGGGTTCTCTGACCGATGAAATTGTGGGCAGCGGATACACGAATATCTTCCGTGAGGTCTTTGACAGCCCCTATGACGATACACCCGACTATGAGAAAGTCACCACGGAAAGCCTCGCCGAAGTGATGGCGAAGCTAAGCGAGATTACCTCCGCGGGAAAGATAAAACTGTACATCGGCAACCTCGAAACAGGCCCAATCGCAACACTGACCGATATGTGGCTCACGAAGCTAACAGACGGCTTCATGCTCGGAAAGAAGCCTGTGCCCTATCTTGAGCTTGAGGGCTGCGATGGCCTCACAGGCGTTGCCAGGGTCGATGTAACCGAAACCGGAGAAAAATATGTAAAGCTGAACAACGGCGATGTGGTGACATATAATCCTGCTGAAAAGGTCCAGTACGTCGACTACACCAGTCAGGGTTCGGACGAATCGCTGGTTATCCGTATGGGAAGCAAAGGCAATACGATGGCCTTTGTCGGAAAAATTTCCGATATCCCCATAAGGGAAATCTATCTACCGTCCAATCAGATGGTCAGCGGCGGCAAGGGATACCGCATAACCGAAACCATGTATCTGACGAAGAGCGGCCTGATAGTTTCCATCAATGGTACCTTCTCAGCTAAATTCGACGGAATGATTTACGAATCGGTGAACCTTACCGCAGAAAAACTTGGAAAGCTGGCCGTGGAGAACCCGGGAATTCAGACCAACAGTTACGGCAACAAGGTATATGTCGATGAAAGTGCCCGTACCTACGTTCTTACATACGGACGTTTTTGGTACGAGGAGGGCAACCTGTGGATGACCATTGAGGAAACCAACGCCATCCTGTATAAGGTGGTGCCCGCCGAAAACACCGAAGGCCCGGTTATAAAACTGAAAAGAAGTCAGCTGTTGTGGCTGGAACGCCTTACCGATAAGGTCGCAGTGGATGTTACCGGAGATTATTATTACAGTGCGGACGGAGCCGAAGGATGGACAAAGATCGGGCATATTAATCCCGCCGATCTTACAAAACTTTCCGACGGTACGAATATCACTGCCGACAGCGCGCTTTATAGTATTGAGGCGGCTCAGATCGGCATTACCGAACAGATCCTTGTTTCAAAGTCATTATCGGATGGTTTCGGAAACAGGCGCCTGATAATAGACACAGTTCTTGACAGCGAAGGCAACGTTCTTACGATTTTCTACACCATGCCGGATCTTTTCATCCGTATAGGTTCGGATGGAAGCGTAGTCATTACGGGCGACGTCAAATTCACGCAGAAAATTTCCGAAACATCCGGAATCGAATACGGCATTACTGGTATCACCGCGGCCGGCAATCTTGTTCTTACCATTGCCGATCCTGCGGGATCAGTGAAGGACGGCGACGGTGATCCGGACGACGGTGACCTGACATCCGGAGGGAATATTACCGTTATAACTGTAACCGACCCCGAAACGGGCGGCACATCAGGCCATATCGGTACCGACGCCAATCCTCTGGAATTCTCGGCATCGGGTGTAATAACGTTCATGAACGAATCCGGTGATTATGTTGTCGCCAAGAATACCTACATCTACGTTCCCGAAAAATCCGGTGGTGAAAGCACTGAAAACAACTTTAACGTCATCGTCGATACGGTTATTAATGAAGGCTTTACATTCAAGGTTACAACTCAGGATGGGAATATAAACTTTGTCGGAATTAAGGCAGGAATCGGCTCGGCCTTTACTGCGATTACGAACAAAGACCCCGACGGTTCAGCCAATGAAGACGCCGAATCGGCCGGCAATGTGACAACCGCCGGTATCGATGCCGTAGGCGGAGTTATAACTGTGAACGCGGCGGGAAGCTTTAAGGCAGATGATATCAATCTCCGCACCAAAGCGAAAGCCGATATTACGACCGGCAAAGATGTGACGGCCGACAAGATTATTGTTAAAGACTCCATGCTGACTGTCAATGCGGGCGGAAAGACCGAAGCGGACAGACTCATCGAATCCGACAACTCCGTAGCGGTTATATCGTCCGGTACCGATATTATCTTCACTTTTATAGATATCGACGGTTCCCGTGCATCCCTTACCTCGGGCGGAAGCATTTCCGGCAGCGATCTTATAGTTACCGGTTCGCTCTTTACGGCGCACGCAATCGGCGAAAACGAGCAGACAGCGAATATTATCTATAATCGCATCGTTTCGGCTAACAGCACCAATGTCTTGACTGCGGCGGATGACATCCGTTTCAACAGCCTTAACGCCGAAAGAAGTGAAGTGACCGTCAGCGCCGGAGATACCGTAACGTTTACCGAAAACGGAGGCATTGACTGCGTCGAATACGGAACGCGCGCATATATCAGATATGATGCGGACGACAACGACAGCAATGCGTTGCTCAGTATTTCGGCATCGAGCGTCGGTACAACGGAATCCCCGCTCCTGATTGATATTCCCGAAGCACTTACGCTTAAGCTTCCGGCGGTCGGAGACACATATATCGACGCGCTTGCAATCAACGTCAATACCGGAGATGGCGAAAACGCGAAGGTGATTATATCGGTATTAGAGCTTATCGGTGTCAACGTTTACGGAGAGCGCATTATAATTGATTCCTTCGTTACCCATGGTGATAACCCGATGGTCAACGAATTCCCCGGGCATCAGCCTGAAAACTCGGGAGAGACCGTCGAGGGCGACAAACTGAACCATATTACCGACAAGCTTACGAATGTTGATCTTCCGGTACAGACCGTGAAGGAGATTGCCGAAAAGATTGTCGAAGCGAACATCGGCTGGAAGAGCAGTCTTGATGAGGATACCGTAAAGGGCATCATGGGAAGTGATCTGTCCGCAAAGACGATCGCCGGTATTCTCAGTGAAGACGAACTGGCCTTGGTCCTGAACGATCTCGGTATGACCGACGGCATGTCCGACTCGGAAATTGCCGCGCTTGTCAGCAGTGCAAACGAGGAAAAGACAGTAAAGAGCATTCTTGAATATACGGACGTGGCAAAGCCGGGCGAACAACTCGGAGCGAAGGCCCTTTATGACGCCCTGCTTGCGCTGCGCGGCGACGACAGCGACAGCGACAAGGAGAAGAAGCTTCTTGAGGAACTTCTGAAGGCGCAGCTTGAAACCGAGCCCGAAGATGGTGAAACGGCACCCGAACCGGTGAAGGATCTCGGACAGCTGTTATTAGCCTCACTCACCGATGATGAAATCGAGGCAATTTATACAGAGGCGATCCGTGCCGCGGGTATGCCCGAAGAGGCTGAAGGCGCCGATACCGGAGAAACCCCGACTCGTGGTCTGAATATCGAAATTGGCACATCTTCCGGACTTGTCAGAATCTACAACGACGGCGATATCAATATCACGGTTATCGGCGACAGCGATCTTGCCGTCCGCAGTATAACCTCTGAGCGCGGAGATGTGTCCGTGGACGTAAGGAACGGAAGCATTACCGCCGGCGACAGCGGCGAAAACGCCAATATCAACGGAAGAAATATTGATCTCTCCGCAAGTGAAAATATCGGAGAATCCGGAAATCCGCTTATAACCGAACAGAAGGACAACAACCCGGAGGTTGTGGCGAACGTTGTTGCGGAGATTCCCGAAGGAATCACCGGAACGATTCACCGCGTGACCGTAAAGGACGAAAAGGGAGTCGAAAAGACAATCTGGGTGTTCGACGTCGCACTCGCCTACGACTTCTCAAGGCTTGATGACAAATTCGCCGAGCTTAGGCTTGACCTCTCAGCGGACGGTGCAAACAGTACGGCCGGAAACGCTTATCTTGCGGAGCAGAACGGCAATATCGGCCTTGGCATTATCGAAGCGGCCGGCACTGTGTCGGTATCCACCCCTGACGGAGACGTGACCGACGTAAGAACTGATGAAGAAAAGAACGCCGGAATCGCAAATATTACCGCTAACAAAGCTTATATATCCGCTGAAAGCAGTGTTGTCGGAACAACGGATGAACCGATTGACGTACTTATTACAGATCATCTTTACATTTCGGATGAAGGCGACGTAAACCTGACATCTTTGGGTGATCTGAACGTAACTGCAAATACACAGAACGGCGTTTACAATATCAGCGTAATGGGAGACCTTGTGCTGGATAATACCATTGAATCACGCGGCGGAAGCGGCGATATGATTCTGGGAGTAATATTCGCGTCCGGAAATGCTGTAATAATTTCCGCCGGTAACGCTGAGCTTGACTCCGTCACAGCCGGAGACAAAGCCAACATTATTGCTCAGGGTAATATTTATCACGGAATTAACATTATACCGGTCAGTGCCGACGACGTGGCGCTTACTGCCGGCGGAAGTATCGGAGGCATCGGCACACCTATCTTCATAGATACAGCGTCCGGTAACAACGGCAGAGGAAAACTTGACGCGGACGGCAGCGTTGTATATGTAACAGAGGTCTCCGGTGATCTTGCGATCGGAAAAATTGATTCCGACGGCGATGCGGTAATTACCGCTCCCGGTAACATAACCGACGACGATGCGTCAAGTGCAATCCGTGATGCTGCCGACGCACAGCAGGCCGCGGACGACGCAGCCAACCTTGCGAAGGCCGCTCTGGACATGGCCGAAATACTTGAAGGCTTTGCCCTGAAGAAGGAGGGCGAAGCCGTAAAAGCACAGGCCGGTGCGGACGAGGCTCAGACAAAGGCCGACGAAGCACAGCAAAAAGCCGACGAAGCCTCCCAAAAGGTCGCGGATATTGAAAAAGCCATAGAGGACGTACTTAACGATGATAGTCTCAGCGATGATGAAAAGAACGCTGCGATATCCGAGCTGAACAGCCAGAAGGAAGAGGCCGGAAAGAAGGCTGATGAACTTCAGAAGGCCGCTGTTAAAGCTCAGGAAGAAGCGGACAAGGTTCAAGCCGAAGCCGATTCCGCAAGAGAAGACGCCCGAAAAGCCCGTGTGGCCGCAGACGAAGCCGCGACAGACGCAGACGAAAAGAGGACGAACGCCGAAGCGGTGCAGGTAGTTGCGGACAAGGCATTGGAGGATGCGAACATTGCCGGCACGGCAATCCGCACTGGCGGCAACCTCTACCTAAATGCGGGCGGATATATCGGAACCGTGGATTCACCCCTGGATATCGAAGTATCCGGCACAACGTTCATTTCATCCGGCGGCAGCGTCAACCTGGCTGAAAAGGGAGATATGAACATCGGCAGTTTCGAAGCGAACGGCGACGTTTCACTGAACACCACAGGGGGAATTGAAAGCGACGTTTTAATCGACCCGATGCATCTTGAAATCAACGCCCTTGGCGGAAGCGCCGGTACACAGAACAGACCGTTAATTACTGACGCCGGAATTATTTCCGGTACGATAGCCGAAAATGCGTACATTAGGGTAATTGGTGACCTCAGAATCGACGACCTTGCCGTTGGCGGAAGTTTATTCATTGAGGTGAATGGCAATGTAACTGCCGGAAACGTACCGGAGGGTACATCAAACCTCAGTGCAGGGAATCTAAATATTACCGCGCGAGGAAACATCAGCAGTATTAAGAATCCGCTTGTTATAACGGCAGGAAATTTCTCAACGAGTGCGGGCAATATATACATCGTTTCCAACGGTGATATAACGATTGCCAGCATCAGGGGTCAAGATATCTATCTTTACGTAAAGGGCGACGCAGCCGCAGGCTACAACGGCGGAAGCGCTAACATCACCGGTAATAACCTTGATCTATTTGCGTACGGAGACGTGGGTACCAAAAACAGATCGCTGATTTGCGATATATGGGGCAGGGTAAATATCACGTCTATTTACGGCAAAATCTGGTTCTACAATATCTGGCACGAACCCGAAGAGAAGACTGCTTACTATGGCAGACTCGGAAACATTGTTTTCCGCAAGAACTTTACATTGGCGTACTACAGGACGATTTTCTGCACGTTCAGCGAAATGGACGGACTCACACTGGTATTCACTGTGGATGAGGGCGAAAAGACAGACATCCTTGGCGATATCACAATGCTTGTGATTCTGCTGACAGATTCCACGGAGTATAAGGCCGAAGAGGATCTAAAGGCTCTTGTGCTTAAGCTTGCAAAGCTTGATGAAGAAAAGGGCATCGCGGTATTTGAAACAGCGGACGGCGCGAAGCTGACCGTCTGCGGGAAACCCGAAAGATTCGCGGAGTATGTAAAACGTGCTGAATCCGGAACCGGAGACGCTGTTAACGCAGAAGATCTGTTCGGCCTTGAAGAAGACGACCGCGCAGTCATCATTATTCCGACCGACGACCGCGACGCCACCAAGACGGCGTCCGATATGCGCCGGCTTGTACTCGGCCGTAGGCTGATTGACAGGCTTCTTGATGAGGGATACAGGATTCTTATATATCGCGTGGGTAACTGTGCTCTGGTTATCTTCCTTGAGGATCTTATGGAGGACCGCTACGTATTCACGCTTGACCCCGAAGGAGAACCCGAAGAGACAAAGAACAACGGATCTGATACGGGAGAGGAGGAACCGGAAGAACAGCCGGTTTACGCCGGAAAGCTTGCTATCGAAGCAGACGGCGAAATCCTTGAAGAAATTCCTGACGGCGTATTGTTCGTACAGTACGAGGAACCGGAGAATGAGAACAATTCTCTTTCAAATGTATAACACGTAATTAATTAAGCAGCCCCTTCTCTGCGAAATGCAAAGAGGGGCTGTTGTGTTTTCTTCACAAATAACAAAGTTATGTAATTTTAGACAATTGAGATATAATAAATATATAAAATGGTAATTTGCACGAATATCAGACAAACGGAGAAAACCTCTATGAAAAAGATCGTTGTCGTAAATGCCGGACCGAGGACAGGATGGAATACCGATCTGCTGATTAAGGAAGCCGCTAAGGGCGCCGAATCAACCGGCGCGGAGGTGGAATATATAAACCTTTACAGGCTTGATAGATTCACCGGCTGTATTTCCTGCTTTGCCTGCAAAAGGGCTGGGTCCTTCGGAAAATGCTCTTGTCACGACGGTCTGTACGATGTGCTTGAAAAAATACGAAATGCCGACGGGCTGATAATCGGATCACCCAATTATCTTGGTAATCTTTCTTCCGGATTCCGCGCGCTTTATGAAAGACTAATTTTCCAGTCGCTTACATACAACAGGGAACAGCCCTGCTGCAACAGACACAATATTCCCGTGCTGCTTATAATGACAAGCAACTGCGGCGAGGAGATGTACGACACCGTCGGATATACAAAACTTCTTGAAGAATACAGGAATGCATTATCACGCTTTGTAGGTCCCGCTCAGGTGCTTGCATGCGGAAATACTCTGCAGGTGGACGACTACAGCCTGTATAACTGGACGAATTTCGACCCCGCCGCCAAGAAGGCGCACCGTGACGAAACCTTCGGCGACTATCTTGCCAAAGCGTATGAGATTGGCACGAATCTGTAAGGAGAAGAAGAAATGATTATGGAAGGATGTCAGGGCCGGCCGAAGACCCCGACTATCATCGAAAAAATCTGTCCGCAGTGCGGTCATGAAATAGAGATGTTCTCGATAGACACCGAGATGAAGTGCGACAATTGCGGCTTTGTTGTATTTAACGAAAGCCTCAGTTGTGTTCAGTGGTGCAAATACGCCCGGAAGTGTATGGGCGACGATATGTACGAGGCGCTGATTAAGATTAGCGAACGCGGTGCCGCTCAGGTGCACCGAAATGACAATGACAAGTGACTGATGCAGTTCGAGAAAGCGAAATTGACAAAATAAACAATATCAAAACAAATATGTTTCTCCAGTTTTACACTTATTGCCCTTGTAAAGCGGGGGCGGCGGGAATATAATATAGAAAATGAATCTTTAAGATCGATACGAGATATCGGCAAGATTACATATAGACGGCGGGTCGTAACGTACCCTCCTATGCTTTTTGTGATGCAGTCTTGCCGGACAACACGGCAGGATTTTTTTATTGCAAAAGGAGGCCCGCTTATGACTGTCAGACTACCCGGATTCTGTGATGTGCATGTGCATTTCAGGGAACCGGGTTTTTCTTATAAAGAAACGATAAAAAGCGGAAGTCAAGCCGCGGCGCGCGGCGGATACACCGCGGTGTGCACTATGCCCAACCTCAATCCTGTTCCTGACACGGTATTGCATCTGCGGGAGCAGCTTGATTTAATCAGCCGGGACGCCTGCATAAATATTTACCCCTACGCCTCCATTTCAAAGGGCCAGCAGGGCATGGAACTGTCGGATATGGAAGACCTTGCTCCGCTTTGCGTCGCATTTTCGGACGACGGAAAGGGCGTCCAGTCTGAGGAAATGATGCTTCGTGCCATGTTGAAAGCTAAATCGCTCGGGAAGATAATTGCAGCTCACTGTGAAGACAACAGACTGCTTAACGACGGATATATCCACGATGGCAAATATGCCCGCGTTCACGGCTACAGGGGAATCCCCGGAAAATCTGAATGGGGCCAGATTGAGCGCGACATTGCCCTTGCGAAGGAAACAGGCTGCGCATATCATATCTGCCACGTGTCCTGCGCCGAAAGCGTGGAGCTTGTGCGTAAGGCCAGGTCTGACGGAGTGAATGTTACCTGTGAAACGGCGCCGCATTATCTTGTGTTGGACGAAAACGATCTCCTTGAGGAGGGCAGGTTCAAGATGAATCCGCCGCTGCGTTCGCATGAGGACCGCATTGAGCTTATTAAAGGTGTACAGGACGGCACTATTTCGATAATAGCCACCGACCACGCCCCCCACAGCGTGGAGGAGAAGTCCCGCGGACTTGAGGGCAGCGCGTTCGGTATCACCGGAATAGAGACCGCCTTTCCGGTGCTGTACAGTCGACTGGTGATCCCGGAGGTAATTTCACTTGAAAATCTTATGCAGCTTCTCTCGGGCAATCCGCGGAAAAGATTCGGAATTCCCACGTGTAATGAATACTGTGAGTGGGATCTTGATACGGAATATGAAATAAATCCTGAAAACTTTCTATCAATGGGCAAATCAAGCCCTTTCAACGGAATGAAGGTTCGCGGAACATGTGTGAAAACCGTGTGCGGCGGGCGTGAAGCATATAAAAAGGGAGAGTAAATATGGCAAAAAATACAGATATCAAAAAAGTTCTGATTATCGGGTCCGGTCCTATTGTAATCGGTCAGGCCGCCGAATTTGACTACGCCGGGACGCAGGCATGCCTGGCGCTGAAGGAGGAGGGTTACAAGGTTATTCTGTGCAACTCCAATCCCGCCACCATTATGACTGACACCTCCATCGCCGATAAGGTGTATATGGAGCCTCTGACACTGGAATACATTGCGAAGATTCTGCGTTACGAAAGGGCCGATGCTATTGTTCCGGGCATCGGAGGCCAGACCGGACTGAATCTTGCGATGCAGCTTGAAAAGAAGGGCGTCCTGAAGGAATGCGAGGTAAAGCTGCTTGGCACATCCTCCGAAAGTATCGAACGCGCCGAGGACCGCGAGCTTTTCAAGGAGCTTTGCGAGTCCATAGGCGAGCCGGTAATCCCTTCCGAAATTACATACAGCGCCGAGGAAGCCACGGCAGCGGCTCAGCGTATCGGTTATCCCGTGGTTCTGCGCCCCGCATTCACATTGGGCGGTACAGGCGGCGGATTCGCGGAAAGCGAGGAGGAGCTGCTTGATGTTGCCGCCAATGCGTTCAAACTGAGCCCGGTGAACCAGGTACTTGTGGAAAAAAGCGTAAAGGGTTTCAAGGAAATCGAGTTTGAGGTAATGCGTGATTCCGCTGACAATGCTATTACGATATGCGGCATGGAAAACGTCGATCCCGTTGGCGTCCACACCGGAGATTCGATCGTGGTGGCCCCCATTCTGTCGCTTAGCGACGCTGAACGCAAAATGCTGAACGACAGCGCGATTAA
Organism: uncultured Oscillospiraceae bacterium; assembly: GCA_964446385.1. Lineage (GTDB taxonomy): Bacteria > Bacillota > Clostridia > Oscillospirales > Ruminococcaceae > CAYSRC01. The sequence continues at coordinate 30,379 of CAYUOH010000008.1, read as the reverse complement.
GATTATCCGCGAGCTGAAAATAGAGGGCGGCTGCAACGTGCAGTTTGCCCTAAATCCGGAAAACAGCGAATATTTCCTTATCGAGGTTAACCCCCGCGTGTCACGGTCCTCCGCTCTGGCATCCAAAGCTAGCGGCTATCCGATCGCACGAGTAACGGCAAAAATTGCCGTAGGCATGCTGCTCGAAGAAATACCCGTGGCGGGCGGTACCGCGGCTGATGAGCCTTCGCTGGACTACTTTGTAGCAAAGTTTCCCAGGTTCCCGTTTGATAAATTCGGCTCCGCTTCCAATACGCTTGGAACCCAGATGAAGGCGACCGGCGAGGTCATGGGCATCGGCTCCACTCTGGAGGAATGCCTCCTGAAATCGGTGCGATCTCTTGAGATTAACGCCTGTCATTTCCACCTTGCCAAATTTGACGATAAAACAGACGATGAACTGCTTAATTATATATCGGTGTTCCGCGACGACAATGTTTTCGCCATCTTCGAGCTTCTGCGCCGCGGTATTGAAATATCTAAGATTCATGAAATCACGGCAATTACGGAGCTTTTCCTGGAATCCTTTATGAATATAGTGAATATGGAAAAGAGCCTTAAGGCCGGCGTGAATGATATAAAAGTTCTTTGCGCTGCCAAAGAGACCGGCTTTTCCGACGAATACATCGCCTCCCTTTGGAATCTGGACGAGGTTGAGCTATACGAGAAGCGCAAATTAATGGGTCTTGTACCTGCTTTCAGGATGGTTGACACCCTGCATACAGGTAAATATATCGCCTACCTCTACTCATCATATACCGGCGAAAATCAATCCCGCCTGACAGACAAAAAGAAAATTGTGGTGTTGGGTGCGGGTCCCATACGCATTGGTCAGGGTGTTGAATTCGACTATTCCACAGTCCACGCGGTCCAGACTATCAGGCGCGCCGGATACGAGGCTATTATTATTAACAACAACCCCGAAACTGTTTCCACCGACTACACCACTGCGGATAAGCTGTACTTTGAACCTCTTACACCGGAGGACGTGATGGCCATTATTGATTATGAAAAGCCGGAGGGCGTAATAGCCTCTCTTGGAGGTCAGACCGCCATCAACCTTGCCCAGCCTCTAGTGGACCGGGGAGTGAAGATTGTCGGAACCGACTGCGCCGCGATAGAACGCGCCGAAAACCGCGACAGCTTTGAAAAAATCCTGCAGGAGCTCGATATTCCGCAGCCTCTCGGCAGGGCCGTCACCAATATAGAGGACGGCGTAGCAGCCGCAGTTATGATAGGTTATCCCGTGCTGGTCCGTCCTTCCTTCGTGCTGGGCGGCAGGGCAATGCGGATTGTGGGCAACGAGGAACAGCTGCGTCATTATCTGAAGACAGCCGTTGAGATTGATGCCGACAAGCCGGTGCTTGTGGATAAATACATCAAGGGCAAGGAGGTCGAGGTCGACGCCATCTGCGACGGCCATGATGTCTTTATCCCCGGAATCATGGAACTTGTGGAACGCACCGGTATTCATTCGGGAGACTCCATCAGCGTGTACCCCTCCTTCAGTATCCCGGACAGGGTCAAGGGGGTTATAATTCAGTATGCAAAAAAGCTGGGCCTTGGCATAGGCATAGTAGGTCTTTACAACATTCAGTTTATTGTCGATCCGCAGGAAAATGTCTACGTAATCGAGGTCAATCCCCGTTCATCCAGAACGGTACCTTTCATTTCAAAATCCACAGGATACTCACTTGCGGATATCGCAACAGAGGTCATTCTTGGTAAATCGCTTAAGGAGCAGGGATTATTCAACATATATCCCGATGAGAAGAGCCGCTACTATGTGAAGGTCCCGGTTTTCTCATTCAACAAGATAAAGGGTTCGGACTCCTATCTTTCACCCGAAATGAAATCCACCGGTGAAGCCATCGGCTACGATAATAAGCTTAACCGCGCTCTGTACAAGGCGCTGCAGGCAAGCGGAACCCGTATCCAGAACTACGGAACTGTTTTCGCCACCATAGCCAACAGCGACAAGCAGGAGGCTCTGCCCCTTATCAGTCGGTTCTACAATCTGGGCTTTAATATCCAAGCCACCGAAGGAACCGCGAATTTCCTTAAGGAAAACGGAATTCGCACCCATGTGCTGCACAAGATCAGCGAGGGCAGCGGGGAAATTCCCGACGCAATCCGCCAGGGGCATATCGCATACGTGCTCAACACTCGCGACACCGAAATCGAAACGGCGTTCAGCGACGGCGCGAAAATCAGACAGCTTGCCACCGAAAACAATGTCAGCATTTTCACTTCGCTTGACACCGTAAGAGTGCTGCTGGACGTTCTTGAAGAAACCACACTTACCATTTCGACAATCGACGCGTGAGAGCTATGAAGAATTCGATTTTTACAATAAAGGAGAATAAATCCCTTACCGCGAATGTTTACAGAATGATTCTGGAGGGTGACTGCAGCGATATTACTAAACCCGGCCAGTTTGTAAACATTCAAATTGACGGTCTTTATCTTCGCCGTCCAATTTCGGTGTGCGATCTTGAAGGAAACAAACTGACGCTGATTTACAAAGTCGTCGGTAAAGGCACCGAAACCATGAGCGCCATTAAGCCCGGGTGTGATCTCGATCTTTTGACCGGTCTGGGCAACGGATACGACACTTCTATGTCAGGAGACCGGCCCGTACTTGCCGGAGGCGGCGTTGGGATTCCGCCGTTGTATTATCTTGCGAAGAATCTGATTGCCGAAGGAAAGCGCCCTTTTGTGATTCTTGGCTTCAACAATGCGGATGAGATATTCTATGAAGAGGAGTTCAAAACGCTGGGCGCGATAACCGCGGTCACAACCGTGGACGGAAGCTACGGGTTCAAAGGATTTGCGACTGGCGCGCTTCCTGACGAGTATAGCTATGTGTACTGCTGCGGGCCGGAACCCATGTTGAAGGCAGTATACAGAAGTATAAAAACTTCGGGACAGTTCAGTTTTGAGGAACGCATGGGCTGCGGTTTCGGAGCCTGCATGGGCTGCAGCTGCAGAACAATCACAGGATACAAGCGAATCTGCAAGGACGGTCCGGTGCTGCAGAAGGAGGAGATATTGTGGGAAGATTGAACACAGATTTGTGCGGGATACCGATAGACAATCCCATAATTCCAGCAAGCGGTACCTTCGGATACGGATACGAATTCGCCGAAATATATGACATTAACTGTCTGGGCACCTTTTCTTTCAAGGGTACTACAAAGGAGGAACGCTTTGGCAATCCAACGCCTAGAATTGCTGAATGTACAGCGGGACTTATTAATGCGATAGGTCTGCAGAACCCCGGAGTCCATAGGGTTATTTCGGAGGAACTTCCAAAACTGAAGAAATGCTTCGGCAAGCCCGTTATGGCCAACGTGGGCGGTTTTTCGATCAGCGAATATGTATATACCGCGTCTCTGCTTGACAGGGAGGAGCAGGTTGGCTGGCTTGAAATAAACATAAGCTGTCCCAATGTTCACGGCGGTGGAATGACATTCGGCACCGACCCCAAAGCGGCGGCGGCGGTGACTGCGGCGGTTAAGGCGGCGGTGAAGAAGCCGGTAATCATGAAACTGTCGCCCAACGTTGGAGATATAACCGAAATCGCACTTGCATGCGAGGAGGCGGGAGCAGACGGTATAAGCTTGATAAACACGCTGCTGGGCATGCGCATCGACCTAAAGACAAAACGCCCCGTTATCGCCAACACAATGGGCGGATTTTCCGGCCCGGCTATATTCCCGGTTGCCCTGCGTATGGTTTATCAGACCGCGAAGGCAGTAAAAATTCCGGTAATTGGAATAGGCGGCGTAAGCAGCGCGGAGGACGTATTGGAAATGATGCTTGCCGGAGCGTCGGCAGTGGAAATCGGTGTCGCAAATCTTGTGAATCCCGCAGTATGCAGGGATATAATAAATGAACTGCCCGCGGTTATGGATAAATACGGAATTAAAATAATAAGTGAGATAAAGGGAGGAGCATATAATGGGTAAGGACATAATCGTAGCCTGTGATTTTGCCGACGCGGCGTGCTGTTTCGCGTTTCTTGACAAATTCACAGACAAAAAACCTTTTGTAAAGATCGGAATGGAGCTTTTCTACGCCGAGGGCCCCGAAATAGTGCGGGAAATTAAAAAGAGAGGTCATAAAATTTTCCTTGACCTGAAGCTGCATGATATTCCTAACACTGTTAAAAAAACCATGGCGGTTCTATCAAGACTTGACGTGGATATCTGCAACCTTCACGCGGCAGGTACCTCGGAGATGATGAAAGCGGCTCTTGAAGGTCTTACAAGGCCAGACGGCACAAGGCCCCTGCTTATAGCAGTCACCCAGCTTACCTCCACAGATCAGAAATCCATGGAACGAGATCTCATGATTCATGAGCCTATCGATCAGGTTGTCATGCACTATGCGAAAACCGCCGCGGATGCCGGCTTGGACGGTGTGGTATGTTCCCCGCTGGAAGCCGCAAAGGTCCACGAGGTATGCGGAGGCGGATTCCTAACGGTTACGCCGGGAATACGCTTTGCCGACGGAGAAAAAGGCGACCAAAAACGCGTTATGACTCCCGCAGAGGCAAAAAAAATTGGCTCCGACTATATCGTTGTGGGCAGACCGGTTACGGCTGCGCCCGATCCGGTTGAGGCATATGAGCGCTGTGTAAACGAATTTGTGGATTAAGGAGGATATTATGGAACTCGCAAAGCAGATAGCGAAGGATTTACTTGAAATCAAGGCGGTCTTCTTCCGTCCGGAGGAACCATTTACCTGGGCCAGCGGCATCAAAAGCCCTGTGTACTGTGACAACCGGCTTGCACTTACAGCTCCGAAGGCACGGAACGATATTGAGATCGGTCTTGTGCATATAATAAAAGAAAACTACCCTGACGTCGAAGTGCTTATGGGCACATCCACTGCGGGAATTCCCCACGCTGCCATCGCGGGACATATAATGGGTCTTCCCATGGGTTACGTCCGCAGCGGTGCCAAGGACCACGGACGCCAGAATCAAATAGAAGGCCGCCTTGAAAAGGGCCGGAAGGTCGTAGTAGTGGAGGATCTTATATCCACCGGCGGTAGTGTTATCGATGTCGTGGATGCTCTGCGTGATGCCGGTGCAGAGGTCCTTGGTATAGCGTCAATCTTTACCTACGGCATGCAGAAGGCCACAGACAGACTTGCTGCAGCTGACGTGAAGAACGTTTCTCTGACGAATTTCGACTGCATAGCCGAAGTTGCGGCTGAGGAAGGATATATCAAGCTGGATGATATCTCCCGTCTTATCGCATTCAGGGACAATACTTCGGACGAAAGCTGGATAGGGAAGTAATATGAAAAACCTTATCGATATCACCGACTTTTCAAAGGAAGAGATTGACGGTCTTGTGTCCGTCGCCAGGGATATCATCGACAACCCCGTTAAGTACGCCCACGCATGTGACGGCAGGATACTTGCCACGCTGTTCTTCGAACCTTCGACCCGCACCAGGCTCAGCTTCGAATCGGCAATGTACAGGCTGGGCGGCAATGTGATATCCATGCCCGGCGCGGCGTCATCTTCCGCGGCCAAGGGCGAAAGCGTAGCGGATACTGTCAGGGTGGTAAGCAATTACGCCGATATTATTGCTTTGCGCCATCCAAAGGACGGCGCCGCTCTGGTAGCGGCGAACAACGCCTGGATACCGGTTATTAACGCGGGAGACGGCGGACACTGCCATCCCACCCAGACGCTTGCCGACCTTCTGACGATAAACAGGGAAAAGGGCAGCTTTGACAATCTGACGATAGGTCTTTGCGGAGACCTGAAATACGGCCGGACTGTACATTCCCTAATCAACGCGATGTCCCGCTACAAAGGCGTTAAATTTGTGCTTATTTCCCTGAAGGAACTTCGTGCCCCGGATTTTATTATTAACAATACAATCGTTCCCTTTGGCATTCCGTATGAAGAGACAGATGATCTGACCGGCGTTATGCCGCAGCTTGACGTGCTTTACATGACGCGTGTCCAGCGCGAACGCTTTGACAGTGAGGAGGAATATCAAAGTCTGAAAAATAGCTTTATCCTTACCGCTGACAGCCTTGTCAACGCGAAGAAGGATCTTTGTATTATGCATCCGCTGCCACGCGTGAATGAAATCAGCGTGGCCATTGACGACGATCCCCGTGCGGCATATTTCAGACAAACGCTTAACGGCAGATATATACGGATGGCGCTTATACTCAAGCTGCTTGAGGAGGAAAAGAATCCCGTTAAGGAAGGTCTGCAAAAGGCGGATATCACCGGCGAAAATCATGTGTGTCATAATTCCCGGTGCATAACGACAATCGAACAGGAACTTCCACAGGCATTTCGCCTTACCGATCCTCAAAAGGGTGAGTACAGATGCATCTACTGTGAAACTACAGCTGAATAAAACAAAAGACGCAGGCCCTTGGCCTGCGTCTTTTGTTATTTTTATATTGTTTATTCACAAGCCAACTTGTATATGGCAAGTACGTCGTCCTTCGTAAGTTTTTTGAAGTTACCTACAGTACCGTTTGCGGCTGTGGCTGATGCTGACATGTACTCTATCCGGTCGGTGGGAATGCCCGCGTCCTTGAAGCTGAGAGGCATTTTCATCGTACGGAAGAATTCCTTTGTTTTCTCGATTCCCGCAAGGGCTATGGTTTCACGGTCGGGCCCGTCCTCTACTCCGAATACGTCGATAGCGTAGCGACAGAAACGTTCGACATTGTTCTTGTAGACGTATTTCATCCATGCAGGGATGATTATGGTCAGTGTTGCTCCATGGGCTGTGTCATACAGACCACCAATTTCATGACCCATTGCATGCGATGACCAGTCCTGTACACGGCCGAGACCCACTGTGTTGTTATGGGCGATAGTACCTATCCACATAAGCTCTGCACGGTTCTCAAAGCTCGCGGGATCGGCAAGGGTCCTGGGACCATATTCAAGCAGAGTCTTGAAGACGGCGATCTCAAGACGGTCCATAATGCCGTATCCGGGATCGGGTGTGAAGAAACGCTCGACAACATGGGCGTACATATCGCATGCGCCGCAGGCTGTAAGATAAGGAGGCAGGGTATATGTAAGCTCGGGATTCATGAATGTAAGCCAGGGACGTGTGAGATCGGTTGTCCGCATGCCTCGTTTTATCCTGTGGTCGGGGTCGTCATCATTGCATATAACCGAGTTGGGACCGGATTCGGAACCGGTGGCGGGATATGTAAGAATAACGCCAACAGGCAGAGATTTTTCAACGGGGCGCTTGGAATAGAAATCCCAGGGATCACCGTCATACAGCGTGCCGGCGGCTATACCCTTGGCAGAATCGATACTGCTTCCGCCGCCGATGGCCAGGATAAAGTCAACGCTCTCCTTGCGGCAGAGATCTACACCTTCGCGGACAAGACTGAGACGTGGGTTGGGTTTTACGCCGCCAAGCTCTACATAAGCCACGCCGGCGTCGGTAAGATACTGTTTTACATTGTCGAGCAGGCCTGTGTCATACAGGAATTTACCGCTGTCGTGGTGAATTAGAACCTTCTTCGCGCCGAATTTAGCAATCTCGGTACCGACGCGTTTTTCGGCATCTTTTCCAAAAATAAACTGAGTGTGAACGCAATATGTAAAATCCTTAAGCATTAGTCCGTACTCCTTCCGTTTTTCTTAATTTTAGTAATTTCATGCATAAAAGTCAATAAATACAGTTGCACTCAGGTTATCGCGGTCTATGGATGTTACTGCCCTGTATTGTTAAAATCCTGTGATTAAGTTAGAATTAATTCATTAAATCATTGGAAAGGAAACCGCGATGCTGTTTACTTCCATGACATTTCTTTGGATATTTCTGCCGGCTGTCTTTCTGATTTACAGGCTGTCAGCAAGCAAAACCTGGCGCAACGGAGTACTTCTGGCTGCCAGCTTTGTTTTCTATGTCTGGGGGTCAAAACCGCAGGATATCGCAGTGTTTGCCCTTGCGGTTCTGTTCAACTACGGCGCCGCTCTGCTTATTGACGGGGAAAGAAAGGTATTAACCAGGAAAACGTTATTTACTTTGTCAGTAGTCGTCAATATCGTTTTTCTCTGCGTTTTTAAGTATTCCGGCTTTACGGCTGCGCTGCCGATCTTTAGGGGAGAAGTTCTGTCAATACCGATAGGCATATCATTCTTCACATTTCAGAGTATTTCGTATCTTGCGGATGTTTACAAAAAGGAGATTACAGCGGAACGCAGTATGCTGTATTACGCACTTCATATCTCGTTTTTCGCCAAGCTTGTTTCCGGGCCTATTGTTGAGAACGGGTCTTTTCTTGAACAGCTTCGCACAAGGGAATCCAACCCTCATCTTACGGCGTACGGGATAAAACGGTTTATTTACGGTTTCGGGAAGAAAGCAATAATAGCCAATCAGCTGGCGACCGCCGCGGACGGATTGTTCGATCTTGATGTGAACCTTATCCCGACCGGTTACGCCTGGGCGGCAGCGATACTGTACATGTTCCAGCTTTACTATGACAGCAGCGGCTACGTTGATATGGCGATTGGTATTGGGGCTATGTTCGGTTTCGATCTGCCGGAGAATTTCAACTATCCCTACATTGTCGGATCGATTACGGATTTCTGGCGCAGATGGCATATCTCACTGACATCCTGGTTCAGAAAATACGTGTATTTCCCCCTGGGCGGAAGCCGCAAAGGCAAAATACGTACTCTTGCCAATATTGGGATTGTCTTTGCACTGACTGGAATCTGGCACGGGTCGGGACTGTGCTTCCTGGCATGGGGTCTCTGGCACGGCCTGTTCATGATTCTGGAAAGAATTCTTAAGCCTTACACCGAAAAGTTGAAAATCCCATCGTTTATAAAGTATATATACACCCTTCTTGTCGTTCTTTTGGGATGGGTATTCTTCCGCGCCGGCAGTCTGTCTCGCGCTTTGAGTATCATTAAAGCTATGTTTGCCTTTCGAGCTGGAGATGCGCTTCCTATACGTATGTTTGCCGGCCCGGGAACGCTTGCGGTTCTTGTTGTGGCCGTGATTCTTTCCGGCCCTCTGCAGATTCTTTTTCCGAAGCTGCGCGAAGCTTTGTTTGACAGAGAGAAAACCGGTCTGCTGCAGATATGTGGGCTTGTATGTATCTTCGCTCTGGGAGTCGTATTCACCGTAAGCGGAACCTACAACGCCTTCATCTATTTTAAGTTTTAAGGGGCGGGGAAATGAAGAATTCTAAAATATTCATAGGAATATTCCTAACGCTGCTGATTGCCCCGATGGTATTGTTCCCCCTTATTTCCGGAATGATTGATACCGAAAACCACGAAAACAGAGCATATGCGGAATTTCCTGATATACTTGATAACCCCGCGGATTTCCCCGCGGGCTTTGACAGCTGGTTTAACGATCGTCTGCCCTTTAAAAACCAACTTAAGAAAATACACTCTGCTATCAATCTTGCTCTTTTCAACACGACTTCAAGCGCGAGGGTTGTTGTAGGAATGGACGGATGGCTGTTTTACAATAACTACGGGGTTGAAAATCCCATAGACGACATTCTCGGGAAATCAACATTCAGTGAAGAAGAATCGGAAATTATTCTGAACAATGTTCGCGAGGCGGATTCAGGTTTTGCAGGAAATGGCTCCAGATTCGTATTGATGGTGCCGCCGAATAAGGAAACAATATACAACGGGCAGCTTCCAAACTGGCTTGGAAAGAAAATCACGGATCAGACCCGGATGGATCTCCTGTACGGATATCTTGAGGAAAACGGTGTTACGATATGTTATCCAAAGGATGCATTGCTTACTGCAAAAGATGAAGTACAATTATACTATTTATATGATACGCACTGGAATAAACTAGGAGGATATATCGGCTTCCGCGAGCTGTGCGGGATGCTTGACATCAGTCTTCCCGAACTGCAGACATACAAAATAAACAAAGGCGAGGGAGGTCCGCGGGATCTGGCCGAGCTTTCCGGTATGGGGTCGGTATACACCGGCGACAGCGAGTACACAATAGACTACAATTCCGATGTCAGCGTGACGTCTGAGGCTTATGACGGGTATACCCTTTTTCACAGCGACGGACCTGAAAATCACACTGTTATGCTGGTGCACGATTCATATTATGAAAGCATAATTGATTATTTTACACGGACGTTTACTACCGTTGTGGAGGTACCCCGTAACTATTCCGATCTCTACGGTACGAGATATCTGATAGATGAGTATACTCCCGACATCATTGTGATGGAGGTTGTGGAGCGCGGTGCCGGAATACTGTTCCGTGAGTACATGCCATATTGATAAAATATAATGAGCCGAAACGCGGCTTAATATTGGGATAGAATGTCCAACGCTTACATAACTTCCTGAAAATGTGTGAGTTTATTATAAAATTAGCTTGAAGTATTGACGTAAAGAAAATATATGTTATAATACATATCAAATTTAATATATTAAACCGTTGAAGCGGAGATAACGGCAATTATGCCTTTACAGAGAGCCTGCGAAGATGAGAATCAGGCAAGATACAAGTTGTCAAATGGACCGCTGAGGGCGCAGCGAAATGTGGTTTTTCACAAAGTATTCTGCGACGTTGTAGGCAGACGTCATCTGCCGGGGATATGTTGGTATCCTGCTAAGTGCACGGTTATTCCGTGAATCAAGGTGGCACCGCGGATAGTGTCGTACTTTATATGAGTACATTATTCGTCCTTGACAGATTTTTTAAATCTGTCAAGGATTTTTTATTCCTTTGGCAGATTGTCAAAGGATTATTTTTATTTGGAGGAAAACGGACATGACAATTTCACCTGTTTTCAGTGAAGTGGAAAAAATCGCGGCCACCGCAAAATATGATGTGATTCCTGTGAGCTGTGAGATACTGTCGGACTTCACAACACCGATAGAAACAATGAAGATACTGAAAAATGTATCTAGGCACTGCTATATGCTGGAATCTGCAAAGGCAGATGAAACATGGGGCCGATATACTTTCCTTGGATTTGATCCGAAAATGGAAATCACCTGTATTGGCGGAAGAATTGGGGTTGCCTCGGACGCAGGCCGGCAGAAATATGTGACAGGCAACCCAACGCACTATTTACGCAAGGTCTTGTCCGAATACAGAAGTCCCCGTTTTGATTATCTTCCGCCTTTTACCGGCGGATTGGTTGGCTACTTTTCATATGATTATCTCGGATACAGTGAGCCGAGTGTAAGAACAAACGCCGAAGACACAGAGGCATTCAAAGATGTTGATCTGATGCTGTTTGATAAGGTGATTGCGTTTGACAATATTCGTCAGAGAATCATGTTGATTGTCAATATGAAGATCAATGATCTCGAAACGAATTATACTAAAGCGGTTGGGGAACTGAAACAGCTGGTAGCTTTACTTCGACACGGAGAAAAGAACAATGAATCCGGCGGAAAGCTTCTCGGAGAGGTTACAGCCCTGTTTGATAAAGAGCAGTTCTGCAGCATGGTAGAGAAAGCAAAGCATTATATCCGTGAAGGCGATATATTCCAGATTGTACTTTCCAACCGTTTGTCTGCTCCGTTTGAAGGCAGTCTGCTAAATACTTATCGCGTACTTCGTACAATCAATCCATCTCCGTATATGTTCTTTTTTTCAGGAACTGATGTTGAGATTGCGGGTGCTTCTCCGGAGACTCTTGTAAAACTGGAAAACGGAGTGCTGCACACCTTCCCTCTTGCCGGATCAAGACCGCGAGGTAAAACTGATGAAGAAGACAAACATTTAGAAGCTGAGCTTCTTTCCGATGAAAAGGAGCTTGCGGAACACAATATGCTGGTTGATTTAGGGCGTAATGACCTGGGCAAGATCAGCAAATTCGGTACGGTACAGGTTGAAAAACTCCATACCGTTGAACGCTTCTCCCATATCATGCACATTGGCTCCACGGTACGGGGAGAGATAACGGATAAACATGATGCCCTGGACGCCATCGAAGCGGTATTGCCGGCAGGAACACTTTCCGGTGCGCCAAAGATTCGCGCCTGTCAGCTTATCGGAGAGCTTGAAAATAACAAGCGCGGTATCTACGGTGGCGCCATCGGGTATATCGATTTCACCGGAAATATGGATACTTGCATAGCAATCCGCATTGTTTACAAGAAAAACGGCAAGGTGTTTGTAAGAAGCGGAGCCGGTATTGTAGCAGATTCTGTTCCGGAAAAAGAATACGAGGAATGCCTGAACAAAGCGAGAGCTTATCTTGAAGCGTTGGAACGTGCGCAGGAGGCGGAATTATGATTCTACTTATTGATAACTACGACAGTTTTTCTTATAACCTTTATCAGCTCGTTGGAGAGAATGAACCCGATATCAAGGTCATCCGCAATGATGAAATGACTGTAGAAGAAATAAGAAACCTAAATCCTGACGGCATTATTCTCTCTCCCGGTCCCGGAAGACCCGAAGACGCCGGTGTAATTATTGAGGTCGTACGCTCGCTGGGCAAGGATATTCCCATTCTTGGCGTGTGCCTCGGCAATCAAGCAATATGCGCCGCGTTCGGCGCAACTATCACCTACGCAAAAGAGATGATGCATGGCAAGCAGTCGTCTGTGAAATTCGACACGGCCTGTCCGCTTTTCAAGGGATGCCCGGAAACAGCACTTGTGGCTCGCTACCACTCCCTTGCAGCAGACGCCGCTACGATTCCGGAAGTACTTAAAGTAACCGCTCTTACTAATGATGGGGAGATTATGGCGGTACAGCACATCAGATATCCCATCTATGGCGTTCAATTTCATCCGGAATCCATTATGACACCGGACGGAAGACAGGTGCTTAAAAATTTCATAAAGGAGCTATGAGGTATGATCAAGGAAGCAATCGTAAAAATAGTGAATAAAGAAGACCTCACCTATGATGAGGCATACACCGTTATGAACGAGATCATGAGCGGTCAAACAACAGCTATACAGAATGCAGCTCTACTTGCAGCTCTTTCTACAAAAAGTGCCCGGGCAGAAACAACGGATGAGATCGCCGGGTGTGCGGTTGCTATGAGAGAGCACGCTACAACGGTAGAAACCGATATGGAACTTTTTGATATTGTCGGCACCGGCGGTGACAATGCGCACAGCTTCAATATCTCCACTACTTCTGCCCTTGTTGCGGCAGCAGGAGGCATTAAAGTCGCAAAACACGGCAACAGAGCGGCGTCCTCTCTGTGCGGAACGGCAGATTGTCTTGAAGCCCTGGGCGTAAACATTCAGCAAAGTCCCGCAAAATGTATTGAACTTTTGCGCGAGGTTGGAATGTGCTTCTTCTTCGCACAGAAATACCACACTTCTATGAAGTATGTCGGTGCTATCCGCAAGGAACTTGGATTCAGAACCGTATTCAACATTCTCGGACCTCTTACGAACCCCGGTAAGCCGTCCATGCAGCTTCTCGGTGTGTATGATGATTATCTTGTGGAGCCGTTGGCACAGGTGCTAATCAACCTTGGTATCAAACGAGGGATGGTCGTTTACGGTCAGGACAAGCTGGATGAGATATCAATGAGCGCACCGACTAAAATATGTGAGATTCGTGACGGTTGGTTTAAATCCTATGTCATTACTCCGGAAGAATTCGGATTTGCGCGCTGTACGAAGGAAGACTTGAAGGGAGGAACTCCGGAAGAAAACGCAAAAACCACCCTTGCCATCTTAAACGGCGAAAAGGGTCACAAGAGAAATTCTGTATTGATGAACGCAGGCGCGGCGCTCTATATCTGTGGGAAGGCCGACAGCATGAAAGAAGGTATCGTACTTGCGGCAGAACTCATTGATACGGGCAAGGCGATTGAAACTCTCCGCAAACTCATCGAGGTCAGTAACCGCCCGGAGGAAGAAGCATGACGATTCTTGACCGGCTTGCCGATTATGCCCGTAAGCGTACCGAGCAGGCTAAAGCGATATTATCGCCGGAAGAAATCAGGCGGCAAGCACTTCGGCTTCCCAAAGGCGTCTTCGCCTTTGAGAACAAACTAAAAAATCCGGGGATATCCTTTATCTGTGAGTGCAAGAAAGCGTCCCCTTCAAAAGGACTGATAGCTCCGGATTATCCATATTTGCAGATTGCGAAGGAATATGAAGAAGCTGGTGCCGATTGTATTTCCGTGTTGACCGAGCCGAAATGGTTCTTGGGCGATAACAAACATCTGAGCGAAATAACAAACACTGTTTCCGTTCCGTGTTTGCGCAAGGACTTTGTAGTGGATGAGTATATGATATACGAGGCAAAGTTGCTGGGCGCATCGGCTGTATTGCTTATCTGCTCTATCCTAAGCAAAGAAATAATCAAGGGATACATTGGCATTTGCGACGAACTTGGACTGTCTGCTCTAGTAGAGGCGCACGATGAAAGTGAAATTCAAATGGCGCTGAATGCCGGTGCGCGCATTATCGGTGTAAACAACCGAAACCTAAACGATTTCTCCGTAGATACCGACAACAGCCGCAGATTTCGGAAACTGGTACCTCATGATGTTCTGTTTGTTTCGGAAAGCGGTGTAAGCAGCGCAGAAGACGTGGCGAAGCTCCGTGACATCGGAGCGGACGCTGTTCTGATCGGCGAAACCCTGATGAGGGCAAAAGATAAAAAAGCTAAGCTCGATGAATTGCGAGGAGTGACATGATAAGGATAAAACTTTGCGGTCTTTCCCGCCTTTGCGATATAAAAGCAGCAAATGAGTTGAAACCTGAGTATATCGGTTTTGTGTTTGCACCCAAAAGCAAGCGTTACGTTACTCCCGAAGAAGCATATATTTTAAAACAGGCGCTTGACTCCGAAATTCCCGCTGTTGGTGTATTTGTAGATGAAACCACCGAAACGGTTGCTGAACTCTTGAATATGGGCACCATTGATATTGCCCAGCTTCACGGTGGAGAAGACAATGAATACATTGATAAGCTGAGAAATCTCACCGATAAGCCGATAATAAAGGCTTTTCGCATAGAAAAGGCGAGTGATATTGCAGATGCGGAAAAGAGCGACTCCGACTTTATTCTGCTGGATTCCGGCGCAGGAACTGGAACAGTACTTGATTGGAACCTGCTGCATAACGTTAGAAGACCGTATTTTCTTGCCGGAGGGCTTTCGCCCTACAATGTGCAGGAGGCAATTAGAATACTCCATCCTTTCGCCGTCGATGTCAGCTCAGGAATTGAAACAGACGAACTTAAAGATAAGTTAAAAATGGCGGAATTTGTTGCCGCCGTAAAAAAGGAAGTATGAATATGAGAAATTCAAACGGACGCTTCGGCATTCACGGCGGACAGTATGTCCCTGAAACACTGATGAATGCGGTTATAGAACTGGAAGGAGCGTATAATCACTATAAAAATGACCCCGAATTTATTAGAGAACTTACCGAACTTCTTAATGAATATGCAGGCAGACCATCAAGACTGTATTATGCCGATAAAATGACCAAAGACCTCGGTGGCGCAAAGATATATCTTAAGCGCGAGGATCTGAATCATACGGGCGCACATAAGATCAACAATGTGCTCGGTCAGGCACTGCTTGCAAAGAAGATGGGTAAAACCCGGCTTATTGCAGAAACCGGAGCCGGCCAGCATGGAGTTGCTACGGCAACCGCCGCTGCCCTTATGGGTATGGAATGTGTCGTGTTTATGGGCGAAGAGGACACTATACGTCAGGCTCTCAACGTATATCGTATGCGTCTGTTGGGTGCAGAGGTTATTCCGGTAAAAACAGGAACGGCAACGCTCAAAGATGCTGTATCCGAAGCAATGCGTGAATGGACTACCAGAATAAGCGATACACATTATTGTCTCGGTTCAGTTATGGGACCGCATCCGTTCCCGACTATCGTCCGCGATTTCCAGGCAGTTATTTCCAAGGAGATTAAAGAACAGATTATTCAAAAGGAAGGCAGACTGCCTGACGCGGTTATCGCCTGTGTGGGCGGCGGCTCTAATGCCATCGGCAGTTTCTATCATTTTATTGATGACGCAGATGTTCGGTTGATTGGCTGTGAAGCGGCAGGCAGGGGCATTGATACCTTTGAGACCGCCGCTACTGTAAACACAGGCCGGGTCGGAATTTTCCACGGGATGAAGTCTTATTTCTGCCAGGATGAATACGGTCAGATCGCTCCGGTTTACTCTATTTCCGCAGGTCTTGATTATCCCGGTGTCGGTCCCGAACATGCTTATCTGCACGATATTGGCAGAGCAGAATATGTCCCCGTAACCGATGATGAAGCAGTATGTGCTTTTGAATATTTGGCAAAAACCGAGGGTATCATACCTGCCATTGAATCTGCCCACGCGGTCGCACACGCAATGAAGCTGGCACCTGCAATGAGCAGGGACCAAATTATAGTGATCACTGTTTCCGGCAGAGGTGACAAGGATTGTGCAGCTATTGCCCGCTACAGAGGGGAGGATATCCATGAGTAACATCAGAAAAGCATTTGAAAAGGGAAAGGCGTTTATCGTCTTTATTACCTGCGGAGATCCCGATATTGAGATCACCGCTGCCGCTGTCCGCGCTGCCGTGGAAAACGGTGCCGACCTTATTGAGCTGGGCATCCCCTTCTCTGATCCCACCGCTGAGGGGCCGGTAATCCAAGGCGCAAATTATCGCGCACTGAAGGGCGGCATAACGACCGACAAGATTTTCGCATTTGTAAAAGAGCTTCGCCGTGATGTGAAGGTCCCGATAGTGTTTATGACTTACGCCAATGTGATATTCGCTTACGGTGCAGATCGCTTTATTTCAGCCTGTAAGGATATTGAGATTGACGGCCTTATCCTGCCTGACCTGCCATTTGAGGAAAAAGATGAGTTCCTGCCAGTTTGTCATAAGTACGGCGTTGATCTTGTATCTCTAATTGCACCCACATCGGAGAATCGCATTGCAATGATTGCTAAGGAAGCGGAAGGTTTTCTTTATATTGTATCCAGCCTTGGAGTGACCGGAATGAGAAGTGAGATTAAGACTGACCTTGCCTCAATTGTCAAGGTAGTGAGGCAGAATACTGATATTCCTTGCGCTATCGGTTTTGGTATATCCACACCGGAACAAGCAAAGGAAATGGTAGATATTTCCGATGGTGCGATCGTTGGATCAGCTGTCATCGATTTGCTCGAAAAGCACGGTAAAGATGCGCCGAAGTATATAGGTGAGTATGTAAAATCGATGAAAGATGGTCTGAGATAATATAATTCTCTCGGCATAGCATATAATCAAGGATACTTTATATGTAAAAAACTCTTCGGCGCGAATTCCCGCCTAACACAGCAAAACATATGTTTGCCAATTGACGTGTAATCAAAGAGTCAATACATCATTCGTAGTATTATTTTTAATGTTATTGAATTATACATCAGTGCTTGGTACAATTTTTATAAAGGAAGTTCCGTATCAGACAGGTATTTCTAACTATAAAGGAGATATTCAGAATGATTAAAAAGATTCAGAACAATCCCGACGATGTAGTACAGGAGGCACTTGAAGGTTTTTATCTGAGCGACAACGTTAAATATTCCATGGTCATTCCCGGCACTCGTTTTATTGTGCGGCAGGAAAAGTACCGCAAGGCTAAAGGCAAGGTTAAATTAGTCGGAGGAGGCGGAAGCGGCCACGAGCCGGTTCTGTTCAATATGGTATGCCCAAACGGCAACGACCTTATGGTTGCCGGCGAATTCTTCGCGGCTCCGGCATGGAAGCAGCTTTACAACGGTATAAAGGCCGTCGATGACGGCAGCCCGATTTTCCTGAACACAAGCAGCCACGCGGGCGATATATTAAACGGTAAGATGGCATACCAGATGCTGAAGACCGAAGGATACAATATTATGATGCACATTGACTGGAGCGACGTTGCGTCTGCCCCAAGAGAGCGCATATCCGAGCGCAGAGGTCTTTCCGGAAGTCTTGGCCGCATCGTCGGAATAGCCGCCGAGCAAGGTATTCCCCTTGAAGAGGTGTACCGTCTTGCCGACAAGGCCAGGGACAACAACGGAAGTTATGCTGTCGGAATCCGCAGTGCCGTCAATCCCATAACAGGCAATGTTATTATGCCTATGAAGGATGATGAAATAGAAATCGGCGTGGGCCAGCATGGGGAATCCAGCGGAATGAGTATGAAGATTCCGACTTCTGCGGAGCTTGCAAAGCATATGGCAGACACTATCATTAATGATATGGAGTTCGAAAAAGGCGACGAAGTCGTAGTAAATATCAACAATCTAGGCGGCCTGACATATATGGAAATGGGTATTTTCTACCGCGATTTATATCATTATTTGACAGAGGAAAAGGGCATGAAGATATTTGAGGGACGTTTCGGGCCAGGTGTCACCACTCAGGAACTGGGCGGCATGATTCTCGCTATCGGAAAAGTGGACGACGAAATAAAAAAATACTGGAATCCGGCGAAATAAAGATAAATAAAGGAGTGCCTGCGGCACTCCTTTATGCTTTGAGAACTTAAAATATTATGCTACAATCAAATAATGAATAAATTATTACAGGAGGACCTTTTACTATGAAAATGGCAATTACTCCCATGACAAGACGCTGGACCAACCTCATTGCTTCCGACGTACAGAAGCTGTGCGATATTACTCCCCCGGAAAAGTATGCGCATGGTGAATACAGCGACGGCCCCAACTGCAAGGGCTATTCAGATGCACTCGTCGGCAAATCCCTAACCTTCCGCTTCGATGAAGGTCTTGTACTTAATTATTCTTTCAACGACCTTCACTGCCTTTCCTGGAACGACGGCGGCGAAGAATATACCGATTACTGCGATGTCACTGAGGGAGCCGAAAACGTATATCTCATAACCCATTTCGTAAAGGAAAGCATTCCTCCCAAAGCCCATATGATTGTTGTCGACCTTGACAACGGTCTCGTGACCGCCACTATCGCAAAGTTGTGCCAGATTCCTGATAATGCCCGTGAGGCTGTGCGTGATTTCTATGTCGGGCTTACCGACGGCTACGCTGATCCCGGTTACCGCCACGAGTTTACCGAAGATATGGTTGGCAAAGCCATTTACTGGCATTATTTCGACGAGGAGCCCAACTTCACCATCAAGCATATATATGTTGCCTCCAACTGGTACACAGTTTGCGGCGTCAAGAACGGTAAAAACAGCTGGGCTGCCAGCAATCCCTGCGCGTACATCAAGATCCGCAAGGGCGTATATATCTTTACATTCACTGAGGACCGTCAAGCCGGCTCCCAGTGTTTCTTCCTGATGGATCTTATTCATATGCATGATACAGGATGCTTCTTCGGGTGCGCAACCACAGGTCTTGAATGCTACACAGTAGGCGCCAAGGGCGAGTGGACCACCCCATGGAGCCGCTTCAGCAATACATCTGCTCCTGAAAAAGCTCCCTGGGAAGAATAAACATACAAAAAATCACCGGACTGACGGAGGTTAATCCTCCAGCAGTCCGGCTTTTTTCAGTTCGTTAAAATAGTTGTTTACTTCGGTGGTTATGGCCGAGGGGTCGTCATCGGGGTATTTGGCAATTATGGCTTCTTTGACAGCCGTAATGGAGTCATGTGAAGGAATAAGCTCAAGAATTTCCTTTGCTGAGGAGTTGACCTTGATTACCCCGTGGAATTTGTCGGCTGCCTGTTCTCCCACAGGGACGGCAATAACGTCGTCACCGACCTTGACAAAGACAAGCTCGTATTTAAGTTTCATTGATGGATTTCTTCTTTTGTTATTTCTTTAACAATTCGACGCTTCCGGTTATATATACGTCGCCTGGTTTGGGTGAGGAAACGCAAAGAGAGCCGCCGGGTTGGGACACCACAAGGTTGTCCCAGGGGGCCAGTGCCCCTGTGGCCGCAAGGAAATAACCGAGGGCTGAGGTTCCGCTTGCGCAGGAGCCCTCCCAGTACAGCGAATCAATATCTGCAACGTAGACAAGCGGCCGAAGAACAGCGGTGCCCGGATTGTAGAACATTATCCCGAGAGCTTCGGTACCGCACTGTGAGGCCATACCGGTAATAAGCCTTTCAGCCTGCTCAGGTGAAACTGGCCAGTCAGACGTCGGACTCTGCAGGATGATATGGGCGATACCCGGCATAAATACGGCCGGAAAAGCTATGATTTTGCCCCCTATATTGAAGGTCAGCTGATTCATATGAAAAGGCCCGGGCATTTTAACCGTACCTTCATACACTGACTCCGAAGGACGAATAGTGACATTCACCGGCGAATCTGTGCCGGATTCCGAAACAACAATTTTACTCTCGCCCTCACAGCCGTCGGCGAGGTATTTATGAAACGCTGCGCATATGGCTCCGTTGCCGCAGAACTCGCCGCAGGCCATATCCAAACGGATATCGGCTCCGGCGCTTTCGCTTAAAAAACCGACCTGCTCGGCAGTACGTTCTTTTCTTAATATCTCACGTGCAATTCCGGCACGTTCCTCTGGAGCGGCGGTCGAGGTAACAAGCGCGGTAATATTTCCCGTAGGGTTGTAAAGGATGTATTCTGTCATCGATTGTAATTACCTAAAAATTGTTTAGTACGTTCCATCTGAGGATTGCCGAATACCTGCTCGGGGTCGCCTTGCTCCACAATAACACCGCCGTCCATGAAAATAACGCGGTTGGATACAGCACGGGCAAAGCTCATTTCGTGTGTGACAACAACCATTGTCATCTTTTCCTCCGCAAGGTCGCGGATTACTTTCAGAACATCTACGGTAAGCTCGGGGTCAAGGGCGCTTGTGGGTTCGTCAAAGAAAAGAATGTCCGGGTTCATTGCAAGAGCACGGGCGATTGCCACTCGCTGCTGTTGACCGCCTGAAAGCTGGTACGGATAAGCGTTTTCCTTGTCAGTAAGGCTCATCTTCGCAAGAAGGGCGCGGGCACGATCAAAAACCTCATCTTTATTGCGTCGGCTTACCTTCAGAGGAGCATCGGTAAGGTTACGCATAACCGAAAAATGAGGAAACAGGTTGAAATTCTGAAACACGATGCCGAAAAGACTGCGCATTTCGTTCAGAACTTCTTTGCCGGCGTATACACCGTTTTCCATGGCATACCGCCCTTTATATATTATATCACCGCCGTCAGCGGTTTCCAAAAAAGTTGCGCAGCGCAGAAGGGTGGATTTTCCACTTCCAGAAGGACCGATTACCGAAACAACCTCGCCGCGTCCAACCGTAAGGTCAATGCCCTTCAGTACTCCGAGCTCATCGAAATTTTTCTGGATATTCCGTATTTCAAGTACGGGAGAATTGTTGTATTCCATTATTTCCTCCCTTTACCTGTAATAGTTCAGAGCGCTTTCCGCCCTGCCCATGGAAAAATCCACGATCGCGTTAAAAAGAAAATAAAACACGCCGGCTACAATGAAAGGCGTAAAACTGGTCTGCGAATTGGCAATTTCCTTGCCGATTGTGAACATTTCCTTGTATGAAACCGTAAAGGCAAAGGCGGTATCTTTTACAAGGGTGATAATCTCGTTAGTGATGCTGGGCATTATACTTTTTACCACCTGTGGCAGTATTATCCGCATAAACGTCTGTATGCGGTTGTAGCCCAGTACCGCGGCTGCCTCGTATTGTCCTACAGACATTGATTCGATGCCCCCGCGGTATATTTCCGCAAAATATGCGGCATAGTTTATTCCGAATGCTGCCACGACTGGGATAAGCTTGTTTCGGAACACTGAAAAACCGAAAAGGTAGTATGGGCCATAGGTTACTGCAAGCAGCTGAAGCATCAGCGGTGTTCCGCGCAGTATCGATATGAAAAAGCGCATGAATGCTGATACAGGTTTTATTTTACTCCTGCGCATGAACATAAACAGCCAGCCCAGCGGAAGAGATATTATCAGCGTAAGGAAAAAGATGGAGAAGGTCTTTCCGAGACCTTCACTCATTTTCAGAATCATAGTCCATAGAGTCATAAGCGTTTATCCTCTATATACACGCAAATCCCCAAAGACACGCCGCAGGCGCGCCTTCGGGGGTAATTGCGCATTATTGTTTTACAGTATGTAAGAAATGAAAAGCAAGTTCGAAATAAAAGAAATAAGGTTGATCTTCAGTACTAGTCGTTAAGGAAGATAAGACCGGGATCTACATCGGGATATTCAGCGGCTATTTCGGCGTATGTTCCGTCTTTCACAAGATCCGCAACTGCTTTTTCTATTGCGTCGCAGACTTCCTGATCGTCGCTTCTGAATGCAATGCCATACTGCTCGCCGAACTCGTCACTTCCGGGATAGGCTTCAATGATACGGTAACCGGCATTTTCCTCAGCGTAAGCCTTGGCAACGGGGTAATCCACAAATACCGCGTCAACGGCACCGCCGCCCAGCTCGGTGAAGCATTTAAGGAAGCTGTCGCAGGTCGTAACGTTGTCGAACGTGGCGGCCCAGTCGGAAAGATCATTGTTAAGAAGTTCTTCACCGCTTGTGCCGAGCATAACTGCGACGATATAACCCTCTAGATCTGCGCCGTCCTTGAATGAGGAATCATCCTTTACAAGCAGGACTTGATTGTTGTTGTAATAAGGGGCCGAAAGAACGTAACCGGCATCGGACATACTGTCAAGCAGGGTCATACCGGACCAAATGCAGTCGCACTCGTTTGCGTCAAGCTGGACAAGCTTTTCATCCCAGTTTACGCTGAAAACCTCAAAATTCCAGCCCAGATTTTTGCAGGCGGCTTCACAGACCTCAACGTCAAAACCCGAATATTCGCCGTCGTCGTCCATAAAGCTGAAGGGGGGGTATTCGGCGTCGATACCCATGATAAATGTACGGCCTTTTGCTGTTTTTTTATTGCCGCATGATGTGAGGGCGAAAACCATCACAAGCGCCAGAATAACACATAATAGTTTTTTCATATTTTCCTCCGAAAAGGCGCATATAGCGCTTTGTTCTTAATTGCTTTAACATACTAACATAGCAGAGGAATGAAGTCAATATATAATAAAAAACTTCAGTCGCGGTGTAGACGACTGAAGTTTTTTCTATAAGCTGTATTACTTTTTTTTATTCTTCTTTATTTCGAAAATCATGTTTGACTCGCCTTCGCGGTAAAAGTTCCACAGAATAAATCCGAAGGCGTCTATAGCCAGAACAGCCTTTATTTCAGAGGTTATGACATCAATAAAAAAGCTTGCGATAAATGCTAGCGTAAAAAAGATTCCGACCACAAGCTTCCAATTTTTGGCAAACCAGCTTTTTTCTTTCTTATTGTTATCCATAAAAAACACTCCTGTTGGTATTTCCTTGAATAAATATACCATTTTATAACAGTTTTGACAAATAAAACCTTATGATATTATATTAATATAAAACGACTCCGGAGAAAACGCAATGAATTACTATATAGGAATAGATCTGGGTACTTCATCACTGAAAGGCCTGCTTGTGGATGAAAGCGGTGC
Organism: uncultured Oscillospiraceae bacterium; assembly: GCA_964446385.1. Classification (GTDB taxonomy): domain Bacteria; phylum Bacillota; class Clostridia; order Oscillospirales; family Ruminococcaceae; genus CAYSRC01. The sequence continues at coordinate 6,911 of CAYUOH010000008.1, read as the reverse complement.
CATAACAAAAAGTGCAAGCCGCGACTACCCGGTAAGCTATCCTCACCCGGGATGGTGCGAGCAGGATCCCGCTGAATGGGTCAAGGCTATGCGTGAGGTTCTTGGTGTACTTTGCGCCGGAATAGAAAACGATATAAAGGGTATATCCTTCGGAGGTCAGATGCACGGCCTTGTGGCTTTGGATGTAAAGGGGGAGGTTATACGCCCCTGCATTCTATGGAACGACGGGCGCACAGAAGAAGAAACGAAATATCTTAACGAAACGGTTGGGCGTGAAAAACTTTCGGAGCTTACAGGCAATATCGCTTATGCCGGATTTACAGCGCCGAAGATTATGTGGATGAAGAACAATGAACCAGAGAAATTTGCCCGTATAGCGAAGATTATGCTTCCTAAGGATTATCTTGCTTATATCCTTACGGGCATGTTCTCAACTGATTTTTCCGATGCCAGCGGCATGCTGCTGCTTGACGTAAAGAACAAGCGTTGGAGCACAGAGATGTGTGAAATCTGCACTGTAAAATCCGAATGGCTGCCGGAACTACACGAAAGCTATGAAGTCACCGGTCCCGTGAAAAAAGAGTTCGGACTGTCGAACGCTCTTGTGTTCGCTGGTGCAGGGGATAACGCGGCTGCGGCCGTGGGTACTGGAACAGTGTACGACGGGGCGTGCAATATAAGCCTCGGCACAAGCGGAACAGTTTTCATTAGCCGCGAAGCTTTTACCGCTGATGAAAAGAACGCACTTCACAGTTTTGCGCACGCCAACGGCAAATGGCATCTGATGGCCTGCATTCTGTCTGCCGCGTCCTGCCGTAAATGGTGGATAGAGGATATTTTAAAAGAAGGCGAATACATTGCCGATGAGGAGCTAGCCGGAAAAGTCGACAGCGATGGAGTCATTTTTCTTCCGTATTTGATGGGCGAGCGCAGCCCCCACAACGACACACGTATCAGGGGCGCTTTCATCGGCCTTTCTGCAGACACAAGCCGTGCACAAATGTCACGGGCTGTTATGGAAGGCGTGGCTTTTGCACTATGCGACTGCCTTTACATCGCTATTGAAGGCGGAGCTGACATCCGCGAGACCACAATCTGCGGCGGCGGAGCACGAAGCAAAGTCTGGTGTCAGATTATCGCCGACGTTCTTGGTATCCCCGTAAACATACCCGTCACGGAGCAGGGTCCCGGCTACGGCGGTGCACTTCTTGCCATGATAGGCACGGGAGCGCTTGGCGGATTCGATGATATAGCCACGCTTGTACCCAAAAGTATAACGTTTTTCCCGGACCCCAAAAGTAACTACAAAGCCAAATATGGAATGTTCCGCAAGTTATATCCCGCATTGAAATCAGCAACGGAGAATTGAAAATTGGCAATCTAGAGAGATGACAGATTTGGACGGACCAATTGAGCTCGTGGGTGTTTCCTTCCGCTATGACGAGTGTATGCCCATGGAGATGAACACCATGATATCCGAAGGTAAGTTCGCCGCTTCTATGAAACACCAGCTGCTCGAGGTAAGCGTTGGCTGACATAATAAAAAGAACCGCCACCTGGCGGTTCTTTTTTAGTTAAATTCTTTCTTGGCGGATACAAGATACATCCGGTCGTTCGATATTGTATTAAGAACCTTCGCGTATTTCGACAGCATCCATGCAAGATCCTTAGCCGGTATCAGCCCGCATGATACTTTGCATGCCTCGCCTTTGTGATGAGCATCTATGGCTTCGCGGCTGCTTCCGTGAGCGATGGTTATTGTACCCCCGGGGGAGAGCAGGTTGCACAGATGTGAAAGCAGGGCTTCCGGGTTCAGAAAATGGGGAAAGGCGTTGTAAATTACTATAGAGTCATATCCGGAGCCGATGTCATCTGTTTCGGCGTCGGCGCAGATTAAGCTGACGTTGGGTTCTGTGAATTTGGAGCGGGCTTTTTCTATCATGGCAGGCGAAAGATCAACGCCGCAGACACATTCTACTTCACGCTCAAGATAGTACGGAACAAGCACGCCGGTTCCGCAGGCAACGTCAAGCACACGGCTTCCTTTGTCTATGCCGGCGCAGTCCAGTATTTTATTAATTACCTCATTGTTTACGAGCTGCGCGGCGTCCCACGCGGCGGCGCGCTCATCAAAGAAACGAATTATTCCGGATTTTTCCAACATACAATACTCCTGATACCATTATTGGTTACAGTTTATATCATTTTGCGCAGAATATTAAGCTCCCGGGGGGGTTATATCCTGCGCAATTTACTGATATACTGTATCTGAAAAACATCGGATGAAAGGTGGGAAAACAATGTCCGAAGAACATAAATCCATTCACAGCCACGATCATGAGACCACTCATACACATGAACATACCCAAGATCACTTGTACACGCATTCCCAAACCCCTGCTAGTGAGATAAAGCCTGTTGATGAAACCATAGCCCTTCTGTCATACATGTGCGACCACAACGTCCACCACGCGGAGGAACTGTCGGAGCTTTCCGAGTCTCTCAGCGGTGACGTCGCCTTTAGGCTTGAGAAGGCGATCGGTGTATTTAACGCCGCTAACGAAAGCCTCGCTAATGTTCTTGAGCAGGTAAAGAATGAGGCGGAAGAACAGGCAGAAGGGGAGAGAGAGAAGGAAGAGGGGAACAGTGAGAAGCACGAACATTCTCATGACCATAAACACGAACAAACACACGAGCACGGACACTTTCACGACCCGGCCGAAAAAAGACGTGAGATTGCCCGGCTTTCACGCATAATCGGCCATCTGGAATTCGTTCGCCGCATGCTTGCGGACGATGAAGACTGCAGCGATGTGCTAATGCAGATTACCGCAGCCAAATCGGCCCTTAATGGCCTTGCTAATTCCATCATCGGCGAACACATGAATCACTGTATTATCCACGCGATCGAAGAAAGCGACACAAAGTCTGTGGAGGATTTCCAGAAAGCCATCCAGAGGTATCTGAAATAAAAAGGGAGATGTTATGCCCTATGAGCTATAAGCCAGATATTGTTGAACATTGTTTTCCTCCGAAAATAGATTTCGAAATATTTCAGTACTATTCCACATTATCAGGTGAAGTTAATCATATAAAAAAGCGGGGCGCATAAGCGCCCTGCTTTTTTATTGTTGGTCTTTAAATATTAGTTTGTAGATGGCGTTAACTATTATTGAATAGAAACCGGTAATGGCTTTGTTCTTAGCGGTCAGCCATACAATGCCTGCAAGAGCTATTCCGCTGAATAGGTCTAGCGCAAGGTGTTGCTTGGTCGTAAGGGTCGACAGGCAGATAGCCGCAGCTATTAAACAGGATAAAGCTCTGTACCATTTCGGGACGTTTTCGTCGCCGATGATTCCTCCGGCGGCCATAACGCTTACAAGACAGTGGATGGATGGGAAAAGATTGTCCGGACGGTCAAAGTAGTACACCATGCGCAACATCCACCCAAGGAACGCATCCTTCGGAATGTCCGGCTGAACAAGCGTGGTGGGAATGATGATATAGAAAATCAGGCAGATACCCCTGGAAAGAAAGTCCGCGCAGAAGAAACGCATTACAAATGTTCTGTCGCGTTTTGCAGCAAGAGCGTAGTTGAACATCCAGAACGGAAAGAACAGGATGTAGATAATTGCAGTCCACGGAATGACGGGTATTCTATCATCCAGCGGAAGTATAAGTATGCGGTGGTACATGTTTTGAGCAATCAACCGTCCGCCATAGTATGCAAAGAAGTTCCATAAAAAGGAAAGAACCAGAAGAAGCCACGTATACTTCGGTAAGATTCCGAATATACCCTTTGATTTTTTATTTTGAATCTGATTTGCGCCGTCCCGAGGTAGGGTATTGTAAAACATGATATTCCTCTTTTGTTTTGGTACTTATTTGATGGCAATACACATGCCCTGAAGCACCCGGTGTTCCTGTCCGGCTTCCACCGAGGCCTGTACCTCGCGAAGCAGCCGTAATTGCTCCTTTTGCATCAGCATAACAATGGTTGAGCCGCAAAGCTCAAAATGCCCCTTATAATCTCCTTTTTTGAAGGAGTTGTTTTCCTTTTCGTTGACAATTCCGCCGACGGCCAGCGCACCGATCTCTATTTGGACAATTTTGCCGAAATGTTCAGTGTCCAGAAGAGCCCAGCATCTCCGGTTAAGCCGGTATACGTCGATTGCCTCGCAGGAGACGGGCTGCACGCTGTGAAGTGTTCCTTCAATATAATGCTCCTGACCGACCCATCCGTCGTCCACGAATGTATAGTGATGGTAATCAGAGGGGGAAAGACGGAAAATCAGACAAACGCCGTCGCTGAAATTCGAAGAAATTTCCTTATCATCAATAAGGTCTCCTACGCGGTAGCTTGTACCTTTTATCTCAAAGCTACTGTCACTGTGAACCGGAATTGCGCTGAACCATCCGTCGCACGGACTGATAAAATGATCCGGGTCCGGATCATAGGAGATACTGTTCTTCTGACGCCCGAAAAACTCCGAAAAGCTTTTGTAATTCTGTTCGGAATATTCTTCCATGGGGATGTTGTATTTGCGAATGTATTTTTTTATCATACCTTTTGACGTAGGGGAGTTCAGATATTTAACCATCAGTCTGGGAAGCCCCATCTTCAACAGGAGGCACAGAAACCACCGTCTGACGGGACCTCCGTAAAAGAAACTCATCAGAGAGTTATTCATCGGTTACAGCCTTTCACGGACGATTCTACATCACTATAAGTCAACCCGCCTTCCTACGGGAAAAGCGGGTCGTTATTTGCGATTAAGTTATATGTTTGAAGTATTTTCTGCTGCGATTTTTGCCTGCTCTTCTTCCTCGAGTTTGCGGTAGGCAACCTTGCCGACAAGTGTCTTGGGAAGATCATCGCGAAATTCAATGTCATAGGGCATAGCGTAGAGGGCGATGTTCTTGCGGCAGTAATCCAGGAGGATCTGCTTTGTCTCGTCGTTAGTGGGAACGTCCGCGGCAAGCTTTACAAAGGCCTTGACCTTCTGCATCTTGTAGGGGTCGGGAACGCCGATGATGCAACACATCTGCACCATCTCATGGGCGTCCAGTATGTTCTCAAGTTGACCGGGGTACACGTTGTAACCGCTTGTAATAATTAAGCGCTTGGCACGGCCGCGGAAATATACGAATCCTTCGTCGTCCATAACGCCAAGGTCGCCGGTATATACCCATTTCTGCCCGTCTGCGTGAACGCGAAGTGTTTGGGTAGTTTCATCGGGATGATTCATGTATTCCATCATTACTGTGGGACCGGCAAGAAGGATTTCGCCCTCTTCGCCGTACGGCAGTTCATTATCTGTGCCCGGTTTGACAATCTTGATGTAGGTGTCGGGGAAGGGAACGCCGATGCTTCCCTCCTTGAACATATTGGGAGGTGTCAGGCAGCAGGCAGTAACAGTCTCGGTGGTGCCGTAGCCTTCGCGTACCTGAATGACGGCCTGGTGGTCGTAAAGGAATTTATCAAGCTTTTTCTTGAGTTCGACGGAAAGGCTGTCGCCACCGCTGAATACGCCCTTGAGGGAGCTGAGGTCGGCATTGTCCATGCAGGGAAGACGCAGAAGAGCCTCAAACAGCGTGGGCACGCCGGCGATGAAGTTGCAGTGATACTTTGTTATCTGTTTTGCGTAGCTCTTGGCGGTAAAGCGGGGGATAAGAATGCAGCGTCCGCCATTTGCCAGCATAGAGTGGATGCATACGCCGAGGCCGAAACCGTGGAACAGAGGCATAGCGGCCAGCATCTTGTCGCCGGGACGGAACATGGGGTTGGTTGCAACAATCTGCTCGGCAAGAGAGTTGAAGTTGAAATTGGAAAGCAGAATTCCCTTGGTGGTGCCGGTAGTACCGCCGGAATATAGAATTACGGCAGGATCTTCGGATTTGCGTTCGACACGGTAGTTGTAGAAACAGCTTTTGGAAAGTTTCATGAAATCATGCCACATGATAACTGGAGCGTCTGTGGGAATCTTCTTAATTTTGAGGCCCTCAGTCAACATGTATCCGGCCTTAACTGGGGTGGAAAGAGCGTCCTTTACTCGTGCAATGATTATATTGACAACCTTAGTGTTCTTGCGGATGTTCTCGAATTTGTAGTAGAACTGGTCAAGAGTGATGGCTGTAACACTTTCGGATTCGTTGAGATAGAACTCGATTTCCTTTTCGGCCGAAAGAGGGTGAATCATATTGGCTATGGCGCCAACAAGGTTTACGGCATAAAACATATATATAGCTTGGGGACAGTTGGGCATTGCGATGGTGACCTTGTCGTTTTCGCGTATGCCTATGGTCTTGAGGGCACGTGCGCAGCGCTCAATTTCTTCAATAACTGTGGCATAGTTTGTAGACTTGCCCATAAAGTCAAAGGCGATGAATTTGGGATACTTTTCGGCAATCGACTTAAGTTTGTCGAATATGCTTCCTTCGAAATAATCAAGGTGCATGGGAACGTCGCCGGTGTGGCCTTCCCAGGGGGTTTTGGGAGCTGCTGCGGTTACCATATCATCGTTTTCCATAAAAACCTCATAAATTGGGTGGCATAAAAACAACCCTCATAATATGCCGCGGAATACCGCGACAATTAAAAATGATAATATCATTTAATACAAAATATTACAATACGGTTACATGTCGCCAGAGATCTGTCAGACTTCAAGGTTCTTTTTCACCTGCTTGATTGACAGACTGATACGCTTCTTTTCGGGGTCAACCGAAAGAACCACAGTGTCAACAATATCGCCCACCTTCAGCACATCGGATGGGTGTTTGACGAATTTATCGGAAACTTCGCTGATATGTACAAGGCCGTCCTGATGAACGCCGATGTCCACAAATACACCGAAATCTATTACGTTGCGTACTGTACCGCGCATAATCCTACCGGGACGAAGATCCTC
>CAYUOH010000007.1:0-116133 GCA_964446385.1 uncultured Oscillospiraceae bacterium | reverse complement strand
ATATCGATAAAATCGCACAAGAGATCCAAAAAGTGATGGATTATATGGATGTGCTCTATGGCATCGATAATCCGCTGTTTCTTGAGGACATGAAGGACAGCGAATATCTGTTGAAAACGCTGTTGCCATGGCTGTTCAAATATCAGGTTAATATACGTAAAGCCAGCCGCTTGAGCAAGCCAGTGGCCGATTATCTGAAGCAGTTTACGAACAATCAGGCTCTCATCGATATGATTGTGCAGCATTTTTTCAAAGATACTCCCACCTTTTTTGCTCTAAGCTACTTTGGACTGTATCTGGACTACATTTATCCCAAGGGCGGCACAGGTACTCTCGCTCAAATCGTAACGGACTATATCCGAGGTGCCGGCGGAGAGATACTGACGAATACAGCAGTGACGAGAGTCGATACTGTTCAAAAGCAGTTGCACACGGCGGGCGGAGATACCTACTGTTACAAAAAAATGGTCTGGGCAGCGAATCAAAAATCACTATACTCAGCTGCGAGTGAAATGCATACGCCCCAGGTTGACAACCAGCGCGACCTTGCCGAAAAGGGAGAAGGCGGAGATTCCATACTCTCTTTATTTATGGGCATCAATTTGGATAAGAACTACTTTGAAGGTCGTTGCGGAGCTCATGCGTTCTATACGCCATCGACTACAGGCCTTTCGTCACTGACAGATTGGAACAAAGCTATAGCGACGGAAGAAGGATTAAATGAATGGATCGGACAGTACCTTGAGCGTACAACCTACGAGATATCTTGCCCTGCCTTGCGGGATGCTTCACTTGCACCAGAGGGGAAGACAGGCGTAATCGTTAGTACATTGATGGATTACCGCCTAGTAAAGCATATATCAGACGAAGGTATTTATGATAAATTCAAAGAGTTTTGCACCCGAAAAGTTATTGAAGTGTTGAAAGAATCCATTTTCCCCGGTATAACGGAAAAGGTTGAATTTGCGCTTTGCGCTACGCCGCTTACGGTTGAGCGGGAAACCGGGAATGCACACGGAGCTATCACGGGATGGTCGTTTACCAACGACAAGCTGCCGGCGGAGAGCCGTTTTAAAAAGATTACTAACTCCATTAAAACACCAATTGAAGATGTTCTGCAGTGTGGTCAGTGGACTTTCAGCCCCTCGGGGCTGCCGGTATCTATATTGACCGGAAAACTTGCGGCGGATGCAATTCATAAGACTCTGAAGGTGAATGGTTCATGACCTTAATTATTATTGAGTTTGTCATTGCAATTGCAGGGATTGCGGCTACTGCGGTTCTTTTTTATCGAATTCCGACTTTACCAGAGCCGGAGGTCAACGGAAATTTATCGAACTATCCGTCTTTATCGGTGATTATACCGGCACGTAATGAGGAACATAACCTTCCCTTGCTATTGGCGGATTTGAGCGCACAGACTTTTCCTAATTTAGAAATCATATGTGTAGACGACGAATCAGACGATTTGACAGGTCAAATTGCATTGGAAAACGGTGCTAAGCTTATAACACTAAGATCTAAGCCCGAAGGATGGATGGGTAAGTCCTGGGCCTGCCATAATGGCGCAGACGCAGCAAAGGGAGAACTGCTGCTGTTTCTTGATGCGGATGTGAGGCTTGGACCTGATGGAATAAGCAAACTTCTCTCAGCTTATTTGCAGCGTGGGTGCACAGTATCTGTTCAACCTTACCACAAGACAGAAAAAACATATGAACAGCTATCAATGATGTTTAATCTGGTTCAAATTGCCGCCAATGGAACGGCATTGCCAAAACCTCGCAATGTTGGTCTTTTTGGCCCTGTCATACTGATTTCACGGCAGGATTATGAAAAGGCGGGTGGCCATCGAGGAGTCAAATCAAGCATCGTGGATGATATGGCACTGGGTTCGCAACTCATAAAAGCAGATTTGAATTATTGCATTTATGTCGGCAATAGTGATATTTCTTTTCGAATGTACGCGGACGGACTGCGTTCTTTACTGCAGGGTTGGGTAAAAAATATGGCTACAGGTGCAGCAAAAACACCGTTTCCCGTATTTATAATGGTGTTTTTATGGATCACCTCACTTATTTCCGTGCCGCTTCGTATTGTAATATTTTCAATACTTATGAATTGGCTCTGGCTGGGGATCTACTCGGTTCTTTATATTATCTGGATATGTTTGTTAACTGTTCTGACAAGTCGCATCGGTAAGTTTCATGACTGGGCAGTGATTTTATATCCGTTCTTAGTGCTTGTAATGTTGGGTGTAATTCTTGTCTCAGCTTTTAAAAAGATATTCGGCATTAAAGTAAAGTGGAAGGGTCGGTCTATAGGGACTGAGTAAAAAACATGCGAGTATTCTTTCTTCCTGATGTAATAACGATCATATTATGCTTTCTTGTCTGGCCGGTACTGCAAGTTTCTGCGGCATTGATCAGTTTATACTTACCGGACCGTTATATTTCTCCTGATTCATTCTTTTTTCGCGCGCACCGTTTTGAAAAAGAAGGTCGCATTTACGACAATGTTTTCAGGGTCAGCCGTTGGAAGCATCTGCTGCCAGACGGGGGAACGATCTTCAAAAAACACGGTTTCTCCAAGAAAAAGCTTGTAAGTATTTCAAAAGAGTATTTGAATCGGTTTTTAGTTGAATCTGCACGCGGTGAACTTGTACACTGGTTAGCAATCCTTCCATTCTGGATTTTTGGCTTTTTTACTCCTTCCCGAGTGATATGGTATATGTTGGGATATTCATTGCTTATAAATTTGCCTTGTATAATAGTTCAAAGATACAATCGTCCACGTATTAAAAAGTTGCTTCAAAAAATCTCGAGCCATACTCAATCAGTGGAAAATAGAACTCGTGAGGTAAGTATGGAAAAAATCAATCGACGGCTAGGGGTTATAGAACAAAGGACAGAGCCGGAGTGAGTTTCGCTATAGTACATTGATAAGAATCAGGATTTTTTGCGGTCGCTTTTAGGACATAAGCAGCATGAAGGATTTCCTGCAGAAGTTGTGGAAAAACTGACAGTAGCTTATAATGAATAGAAGATGAAGAATGCACTGTCTTCAAGTTTGCGGGAGATAAATTTATACCATAAAAAAAGATATACAACGAAAAACGCTGATATTGAACATATAAATTTATTAAAAGAAGGAGTGTTATTTATGGACAGAACAAAAAAGGCATGGATCAATGGACTTTTTCTAATCGTTACACTGGCAATCAATACCTTAGGGGCCATCGGTTTAATCAACGGTTTGACTCAAAAAGAAATATCTGATATGTACGTCACCCTAATAACACCAAGTCCGGCTACTTTCAGAATATGGAGCATAATATACTCGCTTCTATTAATTTCGATGATCGTAATGATTGTCAAGAAGGATGATTCTTATTATCAAAAAGCTATCGATCAAATTTCAACTTTATTCAGAATTTCTTGCATACTGAACATTGTTTGGATCGTATCATTTTCTTTCGTTCTTGTTGAAATTTCCAGTTTATTCATACTTGGTTTTGTGGTTACATTAGCCTTGATTGGCAAAAAACTGCTTGAAATACGCGAAGGAAAGCGTTGGCTGTTACCACTGAGCTTTGGTCTCTATACCGGTTGGCTGTTTATAGCGACAGTAGTGAATATTGCTGCAACGCTGGTTAAACTAAATTGGAACGGCTTCGGTTTATCCCAGGAAATCTGGGGATCAATCATGCTGATTATTGCGATCGTACTAATAATTGTTGTTCTGTTAAAAGTTCGGAATGCCTCTTTCCCACTTCCGGCAGCTTGGGCGTATTTTGGTATTTACCAGTTTTTACTGTCACCGACAGGATTTAAAGGGGAATTTGCTACACTGCAAATCATATCTCTTTTAGGCATGATAGTGCTTATTATCGTTGCCTTGGTCCAATTTTATCTGAATCATTTTTCAATACTCCCTGTATCAGAAAAAAAGGATCCTGCAGCGTAAGACGCTCCTTATACTAAATCCTTACGTTGGCTTATACTCTTTACCTCGCGACCTGCGCCACGCTGTCTATGCATGTACAAAGTCCATATCCAGTGGCTCAATAATGGCGTCGTGATGAACGTGGTTTGTATGTATTGGAGGAAGTTTTTTGGAAATCCAATTTCGAAATTATTCCGGCATATCCGGATACACTGACGACTATTACAAATTGCGCGACTTCTTATTCAACATTAATCGAGAAAATGAACGTCCGGGATTGCTCGACTGGGTCTTCCTTGAATGGCAATCAGCAATGGGTGTTTATAAAGACGATGAACTGGCGAAGATAGGCCTCTGGTATGATGATGGGCAGCTTGTTGCCGCAACACCGTATGAAGATCACGTAAATGCGCTCTCACTGTGTACTTACGAAGATCACAGGTTTTTAAGGCCGGAAATGCTCGATTACGCCTTTAAGCATTTGACACATGACGGTTTTGTAACTGTAATAATTGATGATACCGATATTGAACTACAGCAGCTTGCCTTTAAAAAGGGCTTTCGCCCTACGCAGGAAAGACCCCAAAACGCTCGTTTGGATATATCACAGGAGACGACACATTATTTGTTGCCGGAGGGTTTCCGTCTCATTGGCTTTGACGAAGAATTCGACGTACGTAAATACAACCGCGTTCTATGGTTTGGCTTTAACCATGGCCCATCCGCGCCTGCCGAAGATGAGGAAACCCTTCGATTTCGTATCAACTGTGTCAGCAGCCCAGGCAGTAACCGCCATCTCATGATCGCTGTCGTTGCTCCTGACGGCGAGTATGTCTCACATTGCACCATGTGGTACCATGGTGGAGATAATGCTATCGTTGAACCGGTAGCGACCAGCCCCAATTATCGTAAGCTGGGTTTAGGGCGTGCCGCTGTTCTTGAAGCTGCAAAACGCTGCGGGGAACTTGGAGCCAAACGTGCATATGTTAATTCAAGCCAGCAATTCTATTACAACATTGGCTTCTACCCTGTAGTAAGCGAGACTTTCTGGCAAAAGAGGGCTGACTGAATAAGCGAGAACGGAGGGGAAAATGGAACAACTGTATATAGATTTTCTCAACTTAATTCCCGACGAGTCAAAGACATTTGTTGACGAATTGAATACTTATTTGATAGATAAAAAGTGTAAAAGGACGATAAAACCTTCCTCAAAAGGTTATCTCGTCACATACTCATTGCCTGAAAGTGGAAAGTCACTCCTGAATTTAGTTTTCAGAAAAGGCTGCGTTAAGGTAAGAATTTACGCATCACACGTAGCAGAATATGAAGAACTGACAGAAGAATTTCCTGAAATAACGAAAAAAGAAATCGCAAACGCTCTTAATTGCAAAAAGCTGAACGGAAATACATGCAGTCCATCATGTCCTGCCGGATATACTTTCGTAATGGATGGTATCGTGTACAAGAAATGCAGGTCCATGGCTTTTCTTCCGGCACTGAATCAGTCAAACAATTCGGTTATTCGGAAAATGATTGAAAAAGAAATTATGTTCTTAACTTGATATTTCTTAAGGATTTTTATGAAATGATTATTTTCAGGACGTTAATTAATTACATAATAAAAGGGATATAAAAAATGTTAGTTTTATGTTTAGCAATATTTTTCTGCCGAATCATTGATGTAACTCTTGGCACAGTCAGAACAATAATGACTGTACGCGGAAACCGTAAAGTTGCAGCAATAATAGGTTTTGTAGAGTGTATGATATGGTTCCTAATTGTGCGGGAAGCACTGAGTACCGAAGAAACATCCATATTCATCGCCGCATCTTACGCCGGAGGATTTGCAGCGGGAACATTTATCGGAGGGCTTATCGTTAAGCTCTTTATACCGACTAATTTAATTGTCCAGGTAATAACATCAAAGAGAGACGATCTGCTTTTACATGCAATCAGCGAAGCCGGATTTTCTATGACTGTAACGGATGCCTACGGAAGAGATCGTTTGTCAGAAAAATATCTGCTTATTATTTATATCGACGGGAAATATCTTGAAAATTTGAAGCAGATCATATTGAAATTTGATAGTTCAGCTTTTATTTCAATAAGTGAAGGGAAAAATGCAATTAACGGACGTATAGTACCATATGGAACTATAAAATAAGGATTAGATTTTTCAAATTATTCATCTGTTTCATGTATAAATTATCATACAGATACAATGTCATTTTGCGGAGAGAATACTATGGTTTGCCTGAATTGCGGTAATGAGGTATCCGAAGGTGCTCAGTTCTGCGAGAACTGCGGCGCGAAGCTTGAAGTATCCGTCGGCAGAAGCGGCAACATTATGCTGTGCTCGGACGGAAAGTACCGTTGGTATTACGAATACCCCATGCTGAAGAATCCTACAATCCTGTTTACGGTGTGGAAGGTCCTACTAATTGCAGGTCTTGTCCCGGCGTTGATTTCGTTTTTTGCCGGTCTTTCGGACGGATTTCTGAACAGTCTGAAGGTTACCGCGGAGGTTTTCGTACTTGTGTCAGGAATTTTTCTTGTGCTTTCTATTATAGGGTATCTGATCCTCGCTGCATCTTACGGCTGGAAATATGTTGTTCTGTTTGAAATGGACGACGAACAAATTACCCATTCCCAGCAGGACAAGCAGTTTAAAAAGGCGCAGGCTATCGGTTGGCTTGCGGGGTTTGCCGGTTTGGCAAGCGGTAATTTTACCGCCGCAGGGTCTGGTTTCCTTGCAGCATCGAAGCAGTCTTCAAAATCGGTGTTTAAAAATGTTGATACAGTGACAGGCCTTCGCAAGCGCAATACCATCAAGGTAAACCAGCTCCTTTCAAAGAATCAGGTTTACGTGTATGATGAGGATTATGACTTCGTGTGGGAGTATATTACCTCCCGCTGTAAAAAAGCCAAAATAAACAAATAAAAGGGTTGTTTTTCTCTTATATAAAAATGCCCGGCTTTCGTGTTTCTAACCGATTGCCGGGTTTATTATAAGGCATCCTTGACATGTGAACCGGGGTTCACTAATATCAGTAGCATATATTAAGCAAAATAACGGCGCTTATTTTGCCGTTTTGTACATTTATTCTGTTCAAAGAGACTGATAAAATTAATTAATAAATCCGAGAAGGAGTTCTTAGTTATGCTGAAAATTGACAATCTTACAAAAACCTACGGGGAAAAGAAAGCCGTTATCGACCTTACGCTGCATATTCAGCCCGGTGAGATATACGGATTTATCGGGCACAACGGAGCAGGAAAGACCACCACTCTGAAAAACGTGGCCGGAATACTGAAATTCGACAGCGGCGAAATCTTTGTTGACGGTATTTCGGTTCTTGACAATCCTATTGCCTGCAAGGAAAAGATGGCATATATTCCCGATAATCCCGATCTTTATGAGTTTATGACGGGTATCAAATATCTGAATTTTATCGCGGATATATACAAAGTTTCGCCTGAGGACAGAGCAGCGCGCATCAAAGAATATGCGGATCTGTTCGAACTGACCGATGATCTGGCACAGCCAATTGCTACCTATTCACACGGTATGAAGCAGAAGCTTGCGATTATTTCCGCCTGGATTCATGATCCCCAACTTATTCTGATGGACGAGCCTTTTGTCGGTCTGGATCCTAAGGCTTCTTTTGAACTAAAAAAAATGATGCGTATCGTCTGCGACAAAGGCGGTGCAATCTTCTTCTCCACCCACATACTGGATGTTGCCGAAAAACTCTGTGACAAGGTTGCGATCATCAAGCAGGGCAAGCTAATTCGTTCCGGGACGATGGAGGAGGTCAAGGGCGACGAAAGTCTGGAAGAGGTCTTCCTTGAGCTGGAGGCGGAATAAATGCTTAAATCCCTTATTAAGAAGCAGATGATGGAAGTATTCAGATCATACTTCTACAATTTCAAAAAGAATAAAACACGAACTAAAGCCGGAATAATCGGCATGTTCCTGCTTTACGCCTTTGTAATGGTCGGAGTCATGGGCGCATTGTTTACGGGTATGTCGGTTTCGCTTTGCACGGTTATGTACGAATCGGGTATGAGCTGGCTATATTTTGCGATAATGTCCGGTACCGCGATTCTTCTGGGGGCTTTCGGCAGCGTTTTCAACACATATTCCGGTCTGTACCTCAGCAAAGACAACGATCTGCTGCTTTCCATGCCGATTCCTGTTAAGTACATCATTGCGTCACATCTGTTCAACGTGTACTTTATGGGTCTTATTTACTCAGGGATGGCTATTTTGCCCGCGATAATCGTTTACTGGGTCATGGCTGAGTGCAGCCTCTGGCTTGTAATCAGCGGAATTCTTCTGATGCTCGTAATTTCAATAATCGTTCTGATTCTAAGCTGCCTGCTGGGCTGGTGCGTGGCCAAGATAAGCCTTAAACTTAAAAACAAAAGTTTTGTTTCGGTTGTGGCTTCACTGGCGTTCATAGCTGCATACTATTTTTTCTATTTCAAAGCCCAGGTTATTCTGGGTGATCTGCTGGCGAACGCTACGGTCTACGGTGAAAAAATAAAAGGCAGCGCATACGGAATATATCTCTTCGGTAGAATGGGCGCGGGCGATATCACAGCCCTTGCAGTATATGTCGGGATTTCAGTTGTTTTATTTTTAATTACCTGGCTCGTTCTGGAGCGGACATTTATAGGAATTGTTACATCTTCGGCGAACGTTTCTAAGACAAAATACCGCGAAAAAGCCTCGGAGAAACGTACCCCCTTCAAAGCGCTCCTCTCCAAGGAATTATCCAAATTCACATCCAGCCCCAATTACATGCTTAATTGCGGCCTTGGCATTCTTCTTATCCCGGCAGCCGGTATTATGATGCTTATAAAAGGGCCGGAGCTGATAGAATTGATGGAAGGCATGTTCGAAGCACGTGCGGGAGTTGCTTGGATAGTTATTTCCGCCGCGCTGTGTCTGACGACATCGATGAACGATATGTCCGCCCCTTCGGTTTCTCTGGAGGGCAAAAATATCTGGATACCGCAGTCTCTGCCGGTGGAGGCTCGGACGGTACTGCGAGCCAAGACCGCTTTGCACATAATCATGACTTGCATCCCCATGCTTGTAGCAGTAATCTGTGTTTCCTTTGCGGTTACGGCCGGACCGGTCATAAAGCTTCTGATGATTATTATGCCGCTTGTATACGGAGTGTTCTCCGCAGTGTTCTCGTCCAGTATCGGACTGATGCTGCCCAATCTTTCGTGGACAAACGAAATAGTACCGATAAAGCAGGGCGGTGCGGTTGCTATTGCACTGTTCGGAGGCTGGGTTGTGGCAGGAATATTTGCCGTTCTTTACCTTGCAGTTGGCTACAGAATCGGCGCAGCGGGATATCTGAGTATCTGGACCGTACTCCTTGCCGGCGTGTCGGCTATACTGTGGCGCTGGCAGGATAAAAAAGGCGCTGAAATTTTCGAAGCCCTATAAGTTCACTCACGGATTTAACCTATGATCATTCGTCAACAAGGTACAGGCGGTAACTAATGACATGCCACCGGCATGTCAGATCCGCCGAGTGACCGAGCGAGTACAGTTTAGTAAAGCCTGCAGTATTCCGGGTTATTCCCGGTTTATTGCAGGTTTTTTATTTTCTCAAACTATTATACCGACTTCGGAGTTTACCGTAAGCCGGCTGTATTGAGTTGTAGAAGGTTTCGTGTTAGTATTAATTATGTTTATGGCGGAATGAAATATTCCGGTAAAGTGCAGAGTACGTGGCCTTAGCTTACGCGGTATTCCGGTAGGAGATACCGCAGCCGCGGACGGAATCACTGACGTGAGTTCCGTAGAACTCTGCCTTTTTCATTTTACAATTAAGAGGTTAATTTTGAAGAAGTACAAAGAAAACGGGACATCGGCATCGCTGGTCTGGTTTTTCCTGAAAGGCTGCAAACTGATGTTCGTAGTAAGCATGACTACCGCGGCTCTTACAGCCCTGGCCGACATGCTGAGTCCCCAAATTATACGAATGACCATTGACAACGTTGTCAGCGGTATGGACGGTGATTATCCCGAATGGGTAATGTATCTTGTAAACCGCTTCGGAGGTTTTACCGCGCTTAAGGAACGTTTGTGGATTATGGCTCTGGCAGTAATGCTGGTGGCCCTTGTAAAGGTTTCCATGCAGTACATTTTCAGGGTCAGCAGTTCCCGCGGTGCTGAAACACTTGTCAAGAACATGAGGGATAATCTGTTCGCCCATATCGAGCGCCTGCCCTTCAGATGGCATATGTCAAACCATACCGGCGATATTATCCAGCGCTGCACCAGTGATATCGAGACGGTAAAAAACTTCATATCACAGCAGATGGTGTCACTTGTTCGAATAACCATTATGCTGATTCTTTCACTCAGCTTCATGTTCCCCATGAGCGTACCTCTTTCGCTTATAGCGCTTATTCCAATTCCCGCTATAGTGTGGTATTCACTGCAGTATTACCGAAAAGTTTCGGACCGCTTCAGAGAATGCGACGAAAACGAGGGTGTGCTTTCATCCATAGCCCAGGAGAACCTGACCGGCGTTCGTGTGGTAAGGGCTTTCGGACGCGAACAGTACGAAAAGGATCGCTTTGAAAAGCACAACGCATTCTATACCGGACTGTGGAAGAAAATGGGCGAGGTTATGAGCCGCTACTGGAGCATAAGTGATTTCCTGTTCGGTTCTCAGGGTATTCTTATTGTTGTTTTCGGCGCGTTATTTGCTATTAACGGCAAAATCACCCCCGGCGAATATGTCGCGTTTATCAGCTACAACAGCATGCTGATGGGCCCTATCCGTATGCTCGGTCGAATGCTGAGTGAGATGAGCAAAGCAGGCGTATCGATCGAGCGCATCAAATACATAATGGACAGCTCTGAGGAACGCAACGAGGGCGAAGCACTTACTCACGAAATTAAAGGTGACATCCGCTTTGAGAACGTAACCTTTTCCTACGATGGCACCAACAACGTACTCGAGGACGTTTCCTTCGAAATGCAGGCCGGAACCACTCTCGGAATACTGGGTGGCACCGGAAGCGGAAAAAGTACTGCGATGCTTTTACTTGATAAGCTCTATCCTCTATCGACTGACGGAGGAAAAATCACGGTCGACGGAGTTGACATATGGGATATAGATACCCTTCACCTTAGAAGGAATATCGGTTTTGTGCTTCAGGATCCTTTCCTGTTCAGTTGCAGTATTCGCGAAAACATCGGTATTACTTTGGAGACCGTGGAAGAGGGTCAGGTTGAGTCCGCCGCGGCCGCCGCATGTCTGGATGAAACCATTCAAAGCTTTTCAAAAGGATACGACACATTTGTAGGAGAGCGCGGCGTGACCCTATCCGGCGGACAGAAACAGCGCACCGCCATCGCACGTACTCTTATGCAGAACACTCCGATTCTGATATTCGACGATTCACTGTCGGCGGTTGATACCGAAACCGACGCTAAGATACGGGCGTCGCTTGAAAAACGGTTCGGCAAGGCGTCTGTGATACTCATATCCCACCGTATCACCACACTGAGCAAAGCAGATAAGATTGTTGTCTTCGATCACGGCAGAATCGCCGAGCAGGGTACTCCTGAACAGCTGAAATCGGGCAGCGGTATCTACCGTCAGATTTACGACATCCAGTCGGGAATTGAGGAGGATGTTGTTAATGAATAAAGACAATAACACAAGACTTAAGTGGTTTGGCCTGGGAAAGATTATTCCCTATCTGAAGAAATACCGCAAAATGGCCTTTACGATGGTGGGCTGCGGTATTATTACCGGACTTTTCGATATCACAATGCCGCTTTTTCAGCGCTATTCACTGAACCACTTTATCAAATCTTCCACCCTGGATACCCTGCCACTGTTTATCCTGCTGTACCTTTTATGCATTGCCGTATCGGCTCTGAACAGCTATGTAAGCTGCAACTTCGCAATGAAGATAGATGTCGGCATCAACCAGGACCTTCGCAACGACCTGTTTACCCATCTCCAGACACTGGGATTTACATTCTTCAACCAGAACAGCGTTGGATATATCCATTCCCGAATAATGAGCGATACCTCGAGAATCGGTTCGCTTGTCTCCTGGAGCATAATCGACTCCGTGTGGCATGCAAGCTACCTTATCGGTTCCGTAATAGTGATGTTTTCTGTTAACGCGCACCTCGCGGGACTCGTTATGCTTATAGCCCCGGTATTCGCCGTGCTGGTATATTTCTTCCATGCTAAAATGCACACCGCCAACCGCGCTATTCGTGAACAGAACAGCGTAATCACAGGCAATTTCAACGAAGGAATTACCGGAGCCAAGACCATCAAATCCCTGGTTATCGAGGATAAGATGGACGACAAATTCGTCAAAGACACCCGGATCATGCATGAGCGTTCCATGAAAGCCGCCCGCTGGCGCGGAGCTTTCGCGGTTACGATGAATCTGGCATCTTCCATGGGTCTTGCGATAGTACTGTGGCGCGGCGGATACATTGCCCGCGAAGAGGTGGGTACTTTCAGCATGTTCATGAGCTATGCCCAGGGTATTGTCGAACCTATTCATGCCATGATTGAAACTCTGTCTGATCTTATTACAACCCAGGTAAACATCGAAAGAGTTACACGAATCCTAGAAACCAAGTCCAACGTTACCGATATGCCTGAGGTTATCGAAGAATACGGCGATACCTTCAATCCCAAAAAAGAAAACTGGGAGGAACTAAAGGGAGATATCCGTCTTGAGGATGTAACGTTCAAATACCCCGACGGCGACGAATATGTTTTAGAACATTTTAATCTGGATATTCCTTACGGCACGAATATCGCCATAGTAGGCGAAACGGGCGCGGGTAAATCAACGCTTGCCAATCTGGTCTGCCGTTTCTACGAACCTACCGAGGGACGTATCCTTATTGACGGACGCGACGCACGTGAACGCAGCCAACTTTGGCTCCATTCATCCATCGGATACGTACAACAGGCACCTCACCTGTTCTCAGGCTCCATACGCGAAAATCTTCTTTACGGAAATCCAGATGCCGGCGACGAAGAAATAAACAGGGCTCTTTCTCTTGTTTCAGCCGATTATCTTGTCAGCAAGCTTGAGAACGGCCTGAACACCGATATAGGTGAAGGCGGAGATACGCTGTCGCTCGGCGAGAAACAGCTAATTTCATTCGCTCGCGCCGTTATCTCCGACCCCAGAATTCTGGTACTGGACGAGGCTACTGCGTCGGTTGATACGATAATCGAGCAGAAAATTCAGAAGGCCATAGACGTAATCATCCATGGACGCACGTCCATTGTAATCGCGCACAGATTGTCGACGGTTAAGAACGCCGATATCATTCTGGTTGTTAGGAACGGCAAAATAGTAGAGCAGGGCAACCATTCCGAACTGATCAGAAAACGCGGATACTATTACAGTCTTTACACCCGTCAGTATGAAGACGAGGCCACCAGCGCTCTGCTTGACTAACTGTAATATTTGATGTTGTGCAAATAGTATGCCTGTGATACACTATCTACATGTATACACATTTTCTGGCTATTCGGGGGGTTGTATGCAAGATTCAGGCAAATTATTCAAGGCAGGCGCAGGATACGTGTCGCGTCTTGAGAAAAAATTCAAATCTCCCTACGCCATATTTATACTCTTCAACGGCGAAGATATCGAGTTGAAGGCACGTCGCACCAGATTTTACGGGACTATTTTCCTTTTTGGAAAAAAATACCGGGTAATTCTGAAACTCCGCGACAGCGGAAACAACGGTGCCGTTGTGGACGAAGGAAAGGTTTATCTTTATATCCAGTCGGATATCGGTAAAACTGCAATAGATTCTTTTATTTCCCGTGTTAAGGTATACTGCCTTAAAGAAGAGGCCGGATGGATGTTGAAAAAGCGCTGCCGTATTCTCGGTGTCAAGCTTCCGACGCTTCGCATCGGCGAATATCACGGCGATGCCGAATATTACATTAACCGAAACACACGTACCATTTATATAGTTCCTGATATCGTGGAATATAGCCTGGACCGTATCGGCGCCCTGCTTGATGAAGCTCTGGATGAGTTACAGGCGCATAATCCGGGTGTTATTTAGTTTAAATTACTTTGAAGTATCAACTTACAAAGTATTTTTATAAGGAGGAATTTATGTCTTTATTGAACAATGGTAACAGTGTTTATCAGAAAGGCGAAGATCTTGAAAAGGAATTCGCCAGCGCTTTGTCAAAACAGACAGTTATCGAAGGTAACATTACCACCAAGGACAGCATGGTCTTCCTTGCGGCAATCAAAGGCGATATCACCTCGTCCAACGCTCTGGCGCTGAACGGCGGCATCGTCGAAGGTAACCTAATGACCGAAAGCCTCCATGCCACAGGCGGCAAGGTCCGCGGCTATGTTACCGCAAAGGACGACATCGATATCGATACTTCTTCCGTATTTATCGGTGATCTCAAGGCGCATGATATCAAGTGCGACGGTCGTATAAAGGGCGATATTTACGCCGACGGTTCCGTTTCCCTTGGCAGCAACGCCGTTGTCTTCAGCAACATTAAGGCCTCGGAAATCAACATTTCTCCCGGCGCGGTTATCAAGGGCAACGTTGATGTTGTACAGAACGCCGCTGCAGCCTCCAATGCATTTAACTTCGATGAAGAATTCCTCGACATCGACGATTTCGCGCAGTCCCTCTCATAAGGAATTATTGCTAATTAATGAAGAGAATCCATTTATATGAATATGACCGACGTAACCGTGAGCGTATAGTAGACGCGGCGGACAAAGACGGCGGCCTTGTATACAGTTGGTCAAATTTCTCGGAGACCGGCGGCCATCTTATGGTTCGACCGGGAACTCCCTATATTTTGGTTGACGTCAGCAGCCTGTTTGTAAACGAAGACAGGCTGCTGAATACTTTGCCGTATTTAGATAAAATTATATCTTATATAATCGGCCTCGAAAAATACGAAGCCCGTTTAATAGTGGAGCGGCGCTTTTCCTCTTCGGCGAAGGATTTACTGTATTTCAAAATAGACGAAGTTGTTTCGCTGGAGGAAGCATTAAAGCTTGACGACAGCCGTATTACCGATATAGTCGACATTGAGGAAGAAGAGTTCGCCTCTCTCTGCAATAGCATCGACGCCAATCTTTTCGGCAACAACGAGCTGAAGGCTATTTTTTTCGACCAACTCAGCCGTTTCCGCATATTTAACCGGCTCGGTACCCAGCATATCTTTTCGGCATTCCTGTACGGCAATTCCGGCATCGGAAAGACCGAACTGGGCCGTCTTCTTACCCGTTATCTTGCCCCGGGCGAAAGCATTATCAAGATAAATTTCGGAAACTACAGCGGATCCAACGCTCTGAACAGCCTCATCGGAAGTCCCCGAGGATACGTCGGAAGCAGCAAGGGCGAGCTCAGTGAAAAACTCCTCAACAGCCGCAGTACGGTTATCGTTATCGACGAATTCGAAAAGGCTGCGCATGAGGTCCACAATTTCTTTCTCCAGCTGCTCGAGGACGGTTCCTTTACCGATTCGTTGGGACGGGATTACGACCTTGACAAGTATATTGTCCTGTTCACCTCTAACCTGAAGGAAAGCGAAATCGAAACTACCCTTAAGCCGGAGTTCCGTTCCCGCCTCAGTATGCTAAGCCATGTCGACGATATCACACGTGCGGAAAAGAAGAGTTATGTCGCTTTTCGTACGCGCGAACTTCTCTCAAAGGCGAAGAACCTTCCCGAGGGAACCGATATCGACGCCGTTACCGCCAAGATTGTTAAGAATGTTGATGTTAACGCCACGAACGATCTGAGAGTAATAAACAGGGAAATCATGAAAAACCTCGGTTCGGTGCTGCACTTTTAATTTTGAATAAAATGCGTCCGGGCTGAACAAACTATCCTGACCGCACCGGCCCCGACTTGTCGGGGGCGGTGTTTTTATTTGATTGATGTCATGCATATTTTTTAATTGGAGTTGATAATATGAGTATCGTATATATAACCGGACACCGCAATCCGGACGTCGACAGTATCTGCAGTGCTTTGGGATACGCAAATCTTAAAAATCTGACGGATCCGTCAAACGAATATCAAGCCGTGAGATGTTCCCATCTGGGTGACGGACCTAAAAAACTTCTGAATGCGATCGGAATTACCGCACCGCCGTATATGTCGAACGTATACCCTAAGGTGGGCGACGTTATGCTTGCTCCCGATATCAGTGTTGACGCCGACGACCTTCTGACAGCCTACGCGGATGTGTACAAAGAGGGAATTCCCTCCGCAATCCCTGTGTTCGAGGGCGACAGTTACTGTGGACTGATAAGCGTGGACGACGTTACTGCCTGGGTCGTGTCGGAACTTGAATCCGGACATAAAGAATTGAGTATTCCCGTAATAAGGGACGTCATGCGAACCTATCCCGGCCGTATGGAGGCGAGCGACCGCTTTGAAGACGGGAAAACTATGTTTATAAACTCTAAAAAGAGAGGTTTTCCGGTATTCGACGAGAATGAATTCAAGGGCTTTGTCACACGAAGATGTTTTCTGGACACGCCGCGTTACAACGTGATTCTGGTTGATCATAACGAAGAGAGCCAGAGTATCAGAGGACTCGAAACTGCAAATATCGTGGAAATAATTGACCACCACCGTCTGAACGCGCTTAAAACCGATCTGCCGCTTTTTATTGACGCCGAACCACTCGGAAGCACCTGCACAATTGTATACCAGCTTTATCTTCGCAACGGTATAAGACCCGATATGCAGACCGCGAAAATTCTGCTGACCGGGATTATTTCCGATACGCTGATACTGAAGAGCCCGACCACCACACATACCGACATTGAGTCTGCCGTTACACTTGCGGCGATATGCCGTGAAAATGTTGAAGAATACGGACGCAGCATGTTCAGCAATATTGATGGCCTCAAGAACCGGGAACCTGTGGCAGCTATATCGTCGGATTTCAAGGTTTACAAAGAGCAGGATGTAATTTTCGGTATAGGACAGTGTGAGACAACTTCTCTGGATGATCTTGACGAATACATAAGCGCTTATTTTGACGGGCTTGAGACGGTACGCCAAAGCAACGGCCTTGACTGGGCGGCGCTGATGATTACCGACGTTATAAAGGAGCACAGCGTTCTGCTCAGCACACCATTCGGTGCAGAAAGGAATCTGCCATATACAAAGATTACCGACCATCTTTACAATATGCCCGGCGTGATGAGCCGTAAAAAGCAGCTATTACCCGAGATGCTGCACTGTCTGCCGGTATAGGAGGATTTATATGAATAGTAAAAATTTAATTCCAAGTTTTCAGATAAACCATACCAAGCTGAAACCCGGAATTTACGAATCCCGTGTCGATGCCGTCGGCGGTGATTTTGTCACAACATTCGACATACGCATGAAATACCCCAATACCGAGCCCGCTGTTCATCCCAACGCGATGCACACTGTCGAGCACATCATCGCCACATATCTTCGAGACGACGAAGAGTGGAAGGACAGGGTGATTTACTGGGGCCCCATGGGATGCCTGACCGGCTGCTATTTTATCGTTAAGGGCCGTCCCTCACCCCGGGATATTTATCCGCTGATAATCAGAGCGTTTGAATACCTGGCCGGCTTTGAAGGTACAGTGCCGGGAACGCTTCCTGAAAACTGCGGGAACTATATCCTGCACGATCTTGAGATTGCAAAATACGAGGCAGTGATGTACGTAAAGCGTCTTAAGGAACAGCCGTGTTTCGAATACCCGGTGATGCAGGCAGGTACCGTCTGATGCATTTTGTCGAAGCTAAGGGCATCCTGTCCGGCGGTATGGGTATGAATATTTACCGCGGATGTTCCCACGGATGCATATACTGCGACAGCAGAAGCAAGTGCTACAGTTTCACGCACGAGTTTGAGGACATCGAGGTTAAAATAAACGCGCCTGAGCTGCTTGAAAAAGCCCTTAAATCAAAACGTAAAAGGTGCATGATCGGCACCGGTTCCATGTGCGACCCGTATCTTCACATTGAGGACGAACTCGGGCTTACGAGGAAATGCCTCGAACTGATAGAGAGATACGAGTTCGGTGCGACTGTACTTACTAAATCTTCAAGAGTACTGAGAGATTTGGATCTGCTTACGTCCATAAATAAAAAAACAAAGGCTGTCGTCCAGATGACATTGACAACCTATGATGAAGATCTCTGCAGAATAATAGAACCCAATGTCTCAACCACCAGAGAACGGTTCGAGACTCTATTACGGTTAAAGGAAGCGGGGATTCCGACAGTGATCTGGCTTACGCCGATACTGCCCTTTATCAATGATACCGAAGAAAATATCAGAGGTATACTTAATTACTGCGTACAGGCCGGTGTGAAAGGAATTATCTGTTTCAACATGGGCCTTACCCTTCGCGAAGGGGATAGGGAATATTTTTATCAGGCACTGGACAGGCATTTTCCGGGTCTGAAAGAGAGATACATCGAAAAATACGGAAACGCCTATGAAATACCGAGTGAAAACAACAGGGCGCTGATGAAAATCCTGAAACAGGTATGCTCCGAAAACGGGATAATATACAATGTAGACGAATGTTTCAGGTATATTGATGAATTCCCCGAAAATTACGAGCAGGTATCGCTGTTCTGATAAATGATAGAACTATTACGCGAGATAAATTTCTGAAAGATTATAGACTACGGAGATCAGTGATTACAAATGAATGAAACGAGAGAAAATATTAATATTAGGGTTGCGACCCCGGAAGATGCCAATAGGTTATTGGAGATATATTCTCCTTATGTAAAAAATACTGCGGTTACTTTTGAGTATAGTGTTCCTTCGTTGGAGGAATTCAAAAGCAGAATAGCTTCAACACTTAAGAAGTATCCGTATCTTGTTGCGGAAATGAACGGCATTATTGTAGGATATGCATATGCGGGTCCTATTCGTCCAAGAGAAGCATATAAACATTCCGCAGAGACGTCGATTTATGTTTCGGAAGATGTACATAAACGAGGAATCGGCAGAGCATTATACGAAAGACTGGAAGAACTCCTGATTAAGCAGAATGTTTATTTATTATATGCCGGCACGGCTTACACAGAGTACGATGATGAATTCCTTCCAAAGAATTCTCCTGTTTTTCATGAACATTTGGGTTATAAAAAGGTCGGAGTTTTTGAAAATTGCGGATACAAGTTTGACAAATGGTACAGTGTTGCGTGGTTCGAAAAATGCATAGCTGAACGGCCGAAACATCCGGATCCGTTTATTCCGTTTGCTGATACAGCAAAAGAATGAAACAGAATATGTTCAAAGCAATATAAGGGTTTTTGAAAAGCAGCCGATCGGTATTAATACTAATCGGCTATTTTTTGTTATTTTGCATGTTCAGATGTATAGTAGAAGTCAAGGGAATTTGAATTTGCATAGGAGCATTACTAAATGAAAAAAACTTTACTTTTTGTGTTCGTGGGTATGTTCTCATTAACATGCCTGTTTGGTTGTTCGGCTGAATCTAGATCTATTGGGATAATAGGTGGAGCAGACGGTCCGACAGCAATCTTTGTAGCGGGTAATTCCAGTGGTATTTATCTGCTGTTATTTGGTATTTTGGTCGTGGCAATTGCTGTGTTTTTGTGGTTCAAGAGAAAGAAATAGATTTCATAAGTAGTTAGCTTTTCCGTTCTCGGAATTTTGTTGAAAAGGAAGGAAACACTATGGCGATACTTGAAAAGGTGGACTTTATTAAGCTTCCGGCATCAAGAATGATAGGAATTGAGGTTACAAACGGAGGAAAAGAAAACCCTGTACCTGCTCTTTGGGAATGGATATTCAGGGAAAATACCCTTAGTAATCTTGATGAGAATCATGCGCTGCTGGATTTATTTATTGGATGGATGGGAGAATACGATCCGGAAAACGGTACATTTGCATATCTTGCCGGATATTTGATGTCTGCCGGAACTAAGGTTCCTGAAGGCTTTTCTTGCCGGGACATTCCTGCATGTACTATAGGATTAGGGACAATAAACGGCAGCTTTGATAATGGTGAAGTATTTGAGCATACCCACGAGATGACTGCGGAGGGTATACTGAAGGCAGGATATGAACCGGATTATTCTTTTGGTTGGAGCGCTGAGGCGTATCCAAAGGATTTATCTTTTGAAGCGACAGAGGGAACAATACATTATATCTGTCCGTGTAAAAAAATAGATAAATAGGATTGTAACATGTAAGGCTGTTTGTTATAGAATGAAGTAAGGAGATATTGGATGATATCTTTGGATACATTACAACCTTGGGATAAATTATTGAAGATGATAGTATTCCAACATTTAGGTGAGATTTCCGAGAAGAAAATATTAGATTTTGGCAGTGGTGACGGTATTACAGCAAGTTTTCTTGCAAGGGAAAATGATGTGACAGCGATTGAACCTTCTGTAGAAATGCTTGAAGATTGTTGTAGAGAAAATGAATTTCAGCAGCTTATTGGCGGAATCGAATTATTGAAGAATATAGCCGATAATACATTTGATATGGTTGTTTGTCATAATGTAATGGAATATGTTGAGGATAAGCAGTTATATTTTAAAGAACTGACCAGAGTGTTAAAAACCGGTGGATTTATGTCTGTAATTAAGCATAATCGTGCCGGACGAGTTATGCAGAATGTTGTTCTTCTTAATAATTTCGATCATGCATATGAGTTATTAGCGGGTGGGAATAGTAATGCAGCAAAATTTGGAGTTATTCGTTATTATGATGATTCCGACATTGAAGTTTGGAGTCCGGAACTAAAAATAGAATCCTGTAAAGGAATTCGAACTTTTTGGGATTTACAGCAGAACCAAGAATGCCATATAGATACAGAGTGGCAGAAACAGATTGTGCAAATGGAACGAGCTGTTGAGAATATTAAGGAATACGTTAATATTGCATTTTTTCATCATTTACTGATCCGCAAAAAATAAAGTGAAGAATGATATCGGAGAATAATTCGATGATTAAAGTTTTGTTTATCTGCCACGGAAATATCTGCCGCAGTCCCATGGCGGAATATATATTCAAGAATATGACTGAAAAGGCCGGCGCGGGTGAACGTTATGAAATAAGCTCGGCGGCTACAAGCCGTGAAGAAATCGGAAACGATATATATCCTCCGGCTCAGCGGATTCTGAGTCAGTACAAAATACCTTTCGATAGCCGCCGCGCACGTCAGGTTACCGCCGCGGAGATGGATTACTATGACTATGTTATTCTGATGGACGGCAACAATTTGCGAAACCTAAACAGGATGTTCGGTGACAGATACGACGGCAAAATACACCGACTCATGTCCTTCTGCGGAGTGCAGCGGGATGTCAGCGACCCCTGGTTTACCGGTGATTTCGATACGGCCTACCGGGATATAAACGCAGGATGCGAAGGAGTGCTTGAATATCTTGAAAAACAATAAAGACAGCATAGAATACAAGGTAGCCGAGCTTGTCCGTGAAAACGGCGGCCGGGCGTTTTACGTCGGCGGTGTTGTGCGTGACGCGCTGCTCGGTTCGGAGAACAAGGATATCGATATCGAGGTTCACGGCGTCATACCCGAAAAGCTGACCGAAATACTGGAAAGCGTTGGACAGCACCTGTCTTTCGGAAAGAGCTTCGGTGTGTATTCTCTGAAAGGATACGATATAGATATCGCCCTGCCGCGCAGGGAGTATACCACGGGCGCGGGACACCGCGATTTTGAGGTTTACACGGATCCTTTTATCGGATACGAAGCCGCAGCAAGACGCCGGGATTTTACAATAAACGCCATGATGCAGGACGTTCTGACCGGCGAGATAATCGACCCATTCGGCGGACGCGAGGACCTGCAAAAGGGGATAATCCGCCATGTTGACCCCATATCGTTTGTCGATGACCCTCTACGTGTTTTCCGCGGTGCACAGTTTGCCTCACGTTATGAATTTAAAATCGCCCCGGAAACGATGGAGCTGTGCCGCGGGATGGATCTTTCGGTCCTTTCGCGGGAAAGGGTGGAAGTAGAACTGAAGACGACTTTTCTAAAAGGGAAAAAGCCTTCGATATTTTTTGAATATCTGCGGGAAATGAATCAGCTTCATCCGTGGTTTGAGGTTCTTGAACAGCTTATCGGAGTGCCCCAGAGTCCTAAATACCACCCTGAAGGCGACGTTTGGAACCATACGATGGAGGCAATTGACCGCGCAGTTCTGTACCGGGAAAAGGTAAGCAACCCGTACGCCTTTACTCTGCTGTGCCTGTGCCATGATTTCGGCAAAATAGACGCCACCGAAGAAAAAGACAGGGTAGTACGCTCAATCGACCATGAAACCAAGGGTATGCACCGTGTAAAGGATTTCCTTCACTCAATCACAAACGAGTCGGAAGTAACACGGTACGTTATGAACATGGTGCCCCTGCACATGAAACCCCATAGGATTGCCGTGGCAGAATCCTCAGAAAAGACCACTAATGAAATGTTCGATTCGGCGGTTTCACCCGGCGACCTTATATATTTCTCAATGTGCGATCTCCCGATGCTTTCAGGTGATACACCATATACCGGTAAAAACGCCTTTTTATTTGAACGGCTGGAAGTGTATAAAGAATATATGTCACGGCCATATGTAGCAGGTAAAGACCTGATAAACGAGGGACTGAAACCCGGACCGGAGTTTTCAAAGGTGCTGGAATACGCACACAACCTCCGCCTTGCCGGAATTGAAAAGAATGATGCTCTGAAACAAACGCTCGGTTACGCGCGGAGTATCGGAATTCTTTAATTGCCCTGACAATGGCGATTCGGATATAATATTGATATAGAATAAAAATCAGGAGGCACTGTTTTGAAAGAGTACAAGGAAATCCTTTTCAAGGAAGTCGAAGATCACGGTCTTTATATGGACATCTACGTGCCGGATGATGCTGTTAATCCTCCGATAATTATGTGGGTTCACGGCGGCGGCTGGAGCGGACTTAACCGCAAATGGTGCCTTGTAACGCCACAGTTTAAGCGCGGCTATGCCATAGCGTTGGTGGATTACCGCTACTGCGACGAGGCACCGTTCCCAGAAGTGATGAAGGATCTTAAGGACGCCCTTCTGTTCATTAAGAAACACGGCAGCGAATACGGATACGACGCGTCAAAGGTTATTGTTTCCGGCGACTCGGCCGGCGGACATCTCTCCTCGGTTCTGGCGGTATCCGCGGGCAATTCCGATTGGGAGCAGCTCGGCGAGGATTATTCCGTACAGGCGCTTGTGGATTTCTGCGGCCCGGTCAGTTTTACCGACCTGATCCCCAAAAATCCCGAAGACCGCAGCCCGGTCGGCCGCGTAACCTGGCATGCGCTTGACGCCAAGGGCATACGCGTCAAAGCCGCGGAGGCCAGCGCCGAAACATATATTAACGGAAACGAACCTCCCGTTCTGATTATTCACGGCACCAAGGATCCCATGGTAAATCCTTCACAGGCCAAAAACTTCCGCAATGCCCTTGAGGCAGCCGGTGACACGGTGCACATGTACTTTGTTCCCGGCGGTGTGCACGGTATGAGCGGAGAGCTTCTGGACGGTATTGTGGCCGAGTTCCTGGATTACTACATAAAGGGGAAAATCACAAATATCGAGCCCATGCTGGCCCCGATACATGACAGGACAGTCCCCGTTAAGGAATATCCATTCAAGTAAATTATAAAAAAAGAAACCCGGGCAGCTTTTTACAGCTGTCCGGGTTTTATTTTATACTGGATAAGCTACACACTTGTCTCGCTTTACATTAACGATAATAAGAATTACAATAGAGAAAAATATATGGCGTAAAGGAGCTTGTTGTGAAAAACGAGGTAACAGTATACTCAAAAAAGATCCGTTTTCCTGTGGCTGAAGATCTCTACGGCCTGTTTTATGAGGATATCAACCGCTCCGGTGACGGAGGCATCTATCCGGAAATGATACGCAACCGCTCTTTTGAGGACTCCATCGTTCCGGAAGGCTGTACTACTGATGAACGCAGACTCGTTTACATCAACAGAGGCGGCTGGCCGGGATGCTTCAATGGCGGAGAAGGAATGGACGAATGGGCGGCAGCTGTGCCCGAAACGTCTGTCCCCGGCTGGTATACCGAGAATGCGCGGATGAAGCTGCGCGACGACATCACACTAAACAGTAAGCGCAGACGCTCACTGGAGGTCGAGTATGAGAAGAACGGACGCATTCGTAATATTGGGTATACGGGTATACCCATAGAGTGCGGAAAAACATACAATTTAATACTGTTTGTCATGGCAGAGAAAGCGCTGACGCTGACCGCTCGCCTGGCAGGTGGCAGCGGGGAGGATCTGGGCTCCGTCAGTATCGGTGTGAAACCCGGCTCAGAATGGAATAAGCTTGAAGTATCGATTTCTGCTATTGGTTCTGACTACAGTGGGGCCCTTCACCTTATATGCGACACAGCGTGCCGCGTGGTTTTCGGATATACTTCCCTTCTCCCGGCAGAAACATTTATGGGGCACGGTCTGCGTACCGACGTCGTTGATGCATTAGTGGCGACACATCCCAAGTTTATGCGCTACCCGGGAGGGTGTATAGTCGAAGGCATGTCGTTTGAAACGGCAATGCGCTTTTCGAACACCATCGGACCTGCATGGGAACGGCCTACTACTGCGCTTATGTGGCATTACCGGACTACCAACGGCTTTGGCTACCATGAGTTTTTGCAGTTGTGCGAGGACACGGGCATGAATCCGCTTTATGTGTGCAACTGCGGTATGTCCTGCCAGGCGCGGGTGTCGGAAATTTTCCCGGAGCAGGAGGTGGACAACTTCCTGGAGGAGGCGCTGGGTGCGCTGGAGTATGCGATGGGCGGCGTAGACACCAAATACGGCGCTATGCGAGCGGCCGCGGGACACCCCGAACCGTTTAAAATGACCTACTTTGAGATAGGCAACGAGAATCACGGTACGGAGTATAATGATCGTTACAAAAGGTTTTACACCGTGCTTAAAAAGGCATATCCGAACGTGATATATATATCCAACACACATACGGAAAAAGAAGGACTCACGACCGAATTCGCAGATGAACATTATTACGACGCACCGGAATTTTTCCTTGAAAATGACGGGTTGTTTGATGATTACGACCGAAACGGGCCTAAGATATTCTTGGGAGAGTATGCGGTGAACGGGGGAAACACCATTGCGTCCATGGAGTGCGCTTTGGCGGAGGCGGTGTTCCTGTGCGGAGTCGAGCGCAATCAGGACATAGTCCGGCTAACCGCTTACGCGCCCCTTTTGCAGAATGCGGACTATACCGCATGGAAGCCCAATCTGGTGGTATTTAACAATCATTCGGTTTATGGTATACCGACATACCATGCTATCTCACTTATGGCTGCCAACAGAGGTAAAAATGTGGTTGAAAGCGAGATAAAGACCGGCTTACAACCGCCGAAATACAGGGGCGTACCCAGCATTATGTGTGACAAGCCCGGATTGATGTTCAGAAACGTACGCATAAACGGAGAGCCTACCGGAATTTCCCGGAAAATATACGGTGATTTGAAGGTGGACGGAGAAGTGTATACAGCCGTCTGTTCCGATCGTTTGCATCCGTATACCGGGAAAAATGAGGAGTGGAACCGCAGTTTCCGAGATTTTATGCTCAGTCAGAAGCGGAGGACCGGCAAGGCTGACGACCAGCTTATGTGGTATTCGTTCGGCGATGAGGAAATGGAGGAATATACCTTTGAACTTGATATAAAGATTGAACCCGATAACGGTATGACGCTTGCCATATGGAATCACAATCCGGCCACCGATGCGGGGTGTAACGAACCGAAGGACAAAGAGTGGAACCTTTTTAACATACGCAATCAGGTTTGGAGGATTGCCGACGGTAAAGGCAGTACAGCTGTGCGCAGAAGAATGCCCGAGCAAATGAAGGAAGAATACGTCCCGCTCAACATAGATTACTCCGTGTTTAACCGATATAAGATAGAGGCTACCAGATACGGTTACAGGTGCTATATAAACGATGTGCTCGTGCAGGAGAAATTACATAAGCTGCACAACCTTGTCTACACGGTTACTACCGAAGATGATGACAATCTGTATATCAAGCTTATAAATACTGACGGCATCGCCGGCGTTGCGGAGATATTGCTGGACTGTGATGTGGAGCGAAGCGTTGAGGCTGAAGTGCTCAGTGCGCCGTCATGGGCTGTTAATTCCTTTGAGAATATGAGAAACGTGGCGCCGGTGACCCAAAGACTGGATATAGGCGACCGATGCTTCAGCTATGAAATGCCGGCGTATTCCCTCAACATTCTCAAGGTTAAGAAAAGACAGCTATCTTAAAACAGAGTTCAACTTTCTTTATCTGTACTTGGCAAGGTATAATAGATTTGCTAAAATTAGAAAAATAAAAAACACTTTCGGACGTATTGCAATATACGCTGAAGTAACGGGAGCGGCGCATGGGGACGACATTAAGAAATATTGCCAATGAGCTTAACCTTTCCGTAAATACGGTTTCGCGAGGACTCAGGGATATGCCCGACATATCCAAGGCAACCAGAGAATTGATACAGTCTGCCGCTAAACAAATGGGATACCAGAAGAATATGGCGGCCAGCAGCCTTCGTACGAAAAGGTCCTATATCCTCGGCGTTATTGTTACCGACTACAGAAACCCCTCAAACAATCAAATTATTAACGGTGTTGAGAGAGTTGGCAATTTCAGGGGCTATACTGTAATGGTCGGAGCGACGGACAACAATAAGGACTCAGAATCGAGTATGGTAATAAGAATGCTCGAGCAAGGGGTTGACGGAATCATTTTGGTGCCGACCATGAATAATGTTGACGTGCTGAATATAATGGAAGACAGCGGAACACCATACGTCCTTGCCGCCCGTAAGTATGACGAGCATGAAAGCAACTACGTGTATTCCGACGATAAGACGGGCTGCGCTATGGTGGCGGAGGCATTTTATAACAGGGGACACCGTGATTTTATTTATATTGCGTCGACCCTTGCAGAGCAGATCTCCAGTATTCGTTACGAGAGCTTCGTGGGCAAGCTTATGGAGCTCGGTCTTCCCCGCGAATGCGTCAGGCTTGTGTACTGCGACGGCACCCAGATGGATGCTCGGCGCGCGGTGGGGCAGTGGCTGGATAATTTTCCGATATATGAGAAACTGCCGGTCACGGGAGCGTTCGCTTTCTCCGATTACTCCGCTTTTGGCTGTTATATGGCACTCAAGGAGAGAGGCTACCAGATCCCGCAGAATCTATCCATAATAGGATACGATAACGTCGAATTTGCGATGATGATGGATCCCGGACTGTGTACGGTAGATAACCACTTTTTGACATTGGGCTCCGGTGCGGCCGAGCGCTTGATTGAGATGATAAACGATCCGGAGGAAAGAAAGATCGTCAAAAAGAATATCGTCCTTCCGGAACTCGTCTGGAGAAACTCTGTGAGAGCAATCTGATATCGCTGAAAAAAACACTAAAGCCACCGTAGTATGTGCGGTGGCTTTTCTTTGTCAGTAATACCATCTGAACAAAGACTGAAAGGTATTAGTAACAAATAAAATGTTGTATTTTGTTGAAGTATACAAAAACAAATTACATTCTTGACATTGAAAATGAGCAGGCATATTATCGTTAATATAAGGAGAACATTAACGATAATATTATACAAATTGACTAAAATATGCTTTGGCAACCGTGAATATCAGGTACGTTGCCGATATACTCTTCATGACTTATTTAAATACTCTGTATAACTCTTTGGAAGGAGCTTTAAGCAATTGAAAGCAAAAATATTCGCAAATGCACATTTTCCGATCGGACAGATTAATAAGAGAATATACGGTTCTTTTATTGAGCATCTTGGTCGGGCGGTTTATGGCGGCATTTATGAGCCCGATCATTTGACAGCGGACGACATGGGCTTCAGAAAGGACGTACTGGAACTGGTCAAACAGCTTAATGTACCGATCGTCAGGTATCCCGGAGGAAACTTTTTATCCGGATATGACTGGGAAGACGGAATCGGTGACCGCAGTAAGCGCCCGCGTAGAACAGAGCTTGCCTGGTTTACTGTTGAGACCAATGAGATTGGTATTGACGAATTTCAGGAATGGGCAAAGCGAGCCGGCACGGATATAATGATGGCCGTCAATATGGGAACCCGCGGAGCCGCAGATGCTAAAAATCTTCTTGAGTACTGTAATTTCCCCGGCGGCACAAAGTACAGTGATATGCGTCGTGCCAACGGTTTTGAGAAGCCCTTCGGAATTCATAACTGGTGCCTTGGCAACGAGATGGACGGCCCCTGGCAGATATGTCACAAGACCGCTGAAGAGTACGGACGCCTTGCTGCTGAGACCGGTAAGATGATGAAGTGGGTGGATCCAACGATAGAGCTGACCGCATGCGGCAGTTCCAACAGCGAAATGGACACACTCTACGACTGGGAAGAGACAGTTCTGGATCATACATACGATATCGCGGATTATATCTCCTTGCATAATTATTACGGGAACAGAGATAACAACACCGCAGCTTATCTGGCATGCTCTATGGATATGGATAAGTTCATTTCCACAATCGTATCAATTTGCGATGTGGTTAAGGAAAAGAAGCACAGTGACAAAACTATGTATCTATCCTTTGATGAATGGAATGTCTGGTTCCATTCAAATGAACAAGACACGAAAATCGAAAAGTGGACGGTTGCGCCTCCTCAGTTGGAAGATATCTACAATTTCGAAGATGCTCTGGTCGTTGGCTGCCTGCTCATAACGCTTCTGCGCCATGCCGACCGTGTTAAGATGGCGTGCCTTGCACAGCTTGTAAATGTGATTGCCCCCATTATGACAGAAAACGGCGGTAATGCCTGGGTACAGACAATATTCTATCCCTTTATGCATGCATCCCTGTATGGACACGGCACCAGCTTGCAGACTGCGGTTGAGTGCGATACATATGAGGCAGGGAAGTATGGCAATGCTCCGTATGTTGAGTCTGTTGCAGTGGCCAACGAAGAAAAGAAGGAGATCATTGTCTTCGCAGTCAACCGTTCTATGGACGAAGATGTCGAGACTGAATTTGATATTTCCGGCTACGGAAAACTTGAAAAAATTGAGCATATCGTGCTCGTAAACGATGATCTGAAGGCAGTTAATACCGTATCTGAGCCGAACAACGTCAAACCCGCACAGATTCCCCTGTCTGATAAAACTGTTTTCCCCAAGCACAGCTGGAATGTGGTTCGCTTCAAATACGAGTAACGCAGCTTGCATTGCCATATTTTAATTGCAGAATACAAAATCACTTAAAAAGGAGAGAATAAATGAAAATCAGTGACGCTATCATTAACACAAAAGAAGGTGAACTCGGCGGGGTCTCCATCGATGGTATTTACCGCTTTCTCGGCGTACGTTACGCTGAATCTACTTCCGGTGAGAACCGCTTTATGCCCCCTCAGCCATTAAAACCCTGGGAAGGTGTACGTCCCGCAACAAGCTACGCACCTGTAAGCTGGCAGACTGATATTCCCCGTATGGAGGATAAGGAAGTTACCAGTGAGAACATTCCGGAGCTTTACGGAAAGACCATAACCGGTAATACCGATATCAGCAAGTGCGTGCAGTCAGAGGATTGCCTCGCAGTTAACGTATGGACCTCCGGATTACGTGACGGCAAGAAGCGTCCCATCATGGTTTGGCTGCACGGCGGCGGATATATCGCAGGCGGTGCGGAAGCAAACTGGCATGACGGCTGGAACATGGCAAAGGAGCAGAATGTTATCATTGCCACTGTCGGTCATCGCCTTGGCGTTTTCGGTTACCTGTACCTCGGTCAGCTGAGCGAGAAGTATAAGGATTCCGCAAATCTTGGTCACCAGGATATATCCGCAGCACTGCATTGGCTTAAAGAAAATGCGGAGGAGATTGGCGGCGACCCCGAGAACATCCTGATATTCGGTCAGTCCGGCGGCGGCGGCAAGGTTATCGGCATGATGGGAATGCCGGCAAATAAGGGCGTTGTTAATAAGGCTGTAATTCAGTCGGGCGGTTTTAGCGGTGGTACTCCCGAGGACGGTACCGAAATGGCAAAGCAGCTTCTTGATCATCTGGGGATTGCCTATGATAATGTTGACGAGCTCCTGAAATATAAGCCCGAAGAGCTGATTGCCGCTACCAGAGAGATTAACAAAACCAGAACTAACGGTACATATTTTATCTGTAATCCCATTCTGGACGGTAAAGTTATTGCATACGATCCCTTTGACGGCGCGGAAGGATCCGAGTTTACCAAGGATATCATTGTGATGACCGGTTATACCAGAGACGATGCAAAGCTTCAGGCTCTGTTCAATCCTCCTGTATTCAAATACACCTTCGGAGAACTGGCTGAGAAGTTTATGGCACTGGGTTACTCCGCACAAGAGGCTGAAGAGATCATAGGAATCTACAAGAGAGCTCTTCCTGATGATGCCACAGCTTCAGATTATTACACCAGCTTCCTTAACGACAGGAACTACCTGATTGCAACCATAAAGCGCGCCGATGCACGTGCAAAGGTCGGTGCTGCGCCTACTTATAATTTTGTATTCTGCAATGAGTGCAATAATAAGGACTTCAAAGCCATCCACGGTGTGGATGTTCCCTTCGTCTTTGATAATGCAATCTACGCTCCTGAGATGTGGAACGCCGATACACGCGTGGGAGCTATGCAGCTTTCCAAGGCTGCCAGCGCAGCCTGGGCAAGCTTTGCCAGAACCGGTAACCCCAGCAATCCCCTGATGCCTGTATGGAAACCGTATGACGACGTAAACCGTTATACTATGCTCATAAACGTTGACAGTGAGATGGTCAGCGACTACCGCAGCGAAAGCCGTAAGTTCCTGACGAGAAAATAAGTTTTCATATCAAAATTTAAAAGAGATGCCGCGGACTGCGAGGTAAAGCAGACCGCGGCATCTCTTTTTTTATACTGTCTTATTTCTGTTCTTTTAAAAGACTCTCAAGGTATTCAAGATGCTCATCCGTAGTGGACCAGCCGGTGGCGAAACGAACTACCGTGTGATTATCGTCATAAGGTTCCCAATAGCTGAACTCCACGTTCTTTTTCAGTTCGTCCATCTCGCTGTTTTCCAGAATGACAAACTGCTGGTTGGTAGGGGAGTCGATAAAGAAACGGTAGCCTTTTAAGGCAAACATTTTCTTTATTTTTTCCGCCATCTCTATGGTGTGGTTTCCTATCTCAAAATACAGATTGTCGGTGAACAGAGCGTCAAACTGGACTCCCAGAAGCCTTCCCTTGGCAAGCATGGCTCCGTGCTGTTTTACGCGGGTGAGAAAATGAGCCGGGGCATTGCTGTGAGTGAACACAACCGCCTCTCCGCAAAGCGTGCCCATTTTTGTTCCTCCGACGGTGAATACATCGCAGAGCTTAGCGATATCGCTCATTGTAAGGTCGCAGGCTTTGCTGCAAATCGCGTAGCCGAGACGTGCCCCATCAATGAACAGAGGGATGCCGTATCTTACGCAGACGTTATGCAGGTCGGTCAGCTCCGCCTTGCTGTAAATTGTGCCGTATTCCGTGGACATGGAGATATATACCATGCCGGGGAAAACCATGTGCGCGTGGTTTTCATCGGCATAAAACGCGGAAATCCATGCGTCGACGTCGGCGGCCTTTAGCTTGCCTTCGTAACCGTCTATTTCGATAACCTTGTGGCCGGTGAATTCTATGGCGCCCGCCTCGTGAGCGTTGATGTGGCCGGTTTTGGCGGAAATGACTCCCTCATAGGGCGCAAGGACTGTGTCGATAACAACCTGGTTGGACTGGGTGCCGCCGACAAGGAAGAAGACCTGACCGTCGGGGCATTCGCAGGCGTCGAGAATTTTCTTCGCGGCGCTTACGCAGTAAATGTCTGTTTCATAACCCGGAAGGAATTCCAGGTTTGTATCAAAAAGGGCTTTCAGAACATTGGGATGGGCTCCGGTCACATAATCGCTTGTGAATGAAATCATAAACTGTCCTTTGGTATGTTTTTATTAGTTGCTTTTGTCTATTACATCGACTATCTCGCCGATAAATTCATAGTGGGGAGGAAGATTGCGGGGGATATAGAAGCGGTCGTTTAATGACTGATCGAAATGCTCTCCTTCGAACATACCCCAGTACACCTTTTTGCAGACAAAAGTAAGCTCGGCTTCTTTGTACACTACTTTTGTATCGTCGGCAACGGGAGTCAGTTTTGTCAGGGCGACCTTGTCACAGTCTCTGCCGGATTTGGTTCCCATGATAAGAAGATCATCGCGGAATTCATCGCTGAAGAACGAAACCGTAAAGTATTTTTCCCTAAGCAAAAATTCCGACGTGTAGCGGGCGGGGTTGACGTAAACGTTTGCCATGGGTCTACCCCATATTGTGCCCAAACTTCCCCAGCCTATAGTACAGCCGTTGAAGGATTCGCTGTTGCCCGCGGTAACAAGGGCGTTTTGTTTTTCGAACATTTTGAAAATATCATATTCCCTGTCTTTGAAATTCATTCTTCATTGTTTCCTTTCACTTTAATAATTTACTGCAAGATTAATTATATCATGACCGGAACCGGATGTGTATCGGATTATTATTACATCAAATGGACAAAAGTGAACAGGTTGTGATAATATTGTACGGTAAATAAAGGAGGCGGGACATTATGGCATTGACGGACAGACGCGTCGGCAAGACCATCGCCGATATACATAACGCACTTATCGCGGAGCTGAAAAAATCGAGCCCCGAAGATATTTCCGTGAGCAATCTGTGCCGCATAGCAGATATCGGACGCGGTACCTTTTATACCCATTATGACGGGATCTACGATGTTCTGCAGGAAATCGAGGACGACTTTATGCAGAACATACGTGATTTCTGTTTCGCGTATTTCGAAGTCACCGATTCTTCAGAAACCCGCTCTCAGTTTGAAGTTCTTCTGGAATATATCAGGCGCAACAGCGATTTGTTTGATATTTTCCTGTACCAGCCCGGTACCAATTTTGCGTTCCGTATCGAAAAGCAGATATACGAACTATTTTACTATCACAATCTGAAATACAGGCCGCAGCTAGACGAAAAATCCGTCAGGTACGGCGTCAACGCCGGTCTGTGCGCCGCATTGGGAATAATTCGGGAGTGGTACGCCGGTGGGATGACAGACGATATAAAGACGGTAGCCGGGCTGCTTTCGGACAATACCGGCTACATAGCGGCGAAAAGCGGAATGAAGGGGAAATAGTATGGCTGAGAAAAAAGTAAAGGGTAAGAGGTACCATTCCCGCGATTCCCGAATAGATATGCTGCGCATTATTGCCTGTCTTTTTGTAGTGGCACTTCACACCAAATCCTCAAGCATCGTCAACGGAGCACCGGTTTTCGGCCGCGAACTGTTTTCAACTCTGATAGCCGACGGTGTAAGCGTTTTCCTTCTTATTACCGGGTTCTATATTTTCAACAAAACCTCATATTTAGACAGGCTGAAAAGACTGCTTGTAAAAATATTCATCCCGACCTTTCTGTATATACTGTTTTTACTGTTCCTTCCGGTTTTTCAAAATACCCCATTAAACTTTGCGGAAATCGGGCGGAGTCTGCTATCCTGTATTACCCGGTGGGAGCCGATTGTACATAATTCAGGCCATCTGTGGTACATGTTCGTGTATATGCTCATTGTGGTCGTTTCACCTGTGCTGCAGTTAATACATGACAAACTTCTGAACAATACCGCGGGGCGGGCGGTGGTGCTTTCAATGACATTTGCGATGCTGCTTGCCAACGACCTTACGGGAAACATGATATTCCGTTCATCTCAGGTTCCTCTGCGCGCCTTCGCCCCCGCCTGCTTAATAGTGCTGAGCGGCTCGGCGCTGTATGAAATCAAAAAATCGTACGAAGGCAGGCTTTCCATCGGTTTTTCGGCATTCGCAGTGTATCTCGGAATGAATATTTTCCGCGCCGTGGCTATAACAAGCGGTAAATTAGCCGTCAGCGACGCCATTTTTTGCTGCCCGGGTTGGATCTGCGCGGTATGTTTATGCATAATGTTCATGTCCTTAAAACGTACCTACGGTATCGGAAGCAAGATAGTAAACGCCATTGCTTCAACAACCTCCGGAGTTTACATCCTTCACGTTTGGATTAACGAGATGCTTTATGAAATGGGCTTAAAGATGTGGATCGTAAATCTTATATGCGACGGCAGCGAGAAATTTTCGGAATATCTGAAATTCAGCACAGTTTACCCGATAGTCGTATTAACGGCGTGCGCTGTGATTACGGCGATAATAAGGTTACCGTTCAGAGCTCTTAAAAAGAAATAAAAAAATACCGGCCTGCAGGTAAATCCGCGGACCGGTATTTTGTTTAATCTTTTAAATTTAGAACTTCACTGTTCTTGCAGGTGCGCCGCCCATGCTGCAGAATGTTGCAACGGCGTCCTGGAAATAGTAGACGGCGGTATTATCGTCGTCTTCGCTGTACATCCTGCGGAGGTTGGGGTGGGCGTCAAGCATGCTCTTCTTAGCCTCGCGGCGGTCGTCAAGGATAAGCTTGCCGGCTATGCGGAGCCATACACCGTCATCACCGTTGCAGCAGATTTCAGCATTGGGGTTGGCGGCAAGCTGGTGGGCGGTGGGCTTGATTTTGCCGGTCTGGATATAAAGCTTTCCCTCGAAGATGTTTGCTGTACCGAAGGGGCGTACGCGGGGCTGGTCACCCTCGACGGTTGCAAGGTAGTAAACGTGATACTTCTTTAAGAACTCGTAGACTTCTTCCATAGGTTGACTCCTTTTTATATTTTATTAGTTTAGTGTGTTGTAATATTGTGTACAGTATACCACAATTTGCGGCCTTGATAGAATACCTTGACATAATATAAGTAGTTATTTATAATACAGACGTTATATTTTTAAAGGCTTTGATGCGGAAGAATCGTATATGACAACCCCAGAGAGCATGCCATTTGCTGCAAGGTATGCGTTGGTCTGTACGTGGCGCCCTCCGCATAGCTCCGCCCAATCAGCGGCGTTCCCCGGGGCGTTAACCCGTGCAAAGCGGCGTGCCGTATATTTAGTTTGGCGCGCAATTTGGGTGGTACCGCGGATGTCTTTTAGTAAAGACCTTCGTCCCGATTCCGGGGCGTAGGTCTATATTTTTATATACGAAAGAAAAACGGGTGATTTAAATGGAATGGACCGGACTTAATGAACTGAGAGAAGCATTTCTCAGTTTTTACACTGAACGCGGGCATCGCAGAATGGACAGCTTTTCGCTTATTCCCCAGGACGACAAGAGCCTGCTGCTTATCAATTCGGGAATGGCCCCCCTGAAAAAATATTTTCTGGGTCAGATGTCTATCCCGGAGAACAGAGCAACCACATGCCAGAAATGTATCCGTACACCGGATATCGAAAACGTAGGTCATACCTCCCGCCACGGCACATTCTTTGAAATGCTGGGCAACTTCAGCTTCGGCGACTATTTCAAGGAAGACGCTACTATATTTGCCTGGGAGTTTATTACCCAGGTAGTCAAAATGCCTGTCGACAGACTGTACATTTCGGTATTTGAGGATGACGACGAGGCTTATGAAATCTGGACAAAGCACCGCGGTGTAGCACCTGATCACATGGTCCGTCTCGGCCGTGAAGACAACTTCTGGGAAATCGGAAGCGGCCCCTGCGGCCCCTGCAGCGAGATCTATTTCGATCGCGGCGAGGAATACGGCTGTGGAAAGCCGACCTGCGGCGTGGGATGTGACTGCGACCGTTACGTCGAGTTCTGGAACCTGGTATTTACCCAGTTCATTTCCGACGGCGAAGGCCACTATACAAAGAT
The DNA here is from genome assembly GCA_964446385.1 of uncultured Oscillospiraceae bacterium. Taxonomy (GTDB): domain Bacteria; phylum Bacillota; class Clostridia; order Oscillospirales; family Ruminococcaceae; genus CAYSRC01. The sequence continues at coordinate 80,239 of CAYUOH010000007.1, read as the reverse complement.
GGAGCGCGGCAACATCGATACCGGCATGGGCATTGAGCGCCTTGCCTGCATCTGCCAGGGTGTGGACAACCTTTTCGAGGTCGATACCATCCAGAAAATTCTTCATCATGTCGAGCATATTGCCGGCGTCAAGTACAAGGATGACCCATCCGTTGACGTTAGCATCCGTGTTATCACCGACCACATCCGTTCTACAGTATTTATGATAGGCGACGGTATCGGCCCCAGCAATAACGGACGCGGCTACGTTCTGCGCCGTCTGCTCCGCCGCGCCGCCCGTCACGGAAGGCTGCTCGGAATCATGCGTCCCTTCCTCAGTGAGGTTGCCGACACCGTTATCAACGAAAACCGCAAGAGCTATCCCTATCTCAACGACAACCGCGAGTACATCAAACGCGTTATTCTGGCGGAGGAGGAAACCTTTGCCAAGACTATCGACCAGGGAAGCGTTCTGCTTGATAATATCCTTGACGAGATGGATGCGAAGGGCGAAAAGGTTCTGGACGGCGAGACCGCTTTCCGCCTTAACGATACCTACGGATTCCCCCTCGACCTTACGAAGGAAATAGTAGCCGAGCGCGGATTTACCGTCGACGAGGAGGGATTCCATACCGCCCTCAACGAGCAGAAGATCCGTTCGCGTGAGGATACTCTTAAAAAGAAAATCAGCTGGGAAACCGACCTGTTCAAGGATCTTGAGATTCCCAGGACCGAGTTCGTCGGATATGAATCCATGGAATGCGACGCCACCGTGCTGTTTATGGTTGTCAATAACGAATCAACCGAGACAGCAAGCGAGGGCGACCTTGTAACCGTTGTCCTTGACAAAACCCCCTTCTACGCCGAAAGCGGCGGCCAGGTGGGCGACAAGGGTACGATCACAGTCAAAGTAGCGCACATCAATGTTACCGACACGCAGAAGACCCCCGAAGGATTCTATACACATATCGGCACGGTTGAAAACGGCCTTATCAAGATCGGTGACAAGGTTCACTCCGCTGTCGATGAAAAGATACGCAAATCCACAATGCGCAACCACACCTCCGCCCATCTGCTTCAGGCGGCCCTGCGTCAGGTACTGGGCGACCACGTACACCAGGCCGGAAGCTATGTTGACGGTTCGCGTTCAAGGTTTGACTTCAGCCACTACGAGGCCGTCAAGCCAGACGAACTCCGTAAGGTTGAGCAGATCGTAAACGAAAAGATTCTCGAGGCACGCGAGGTGTTCCACCGCGTTATGCCCATAGAGGAAGCCCGGAAACTGGGCGCCATGGCCCTGTTCGGTGAAAAGTACGGCGATACTGTCCGTGTTATCGACGTTCCCGGATATTCCACCGAGTTCTGCGGCGGTACACACGTATATAACACAAGCGAGCTTGGCCTGTACAAGATCCTGTCCGAATCCTCAGTCGCCTCCGGCATCCGCCGTATCGAGGCCACAACAGGTTACGGCGTGCTGGCCCTTATGGACGAGATGGAAGGTATCATAGGTGAAACCTCTTGTGTTCTCAAAGCGGGAAGCCGCAGTGAGCTTGCCGCGAAGGCGGCCGCAGAGGTTGCGCGCGGACGCGAGCTTCAGAAAGAAAATGACGATCTTAAGGGCAAACTTGCCGGAAACGCCGTTGGCGATATCATCGCCGGCGCAGTACAGGTCGGCGCTCTTAAGGTTTACACAGCTAAGGTTGAAGGCGGCGACGACGCTCTCCGTAAGGTAGCCGACGAGATCAAGGGCAGAGACGCGTCAGCCGTTATTCTGCTGGCCGGTGCCGCGGACGGTAAAGTCAATCTCTGCGCGGCCTGCGGTTCTGACGCCGTAAAGGCGGGAATCAAAGCCGGCGATCTTGTTAAAATTGCGTCTGCCCATGTAGGCGGAAGCGGCGGCGGCAAGCCTGATATGGCTATGGCCGGCGGCAAGGATCCCGCGGGAATGGAAAATGCTCTTGCAAGCGCGGTGCCCTTTGTAACCGAGAGAGTATAGTATATAATAGATATATATCTATGAATTCTGAAGGAAGGTAACTCTATGGACAACTGTGTGTTCTGCAGAATAATAGAGGGGGAAATTCCCGCGGACAAGGTTTACGAGGATGATATCTGTCTGGCTTTCAGGGATATCAATCCCCAGGCCCCGGTACATATTCTGGTAATACCCAAGACCCATATTGCCTCCGCGGCTGATATTACACCCGAAAACAGCGCGGTCGTTGCGCATATTTTCGAAGTTATCGGCAAGCTCGCCGTAAGCGAAGGCTTAAACGAAGGTTTTCGTTTGATATCCAATGCAGGTGAACGTGCCGGTCAGACCGTACCGCATCTCCATTTCCACATTCTGGCCAAGCGTAATTTCAGTGGAACACTGGTTGATTAAGGAGAATTATTATGAGATATCATGAAATGAAAATAGCCGGCCTTGACCGCAAGCTTCCTATATGCAAACTTAACGATGATATTTCCATTGCCGGATTCATAATGTTCGGCGACGCCGAGCTTACTGTCGCCGCGGCGGCGGAAATTCTTAAAAAAGTTCCCGAGTTCGATGTAATAGTCACCGCCGAGGCCAAGGGCATTCCTCTTGCCCACGAGCTTTCGCGCCAGAGCGGCAAGAAATATGTCGTATGCCGTAAAACGGCCAAGCTTTACATGGTGAAGCCCGTTATTGTCCCTGTTAAGACCATCTCCACCGCGGCTGACCAGACGCTGATTCTGGACGAGCCCGATCTTTTGGACCTGTGGAACAAGCGCGTCCTTATCGCCGACGATGTTGTAAGTACCGGCGGAGCTATGCTTGCTCTGGAATCCCTTGTTCAAAAAGCAGGCGGCGAAATTGTTGCCAAGGCCACCGTTCTTGCCGAAGGCGACGCCGCCGACCGCAAGGACCTTATATACCTTGAAAAGCTGCCCCTGTTCAAGACCACCAAGGAAGAGGACCGCTGAGGATTTTTTAAATGAAGAGGCCTGTTGCTTTTGCGGCATTATGCCTTGCTGTATTCCTTGCCATGTTGTTCACGGCAGGGCAGTGGGGCATGCTTGCTGTGACAGCGGCCTCTTTTTTGATTGCGGTAATTCTTCTTTTTTTCGGCCGCAAGGATATCAGGACCGCGCTTACGCGCTGCGCTCTGCTTGCGGTATGCATGCTTTGCGCCCTTCTCTCTTTTGAGATTTTTACCTCCCGGCAGGAAAAGACACTTGACGCCGTCACGGCCCGCGGTTCGGCGCTTGAGGTTGTAATAACATCCAAAACCGCTTACCCGTCAGCGGTGCTGTACAAGGGGAATGTGCTGACTTCGAACGGAATGCCGGTAAAGAATATCACCGCCCGGTTCTTTTCGGAAGGAACCTACGACCCTGGTGACGGCGTTGTCCTGCGCGGTGCCGCTGCGGTGTATTCGTCCTCTTCCGGCGGGAACACCGACTTGAACTGCGAAGCGATCCCCAAAGCAGAGGCAAAAACCGGTGTAAGTGAAGGGATGAAATCCGAAAAGACCGGCGACGTTTTGACAGTACCTTTTGAAACACCAACGGGACCTTCATATACTCTTATCGGCCGCACAATGCGATTTAAATACAGCTGCCGCGAGGCGATTACGGGATGGCTCGGCGGGCAGGAAGGCGCACTTTGCGTGTCTTTGATAACCGGAGACAGGACGCTGCTCAGCGACGACACCCTTTTAAGTTTCGAACGCGTCGGGATATCACATATTCTTGCGGTATCAGGTCTTCACGTTTCGGTCCTGATCGGTCTGCTTAGCGGTATTCTGAAAAAGATGCGGGTGAAGGGCCTCGTGATGCTGCCTGTTATGGGTGCCGTCGCCTTCTTTATATCTCTTTTTTACGGATTTACCCCGTCGGTTATCCGCGCCTGCACAATGGCTGTAATAGGTTTCGCCGCGGGCGGAATTGAGCGCCGAAACGATCCTCTTACCACGATGTCGGTCGCCGCACTGGCGGTTCTGATACCTTCTCCTTCGGCTGTTGTAAGCCCCTCGTTTCTCCTGTCGTTCGGCTGCTGTTTCGCGCTTGTGGCCGTTAACCCCGCGATAACCGAAAGACTGAAATGCGGGGAGCTCGCGAAGAAACTGCTTTCGCCCTTTATTCTCACCCTTTCGGTAAATACAGTCATGCTGCCTCTTTTGATGCTGTTCGGCATGAATGTTTCCACGGTGGCGGTAATTGCCGGACCGGCGGTCGTTCTGCTGACATCATGGCTGTTACCTCTGCTTCCGGTTTTTATACTGGTTTCTGTTTTGCCTCTTAGGCTCCTGCCCGGTCTTGCGGCGATTGTCTGCGGTATCCTTGCAAAGGGTATCATTAAAATCGCGGAGTTTTTCTCGGGATGGGGCATGGCGTCGCTTGCTTTGGACAATATATATCTTCGGGCCGGGTTGGGTCTGGCGATAATTCTGATAATTGTCATTATCGCTGTGAAAGCTTCGAAACCGGTTTTATTTTCTGCGCTTTCTCTTGCGGTATGCCTGTCGGTCTCTTTTGCGATATACTCCGCAGTGATTAAAGATAACCCGGTGCTGACCGTGTACGACAACAATACACTGATCGTCACGCGTAACCGCCAAAGCAGCGTTCTGTTCCTGAAACCCACATCCAAGCGGAGTAAGTATGCTGCCTCGTGGCTCGACGCTCATTTTAATTATTCACCCTGTTATGTTATAATTCCCGAAAGCGGGGAGTATGGTATACAAAACGTCTCGGAAATGGTATATTATACAAACAGTATTATATCAAGCGGAAAAGAGACGGTTTTCCCGTTTACCGGTATCGACTTTTTTATCAAAGAATTTAACGGTGACATTAATTTGTCATATAATGATATCAGTATAGTTTTGAATTATGATGAGACCCTCGATATCCCCGGCGGCACGGCTTCTATGGTAATCATTTCCGATGAGGACGGATACCGGGTCGTTGCCAAAGGACAGATCAAAACCTTCGGTGAGTATGACAAAGCGTCCTGGTTGCTGAAGGACGGCGAATTAAGGAGAATCGGATGAAATCCATTAAGGAATCCCAATTAGCGGCTGAACTGAAACATAGTATATTGCCGCTTTATTTGATATGCGGCGACGACGTATACACCTCCGATAAATCGACGGCGCTTATTCTTGCTGCCCTGAAGAAGGCTGACGCCGATGAACCGCTCAAATACGATTACTCCTCAATGACCGACGAAGATTTCGATTCCCTTACATACAACATGAGCTTCTTCGGCGAGAGGCGTACTGCGATCATAGATAATTTCAAGCCCGGAAAACCGTCCGAGCAGCGCAAAAAGCTTCTTGAGGAATTCTTTCGGGGTCTGCCAAACGACCTTACCGTTATCCTGAAATACGTGGATACCGGTTCAAACAGGTTTTCGATTCCGAAAACAGTGTCGGAGCTTGTCGGGTTATGCCGGGACAGTATGACAGTGAACTGTATTGCGGCGCAGATCAACATTCGCCGGGAGATCGTCTCCATGGCAAAGGATGAAGGCTGCGATATAACGGATAAGGCGGTAACCGCCCTTGTGGATCGGCTGGGTAACGATCTGCAGACAATACATACCGAAATCTGGAAGCTTTCCGCCGCCTCGAATTACACAGAGATAAACGAAGACCACGTAAAGACGCTGTCTCCCCGCAATTTGGAGGACAACGTGTTCAGTATGATAAACGCCATCGAATCAGGCCGTACGGCGCGCGCACTTACCCTTACGGAGGATCTGCTTGACGCGAGGGTCGACCCCCTCGGTATTTTGGGGCTTGTCAACACTACCTACGTCAATTACTACCGATGCGCTCTCGCGGCGAAAGAGGGAAAATCCCTTGATTGGCTAACCGAAAATTTCGGCTATAAAAAAGGGGACAGGATGCTGGCCGTCGCGTCGGATAAATGCAGGAACTACAGCATCGGGACCCTCGAAAAGATTATAAAAATATTGTACGGTCTAGATAAGGATTTAAAATCCTCCAGAGTCGACCGTGAAGTAATATTGGAACAGGGGATAATGAACCTCGTTCTCGCGGTGAAAAATCAATGATTCAAGTAGACCAGGCGGTGATCGTTGAGGGCCGGTACGATAAAATTAAGCTTGAATCGACAGTTGACGGTATAGTCGTAACAACTGACGGTTTTAATATTTTCAACGACACTGAAAAGCAGGAATACATAAGGTATCTGGCCAAAAAAACAGGAATAATCGTCCTTACCGACAGCGACGAGGCGGGGTTCAGGATAAGGCGCTTTGTGCGCGACCTCGCAAGCGGTGGGGAGTGTTTCGACGCGTTTGTGCCCGATATAGCGGGTAAGGAAAAGCGCAAACCCGGCCCGGGCGCCGCGGGCATTCTTGGCGTTGAAGGAATCAGTCCCGATATTATAATCAAAGCCCTGCGCGATGCGGTACCATTCAACACTGCGTCAAGTACGGACTTGGAAAAAGAATCCGACCAACTTCTTACGACAGCCCGACTTTTCGAAGACGGCTTTTCCGGTACGACGGGAGCGACGGAGCGCCGGCGCAGGCTCCTTTCTGAAATGGGCCTTCCGACAAGGCTTTCGGTGAACGCCATTATAAACACTGTCAACCGCGTCTGCGGCATATCCGAATATGAACGCGCAGCGCAGATCGTCAACGGCAAACCCCTATAAAATGTGGTCAAACTTGAACATATATACAAAATATAGTATTATTATTTAGTATAAAATATTAAAAGGAATGGAAAAATGAGCGTACAGGAAAAATTGTGTATGAGCTGCATGAGGCCGGTCCCTCTCGACGCGACCGCCTGCCCCCACTGCGGCTACAACGGTACCCAGCAGAATCCTGCAGGTATTATGCCCATCGGTACCCGCCTCAAGGGCGGACGCTACGTTATTGGTATGCGTACCGAGATGGACGGCAATTCGGTTACAAACATTGCCTATGACTGCAAGCTCAATACCATGGTATACGTAAGGGAATTCCTGCTGAAAGACAAATGTTCCCGTGCAAAAGGCGAGCTGGCTTTGCAGCCAAACGTCGGTGATGAATTGCTGTACAAGACCGAGCTTATGGATTTTTGTGAGCTTTACCGCTCACTGTCAAGGATTTCCAACGATATTCCCCTTATCAGGGTCACAGATTTCTTTGAGGCCAACGGTACCGCATACGCCGTAATGGAGCGTTTCGGCGGGATTCCTCTGCGGGAACTTCTTTCCCGTGCCGGCGGTACGATAAGCTTCGATCAGGCCTACGCCCTGCTTCAGCCCGTGGGGGAAGCTTTGAATGAGATGCACGACGTCAGTCTCCTTCACAGGGGCGTATCTCCCAATACAATATTTGTCAACCACAAGGGCGACGTTCGCCTTGGTGGATATGGTACGGCGTCCGTCCGAACCAAGGGAAGCGAGATTCCCTCCCGGCTTCAGAGCGGATATTCCGCGCCTGAGCAGTACAGTGTTATGATGTGGCAGAGTGCCGCAACGGACGTATATTCCCTTGCCGCGGTAATGTACCGCTGTATCACCGGTACCACCCCTCCCGACGGGGAGCAGAGGCGCGGATACGATTCGCTTGAAACCGCCGCGACACTTAACGGAGAGATCCAGCCGCGTGTATCCCGCGCGATCTCCCGCGCGATGACGGTAAACAGCAAGGAACGCACATCTTCGGTTCAGGAATTCATGCAGGGCTTCTTCGAGCCTATCTCGGACCAGACCCGCCGCGCCGTCGCTGTGGCGACCGGTCAGGAGATTCCCGAGGACCTTGTGTTCAATACATCTTCGGATATTCCCGTGCAGCCCGCGAAGGAACCGGAGCCCAAACCCGTTATACACCGGCAGGAGCACACTTTGGTCCGTGTTCCCGAACCGGATGACGAAGACGGCAATGAAAAACGGAAATTCCCCTGGATAGGCGCTCTGCTTATCCTTATAGCGGTTGTATCCGTAGTTATTGTCATGCGTTATGTCGGTTTAAAGGTACTTGACGAGTTTAAAAACAACGATACCCCTCCCGTCGCTACCGTATCTACTGTTGAGGTCCCTGATTATCTCAACCAGGATGTTTCCGAGATACATATGGACAACGACACCTACAGCTATAAAATAGAAAAGGTAGTCGACGCCGATACCGAGGCCGGCACCATTTTAAGCCAGAAGCCCGCCGCAGGAAGCGAAATTGACAATTCCGACGGCGAAAAGATCGAGATCACTCTTACAATCAGCACCGGAAAGCGTGTTGTGCTTGACAATTTCGTCGGAAGCCAGATCGATGAGGTCGAACAGGTTCTGTATTACAAGGGTGTGGATTGCAGCATTGTCGAGGTAGAGGACGATACCCATTTACCCGGTACCGTTATAAAGCAGTCGCCCGAAGCCGGCAAGACCATCGATCCATCCTCTCAGGTGGTTTCGCTTACCGTCGCGGTCGCAGTCCCCGTTGTTGAGCCGGAGGAGCCCGCAGTGCCTGACGGCACTAATCCGGAAGACGGAACTAATCCTCATGAGAACAACGGAAACGGAAACGGAAATAACGGCTGATAAACACAATATAAATAAACGAAGGAACCCGGCATAGCTGTCAGGGTTCCTTCTTTTTTGTATTTCTCTTTATATGTTCCCGGTTATAGAAGTATAATAATATTCAGAGCTGGATGTTTAATACAAAATCAGCGATAATTTTTTGAAAGGAGCAAGTTCACATGATAACAGGTTTATTGAAGCAAAAGAGATCATTCATTCAAAACTCAGTCATTATATTCATAATTTTAAGCCTGCTAACACTATTGTTTACTTCGTTTTTGCAATTTAAACTAAATGAATCCCAAAAAAGCGAGTTGTTGAATAATGAGCAAAATCTCATAATGACGGAAAATACACTTATATCAAACAGATTCAACAGAATATCAGGAGACTTGTTGTATGTTGCTGACTGTTTCCGGCTTAATGACAATACTTTTAGCAAGCAAAACCTAAGGTAAACTTGATCAATTAATGGCCTGTGTTCCAAGCATAGAAAAATATTCGAAGGATCTGAAGAGTAAACTCCAAAAACAGGTGAGTAAAAAAGGAGCAATGCCCAATCGAAAGTGAGGGACTAAAAATGGATTCGAAATTAATAGAAAATTATACACCGGATGATATTTCCGAAATTCTCAAAGAAGAAATTGACGCTGTTATAATTGTTAATGCCGAACTTAACATTTACAGGTCTGTTTCCAGAAAGGGAATATTTTCAGATGTAATCAAAGAGAGCGGAAATTATAACGAACTCATCGAAATGATATTTTTTACTCTTATCAATGACGGTTCAAAAAGAGTTGCGAGCGACTATCAAGTCTTTACTTCTTCATACGGAAAATTCCATGGCAAATACAGCAGAAGATTAAAGCTTGAATATAACAACACTCCACATATGGTTCAGATGACAATATATCCGCTGGAAGATGAAAAACTCTATTTGTTCATTTTCGATGAACTCGACAACAGCGAATTTATACAGGAATCCCTGACCAAAGAAAAAACGGATAATATTCAGAATACATTCCTCTTCTCCATGTATGTTGACCTTATAAAGGACACAACAAGCAGCATTGAAGTTACCGAACTTTCTGATCAACCTATGAATGCGGGTGAATTATCATACACCGATTGGCGTATGATGATCGTCAATATGTTTTTGCCTGAGGACCAGCCGCTCTTTCTTGAACGCACGAAGCCCGATTATCTGAAAAATAACCTTGCTCCGGGAAGAGTTACGTCGTTTGACTGTCAGATGCGAAATCTCGAGGGAAATTATATCTGGGTCAAGTTGATTTTCAGCCGTGCCGAAACTGACAATATTGATGATTTCAGATTTGTATATATGGTTCAGGATATCCACGAAAATGCTGTTCAATTAATGTCAACACTTAAAATGAACGAAGCGCTTGCTTCACAGGACTCATTGACCGGCGTGTACAACCGTCGCAGAATTGAAACCGAGCTTTCAAACGCTGTCGAAAACAAAAAGGAAACCGACCAATCTGTTTCGATTATGCTGATAGATATTGATAACTATAAAAAGGTAAACGATACATATGGCCATTCCGTAGGGGATATCACTTTAAAGCATTTTGTTGCGATTGTCAGTGATTTCCTGAAATCTTATAACATAAAAATCGGACGTTGGGGCGGCGATGAATTTGTAGCCGTGTGCTCTGATATAAATGCCTCTGAGCTTATGACCATTGCTGAAAATATGAGAATAAAAATTTCCGAAACAGAATTCGATACTATCGGTAATACAACATGCAGTATCGGTATAACAGAGATAAATAAAAATGACATCGCTAAAGAGGCATTCGAGCGTGTAGACAAAGCAATGTACTCTGCAAAATCAAGCGGGAGAAATTGCGTTAAGGTTTTATTATAAAGATAGCACCGGACAGAGCGCTTGCAGCGAAATACTTATATAAACAATGCATATGAAAAGTGCAAAATAAATGGATCTCATCCAAATGAAGAGGATTGTAAAAACTGTGCAAAAAGGCAAATAAGCAAGCAAGACTTTGAATCAAATACTATCTGTTTATTGCGTACATTTGGTTTACCAATTGATGTTGTCTTTGATGGAATTCATCATGGCCATGAATTTGCTGATATAATATATGATGACGAATTTGATGATAAGCAACATAAGATAGCCATTCATGTAAAAAGGCATGATGAGAGTAAACAGGTTAAAGGTCTAGGGCGTTCAAATGGTAAAATAAAAGAGCTCTATGCTCAAGTTTTTTATACACTCTTTGAATTAGAAAAGAAGAAAAGTGTTGATACTATTGGCATTGCGATCCCTAACCGAGTATCAGAAGAAGTTATAAATTCAATGAAAACAATAGTATTACGGATGGGTTATTCATTTATTGCATTGCAAAAAGATGATTGGGAAAAGATTGCACAAGCTGCTATTGATGCAGTTCAATTTTAAAGGTGTAAAGGGGACGATTCTGTTGACACTATCCGAGCCATCCAAAAATGGAATGATATCAAAATCGACCACTTGATCTAAAACATTGGACATATTCCCACGAACGGTAAAATCAAAAAAAGGACATCGACTTATTACCTTATATAGTCAGTGCCCACGTGAAATTCATCCCACCCTATCGTTCAACGTTGTGACTACTGTCAAAAGTAGATAATTAATTGCCAGAAAGTGGCGCAATTCTGTGTTTTTCCGGCATAGGAGAGTCAGTGATGAGAGCTCGGCTAATATAGCAGAGGGCCTCAGTATTTTACTAATATATATTATATTGATTACTGATTAACATTTTGGTATTTTTCTTGTGAGAGTAAAGAATAAAGGTGGAATAAAATGGATCAATTAAGAAGCAAGAAGCCTGTAAATAAAGGCATTCTAGGGCTTGAGCGAAAAATCCGATGAGTTAAAATCGTGAAAACGTCGGTTCGTGGAAATAAGTCCAAAGACATGATTTTGAACGTGATAGAGCGATTTAGATATCATGCGTATGCGTGTGGTCTGGTTGGATGTTAGTATAGAATTCAGAGTTAAATCAAAACTTTCATGTTGTATTTTCATAATTGATAAAACATCGATTGCGTGATAATATGGAAAAAATGTTATGATTGGAGTTGAAAAAATGCGCAATACTTCTTGCTAATATTTGGGTGTAATAAAGCTATTAAACGGCGGATGCCGTGGTTTTGTTGCGCCTGTGCAAGAAGGTTTGCATTTTTGAACTCTTACTGTAGTTAGCATTCTTATGTTTTGATAAGATTTGTTTACTGTGTAGTGGTTGCAAGAATCGACTTTCTTGCAACCACCTTTATTTTGCAGGAGGACAAAACTTTGTCATTAATTAATATCAGCAACCTAACTTTCAGCTATCCGGGCAGCTATGATAACATATTTAAAAATGTCAGTTTTCAAATAGACACGAATTGGAAGCTTGGGTTCATAGGTAGAAACGGCAGAGGCAAAACTACCTTTCTCAATCTTTTACTTGGTAAACACGAATACATCGGAAACATCTCTGCTTCCGTCCGGTTTGAATATTTCCCGTTTGAAATCGTTAATAAAGGCTTAAACACTGTTGATGTAGTAAACAGCGTTTGCTCTGATTATCAAAACTGGGAACTTATAAGAGAACTTAATCTTTTGCAGGTATCGGAAGATATCATTTACCGTCCCTTTGAAACACTTTCAAACGGGGAACAGACAAAAGTAATGCTTGCAGCTTTATTCTTAAAAGAAAACAGCTTTCTGCTTATCGACGAACCTACAAATCATCTTGATATTGTAGGAAGGAAAATAGTGAGCGAATATTTAAAAAGCAAGTCAGGGTTTATTTTGGTATCTCATGACCGCCGCTTTTTAGATGATTGTGTTGATCACATACTCTCAATAAACAAAAGTAACATCGAAATTGAACGCGGGAACTTTTCATCATGGTTTATCAACAAAGAACGCAGGGATAATTTTGAACTTGCAGAAAACGAAAAACTTAAAAAAGAAGTTAAGCGGCTTCGGGAAACTGCAAGGGAAAAAGCACAGTGGTCAAATAAAGCTGAAAGCCGTAAAATCGGCTTTGATCCGACAAAAACAGAAAAGAGTTTAAATAGGCGAGCTTATGAAGGCGCAAAATCAAAAAAAGCAATGAAGCGTTCCAAAGTACTTGAACAACGTCAGGAAAACGCTATCGAAGAAAAGTCAAAACTTCTGAAAAATCTTGAAACAGCTGAAGACCTAAAACTCTCTCAATTATCATTTCACACATTACAACTGGTTTCTCTTGATGCGGTTGCCATAAAATACGGTGAAAATACAGTTTGTGATAACGTATCTTTTGTTATAGAAAAAGGGGACCGTGTTTCGATTTCGGGCAAGAATGGCAGCGGAAAGTCAAGTATAGTTAAACTTATTTGCGGCATGGATATTCCGCATACCGGCGAATTGAAAATAAGTTCAGGGCTGCAAATATCGTATGTCTCACAGGATACATCAAACCTCAAAGGTGATTTATCTGATTTTGCATCAGAGCATGATATTGATGAAAGCCTTTTTAAAGCAATTCTTAGAAAATTAGATTTTCAGAGAGTTCAATTTGAGAAAGATATCAGTAGTTTCAGCAGCGGACAAAAGAAAAAGGTTTTGATTGCAAAAAGCCTGTGCGAAAAATCACATTTAATGATTTGGGATGAACCGCTGAATTTCATTGATGTAATATCCAGAATGCAAATTGAAAACCTGCTGTTGAAATACAAACCGACAATTTTATTCGTAGAACACGACAGGGCATTTTGCGAAAACATTGCTACTAAAGCTGTAATCCTATAATTCGTACTGTGAGCATAATTCCCACCAATACATTATGTTGATTACTGGTTAACATTTTGGTATTATTCTTATGAGAGTAAAGAATAAAGGTGGAATAAAATGGATCAATTAAGAAGCAAGAAGGGCTTCATCTGCGATATGGACGGTGTCATCTATCATGGGAACCGTCTTTTACCCGGTGTTAAGGAGTTCGTTGACTGGCTTTATCAGGAACAGAAGCACTTCCTTTTCCTGACGAATTCATCGGAACGCTCGCCGAAGGAGCTACAGCAGAAGCTGGCCCGCATGGGTCTGGATGTGGATGAGAGTCATTTTTACACCAGTGCGCTGGCAACGGCAAAGTTCATCAGCAAACAGTGCCCCGGCGGAAGCGCCTATGTGATCGGCGATGCAGGTCTCATAATGGCACTGCACGACGCAGGCATCACCATGAACAATGTTGACCCGGATTACGTGATCGTCGGAGAAGGCAGCAGCCTCAACTACGAAAGCGTGAAAAAGGCAGTGAGGCTTGTGTTGAACGGAGCAAAGCTGATCGGTACGAACAGCGATCTGACCGGGCCGTCCGATGGCGGGATCGCACCGGCATGCCGCGCAATGATCTCACCGATAGAGAAAGCAACCGGCAAGTCTGCCTATTTTATCGGCAAGCCTAATCCGCTGATGATGCGCACCGGGCTGAAGATCCTCGACGTCCACTCTGAAGATGCCGTGATGATCGGCGACCGTATGGATACGGATATCGTGGCCGGCATCGAGTCCGGTCTTGATACAGTGCTGGTGCTCTCAGGCGTGACGGCCAGAGAAGAGATAGATAAATTTCCGTATCGCCCGCGACTCGTTCTTGACGGTGTCGGTGACATTCCGCCAAAAAAATCGTAATAACAGAAATCATCTGCTAAATATAATCCGAACCGCATCGTCAACATTGGCGAAGGGTTCGGATTTGTTGTTTATTATAATTAATAATATAAAAATCATGCAGCCACTTGCATATTTCGTGATATTGAAATATTCTGTATAAAACATTAGAGGTTTCTAAATAATATGAACTGTCTTACTATAAAGAAGTAATAACTGAATTATGATTAATCTGAAAAATAACAGAATATTTGCCGGAGCAAGTGATATTTTTAAAATGTTGATCTTTTTATATCTGGCAACAGTGATAAGTTATATCTTCAAATTGATAGCATTCCCTGAAACAACAATTGTAATGGCGTATCTTCTTGGAGTATTGCTTACAGCCAGATTATCACATGGTTACATATACGGGATATTTGCTTCTGTGCTATCTATTTTTGTATACAACTTTTTCTTCACCAAGCCCTATTATACCCTTGCCGTTAATAACCCAAGTTATTTTGTTACCTTTGGGATAATGATGATAACTGCGCTTGTAACAAGCACTTTGACCTCCCATGTCAAGGAAAGCGCCACTGAAGCTCAGGAAAAAGAATCTGAGACAAAAGCCCTATATATGCTGACGAACCACCTGACAGATGCTTCTGACATGCAGGAAATTGCAGACATTTCAACAAAGACTATCAGCGAGGTCATCAACTGTAACGCTGCCTGCCTTTGTTTTGACGAAAATGAAATGCCGGAAAAGGCCTTCGTTCAACAGGTATCACTCGAAAAGCAGCTTAGCCGTGAGACCGAAAATATTGAAGAAATAAAGAACAGAACCGAAGGCTCGCCAATAGGATATTACATCGACTCGGAATTTTATAATTGGTTTATTTACGGCAGAGACAGTATTCTTGGTATTATTCGCATTCCTATCAGCAGTGCGGTTGAGATGTCAGAATCAAAAACACGTCTGCTGCATGCTATGATCGAAAGTACAGCTCTTGCGATGGATAGATTTTTATCAACGCAGCAACGTATAAAATACAAGGAAGAGACGGTGCAGGAACGGTATCGCGGCAATCTGCTGCGTGCAATTTCTCATGATCTGCGCACACCGCTTTCCGGTATAATGGGTACTTCCGAGATGTTGATGGATATGTCAAAACAAAGTGATCCGCGTTACGAATTGGCAAAACAAATCAACGAAGACGCTGATTGGCTTCATTCACTGGTTGAAAATATCTTAAGTCTGACCCGTTTGCAGGATGGAAAACTTCCGTTGAATAAACAGCTTGAAGCTGTTGAAGAAGTCGTCGGCGGTGCCGTATCCCATATTACACAGCGGTCGCCGGAATATGAAATAACAATAAACATACCAAATGAACTTCTCCTTGTTCCAATGGATGCAAAACTGATAGAACAGGTGCTTATAAATTTGCTCGATAATGCGATAAAGCATACGCTTCCGGGCAATGAGATCAGCGTTACTGTTGTTCATAATGAGAATGCAAATTTCACGGTATTTTCTGTTGCAGACAGAGGAGTGGGAATTTCAGCGGAAGATTTACCGAATATTTTTAAAATGTTCTATACAACACATATAAAACACGCGGATGCGCAGCATGGCGTTGGTTTGGGTCTTCCGATATGTGATGCTATCGTTAAAGCGCACGGCGGAAATATATCGGCACAAAACCGCAAGGATGGCTCGGGCGCTGAATTTATTTTCACACTGCCGATGGAGGTGGAATCAAAATGAGTAATTTAGGGGAATGTATTCTTGTTGTCGAAGATGACACGCAAATCAGAAACTTCATTTGCTATTCCCTTCAGTCGGAAGGATTTAAATATATAACAGCTAACACCGCGCAAGGCGCGTTAAGCACTCTTGTTTCAGAACAAATAGATTTAATGCTGCTTGATCTCGGACTTCCGGATTTTGACGGTACCGAAGTAATAAAAAAAGTCAGAGAATGGTCTGAGATGCCGATTATCGTTGTTTCGGCAAGAGATCAGGACAAAGAAAAAGCTAATGCGCTTGATATAGGCGCTGATGATTATTTGACAAAGCCGTTTTCAGCTACTGAACTTCTTGCCCGTATTCGCGTGGCGTTGCGCCATCTGTATAAGCAGGGCGGCAATAAACAGACGACCAGCGCCAAAATCGGAGATTTGAAAATTGATTATGAAAAACATCTGGTTTATCTCGACGAAAATGAAATTCACACGACGCCGATGGAATACAGTTTACTTTCCATTTTGTTTAAAAATGCGGGAAAAGTTCTTACGACGAGCTATATCATAAAGGAAATATGGGGTGTCGGCTATGGAAACGATACCCAGGCTCTCAGAGCTTTAATGGCAGGGCTTCGACGCAAAATTGAAAATGACCCTGCAAAACCCCGATACATTATGACGGAAATCGGCGTAGGATACAGACTTATGAATGAGTAGAATTATATTGAAGATAAAACCGCTTTGAGTTGTCAAAGCGGTTTTTTTATGTTTTGTTTTTGATCTTACAGTAATTTCTCTCACAGAATTCTCACACACATTCCCTCACTCTCACACCTATCTCACAATAAAACAGCTAGAATACAAAGGCAGTCAAATCATACATAAAGAAGGTAATTAAAAAATGAGGAAAGATAATATTGTTAATGACAACACTGAATTAATCACATTATGCAATAGTGTTAAGGAATTAATCGGCAAGAGAAAGTTAGACGAAAGCGAGGAACTGATAAGGCAAGCTATGGCGAAATATCCTCACGCTCCGGAACCGCAAAATTTAATGGGAATTCAATTGGAAAATAATGACGATCATTTGTCAGCCATGAAACATTTTCGCGCTGCATGGGCTCTTGACCCGACCTATATTCCGTCAAGGTATAACCTGGAACAGTATGGCGACATTTTTTGCAATAACCGTAAAGCTGCCTATGTTGAGGAGGATTGCCCCCAAGAGCAGGAAAAGGCACTGTATAAGATCGAATATGATGAAAAAGGGATCGGCCACGTTGTTAAAAGGGATAAAACCAATAGCTTTTTTAAGAAAAAATAGTTTGGACGGAGATATATATGAATATCATTATTATCGGCTGCGGAAGATTCGGCAGCACTCTGGCGAATGAGCTTTCAGATACCGGTCACAATGTTTCGGTTATTGACAGTGATAATGAAAGACTGAATGTTCTCGGAATCGGATTTAACGGGGTGAAAATAAAAGGCATCGAATATGATGATGAAATCCTGAAAGAAGCAGGTATTCAGGAAACGGACGCAGTTCTTGCCGTGACTCCGGATGAGAACATCAATATAACCGTTTCGCTCATTGCGAAAGAAATATACAAAGTGCCACAGATCATTGCAAGAATTGTAAATTCTAACAGGCAGTATATATATGAAGATTTCGGTATAAAATCTATAAGCCCCATACAATTGGGAGTAGATATTCTGAAAACAGAATTAGCTGTGAACAAAACAGAGACAATCACGGTTATTAACAAAGATTATGAGGTCGTTGAAGTTCTTATCAGCAAAGATAAGCGGTTAACTGTCAAAGAATTGGAAGAAAAATACACCTGCATAATTTCTGCAATTTTAAGAGAAGAAGATTTAATATTTCCTTTAAAAGATGAATTTCTAAAACCCGGTGAAAGAATTATTTTAACGATCGGCAAGAAAAATTTAGAACGGTTAATTTCTGCGCTTTAAAGGAGCCTTACATAAATGAAATCAATTATTATCGGCGGCGGTAAAATAGGATATTATCTTCTGAAAACCTTAAAAGAAAATAATTATAACGTGGTTTTGATCGAGAAAGACAAACAACTTTGTGAGTCAATTGCAGAGGACATAGATGCAGACATAATATGCGGGGACGGTTCAGATATCGATGTTCTTAAGGATGCCGGTATAAACGAGGCTGAAGTTGTGGCGGCTGTGACAGGCGCGGATGAAGAAAATTTAGTGATTTGTAAAATTGCCAAAAGCACTTTCAATATACCCAAAACAATAGCCAGAATCAACAATCCCAAAAACATGTCACTGTTCAAGGCGTTGGGTGTTGACAAAACCGTATGCAGCACAGCCGTTATTGCCAATCTCATTGAGTACGAGTTTGATAAGGATAATTTTAAAACTGTTCAGACTTTTGAACGCGGCGCAATGATACTTGTTGAGATAAAAATCGATAAAGAAAGTATATGGAACGACAGCTTTATAAAAGACCTTGAGTTGCCTGACGAATGTGTCGTTACCACTATTATGCGCGACGAAAAGGCAATTTATCCGAGAGGCAACACGCGAATTATTGAAAACGACAATATTCTTGTGTTAACAAATAACTCGGGGCTGCTTGAATTAAAAAAGCAAAATAAAAACGGGAGTATGAAAAATGCGAGAATATAAGAATGAAAGTATCGGATTGATTTTTGAACTGGCCGCCGCCTCTGTATTTGTTGCTGTCCTTTACTTAATAGCAGTATTTTTATGAGGTAGGCCAATGACTAATTCTAAAGCGAGTTTTTCAAGCTCAAAAATAATATGTTATTATACAGGCTGTATAATTATCGGTATTGCCTTGCTGATGATAATACCGCTGGCAACGTCACTTCTGTCATGCGAATGGAATCCGGCTCTTGATTTTTTAATCAGTATGGCCGTTACAGTGACGATCGGACTGAAGCTGATTATTATCGGCATAGAAACGAAGAAAAACAAGGCTTATGTCGGGTGGAAACACGGCTTTGTAGTCGCGGCTCTTTCGTGGATTATTCTGATGGTGCTTTGTGCCATTCCTTACAGACTGAGCGGTCATAACAGCAGTTTGCTTGATTCATGTTTTGATGTTATGAGCGGTTTTACAACAACAGGTGTTTTTATGACTCAGGATTTGGATCATCTTTCCCTGGGCTTGAATATGTGGCGGCACATACTGACTTTTGTCGGCGGTCAGGGAATGGTCGTTCTGGCTTTATCTTTTTTGGTAAAGGAAACCAGCGGTGCATACAAGCTTTATGTGGGTGAGGCAAAAGATATCGGACTTGTTCCGAATGTAAAAGGTACTGCAAGAATTATATGGAAAATCAGTCTGGTTTATCTTGTTGTGGGTACATTGGCTTTGTGGATCGACGGAATGCGGATAGGATTAAACCCGGCTTCCGCTTTCTTTCATGGGCTTTTTATGTTTGAATCCTCATGGAGTACGGGAGGGTTCGCGCCTAACACTCAAAACATAATGTATTATCACAGCTTTTCATATGAAATCATAACATTGATTATTTTCATACTCGGTTCTTTAAACTTTGGACTTCATTACGCGATATGGCAAGGTAAGAAAAAAGAAATATATAAAAATATTGAAACACAGAGCTTTACTATTACCGCGTTCCTTTCATCTGCGTTTGCGGTAATCGGTTTATCTAAAATCTATCCGAATTCAATTTCCGTATTCAGAAGAGTCGTCTATAATGTACTGTCGGCACATACTACCACCGGCTTCAGTAATATCTACGCAAGGCAATTTGCGCTGGAATGGGGAGATTTCGGTATTCTGATTATGGTAATCGTAATGCTGATAGGCGGTTCTGCCTGCTCTACTGCCGGAGGCTTTAAAGGTTTGAGAGTCGGTATTGTATTTAAAAGTATAATATCAGATGTAAAAAAGCTGTTGTCCTCAGAGAGAGATGTTAAGATATATAAATATCATCACATTAAAGACTATGTATTGGAGGACGGAGTTGTAAAATCTTCCGCACTTATAATTATTTGTTATATGGTTACCTTTTCAATCGGTACGGCGTTAGGTACATACTACGGATATTCATTTGCCGACTCGGCATATGAAGCCGCATCCATAACCGGCAATGTCGGTCTGTCAATAGGAGTCACATTGCCGTCTATGCCTTCAGTAATGAAAATCTATTATATTATTGCAATGTATCTTGGAAGATTGGAGTTTTTATCTGTATTTGCTATGGTCGGATATTTCATTGGAGGTATTAAAAAATTATGCGTAAAAAATCGGAAATCATAATAACAGCAGTGATAATGATATTCTTGATTTCGTTACCCGTACCATGTGCCGCATCCGAAAACATAGTAAAAATCAATGATCTGATAGAACAATCCGTTTCGTTTGATAATACGGAAGTCACTGTACAGGGTGAAGCGATCGGTGAAGCTCTCGAAAGAGGCGAGTATACATGGATAAACATAAACGATACAACGAACGCAATAGGCATTTGGGTGAAAAGCAGCGATATTGATCAAATTCAATTCTACGGCGATTATAAGCACAAGGGCGATACGGTGAAAATTACCGGCGAATTCCACAGATCGTGTCCGGAGCACGGGGGAGATATCGATATTCACTGTACAAATATCGACATAGTTGAACCCGGTTCTGTAATAAAAGAACCATTATCACAGAACAAAGTAATAATTGCTGTTTCCGTTATCCTGATAACCGCTGTAATCAGCGCTGTCTATTTAAAGATTAAAAAATCAAATTGATAATTGAATAAATTGAATACAATTTTACAGTAGTATGCTAAACTATTGACAAATTAAGTAACAATGATATTATAAAATATATATCACGGACTCAGTTATTTGACCTAAAGGGGTTACTTTATTTATTATTCGTGTATTATGTGTATACAACGAGGGTGTGCGGCTTCTCAAAAGGGGTAGTCGTAGGCCCTTTTTATTTGAGGTGTTTATGGATTTAAATTCGTTTTTCTCGGAATACCCGAAAATAGCAATTGCGTTTTCCGGAGGCGTGGATTCAGCGTATCTTCTTTATGCTGCTAAAAGTTATGCTGCCGATATCCAGGCATACTATGTAAAATCAGATTTTCAGCCGCAGTTTGAGTTGGATGATGCAGTCCGGCTAGCCGCTCAGCTAGAAATTCGAATGAGGATTCTACCAATCTCAATCCTGGAAGAAGCGACGATTACGGCGAATCCACAGGACCGGTGTTATTATTGTAAAAAGGTTATATTCGCCACAATAATGGATGCCGCAGAAAAAGACGGGTATACAGTTTTGGCAGATGGAACTAACGCTTCAGATGAAGAAGGAGATCGCCCGGGGATGAAAGCACTTCGGGAATTGAAGATTCTTTCTCCTCTTAAGGAATCAGGACTGAAAAAAAGCGAAATTCGAAAATTATCCAGAGAAGCCGGCCTTTTTACCTGGAATAAACCTGCGTACGCATGTCTCGCAACAAGAATCCCTACAGGAGAAACGATCATAAAGAAAAAATTACAGGCAACGGAACAGGCTGAAAACTATCTCTCTACTCTGGGTTTTCGTGACTTTCGGGTTCGTATGATGGGGAATGGAGCAAAACTGCAATTTCGGGAGGAGCAGCTTGAGAAGGTGCTGCTTTACCGAAAAGACATTATTCAAGAATTGAAAAAGTACTATTCATCAATCGTATTGGATTTGGAGGCGCGGGAATGAACAGCGATATCAAAGAAATTCTGGAACAGGTTAAAAATGGAACAATCTCTGTCGAGAAAGCACTTCTTTATATAAAAAAGCAACCTTTTGAAGATATCGGCTTTGCAAAAATAGATTTGCATCGTAATATCCGTCAAGGGGCTGCTGAAGTAATCTACGGAGCCGGGAAAACGCCTGATCAGATAATCGGTATTATTGAAAGCATGAAAAAGAATGGGCAGAATACCATTCTGATCACAAGACTTACCGAAGAAGCTGAAAAGAAGATATCTTCTGAATATCCGTTGAAATATTACGCAAATGCAAGAATCGGAATTTTGGGTGAAATACCGGCACCAAACGGAATCGGGAAAATCGTTGTGGCAACAGGCGGAACGTCGGATATACCTGTTGCGGAAGAAGCGGCGCTTACTGCAGAAGTTCATGGGAATGAGGTTATCCGCCTGTATGATGTAGGGGTTGCGGGATTACAGAGACTTCTGGCACATCTGGATGAAATTATGAGTGCGTCGGTTATCATTGCGATTGCAGGAATGGAAGGGGCTCTTGCAAGCGTTATCGGTGGTCTTGCGGACTGTCCTGTGATTGCTGTCCCGACCAGCGTAGGTTACGGAGCTTCTTTCGGGGGTGTTTCCGCATTGCTTTCCATGCTGAATTCCTGTGCAAGCGGCGTTTCTGTAGTAAATATTGATAACGGTTTTGGCGCCGGTTATCTTGCAAGTATGATCAATCATATGGAGGTGAAAAAATGAAAACACTGTACATAGACTGCAATATGGGCGCAGCCGGTGATATGCTTACAGCCGCGCTTTTGGAATTGGTTCCTGAACCTGACAGGATCATCGGGAAGTTCAACTTACTTGGTATTCCGGGTGTGGTGTTTTCAAGAGAAAACTCGGTCAAATGCGGTATAACGGGAACACATATTTCTGTAAAAGTTAACGGTCAGGAAGAATCAAGTGAAGATCATCATCATGATCATGAACATGAACATCATCACAGCGGTATACAGGATATAGATGCAATTGTCAGAGGACAGTTGCCTGTGTCAGAGCAGGTTAAAAACGATATTATGGCCGTTTATTCATTGATCGCAGAAGCAGAAAGTAATGTGCACGGCGTTCCTGTCAACGACATTCATTTCCACGAAGTAGGAACGATGGATGCCATTGCGGACATTGCCGCAGTTTGTATTTTAATGGAAATGATCTCACCGGATCGCGTTGTTGTTTCTCCCATTCATGTCGGAAGCGGACAAGTGAAATGCGCACACGGGATTCTACCCGTACCGGCGCCTGCAACAGCATATATCTTGCGCGATGTGCCTATTTATGGCGGAAGTATCCAAGGTGAATTGTGTACCCCCACAGGGGCGGCTCTGTTGAAGCATTTTGCGACCGATTTCGGGAGTATGCCGGTTATGACCGTAAGATCCATAGGATACGGTATGGGTATGAAGGATTTTATTGCGGCGAACTGTGTCAGAGCAATCCTGGGGGAAACTCCGGAGACAAGCGATATAGAGACAAGCGATCCGGAGACAATCGATACAGTACTCGAACTTTCCTGTAATATTGACGACATGACTCCCGAAGCCGTTGGGTTCGCTATGGAAGTATTGCTCTCAGCAGGTGCTCTTGATGTATACACAATACCGATAGGTATGAAAAAATCCAGACCCGGAATTCTGCTTTGCACGATGTGCCGGATCAATGATAAGGACAAGATTATCAGAACTGTTTTTAAGCACACAACAACTATAGGAATCCGTGAACAGATCTGTAACCGTTATATACTGCACCGTACAATCGAAGAGATTGAAACCCGATATGGGACGGTGCACAAAAAGATATCAGACGGGTACGGCGTCAAACGGGAAAAATACGAATACGAAGATATTTCTGAAATTTCCCGAAAACGGGACTTATCTATTTCTGAAGTTCTTTCATCTATTCAAGAATAATCGGGAAGGAAAGCTCAAAAGTAAGCTATCCTTAAAGGCAACGATATCCGTCATCGCCGTTGCGGTACCTAAGATAGTTAGTGCGATTTGACATCGATTTGACATAAACTCTCTTTTTCATTTTACATCCGAACGGTAACATTATAACCGTAGGAACAAGTAAAAGAACAAAATGAAAAGGAGAGTTTTTATTTATGAAGAAAATCATCAGGCTCGCAATCGTTTCAATTCTGGCAATCTCGTTACTTGCCGGATGCGGTAAGTCCAAGTCCGGCGGCAGTGTCGCAACAGACGGCTCCACCTCAATGGAAAAAGTCATCGGTGCGTTGGGTGAGCAGTTTACCATCGACAACTCCGACATCAGCTTTACATATAATCCCACCGGCTCCGGCAGCGGAATTACTGCCGTAAGCGAGGGGCGCTGCGATATCGGTCTGTCCTCACGTACGCTGAAGGACGACGAAAAATCGGCGGGTCTTACCGAAACCGTTCTGGCCTATGATGGTATCGCGGTCATTGTGAACCCGAAGAATTCAATTTCCGACCTGACGCTTGAGCAGATCGCAGATATTTATACCGGCGCTATCACAAACTGGAGCGAGGTCGGAGGTAACGACGCCTCCATCGTACTCATCGGCCGCGAAGCCGGGAGCGGTACGCGCGACGGATTTGAATCGATCACCGACACCAAGGACGCATGCCAATACCGTCAGGAGCTTACAAGCACCGGAGACGTTATCACCACGGTATCTCAGAACCCGGACGCAATAGGCTACGCCTCTCTCGCCTCCGTGAAGGATACGGTCAAAACCCTGTCGGTTGGCGGTGTGATCCCCACCGAAGCGACTGTTAAGGACGGAAGTTACGCCATCCAACGTCCCTTCGTTCTGGTGACCAAGACGGGCGCAGCTCTGTCGGAATCCGCTCAGCTCTTCTTCGACTACATCACCTCCTCTGACGCCTTCGCAGTTATCTCAGCCGCTGGCGCGGTTCCGGCAAACTGAACAGGCAAACAGCGGGGCCTCGCAGAGAGGCCCCGCTTATTATGCTAAAAAAGGATCAAATAATAATGAAGAATATAGTAAATCGGAAGAAGCTTGTTGAAGATATTATCCACGGTGTCTTTCTCGTACTGGGTCTTGTGACCGTCGGCAGTGTGCTTCTTATCACGGTTTATCTGGTAATATCGGGAATACCCGCCATAAAAGAAATAGGGCTGGTAGATTTTCTGCTCGGAAAGAAATGGTCATCCACAGCGGCACAACAGCAGTTCGGTATCCTCCCGTTCATACTGACCTCTATCTACGGCACGGCAGGTGCGATCCTCGTTGGAGTGCCCGTCGGGTTTCTGACAGCGGTGTATCTGGCCAAGGTAGCGCCTGAAAGAGTCAAGATTGTTATCGGCGAAGCGGTCAGCCTGCTTGCGGGTATTCCGTCCGTAGTTTACGGCCTCGTAGGTATGCTCGTGCTTGTCCCGGCAATTCGAAGTATTTTCAATGTGCCGGACGGGGCGAGCCTGCTTGCGGCGATCGTGGTACTGGCGGTGATGATCCTGCCGAGCATCATAAAGGTATCAATGACGGCGCTGGAGGCTGTGCCGAAGGAATTCGAGGACGCCTCTCTCGCGCTGGGCGCAACGCCTACGGAAACTTATTTCCGTGTATCGGTACCGGCGGCAAAAAGCGGCATAGCTGCGGCCGTGGTACTTGGGGTGGGACGCGCTATCGGCGAGGCAATGGCGGTGATGATGGTATCAGGCAATGTGCCGAATATGCCGGAGCTTTTTCAGAGCGTGAGATTTCTCACGACGGCGGTCGCCAGTGAGATGTCCTATTCGGCAGGCCTTCAGCGTCAGGCGCTCTTTTCCATCGCGCTTGTGCTGTTCCTGTTCATCATGCTTATAAACGCCACGCTGAACTTCTTTCTGAAGCGCGGGAAGGAGAAATAAGATGCCTGTAAAAACAAAATCAAACCGCAGAAAAGCATACGGAATATTAATGAACGCGCTCATGTATTTAGCGGCCGGAATCACCTGCGTACTGGTGCTGTTCATGGTGGGATATGTGCTCGTCAGGGGTGTCCCGAACATCTCGTGGGAGCTTCTGTCCACTAAGCCCAGTTATCTGACGGAGCGCATCGGTATTCTTCCGGATATTCTGAACACTGTGTATATCGTGCTTGCAACTCTGCTTATCGTCCTCCCGCTGGGCGTGGGAGCCGCAATATATCTTACGGAGTACGCCACAAATAAAAAGCTTGTCGGCGTTATCGAATACGCGGCTGAGACGCTTTCAGGCATTCCCTCCATTATATACGGCCTTGTGGGCATGCTTTTCTTCTGTCAGTTCATGGGCTTTCAAACCTCGCTTATAGCCGGCGCTATGACGCTGGTGATCATGAACCTGCCAACCGTCATGCGCACAACACAGGAAAGCCTCAAGACAGTGCCCCAGAGCTACCGTGAAGGGGCGTTCGGGCTGGGCGCCGGCAAATGGCGGGTCATCAGTACGGTGGTACTGCCGGGCAGCGTGGACGGGATCGTTACCGGCTGTATTTTGTCCGTAGGACGCATTCTAGGAGAAAGCGCGGCACTGCTCTTCACGGCAGGCTTCGCCCACGCGCTCAACGGAATCTTTGAAGGGCTTTCAAGCGCAGGCTCAACGCTGACGGTGGCGCTTTATGTATATGCCAAGGAGCAGGGAGAATTCGGCGTGGCCTTCGCGATCGCAGCAATTCTGATGGTATTAACGCTGATCATTAATCTCAGCGCATCGCTGGTGAGCCGGTACTTCCGGAAAAGGAGAGAATCATGAGCAGTATAATAAATACAAAAGAACTGTGCCTCTGGTACGGAAGCACACAGGCGCTTAAAAACATCAATATTGACATACCCGCAAACAGCATCACGGCGCTCATCGGCCCCTCCGGATGCGGAAAATCCACCTTTCTCAAGACGATAAACCGCATGAACGATCTTATCCCCGGTGTGAAGATCACAGGCGAGGTGAAATACAAAGACGCCGACATATACGCTCCCGAAATAGATGTAAGCGAGCTGCGCCGGGAGATCGGCATGGTGTTCCAGAAACCGAATCCCTTTCCCATGAGCATCTACGACAACGTTGCATACGGTCCGCGCACCCACGGGGTAAAAGCGAAAGCGAAGCTGGATGACATCGTGGAGCGCTCGCTGAAGGACGCCGCGATTTGGGATGAAGTCAAGGACAGGCTGAAGAAGTCGGCGTTGGGCCTTTCCGGCGGTCAGCAGCAAAGACTGTGCATCGCAAGAGCACTTGCAGTCGAGCCTACGGTACTGCTGATGGACGAGCCCACAAGCGCCCTCGACCCGATTTCAACATCAAAGATAGAGGACCTTGTTGCAGAGCTGGAAAGTAAGTATACTATTATTATGGTGACCCACAACATGCAGCAGGCGGTCCGCATTTCCGATAACACAGCGTTTTTCCTACTTGGTGACCTGATCGAATTCGACAATACCGAAAGACTCTTTGCCCAGCCGAGAGACAAGCGTACTGAGGACTATATCACAGGGAGGTTCGGATAATGAGAAACAAATTTGATGAACAGCTTGCTATTTTAAACAGAGAAATGATAGATATGGGCGCAATGTGCGAGGAAGCGATCGCGATTGCCGCCAAGGCGATGCTGGACGGAGACGCTACGCTCATTGCCAAAGTGCTGGCAGTGTACGGAGAGATAGGCCGGAAGGAACAGGACATCGAATCAATGTGCCTCAAACTCCTTTTACAACAGCAGCCTGTGGCGCGTGATCTAAGGCAGATATCCGCCGCGCTGAAGATGATAACAGATATGGAGCGTATCGGCGATCAGGCCTCCAATATCGCTGAGATCATCGGATACTTAGGCGGGCGTTCCGGCGCGGAGGTCGCGCATGTAAGCGATATGGCGCGTGCCACTATTAAGATGGTTACCGACAGTGTGGATGCCTATGTGCATAAGGATACCGAGATGGCGCTGGCCGTCATCGACTATGACGACGTGGTTGACGACCTGTTCGATATGGTCAGGGTCTCTCTAATTGATATGATCGCGTCAAAACTGACGGACGGAGAATACGCTATTGATCTTTTAATGATCGCGAAATACTTTGAACGTATCGGCGACCACGCAGTCAACATCGCGGAGTGGGTAGTTTTCTCCGTGACAGGCGTTCACAAAGGGGCGCACGAATTATGATATGGTGCGTGGAAGATGACGCAAGCATCCGGGATATCGAGGTGTATACATTACAGTCCACCGGTTTTGAGGCGAGAGGCTTTGAGGATGGGCTTTCTTTCCGCGATGCGCTCGAAAAAGAGAAGCCGGAGCTTGTGATCCTTGACGTCATGATTCCGGGAATGGACGGCGTCGAGCTCCTGCGTCTCATGAAAAGCCGCGCTGATACGAAGGACATTCCCGTGATCATGGCGACAGCCAAGGGTAAGGAATATGACAAAATACAGTCGCTCGACCTCGGTGCGGACGATTATCTGGTAAAGCCTTTCGGTGTGATGGAGATGATCTCACGCGTAAAAGCGGTGCTTCGCCGCTGTCAGCCGAAGGAGGCGCAAACTCTGTTAAGGATTGGAGATCTGATCCTCAATCCGGGTGAGCGTACGGTAACGACCGACGGTGAGCGGGTCGTTCTGACCTACAAAGAATTTGAGCTGCTTCGTATGTTTCTTTCACACCCGGGTACGGTATTCACACGGGAGCAGCTTATGAATGATATTTGGGGCATGGATTACTATGGCGAGACGCGCACCGTGGACATGCACATCCGCACTCTTCGCGTGAAACTGGGTAAATACGGAGATCTTATCGAGACCGTCAGAAATGTCGGATACCGGATGGAGGGACAGGCATGATTAAAAAAATATTCCGTGGAATCATATTCGTTGCCGGTGCCGTACTGATTGCCAGCCTTGTTATAATCATGAGCAGTCTGTATGAGTACTTTGGAAGCGTGCAGGATATGCAGCTTGCCAACGGAGCAAAGCTTGCTGCGGCGGGCGTCGAGGAATCCGGTACGACGTATCTTGAAAAGCTTGAATCAAACAGCTATCGCATTACATGGGTGGCGGCGGACGGCACTGTTTTATATGACACGCAAAGTGACGCGTCAGGTATGGAAAACCATGCTGACCGCGAGGAGATCAAAGAGGCGCTGCAAACCGGCGAAGGCGCAAGCATCCGCTATTCTTCGACGCTTATGGAAAAGACGATCTACCACGCAATACGGCTTTCGGGCGGGACGGTACTACGTATATCAATCAGCCGCGCTACGGCCGGGGCGCTTGCTTTCGGTATGCTTCAGCTGATCCTGATAGTGATGGTGTTGGCGCTGGTGCTTGCCTTTGTTCTTGCGCGCAAGATAGCCGAGCGCATCGCCCGGCCGCTCAACAGAATCGATCTGGATAAGCCGCTTGAGAACGACGCCTACGAGGAGCTTTCTCCTCTTCTTGACCGTTTGAATCAGCAGCAGCTCTATATATCCACTCAGCTTCTGGATCTCCAACACCAGCGCGACGAGTTTTCACAGATAACCGGAAGCATGAAGGAAGGACTTGTCCTTCTGGATGCCAAAGGCAAGATCATAAGCATCAACCCGACGGCTTGCCGTCTGTTCGGAGCGGAGAGCTCCTGCGTCGGCAAGGACTTTCTGACCGTTGAAAGAAGCCGGGATATAAGCCACGCTATCAAAGAAGCCATAGCTGACGGGCACAGTGAAATTCGTATCCTGCGATTCGGGCAGATGTATCAGCTTGATATCAGCCGTATCGATTCAGGCGGGGACATCATCGGCTCCGTACTGCTGGCATTTGATGTCACGGATAAGGAGTTCGCGGAGCGGAATCGCCGCGAGTTTACCGCAAACGTCTCTCATGAACTGAAAACCCCGCTGCAATCCATCATCGGAAGCGCGGAGCTGATTGAGAACAATATGGTGAAACCGGAGGATATGCCGCGCTTTGTAGGTCATATCAAGCAGGAGGCGTCCCGTCTGCTGGCGCTGATCGAGGATATCATCCGACTCTCACAGCTTGACGAGGGCGGCACGCTGCCCATGGAGAACGTCGAGCTTCTGGCGCTTTGCGAGGAGGTCTCCGTCAATCTGAACGACGCGGCGGAGGAGAAAAAGCTTCGCGTATCAGTCAGCGGCAAGGAAACGACGGTATACGGCGTCAGACGTTTGCTGTATGAGGTCGTATATAATCTCTGCGACAACGCAATAAAATACAATGTAGAGGGCGGAAGTATCGATATCACGGTGAATTCCGATGAGAAGAACGCCCTTATCACGGTAAAGGATACCGGCATCGGCATACCGCCGGAGCATCAAAGCCGCGTGTTTGAACGATTCTACCGCGTTGATAAGAGCCATTCCAAGGCATCCGGCGGCACTGGGTTGGGGCTCTCCATCGTAAAGCATGCGGTCGCGTACCACCACGGCAAAATTGATCTGCAAAGCGGGACCGGCAAAGGCACATCAATTACGGTCTCCTTGCCGATAGCTTAAAACAAACGGGGCTTTCCTTCGGGGAGAGCCCCGTTTTTTCTGTAAAAAGGGAAATAGAGGCTGTTATTTTGCTCAATGTATCATTTATATTCTGCCATCATACCGTTACAATATTGATTAACAGGAATGTGAATCAACAAAGAAAGGTAGGTGTAATGATATGTTGTTTGGGACGATTTGTCTGGTACTGTTTTGCTGGTTGTTTTTCAAAGCAATCGGGCTTGCTCTGACAGTGACATGGTGCGTAGGAAAAGTTATCGCATCTATTCTGTTTGTGATTGCACTCCCGGTAATGATTGGCGGCTTGCTGTTAGCCGGAGGCTTTATCCTCCTGCTGCCGATAGCACTGATTGCAATCGCAATTGGTACCTTAAAGAAATGCGCCTGAGAAAGACATCAATGTAATCGAGTTTTGTTAATAAGAAAAGCGTAAAAAAACAAACGGGGCTTTCCATAATGGAGAGCCCTGTTTTTCGTACGTTTTACATGCTTATGGGCTACTGTCACTCGTACCAAAAACAAAAACACCTGATATGAGGAAACCAACGCATAAATAAAAAAAGAAGCAGGGAGTTCAACTGAACAACTCCCTGCATCTTTTACTTTCTTTTTTGTTGATTATTCGAAGTTTTCGATTTCGCCAAAATGGCACTCGCACAAAGTTGCGTGAATGGCTCTCCAATTGCAGCTTTGAAGTTAAACCCTAACAACTGAATGGCTTTTAGTGTGTCAACACTGATTAACCCTTTGATTTGCTCTATGGTCTCAATTGGGATATTGAGGTTCATTGTTTTGAAAAATTCCAAGAGTTTCTCGACAGTGTTATGGAGATGAAGGATGTCGTCATCGCTAATCTCTATACGCTCTAATTCGTTTTTATACACTTGAGCAATACGTACAGCTTCTTCTCTTTCGGAGAGAAGCTCGTTGACAATTTCATCGTATGTGGCTCGAATCCGTTCTGTATTCTTTTCCTCTTTGATAGCCTTTATTTTTGCATTAACAGCAGACACAGTTCCATTTACAGCCAGAGCAGTTAGTGAAACGCCTAATTCTACCATTGGCTCGACATAAGTTGAATCCATAATCATACCTCCATTTTAATAAATTTAGCACCAATACACTTGTATGTAAACAAAAAAGAGAGGAGGGAGTATTGTGTTATGAGAACCCCACTTTTTATGAGTCATCTTATTTTGTACACCTTAACCTTTCTCTGACGCCAATAACAGAACTTACCATGTAAACCTTAGGTATTCTATTTCAATGGAATCATCGCTCATTCAAAACCACGAGCTCGACGCGGAATGGTTCGACGTCCTGAATAAAGTCCTCCGCAGGAGATGTGATCTTGATTATCAGATCAAGGGCTTTGAGGCGGTCGCCCATATCGGGGTACGCCTCGATGTCGTCGCCCTTGCTGTTGGTTATAAGGAATGTCTTTGCGCCGAGAGCAATGTCGGACAGCTCCTTTAGGTATCGGTCTCTGTCATATAAGGCTTTTTCAGCTGTCATTCTCACTTCAGCCGTTATAATCCAACAACATGTTCATCTGGGCGGCGCGGGTATTCCGGCCGGAGGGTGAAGAATCGTTTTTGGTTATCGGAAGGACGGACACCCGTGTGCAGAGAGTGTCGATGAACCCGTCGCCGCCAAGTGCCTTGTAGGCCTCAAAGGCCTCGGACCATCCTTCAAGCTCCTCGGCCTCCGCTTCGCCGGCGGATATAAGCCTCTGCGCTTCCTCCTTTAACTGATCGTACAAAAGCATCTTAAGAGCGTGCCGCACGTCTTTGCCCGTGCGGCCTTTTTGTGCGATCCTTCCTGTAATGACAGTGATAAGGGTGCTTAAGATCCCGCTGCCGATAAGGGCAATAATAATCTCTTTCATGATGCTTCCACCTCATATTCGATTTTATCCTCCTCTGCGATATCGACGAAATAATTAAGATCCCCGATGTTGAGATTTCGCATAGTTAATGTAAAGAGCGGTTCCGTATAACCGGCGTAATATTCGCACCATTTGTCGCCCAGCGCGACCCAGAGCCCGTCCTCCACCATAGCCCAGGTCCAGTCGCCGGCGCGGCCTGTATCAAGCACATTGTACAGTCCGGGGGTAAGGTACCCAAGCCGGTCGGCGTTGATGCTTGGCGCGGTGCGTACGTTGAGGATATTTGTCTTTATAAGGACCTGATCCCGCACGGGATCGCGTTTTACAGGCGTGCCGAGACTTTCGGCAAGCTCCATAGGGGCATAGACAAAGCCCTGGAAGACGTATGCGGCGCCGAGCGAGTAACCGCCTGATTTTGTGCGGCGGCTTCGGTAAAACCTCGCACCGCCGTAGTTGGATGCGCTTGTAAGGACGTCGCCGTTTTGATAGATCGTCTCCACGAACTCAATATGGCCCATACCGTCGGCGCTGTCACCTGTGCGGCCTTTTCGCCAAAGCATAACTGACCCGAGCTTCGGAGTCATGCCGGTTTCAAGTCCGCCGCGGTTGCTCATAATATTCTCCGCGTTGACGGGAAGCCATGGGGGATAGATCCCCCAGGCCTCATAGCAGCGTCCCCAGGCGTAGCCTACGCAGTTTGGCAGTGTGTCGCCGGTGGATTTACTTATAACATAGCAGGGAGATTTGCCGCCCTTTGCCGCGGAAGTCCAGAAGGGATTACCGGATTTCGGAGCGGTTTCTCTTTGCTCCATGTACATCACATCACCCCCTCGTCTTTATCTTCCGCAAGTGAAGTTTCAAGTGTTGGGCGGATGCCTTTAAGGTTTGTCTGAAGGAATGTCTGGTCGTTTCCCGCAAGCGCGTTTGCCGCGTCATGCAGAAGATTGCTGCCGGCTCCACAGATAACGCCGGAGAGCACCGTGCCGACGTAAGGCACCGCCGCCGGAAGACTGAACTGTGCGAACAGGTCGGCGTTGAACGCCAGGCACAGACCGACGCCGGCAACCGAGCTTATTGCCCACAGCACGGCGGACCTGCCCTTAAGACCGGGGAAAGCCTCCTTCAGGCACTCCACAAGTTTTTCGATCAGTAACGAGATAGAGATCAGTATTGTCATATTTATACCTCGTTCCATGCTGTGATAAAGGGGTCCTGCACAGGATTCGCGGCGGCGGTGGGCATCAGGCTCCCGGGCGCAGCAAATCTTGCGTTCTGCTTTCTAAGCTGGGTTTCCAATGCTGCGATGCGTTCCTGCGCCTGATAAAGTTCGTAGGCGGTCTCGGGCGCGGCTCCGTTCGCCACCGACTCGATAACACAGGCAGGGAGCTGTTCTGCGGAGATGTCGGGGTGCCTGATGAAAAAGCTGTACCAGGAAAAGAAGGACGGATCGTCTTTCCCATTTTTGGTACCGGTCTCTTCTGTCGGAACCTCTTCTTCTTTTTCGGCCGGCAGATTTCCACCGGTCTCTTCGGCGTTTTCGGCGGACATTTCTTCGCCGTCGTTTTCTTCGGACTCTTCGTCGCTTTCGAGTTCGTCGGGGATTGCTTCATTTATTAATTCTTTCAATGTTGTTTCTCCTTTCATTCAATCACGTTCCTGCGATTTTTCGTTGCTCCCATCGCGAGGGCGGTCTTGAGAGCGTTGTTTGATGTGTTTGTTTTGGTGTTTCTTGACGCGACCGGCGTTCACATTGAGCTGAGCGATTTCAGCTTTTGGGCCGCCGTCATATCGGTGGTCTTTTGTGAAGTCGTCTTCTTTTTGGCTGACACTGCTTTAGCGTTGAGCGCCGCAAGCTCTGCTCTCGCAAGCGACTCGGCGGCCGTGATCCGGGCACTCAGGTCGTTTATATTGCCGAAGTAGCTGTTGTACAGGTCGGCCGCACTGTCGTTCTGGTTGATATTCAGGTCGCCAAGGCTTTCGCTGTAGCCGGCGGACAGTTTCGCAAGGCTGTTCGCAAGCTTGCGGCTGTTCTCGGCGTTGTTGCCGTTATACCCCGAAAGCAGACTTGAGAGTCCGGCGCTGTGTGTACTGTTAATATTTCCGCGGGTGCCGAGGTACTGTCCGAGCAGCCGTCCCATGCTTGTTTCGGCGGCTCCGCCGTTGATGCCTTTGCCTGCAAGGTACTGTTCCAGCGCGAGCCGCGAAAGCATTGACTGTGTGTAGGCCTCGCGAAGGCCCTTCTCACGGACGGCATGCAAAGCCGCGCTGTCGGTCTCTTTTACTTTGTCAAGGCGGGCCTGCTCGGCCGCGTTGTCGTCACGGAGAATGTTGCTTTGCGTAGCGTTGTTCTTCGTCAGTGTATCGGCGCGTATGCCGTAAGCCTTTTCAAGGGCGGCAAGACTGCTTTTGTATTTCTCCTCGGCGGCCTGTATCGCGGCGTTAAAGGGCGCTATACTCGCAGCCAGTCTTGCAAGTATTTCTTCTGAAGTTGCCATGTTTCCTCCTCATATAATAAAGTCGTATTGAATATTGCTCCACCTGGAGCAAGTTTGATACAATGCAAGTAGCGGATAGGGGTCGGAGTGCAGATAATGACACGGCTGGTGGCCGTGCCTTCTACCGTAATTTTATTGAACAGGAGTGAGCGATATGATTAGTAAATGCAAGGAGATATTGGTGGTTGTCGGCAGCGGGATGGAAAATGGCAACACAGATACTTTGGCAGAGGCTTTTAGGCAGGGTGCCATTGAAGCAGGGCATACTGTATCCAAAGTGTTTTTGGGTGATGCAAACATATCTCCCTGCAACGGTTGCAATGCTTGCCAGCACGGCAACCCATGCGTGGTGCAGGATGATATGCAAGCAATCTACCCATTATTTAACAAATGCGACATGCTCGTTCTCGCATCACCTTTATATTTTTGGACTGTAAGCTCCAGAACCAAAGCATTTGTTGAGCGGTTGTATGCTGTGGTGCAGTCAGCGCCCGGGCGATACAACAAAACTGTGGGCAAAGAGTGCGCTTTATTAATGACATCCGCTGATCCCTCGTTTAATTCTTTTGAAAACGCTGTGGGCTTTTACCGGCTCACATCCCGATACCTTGGCTGGGTAGACAAAGGCATAGTACTTGCCGGGGGCTGTGGGGGCACAGATGCACCACGAAGGGTACCGGAAAACGATTTAAAGGCAGCCTATATACTAGGGAAAAACCTTTGACAATAGCCTTGGTGTGTAGTTGTGTTACACGCCGGGGCTATTTATCTGATAGCCGGTCTTATTTGAAATTTAAAAGTCTTCTGATCGAATGATCTTCGTCCGGGATAGGCTCCGTGGGGCGGGGACGTCCGGCGCAGAAATACCGCAGGGCGTCCGGAGCGTGGGTCAGCTCGTGCGGCTCGGTTGAGGCGTCGTTGGGGTCGCCTTCGCTTCGGCTCAGCGCGGGCAGTGTCGTTATCAGATTCCGGCAGTTGTCGAATACCCGAATACCCGGCCTTTGTTCGCCGAACTCGTCGGTGCGCGGCCTCAGCCACTCGGCAAGGTCGTACCAGCCTGATATCCTCTCGTTGCTCGCTTTGGTAAGAGGCAGGCCGTTTTCGGCGAATATCTCCGCCGCGCTTCGCCCCATTTCCTGGCGCCTGTTCCAAAGGTCGGGCGGGGCGAGAACGCACACCGGTCTGTCGGAACCTATAAGGTCCAGTACCGCCTTTGCGGCTCTGCTTATGATCAGCCCCGACACATACGCCTCTCTCATAACGACCGCCCGTCCGTCGGGCTCCATCGCAATGACGTATGCCGCGAGCATATCAAGGCCGTAGTCCATCGTGACGTAGCGCGCCCATTCCTGCGGTACGGCGAACGGCTTTATAACATGTAGATTGGTGCTCCAATCGGTGAAATACCGGCCGTCCTCAATGTCCCACCTGCCTTCAAGAAGGCTCTTCCGGTCCCTGTCTCCAAGCGCCAACAGGCGTTTTCTGTAATTCGGGTCGCTTTTGGCAAGGAAGGAGTTATCTTCGAGCAGCGCCGGAATGAAGATCCGGCTAAGGTCATGGTCATAAAACTCGGTGTTCGGCGGGGCGGGGTCTACAAACCGGGCTTTAACCCAGTAGTGCCCCACGCCGCCGGGGTTGGTTGTGCTCTTTACCTGTTTGGGGTAGGGGTTGGCGCCCCTGACGCGCGAAGTAAGATAGGTGTACATGCCCTCGGTGAAGTGGGTAAGCTCATCGAATCTGATGACGTCGTATTCCGCCGACTGGTATTTGTACACGTCCTTTTCGGTATCGCAGAAGCCGAACTCCACGATGCTTCCGTTAACGAACCGGCCTCTGTGCGCGGCGCTGTTGTACTTATATAATTCGGCAGGGTATAAGGCGAGATGATCCAGAATAAGAGAACGTTCCAGCTCGGGATATGTCCTTCTAAGCAACAGCTGTCTCGAGCCCGGATATTTAAGCGCGAACCACAGTGCGTCGCGTATCTGCCCCTGACTTTTGCCGCCTCCTGCGGCTCCGCCGAAGAGAACCTCGTCGGCGGTAGTCGTCATAAACCGATACTGCAAAGGTGTGACGCCCAGCTTCATCTGTACCGCTCCCCATCGTAATACTCAATTGTCGCGCGGCTGAGGTAGAACGGCCGGTTGATCCCGTTTGAGCGGATGGCTATTACCGCCCTGTCAACTCCGCCCGAGCGCGCCGCGATACCGAATGTCACTGGGTCATCGCCCGGAGCGGCGGCTCTCGAGATTCCTGCCAGCCGCCAGCTTGCGTTCTGCTTTACGTGAACCTCGTATTCACCGGAGGGCGCGCCCGAGACGCCGAAGTACCGAAGAAATTTTCTGCGGAAGGGATGTTTTCCTGTAAAGGAGATATCCCATCTCGCGGCTATCGGATAACCGTCGTCGTTGTAGCTTTGCGAATCATACGGATCGTCGAAGAAGCGGCACAGTTTGCTGTCTTCGTCCCCGAACCACAGTCTGTCGTTCACAACGGCCATAACGGTAGGGCAGGGGCCGCGCCAGAGATAACCTTCGTAACGGCCGGCGGTTCTGATATCTCCTTCGGCGACGCTGCACTGAGAAGTATCCAGAACGTAGATATATCCGGTACTGTACAGAATGTATAATCCTCTGAACATCACAGCGTGTGCCGTGCTCAGGTCCGATAAACATAAACGCCCGTTGAGATAGTAGCTTCGGTTCTGTATGTACCGCGCTTCGCCGTACTCGTAGGGGGTTGCGCTGCAGACGCCTTCGGGTGTAAGGAACAAAGGTTCCGTACCCATCGCGAAGGTCCTGTGGTTCAGAGCGCCCGGGCCCTGCACAACGTCGTTTACCCTGAATACAGGCTCGCCGTTTTCGTCGGTCTCGCCCGAACGCAAAAAGAGGTTTCTGTTGTAGGGCTCGCCGGATTTGTGGGTCCCCAGTGAACTGCCTATTACCGAGTATCCCGTTATGGGGGCGTCGCTTGAGCCGGTCTGGAGATACCCTAAATCGGGGAAGTAAAACGGATCGTTGATACCGCTGTAAAAGTCGCTTGAGGGGTAATCGAGGTTGCCCGACATGAAGACGCGGTCACTGTTGCCGAAGGCGCCGTAGGCTATCATAAAACGGCACTTGTTTATTCTGTCCGCGTAACCCGCGTGAGTTTTGCCGTATGTGATAATTACGTTGTCCTCGCCAGTGACCGGGCTGACGCCTGGGGCCGCCGAGAATGTGACGGCGCCGTTTGCGCGGTCGACCGTTATCCCGCTGCCTTCGGAAAGGGTAGTCCATGTGCCGCCGCTTTGAAGGATGGCGGCGGTTACAGGTGTGGGATCAATATCCCTTGCCGAAAGCTGATAGACCGTATCGTTTGCCGTTCCGAGGAAAGCCTGTTTACGCGAAGGAGTCAGCATATTGACTGCCTGATAATCGGTACCTCCGCCGGTGGGCGGAGTCGAAATAGATACCGTAGGAATTGTGGCGTTCGCCGCGGCGGTAGTAAGGGACGTTCCGTCGTAAACGCGGTATGAAGTTCCGTCGAGGATCAGCAGATACCTGCCGAACGCCAAACCGAAGCTGACATCGGCGGCAAGATTACTCACAAGGACCGTCGCAATTCCGGCGGCGTACTTATACAGCCGGTGTCCGGCGTGGACGAGCATGTGATCGCCGTAGGCGTATATACCGTTGATGTTCTCGCCGAAATCATGGACTGTCTCGTAACCCATGCGCTTGCGCACACGGCCGGGCACGTCCCTTGTCATATTCGTCCCCTCGGGGCTCCGATTCGGCGCCACCGTCCACGCGGGGTCAGTGAGGTCCACACCGGCGAAGGCTTCGATCGATTCTATATATGTGTCAGTCAAAGTTTGCGTCTCCTGCCTCAGTAAACGTTTTCTATACTGTCTGTGTTAAATTCCGCAATTTCAGCCAGCGCGCTGATATACTGCGATCTGAACTCATTGCTCAGTACGTAATTATCCATGTCGCGGGCTATGATCGCCGCCATCCCTCTCGACATGGCGTAGGATGCCACAATGTCGTGGCAGGGGATATCCTCGGCGGCTGACGTTATAACCGGCAAACTTGTGAGGGGGAGGTCCCCCTCACTTATCCTTATGCTGTTCTCCACCGGCATAGCCTCGGCGATAAGGGCGTTTACCCATCTCACCACATAAGGGCTGTAGTCGGTAAAGTACCCATCCGCCGGTATCAGCGCAAGCGCGTTTTGATAAACGTCAGTACCGCTCATCAGCTTACGGTGTAGTCCAGCACGGCGCTGGGGTAGAACCCCTCGCTGTTTTTGTAGGCGTAAACGCGGAGCCTGTCGCCGCTTAAAACGGTAAGGCTTGTGCCGGTTATCGCAGTCCTGCTGAAGCGGGGATCGGTGCCGTCGGTAGTGTAGACGATTGTGGTGCCCGCGGTACTGCATGCAAGCGTCGCGGTACCAAGCGAGACCGTAACGGTCGGCGTCACGCAGACGGTGCCCTTGTTGGCGCCTGTGTCTATCTCGGCGTATACGCCGTATGCGCGCGCTCCGATCACGAAAAGGTCGTAATATTCGCGCCCTTCGAGGAGGTTGCCGGAAATGCCGGGAGGATCGATGTGAACGTTTGTATCCTCAAGCTTTACCGGGTTTACCGCCGCGCTGCGGTGCGTGATGATAAAATTGCAGTATTTGGGCCAGCGGCCGGAGGGGACCTTTACAACGTCCATGCCGTCGAAGGAGCCCACGATCCCTTTGCTGTAGGCCTTCATACCGAGCGTGTCGCCCGCCTTGCCGAATTCGTCGGATAGCTTTATGAACTTGAATGTGTTTGTAGGTACGAAAAGGGTGCGCCCTTCGCTTGGAACCTCTGCGTTGTCGAGTGCCTCGCTGCCGTCCATGATCTGGCGGGCGACGGTGGTCTTTGAAATGGCGGTGGAGTTGCCGAATATGGTACCTGCGCTGTGGCAAAGTTTCAAAAATCCGTAGCGGTCCATCTCGGGAACGGCCTGCTCCCGGATCTGCAGGCGGAGCATAGTGCCGGCAGGCTTGATATTGTTCTGATCCATGTTGTTGCCCTTGTCGATGGTGATCGAAAACGACTTGTCCTGCGAAAGGGTAAGTTCCTGAACGGTGTCGCCCATCTCGGCGGGAGTTCCGTAACGGTTGCCGCCGCTTCGGGTGTAGTCGTTCATGGGAACGGTGACCGGCGTACTGATCTTTACGGTGCGCACGCCGTTGAAGTCGTAGTCGTTCGAAAGCCTGGCTTTGAGAAAGCTTTCCTGGTTATATGCCTCGGCTATCTCTTTGGAATATTTGTCGTGAAGTGTAATGCTCAAATTTTTAAATTCCTTTCATTTATAATTTCTTCTATAAGATGTGATTTGTTTCTTACTGCGCTGTCCGGAAGAGCATTCAGGTAAGCTATGGGATCGCTGATTATTCCTTTCTCAAACAGACGGTCAAGCGTTGCTATCTGCGCCGTTTCGTTGAAATAACCGGAGCCGCCGATATCCACCCGGATGTTGTAGTCGGCGGGGTTGCCGCCCGAGATCATCTCCAGCATTACGCGGACCCCCTCCTCCGCAAAACGGTAAAATGCCAGTTTGTTCAGCTGTAACGGCGCGCTCGTTGCCTGCTGAAGGGCGATTATCGCGCTTGTGTTGTTGGGGCTTACGTTGCCGAGGGCGGCGTCGCTTGCACCCATGAAATCGCGCGTCAGCGATACCGTCTTTTCGACCATCGCGGTGACAAAACCGCTCATGTCCGGGGCACGGAACCCCGTAGCCACGGCGGTCGTCGGGTCGCCGGGAACCCCGATCGCCTCGCCCACGCGGTTAGTCCATTTACGTATACGGCTGCTGTCGTATATGACCTTCGGGAACGCCATTGTCTGCTGCTGGTACAGTGCCATCGCCCAGAGCTTGTTGACCGCGATCTGGTTGGGTATAAGGCCGGTTACGGCGGCCCGCCCATGGTAGGACCCGCGGACCTTTTCCCAGTTCATCCAGGCAATCGGGTACAGCGTGCGGCAGGTGTCGGTCGGGGCCTTAATTGATTTGTCGCCCGCCGTTACCGTAAACCGCACGGTACCCTCCTCCTTCCAGAACTTATATAGGACCGTCACCCTGCGGGGTCCGTGGCCGGAATTCTCCTCACGGTCGAAGGATTCCGCCCCCGCAAGGCCCGGGACATCCCGCGCCAGCATCGGCCTCTCGACGATTATCCAGGGCTGAAGCTCCTTGTCCGCAACATAGGGGTTGCCGAAGAGCACCCGGGTGTTTTCCACAACCTCGGCACAGATACGCCCCGTCTCCGGTTCGGAGGCAAAGTACAGGCAGGTGTCCCCGTCGACGACCGCATCTCTCAAACATTCGCGGTAGAGGTCAGTGAGCTTCGTGTACTCGACGGCATCATTGAGCCGGGATTGAACGTCTTTTAGGGATTCATTGCCGTCTGCGCCCTGCGAAGAGACAGAGACGCCGACCTGATCGGATACGATCGTGCTGATCAGATATGCGCCCACACGGTGCAGAAAGTTCAGCACCGGCTTGTCAAGGTCCGGTGCGTTCAGACCCTGCCACTGGTCGCCTGTGTAGAAACGTTCGTTCTTCTCAACGTTGTCGTAAAGACCTAAACCCCGGTTATATTCCCGGGCTTCGCTGTACTCCTCGGCGATTTCTTTCGGACCGGTTTTAATGTTTATATATGGATCACTCCTTTCTATGGCAACAAAAAAGACCGTGAGAAAACTCTCATGGTCTTTCAATATTCGGCTGGATCTCTCCGCCTTTTTCTTATTATAACTATATCACATTTCAACGCGGACATCTGCGGACAAATGCGGACATTTGAGGACAACTTTTGCGATTTTGAAAATATTTTTGTACATTGCAAAGTGGAAAAAGACACAGATTTGCACTATAATGAAGATAATTAGAATGACAAACCGGATTTTATATGGAGGAAACAAATATGAAAACAGCACAGATCATCCTACATTCAATTTCCAGTATTGCATTTTACATCGGAGCCGTATTTTTCTTTATTGGCGGCAACAGAGCGGCAGGAGCATTGGGTACGGCTGCCGGCACACTGTCTCTGGTGGCACTGATTATGAATTTGTGTAAGAAAAAATAAAAAAAGCACGGTCTTGAAGTTATTAATAGGGAGATAAACAGCATGAACAACTCTGTCAAAAAGGACAGGAGCTATACAATCACAATCACCGGTTTGATCATAATGATTTTAATGACCCTAACAAAGATCGTGCCGTCCACTCAAATAGCGGGATACTCCGTTTTAGTAGGCATCGCGTTTTTCTTTATCGCAGAAGCCGTTGCAAAGACTCCGCCCGCTGAGTCAGGTTTACAGTTCAAAACCTTTTTTACGGATCTGAAAAAGCCGGGGGTTCTTCCCCTGGTATTACTGCCGATCGTGACCGCTATTGCAACGCTGATCGTCGGAGACCTTATTTTCAGCGGAGGGTTCAGCGCGCATGTCATGGGGCGTACGTCTTCCATGCTTTCCTTTGATGAAATACCCAAATTAGCATTTCAGGTAATTATTGCAGCGCTCGGCGAGGAGATCGCGTGGCGCGGATTCTTTGTCGGCAAATCCATGAAAATATTCCCGTTCTGGCTTTGCGCCGTGGCTTCGTCCCTCTTGTTTGCCGCAGGGCACATCGCCGTCGGGAATTTCGGCCTGGTGTTTTTCGATATCGCAACGATCTTCATAGACAGTATGATCTACGCAATGGTCTACCGCAAATCGGGAAACTGCCTGATCAGCACGGCCTCGCACATCCTGTGCAATGCGACAGGTATCATTGCCTGCCTCATCTTTATCTAAGCTTTCAGAAAATATAATTGAATCACTCCTTTCAGTGACAGACCGGGATCATTAGGACAGACATATTTTGTCCGGCAATTAAACAGGCCATTTCTCGCTTTGTGTCCTGTTTATCTTCGCTGTGTTTTGCTATATTTTTCTTGAAAGGAGACGACATCTAAATGAATCAACAAAAAACCGGGATGTTTTTAAAAGAGCTCAGAAAAGAAAATGGGCTGACACAGGAACAGTTTGCCGAGGCATTCAATATCTCAAACAGAACAGTATCCCGTTGGGAAAATGGCGTCAATCTGCCTGATATCGATTTGATGATCATGATATCCGACTATTATGCTATCGATCTTCGGGAGCTTTTAGACGGTGAAAGGAAAAGCGAGAAAATGAACAAGGAAACCGAAGAGACCGTGCTAAAAGCGGTCGATTATACAAACGAGGGAACTCAAAGATTAATAAGACTGAATTGGCTTAATATAGCAGCAGTAAACCTCTGGATTATGTCCGCACTGATAGATCATACATCACTGAATGAAATCGAATTCTTATCCAATGCTTCGGCGTTCTTATCCGGCGGAGCGTGCGGCCTGATCATATGCGGAATCGTTGCGACAAGCCGTTATGGGAGGAAACTGTACGATTTCAAGCAAAGGCTTCTAAGAAGACAGAGCTAAACGCAGAATATAAAAATAGCCGGAA
Organism: uncultured Oscillospiraceae bacterium; assembly: GCA_964446385.1. Lineage (GTDB taxonomy): Bacteria > Bacillota > Clostridia > Oscillospirales > Ruminococcaceae > CAYSRC01. The sequence goes on along the minus strand of CAYUOH010000007.1, from coordinate 37,197 downwards.
GTTTTCATTCAAGAAAATCTTCCGGCTGTTTTTTATTAAATCCTGTGTGAAAGCGAGAGAGCATTTGCTATCGGTAGTAAAATATAATATATAAGTAATATATATACATATCAGAAATTGCAGAGGTTTTCTATATGGAGTTTCGTAAGGTGTTTGACCTGATCCCGGAAGAATTTGATAAATGGCGCCCCCAATACTGCCCGGAGGCCTTTGCAGATATAATTCGGTATGCAAATTTAAAACCGGGCAAAAAAGTGCTCGAAATCGGTCCGGGGACAGGGCAGGCTACAGAACCTCTGCTTAAGACGGGATGTGATTATGTCGGAATCGAGATTGGTGAGCATCTGTATGAATTCACAAAAAAGAAATTTGCCGATTATCCGAACTGCAGGATGATCAACGGTGATTTCTGTACTTATGATTTCGCGGATGAAAAATTTGATATGATCTTTTCAGCGGCTACGATTCAGTGGATACCGGAAGATATTGCGTTTGGCCGGGCGTTTGACCTTTTAAACCCGGGCGGATGCCTGATTATGATAGCAAACCTTGGAAATGACAATCTCAGAAATTCTCCGGAATTGATTGCAGAGAAAAACGCCGTATATGATGCGTATTTTGTTCCGGAAACGCCGTACACCTGCAGTATAAATAAAGCGAACGTGACTAAATACGGATTTACCCCGATAGAAGTCTCGGACTTTGAATATGATACGGATATGACTGCCGATGAATTTGTCCGATTCACGATGACCCATGCGGACCACATCACGCTCCGGGAACCGAACCGCAGTCTGTTCATGGAAGGGCTGAGAAGCGCCGTTAATAACAACGGCGGTATATGGAAACGCCACGACACGGTGAATGTTGTGAAAACAAAGAAATTGACCGGGTCCAGTGCAGTCGAAGAAGTATTTTGCGGTAAGTAAATCAGGCTCAAATGAAAAGCACCTGCCAAAATGGCAGGTGCTTTTCTGTAAGATTATTTTTTTTAATCTATTTATTCAGAACACCAAATGCTCCGCCAAATATAAGCTGCTGGGAAATAATTATAAATTCTTCTGTAGAATATTTTTTTCCGCTTTCGTGCCAGTACTCTATTAATCCAAGCAGAGAAGACATAACGTAGCTCTGCAAAAATGCCAGTTGTTCTTCATCCAATTTATCCGAAACCTGACTAAAGGATGATTTTGCAGTTTCCTTTAATCGCTGACGAAATGCAGGGTCTCCGTTTTTTCCGAGCAGACAGTAAACAGCATCTCCGTATTGATCTATTCTTTCAACTATCTGTGAAAATACAGAAGCTGATTTTTTCGTATCATCCAGATGAATATCGACAGGAACCTGCTTGAATTCTTCGATAATTTCATCCTCAATTTCGGCAAGTATACTTTGCAGGGTTTCGTAATGATTATAGAAAGTACAACGGTTACAGCCGGCTATTTTTGTAACGGCATTTACGGTAATACCGGACATTCCCTTTTTTGTATACAGCTCAACAAACGCATCTTTCAGTTTCTGTTTTGTTTTCATTGAGGTTTCCATTTTTAAGTTCATTAAAAATTCACCTTCTGACACAACATATTTCAGTCAACGTGTTGTTGTATATTCTCGCCGTCTGTTATATTATAATATACAACATGATGTTGATAATTGTCAAACCGATTATCACAAACCAGCAGCGAGTTGAATATAATCATGAAAGAAAGGATTTTCTAAGTGCTCGAATTAAAAAACATAATAAAAGAATACCCTGCCGGTGAAGATACCGTAGAGGCACTGAAGGGTATAGACCTTCGCTTTAGAATAAGCGAATTCGTTTCCATTTTGGGGCCTTCCGGTTGCGGAAAAACAACATTGCTTAATATCGTTGGTGGACTCGACCAGTACACATCAGGTGATCTGGTTATTAACGGACGTTCGACCAAGGATTTTAAAGATAGAGATTGGGACGCTTATCGCAATCATTCCATCGGCTTTGTGTTTCAGAACTATAACCTTATTCCTCAGCAGTCCGTCTTGCAAAACGTAGAAATAGCGCTTACACTTGCCGGTATTTCTAAAGCGGAACGCAGAGAGAGAGCAAAGAAAGCCCTGGATCAGGTAGGACTTTCCTCTCAGCTAAAGAAAAAGCCCAACCAGCTGTCAGGCGGACAGATGCAGCGTGTGGCTATTGCAAGAGCTCTTGTAAACGACCCGGATATTATTCTTGCAGATGAACCTACAGGAGCCCTGGATACAGAAACCAGTGTTCAGGTTATGGAGATTCTAAAAGAAATTTCAAAAGACCGTCTTATAATCATGGTTACACACAATCCCGATCTGGCAGACCGCTACTCTACCCGAATAGTAAGAATGCTTGACGGTGTAATTACTGACGATTCAATGCCTGTCAGCGATGCGGAGTTGGAAAATGAGAAAAGACTGATAAAACAAAAAGAAAAGACATCGGTAAAAGAAAAGAAGCCCTCCATGTCTATTTCAACCTCTTTCGGTCTCTCGTTAAAAAATCTTGTGTCAAAAAGAAAACGGACTCTGCTTACTTCCTTTGCAGGCTCTATCGGCATTATAGGTATTGCTCTCGTTTTTGCGGTTTCTCAGGGAGCTACGGCATATATCAATTCAATACAGGAGGATACCCTGTCCTCATATCCGATTACAATAGAAACACAAAATACGGATATTACCACATTGATGAAAACATTTATGGGCGCTGCTTCTAAATCAGATGAAGGTCATGATAAAGATGCGGTATATGAGAAATCATCAACATACGAAATGATTGACGCGCTGAATTCTTTGGAATCAACGAAAAATGATCTGAAATCATTTAAAGAATATCTCGAATCCGAACGCACAAAAGAAGATTCGGAATTAGCTTCGGCAGTCACAGGTATACAGTACACCTATGATACGAATATGCAGGTTTTAACAAAAAATCCGGACGGTGAAGTTATCGTTTCAGATGCTCAGTCGCTTTTAACGGAACTGATGCGTGAAGAAATGGGCGTGGATATGAGCGGTATACTCGATATTCGCGAACGCACGGGGATGATGGGATCATCATCTATGCCTTCTCCTGTGTCAATGCCTTTATCAGACGCTTCTACCGCTACATGGCAGGAAATGCTGTCAGGCAACAACGGTGAAACCGTAAATCCGATATTGGAAAAACAATACGATGTTGTATACGGAGAATGGCCTACTCAATACAATGAAATTGTTTTAGTGCTTGATGAAAATAACGAGATCGACGATATGACGCTTTACGCATTAGGCTTGAAGTCCGAGGACGAAATGCGAAGCATAGTGAAGGCTATTAAGGACGGTACCAAGATTACTTCCGATTCGCCGTCCTGGTCATATAAAGAAATTTGCGACATGGAGTTTAAAACCGTCCTCGGTGCAGACTGCTACACATTGGATGACAATTTAGGGCTTTTTACGGATATGAGGCTAACCTCTGCCGGACTGAACTATCTCTATTCCAACGGGATCAGTTTGAAGGTAACAGGTATTATCAGACCTAACGAAGATTCGTCTTCCTCCATGTTAAGCGGTTCTATCGGTTATACCGGCAAGCTGACAAAATACATTATAGAGCAATCCAAGGATTCCGATACTATAAAGGCACAGCTTGACGATGCCACTACTGATATTTTTACAAGCTTACCCTTTAAGGAAACCACAGGTGATTTGAACAACGCAGAGAAAAAAGCTGAGCTTCTTTCCTATATCAACACACTGAATGAAAAAGGCAAAGCAAATCTGTATGTAAAGATCATGGGAATTCCGGATGAAAAAACCGTAGACGATGCCGTTTCAGAAATGTTATCAGGTACTACGCGTGAAGATATGATCGCATCTATGCAGTCGGCTGTTGCCGGGCAGACCGGTATGAGTGCCGAAGATATAAAGGGCTATGTTGACTCAATGAGTGATGAGGAACTGACCGAGATGTTCACTACCATGGCTGAAGAGCAGTTTAAAGCACAGTATGCTCAGCAGGCACAGGGACAGCTTGGCGGGATGGGCAGTGCCCAGCTTAATGCCGCTTTTGATGAAGCGGTTAAAGGCTTCACTGATAAACAGTTTGCTCTCTATTATGATGAAGCTCTGACTTTTTCAGAAAACAGCTATGAGGATAATTTGAAGGAACTCGGCTATGTAAATATCGATACGCCTTCTACTGTCAGTATTTACGCTTCCACTTTCGAAAGCAAGGATATTATAGAAGATTCCATTACCGGCTATAATGAAGGTAAGGATGAGCTGTCACAGATCAAGTACACCGATTATGTCGGTATTATCATGTCCTCTGTTACCTCTATCCTGAATACTATCACCTATATTTTAATGGCATTTGTCGGCATATCTCTGGTAGTATCCTCTATAATGATCGGAGTTGTTACCTTAATATCCGTTCAGGAGAGAACAAGGGAAATCGGAATTCTGCGTGCTCTCGGAGCGTCCAAAAAGAACGTTTCCAGCCTGTTTAATGCAGAAACATTCATTATCGGTTTGACGTCCGGCTTGATGGGAGTACTGATCACTTATCTGCTGAGTTTCCCGATCAATTATATTATTGAAAGACTCACGGGCATTGCTACACTCAAAATATTCCTTCCTTTACAGGCAGCGGGTATATTTGTATTGATCAGTGTGGTATTGACACTTTTCGCCGGTATCATTCCGTCAAGAAGCGCCGCGAAAAAAGATCCGGTTGTAGCACTTCGCACGGAATAAATAAAGCAGTTATAAAAAAACATCAGTGTACACATTTTAAAGTGACACTGATGTTTTTCTGTTGTATCCAATAGCCTTTTAAGCTAAAAGCCCCCGAAAGGCGAATTCTGATTTTGCGAAGTTACCGATAATTGCATAGTCGAAATAAAGCAAGTTAACAAATCCACATAATCTTTTGGATAATTAAGGCTGAATTCACCGTGAAAATAGTGATCATAAATCCTCAATTTACTGTCGGGAATCGTGTTACGTAAGATTTTAGCAGAACGCTGCATTATTTTTTGTTCCCTACCGCCTACAATAACGGTAACTTTAGCTGTAGTATTGGCAAGCGACGGTTTCACGCTATAAGACGAATTTGATTTCATAAAGCAAATCATATCCTGTTTTTGTATTTTGCAGGTGTCACGGTAATAGTCCTCAAACAGTTTTTCCTGAATTATCAGTGACCTAAATTGCATTTCGGCAAACCATTTTTTCTTAATGAGTCCATAGCTTATACCGAATGTCGGAGCAATCAATGCCGCTGTCAGTGGCATCGGTATAACTAAGGCACTTTCGATGACTGCAAATTTGCATATATTGCTTCTTTGTGAAAGCATTTCAACAAGAATCTGTCCACCGAGAGATAATCCGCATATGGCTAAAATTGTCCCGCTAAAGTTTTCATCAATATAATCGATAAGTTCTTTAGCGTTATTTTCAATCGAAGTAAAAGGCATTTCGCTGTCTGCGTGACCGTCCAATACCGGCAGTACAACGTGGTAATTTTTCTTCAGAAGATTTGCTTCATCACGGTAATTCCACCATGATAAGCCGCCGCCATGCAGAAGCATAATAACTTCCGGGTTCTTTTCTCCATATTCAATTATTTTCATCTTATCTCTCCGAATCTCAATTGGATTATTTATTGCGCATGGGGCAGAGCCTAATATAAGAAATCTCCGCCAAACGGTAAGTATATCATAAAACTGCAATAAATCAATCACATGACTTTAAACAATTAAAGGATCCGGAGTGTGTCGCACAGGGAAGGCTTCCTGCCGTTTATATCTGCCGCTTAACGGATAATAAAGATGTAATTAAATAGCAGACCGAGCCGGACAGGATGATCACACAGATATCGACGGGCGCGAGAACAAGAGTTCCCAATGCGCTGAAGAAGAATCCATCGCCGAAACGGTACAAATTACCGGACAGCAATATCATTTCTCCGATATACATGACCGTTGTTACCGCCGATGCGATAACAGCCGGGATCAGGCATGAGATAAGTTTCCGTTTCCCAAGCAGAAATGATCCTGCAAAAACGCCCGCCGTCAATCCCATAACGACAAAGAACAGTATCATAAGGAATGCCGAAAGCGGCAAGACCGTGATATCTCCGGTTCTGTAAAAAGCCGTAAAGCACGCAAGTATACAAAGCCCTAGAAATGTAAGCGACGCGGCCGACTGGATTATCAGCGCTCTTTTCCGTGATTTATCATCCGACTGTATCATTTTGGCAAACCCGTAAATACAGTTCAGTAAAGATACAATCAGGATGACGGAAATGAAATAAAAGTGTATTTTGAATGCCGGACTGTATTCGCCCATCAGAACATCAACCTCGGTCCATGTCCGCGAAGGGAACCCTTCCGGCGGGACATAGCACATAAACATCTGCCAGCTTTCAAGTGTTGTTTTGAATGTGGTAGTTACGATGACCCTGCTTTCAAGCAGAAGTTCGGAGGCCAAGAATACCCCAAGCGACACAGCGGAGCCTGCGAGCAAAGCGAACCTTTTTGCAAGACGGAACATCAGCGGTAAAAGCGCGGTTCCAATAATCAGAGCAAGCGCGATCGGTGTGTACGGAATAATGTATTTCGGATAACTCTCCGCGTAAACCGTACCGAACCGAATCATATCCGAAACAACTTTGATCCCCATGTAAAGCGGATACGCCGATGCCGCGACAACACCCGCAAGGGAGAGCAGATAAAACTTATTATTTGATTTCAACACTGTGAACGTTCCTTTCTGTGGGGCATAATGCTCCACATTCTTTCGCTTATTTATGCCGCGTTTGTGATCAGTACATATACGACAGAGGCAGCAAGCGCCGCGAACGCGCATACTGAAAACACCGACAGCTTTTTATATGACAAAATGCGCGATATCCGCACACGGACCTTTGCTCCTCCGAACGCGGACGCAAACATCTCACGGCTTTCGGCGGCGTTTATAAGGGAGTGCGCGTATCTTTTCCGTTCGCCGTCATCATATCCCGCCAGTACCGCTTCATCGCAGGCAAGCTCGGTCTGCGAAAGATATTCACGAAGGAATACCCACGCAAGAGGGTTGAACCAATGAACAGCGGTAATAACAAAAGCGATGATGCGGCGCAGGTTATCCGCTCGCGAGATATGCTTTCTTTCGTGCGCAAGTATATACGACAGATCGTTTTCGCTGAATGATGCCGGAAGAATGATCCGGGGACGGAATAATCCGTAAACGGCCGGCGAAGTGACCTTTTCCGAAATATAGATATTGTCGCGAAGCAACACCGCGCCCCTGAGCTCTGATTTTGTAATGAAATATATGATACCGAATGCGATTATCAGAGCCGCCGCAATGATAAGCCAGACGGCAGCGGCAATATCGAACACCTTTGCAAGTACATTTACCTTATATGTAATAGGGAAGTAGTCGTTCGCCGCCATTATGTGATTTGTCATCGTGAGATCGCTAAGCTCTTTCGGAACGCCCGGAACCGCAACAGTCCTTGTTGTGAACTTTGAGATCAGCGTCATCAGACTGAAACGGCTGCCCATGCCGAAAGGTACTGTCATCCTTATGAACGGAATTATCCATAGGAAGCAGGCGATTTTGCGCGGTAAACGTTTGATCCTGCCGAGTAGAAGCACGATGATCCCGGCTACGGCGGCGGATATGCTCATGTTAAGTACCCAATAAAACAGTTCACCGGGCATTCATATCACCTCTTTTCGATCATATTGCGCAGCTCTCCGATTTCTTCTTCCGATAAAGATTCATTCTCAAGCAGCGCTGAAAAAAGCGCCTTTTTTGATCCTCCGAAAAGCTTGGAAAGCAACCCGTTCGCTTCCTCTTTTTGCACATCTGTTTTTGATATAAGGGAAGTACAGATAAACCCGGGCTCGTCACGTTTGATGTATCCCTTTTCCTCAAGCTTTTTGATCACCGTATATGTGGTGTTTTTATTCCACCCGATATCCTTTTGGGCGAGTACACTGATCTCCTTTGCGCTGACAGGCTCGTTCGCCCATATCAGCTCCATAACTTTCAGTTCACTTTCGAATATTTTCCCGATCATTGAAGCACCTCGTTACTATAACTATAGTCTGTACTATTACTATAGTCCATTCTATTGCAGTAGTCTGAGCTTGTCAATACAATTTTCAATAATTATTTGTGTATAAACAAAAAAGCCCGCAATCCATTGGACTGCGGGCTTTCTGAAACGGATTTTAAATATTTATGTGCCGTGCGATAAAGTCCAGAAAAACGTTTGCCTGTTTTTCCAGATACGGATAGCTTGATCTGAGTAACAGTTTGCCGTCGGGGTCAAGCTGCTCCGTTGCGTTAGGTACGGTAAGCCGCGGTGCATTCATCACGTTCATGTCCAAAAAGCTGATAAGCGTTACAAGATGGTCCTGTGCGCAGACTGTACCGGACATTCCCGGAGAGATCCCGCTTACGGCGGCGGGCTTTCCTGCAAGAACCTGCGGCTCATTGTCGCCGATACGGCGGGACAGCCAGTCTATAAGATTCTTCAGTACACCGGGAAAATAGTGATTGTATTCGGGCGTGAAGAACCATATCGCGTCCGCTGATTTTACTTCACCGCGAACGCGTATTACTGCCTGCGGAGCAGGGAATTCAATATCCTCATTCATCAGCGGAACATCCTTATAATCAAGTATGCGGAAAACAGCCCTCTTACCGATGATCTCTTTGGCCGCCAATGCCAGCTGCCGGTTATAGGAATCTTTTCTTAACGAACCTACAATAGCCAGTATTTTGATGTTTTCCATTGTCATCACTCCCTTGATCGTATTAATAAGCGATTTTGTCGTGAATAAACGTTCCGTTTTTCAGATCGTCAAAAGCCCTGTTCAATTCCTCTTTGGTGTTCATGACTATAGGCCCGCCCCAGACAACCGGTTCGTCCAGCCGCTTCGAGCTTATGAATAGGACCTGGGCTTTTTCATTTGCGGCCCTGATCACAACTTGATTACCGGAGGTAAGCTTTACCGCGGTCTTTTCCTTTACCGGCTCGCCTGCGATATATGCGTCGCCCAAAAGAGTGAACACCATAACGGAGCGCTCGGGATCCGTATTCATTACAACTTCTTTTCCCGGGTCAATTTGCAGATCATAATAGTCAAGAGGAAGATATTTGCTCATGTATCCTTTTTTTCCTTCAAATTCGCCCGCCAACAGTCTGAGCTTGCCCCAGCCAAAAGAAATTTCCTCAATATCCTTATTTTTAATACTGTGATAAGCGGGAGGAGCCATTTTATCCTTTGCGGGAAGGTTAAGCCAAAGCTGCACTCCAAGCATCCGCTCGGCGGCCGGCAGCTTTTCCTCGTGCATAATACCGGAGCCCGCTGTCATCCACTGAACTTCACCGTCGCCGATGGTGTCCTCGTTACCCAGGCTGTCCCTGTGGGTCATAAACCCCCGGTACACATAGCTGACGGTTTCGATGCCTCGGTGGGCATGCAGGGGAAATCCCGCCGTGTAATCAGCCGGATTCGTACTGTCAAAGGAATCGAGCATCAATATCGGATCATATTCCTCAACAGTCTTGATTCCCAGTACTCTGACCAGACTTACTCCGGCCCCGTCTTTGGTTCTGTAGCCTCTAACCTGATGACTGACTCTTCTTTCCATAGTATTTTTCTCCTGTTTTGGTCGATTGTTAATCTCCTATTTTACCCCTTCTATGAACAGTGTATCATATATCAAGAAGAGTTCAATTGTAGCAGATAATGATCGCTCCAATTGCGCACTTAATTTGTAAAGGTGTTTTTGTGAAAATAGAAAATAAACCAGGCGAAATCAGGGATATTTTGCCACAATACCTTGTAAAAGCGGGCATTGACTAATATAATAAAATTATATAGAAATTTAAGCAATAATTTGTAAAATCCCACAATGGATAATTTGGAGAAATAAGAATGGATGATTATTTGTTAAGTGTATTGTTAACTGTATGAAAACGCGCAGCGGACGAATTGAAGAAGTATAAAGAGCTCCTTGATTCCGGCGTATTTACTCAAGAAGACTTTGATGCTAAGAAAAACCGGATTCTTGGGTTATAAATCATAAACTCCGTGGGTAAACCTCGGTGTTAACCATAAGGGGGAATAAGAAGTGTCAGAAATTAGTGCAAAAGTTTTTATTAAAAGCTATTGGGATTATTATCTTGAATTAGAAGATCAATTTATATCCACCAAGCGATTCGTGGAGTTTGATGATTCTAATTTTGATACCTTTTCGGTTGAATACTTAAAACTGCTTCAGGCAGTGTGCAGTGAAATAGATGTTGTAGCTAAGATGTTAGCTGAAAAATACGATGCATCGTTCAAGAATATCAAAAATGTAAATATACAGAAATGGGGTTATTATTTACATTTAGCCTACAAAAACATAGAAGAAATTTCAGTTTCCTTTAATACTGACTATTCTGTTTGCCCTTGGAATAACTGGGAATACGAGACATACACAAATAAAAACGGTGCATTGCGTTACCGTATATCCAAAGGAAAAGAAACGCCTTTTTGGTGGACAGCATATAACAAAGTCAGACATGAGAGGACATCTCATTATAAAAACGGAAAATCCAATTATATTCGGGCAAACCAAAAGAACCTTGTATATGCTTTGGCTGCACTGTTTATTTTGGAAGATTTATACCTAAAAGCTAATAAAGAAAATGCAAATTTCTCTTACGGTAAAAGTAAATTATTTCAGCTTGAGGGAAAATAGCCGCTAATAAGAATATGAATTAACCCATTAGTAATAAGGGGCGCACTTCTATACGGAGTAAACCCATATGTGTGCTCTGAGGGGCATACAGCCCCGGACATTCATGTCCGGGGCTGTACTATTTTCTGAAAATATCAACGGCATAACTTGTGATCCCGAGCATGTCATTTCTTTCGCAGGTGGCAAAGTGATAATCCAAATACAAGCGGAATGTTTCATCATCCATCTTGTCGATCACTTCACGCATGAATAAAGCGCTTCCGTCGGTCGCAACATAGTGAAGCCGGGTTACCGGAAAGTCGGACATTAACTCATCCACATCCTCTTTACGAACAAGCTCAAATAAGTCTTTCGGTTCAGACTTCGCTGCAAATGTATCGGCGTCAATCAAGCCGCCTTTTATGTAGTCTGCAATGTTGATATTGCTGCGGTGAAAACCCTCGTCAATCAGTCAGCCGTCGGAAATTACATATGCGGCAAATATGACCCCGCCCGGCTTGGTTACACGGATCGCTTCACGGATCGCCCGCTGCTTATCTTCTTTAGTATATAGATGATAAAGAGGTCCGAGTAACAGTGTAACGTCATATTGATTATCGGGGAACATACTTAAATCCAAAGCATTGCCCTGCACAACAGAAACTTTTTCGGTTTTCAAAGTATTTCTTTGAAAAACCTCTATGTTGTGTTCTACAAGTTCAACGGCATCTACGGCAAATCCCTTATGCGCCAGCGTATGTGAATACCGCCCTGTAGCGGCACCGATCTCCAGTATACGGTCACCGCGTCTAAGATATTTTTGTATGTAGCGCATCGTCGTAAGAAATTCCACGGTACCGTGTTTTTGGGCAAGACGGCCATCCTCGTCATACTGAGTATAATAATTGACAAGATACTGATTTTTTGCCATACAACATACCTGACTTCTTTTATAATAAGATAATCATCGCCTCTAAGAACAGTGTATCACATTTAGTAAATTTGTATAGCGGGCAATTTTACGTTGTAAAAAGTATGATGCGGTACAAAAACTCGTTGCAGAAAGTGTGCTCCGGAACAAAAAACTCGTTGCACTTTTTGTGAAGTCGCGTTATAAAGAATCTGGGTAACTATTACTTTGTCGGGAGAATCAAAGCTGGACGGGGTGTGAGTAATGCCGAAAAAATTGTCGGAAATGACTTTGGATGAGCTTTGGCAGTTGTTTCCTATCTTTTTAACAGAACATAAGCCTTGCTGGAAGGATTGGTATGCCGAAGAAGAGTCTTTTTTGAAATACACTCTTCCAGATCACGCGAGGATCAACCACATAGGAAGCACTGCGATCGTTTCAATTTGGGCAAAACCGATCATAGATATTCTTGTTGAGATCCCTACGGAATGCAGGCTTTCCGATTACAAAGACGTTCTTGTCAGTAACGGATATATTTGTATGAACGAACAGTCCGACAGCATTTCCTTTAATAAGGGTTATACCGAAAACGGATTTGCCGAAAGAGTTTTTCATTTACATTTAAGATATATGGGTGATAACGATGAGTTGTATTTCAGAGATTATCTGACAAAACATACTGATATTGCCTGTGAATATGAGAAACTGAAATTAGGACTATGGAAAGAATATGAGCACGACAGAGACGGATATACAAACGCAAAAACCGAATTTATACAGAAGTATACAGAAAAAGCAAAGTTGATATACGGCAACAGATACTGATATTTCTCCCGAAGACAAACATAATGAAAAACTAAGAATAGCATGGTATAATGTAAGTAATATAAGTACGGAAGGAGTGTTTCACAATGAAAGAATATGAATTGATGATCGAGGATATCAATCCCTGCGGCGGTGCGACACGCGTTAAGAAAGAATTTTTTGACATTGCGACAGACAGTCCGGAAGCCTATGTACTTGCAAACGCAAGATATCCGATTATGGAACAATATAAAAGTCAAGACGGTAACCTTGTAATTGCCACCGGGAACGGCAAAGGAAACCTGGTTCGCTATACCTTTGTGGAATAAAGTTATTTTCCTTTAATATTCTGCACTGCACGAAAGATTACATGCAATTTCGGTGGAAATAGGTTATACTATATATGTATAGCGATATAGCGAAAGTTTCCACTGGAGTACTTCCGGCAGAATATATGGGCATCAGACGGGTATATTCAACATATTTGTGCCGCTCGGTAATCCGGGCGGTTTTTTGCACAATAGAAAGGGGAAATAATGTACGGAATAATAAGGAGATAATGATGGAATATAAATGTGACGATAGGGTCGTATATGGAATAAACGGAGTTTGTCGCATTGTCGGCATAGAAAATCTTGAATTTAACAAAAAAACAGCGGAATACTATATTTTGGAGTCGTCCAGTCTGACGCGTATAACATTTTATGTACCAACCCAAAATCCAACCGCTGTTGCAAAAATGAGAAAAACACATTCGGTGAAAGAAATGAACATAATCCTGGACTCTGCGGAAATCAGGGCCGACGGTTGGATTGCCGACGAAGCCGTGAGAAAAGTACAATATAAAGCCCTTATTGCCCGGGGCCAATTAGCAGAACTTATCAGTATGAATCGGGCACTTAATTATCATAAACAACAGCAGATTGCCGCAGGGAAAAAGAACCTCCAGAGCGATGAACAATACATGAAGGATGCGGAATGGCTGATCAATTCGGAGGTATCCTACGTTCTCGATATTCCCCTAAAAGAAGTAGGGGAGTACATTTGCGGGAAATTGGACGAATAACACTTTGATATTTTACTCTGCTACAGTATAATTGAATAAGAAGTACAAGTCCCTTTCGATAAACAAATAAATATATATCCCCAAGGAGAAAACTGCTATGGCTATTAATTTGGCAAAAACCCAGGCCGGAATGGTATCCGGTGTAGAGATCCCCGGAAAAGACATAACCGTCTTTAAAGGAATCCCTTTTGCTGCACCCCCCGTTGGCGAGCTTCGCTGGAAGGCTCCTCAGCCTGTTGAGCCGTGGGAAGGCGTCAGAAAGGCAGATTCTTTCACGCCGGTACCCTGGCAGGCAATGCACAAAAAAGGTTCATTTTACGACCGTGAGTGGGAAAACGAGCCCTTTGTCTGCAGCGAGGACTGTCTCTATCTGAACGTATGGACTCCCGCAAAGTCCGCAGATGAAAAGCTTCCGGTGGCCGTATGGGTCTTCGGCGGCGGCTTTATGTCCGGTTTTGCTCACGAAAGAGAGTTTGACGGTGAAGCTTTTGCCGGCAAGAAAACAATCTTTGTCTCCATCAACTACCGTCTCAGCATTTTCGGATACCTTTCACATCCCGAGCTTGAGAAAGAATCGGAAGCCGGAGTATCCGGCAACTACGGCCTGCTTGATCAGATCGCCGCAGTAAAATGGGTACACGACAATATCGCCGCGTTCGGCGGTGACCCCGGTAATGTTATGGTATTCGGCCAGTCCGCAGGCGCGGGCTCCACGATCGCTCTGTTCTGCTCACCTCTCATGAAGGGCATGATGCAGAAGGCTGTTGTACACAGCGGCCTTGGCGGCTTTATGACGAAGGAGCCTTCCTACGCGGTAGGCACACAGTTTGTTGAGCACTGCGGTTACGAATCTCCCGCAGACATGCGCGACATTCCTGCAGAGTCATTAATGGCATATTACAAAACATTCACCCCTGACTACGGCGCAAGCACCAAGATCCGTCTGCCCTTCGGCCCGTATATTGACGGATACGCGCTGACCGAGAGCTATGATGACTGCGTAAATAACGGCCACTATAACGACGTTGAGTTCCTGATGGGTTCCACAAAGGACGACATGGCCGGCAACGCTCCTGTTCCCTGGATGCCGACTGCGCTGAACGAGGGTATGCGCAATTTCCTTCTCAAACATGAGGCAAACGGAAGAAAGCCCGGATATCTCTATTTCTTCTCACGTCCTCTGCCCGGCGATGATTCCGGCTCCTGGCATTCCAGCGATCTGTGGTATATCCACGGAACATTGGGCAAATGCTGGCGTCCGTTTGAAGAGTTCGACTACAAGCTGTCCGACACAATGGTCACCTACTGGACGAACTTTATGAAGAAGGGCGATCCCAGCGGCGCAGATCTGCCTGAGTGGCGCCCGTATAAGAAGGACGATAAGTTTATCATGGTATTCGGCGACGGCACTATCGGACAGGGTGAACCCGAGTTCAATCCCAATCCCGATCCCAACTCCGCACGCTGGACCAGCCCCGACGATCCTAAGGTATAAGCCGGTAATCCTTTATATGCAAAGCCCCGAAAACAGCGATGTTTTCGGGGCTTTTTCTATTGGCGGTTGTAATTATCGTATTATATGGTTTATTTCTTTTTCTTTCTGAAAATTACGAATGCAGCAATTCCACCTACGAATACGATCAACAGTGTAAACCACAGGAACGGGTGGCTGCTTTCGCCAACCTCAACCTGAGGACTGGCGGCAGTAAATATTGCAGCACCGCAAGTGTCGCACTTCCTGTTGTTATCAGTATCCTTGTGCCCGGCAGCGGTGACGACCTTCCACTGGTCAAGGTTAGTGATCTCTTTGGTGCATGCAGCATCCTCGAAAAACGTACCGCATTCACACTTGTAGTAATCCTTTACGCCGTTTTCCGTGCAGGTTGCGGCTGTTCCCTTAACAAGCTCGCCATTGTGGGTATGAACAGGAGCTGCCGACAAATCTTCTGCCCAAAATGAATTATCCCACGAATCCGTGGATATCGAATCGGCAGCCGTGCTGTTGTCGGTATATGTGACATTAAACTGAAGTGTGCTGCTAAAACTGTAGTCACTTTTCAGAAGAGCGATACCATAAAATGTATAGTCGTAGTTGTTGTCAAACGTGGTGCCAAAAGCCGTTTTCCAGGAATCGATTTCATTTTCAGTAAAATCGTCCCAATATGAATATGTATGGGCAAGGGAATTCATGCTATCCGGCCACCATGTTCCGACATAAGTATCATCATCGTACTTATCAATACACCAGAAATAGTCGTAACCGGTATTGGCAGCAAGGGCAGCAGGAGTAAAGTCTGTGACCGCAGAGCCAATGGTATAAGTTCTGGGCATCTCGGTATAAACCAATGTGCTGATAATGCTTTCGTCGTTTTCCAACGCCAACGCTGTCATGGGCGTCATTGAAAACACAATGCAGAGCACTGTCAGAATGCTGAGCATTCCGATTTTGATTGTCTTTGGATTCACATTCATAACTTAACACCTCACAAATTATTAAGATAATTCGCAATTATAACTATGTAAATTATAGCATAATCTAAATAGTTTGAGTTGTTTTTTATATGATATCCAAGTGTTCCGGCGCCGTTTAAAAATTCTTGTTCTCCGGTGCCGGAAATGGGATAATAATAGCAGCAGGCAAAAATTTATAAATTGGGGGGTATTATATGGATATTCAATTTGAACGCGCTTCATTAGAAGACGCCGACATCCTGATCTCTGTACAGAATCAAAGTTTTTTCTCTGATTTCAACAAGTACGGTGTTTGCCCCGGATACAACCAATCGTATGACACCATGGCGAGAAACATAACAGACAATTATACTTACAAGATACTATGCGACGGTTCGGTTGTCGGCGATATCATAGTCAGGGATCAGGGCAGCGGGGACTGTCATATAAAATGTCTCTGCGTTATTCCCGAATATGAAAACAAGGGCATAGGCCAGTCTGCAATGAAATTCGTTGAAAGCTGCTTTCCGGACGCTGTGCACTGGTCGCTGGATACGCCCTCTGACAAGCTGAGAAACCACTATTTCTACAAAAAGCTCGGTTATGAAGTTACCGGGGAACACGATGTAGAGGGCTTGAAGATCTCTTACTTCGAAAAATATATCTGAATAATTTTTTTTCTGAAGGGACAAACGCACGCCGTTTGTCCCTTATATATATCTGTCTCTATATCTATCTCTATCTCTCCCGGACGTTTGACCGCCGTTTGTCCGAAAATGTCCGCCATTTGTCCGGAAAATGTCCGCAAGTAAATATGCGAAGCATTTTATAATTTACATTAATTTTCGGTGGTGATAAAATCATTTAGGTTTTTGTATACTCAACCGGCAAAAAGGCTTTTTAACGTCAAGCGGCCGCCAAGTAATACGATTTATTCAGAAATTAAACTTTGAGGCATTTACTAAATGAAAGATAAAAAAATGTATGGCGGTGTTTTGCTTGTCGCAGTGTCGGCTGCATCCTATGGGCTTATGCCCATCTTTGCCAAAATTGCATATGCAGCGGGAACAAGCACATATTCACTGCTTTTTCTCAGATTTTTATCGGCAACCGTATTTATGTTTTTACTGATGCTTATAAAAAAGCAGAAATTACCGTCGAAAAAAAATATTATGATATATCTCCTTCTCGGCGCAATCGGATACGTGGGGCAATCTTTTTGTTATTTTACCGCACTCAATTATGCGTCACCCAGCGTGGTATCCTTACTGCTATATACATACCCGGCATTAGTGATGGTCGGTTCGGCGATTTTTCTGCACGAAAAATTTACTGCGCAAAAGGTGATCTCCCTCTGCCTTGCATTATGCGGCGCGTTTGTAATTATCGGTGCAGAGTTCCGGGCAAATCCCAAAGGCATCATTCTTTCCGTTTTAGTTGCAATAATATATTCAGCATATATACTGATTTGTTCAAAAGCTGTCAAATCCGGAACCGGGATACAGTCATCAGCATTTATTATGTTGGGAGCAACGGTTGTATACGGGATCATTAATCTGTTTTGCGGCTATACACCGCCGACCCAAGTAAGCGGAGTCGTTGCTGTTGCTTTGATCGCTCTGGTTTCTACAGTACTGGCGTTTTTGTCTTTTTTTGCGGGAATGGAAAAGACGGGGCCTTCAAAAGCAGCACTCGTATCTACTATAGAGCCGGTCGTTACTGTACTGTCTTCAGTTATCATTTTATCCGAAAAACTTACCGTAAATATTATCATTGGAGGTGCACTTGTTATAGTTGCTTTGATTATTACGTCGCTTCCCTCCAAAAAGAAGGACCTGCTGTTGTAAGCGAAAAATTTATTCTAAAAAGACTCCCCACTGCCAATACGGCGGTGAGGAGTTTTTTATGTTTTTCTGTAAAATACTGCGCCTGCCATTAGACGGTAAACGCCGGCATCGGTCTGAGTTTAAACAGATTCTTTTGATGTAAAGCGTCAATCCTGGCTTTCGTTTCCGCGGAATCGATCTGACCAGTGCGGATGTAGCGGTCAAGTACCGCATACGTAAACCCGAGATTATCCTCGTCTGTTTTACCGCAGAGACCGTCTGTGGGAGGTTTCTCAATCAGCTGCTTTGGCAGGCAAAGCGCTTCGGCAACCGCTTTCACCTCCGTCACGGTCATGTCGCTAAGCGGGCTGAAATCTCCTGCGCCGTCACCGTAGAGCGTGGCGTAGCCCACATAATCCTCCGAAAGATTGCAGGTGTTGGCCACCCTCCCGTTCATACTCTGCGACACGGCATACAGCGTCGCCATTCTGATCCTCGCCGGCAGATTTGTCATCGTCTGTGTGCTGATTTCCGGCATCACCCGGATGCTGTCAAGCGCGGCGTCCACAACCGGCTTAATATCTATCACATAATGCTTTATTTCCAGATGACGTACAAGTTGGTATGCCATGTCAATGTCCGGCTGTACCCCGCACGGCATCAGAACGCCGACAACACGCTCTTTGCCAAGCGCCTGCACGCAAAGCGCGGCCGCCGTTGAGCTGTCCTTGCCTCCGGAAATTCCGATGACCGCGTTGCAGTCGGCACCATTCTCATTGAAAAAATCTCTTATCCAGGAAATACAGCGATTTTTTACTGTTTCAGCATCAAACATCATTACACCTCTTCTTTCAGAAGCCTAAGCATTCGTTTTGCGGCCTCCTCTGTATCCGAAGGAGAGCCAAAGGTTGAAAAACGGAAGTATCCCTCGCCGCATTTTCCAAAGCCTTCGCCCGGAGTTCCGACTACTTGAATCTCATTTAACAGAAAGTCAAAAAGTTCCCAGCTTCCCATGTGGTTCGGGCACTTCATCCATATATACGGCGCATTTTTCCCTCCCGTATACCGGATGCCGAGCTCATCCAGCGCCGCCGACAGACAGGCGGCGTTTTTCTTATATATACCGATGTTTTCCCGGATCTGCAATTGTCCCTCAGGAGTAAATACGGCGGCGGCACCCCGTTGAATTATATAGGACACACCGTTGGTTTTCGTCGTGCGGTTTCGCACCCACATGGTGTTCAGGTTCATATCGGAACGGTTCAGTTCGTTTGGTATGATTGTGTAGCCGCAGCGGGTGCCGGTGAAGCCCGCCGTTTTTGACAGCGAGCAGATTTCAATCGCGCAGGTACGCGCGCCTTCGATCTCATAGATGCTGTGAGGCGGCTCCGGCTCTTCAATAAATGCCTCGTAAGCCGCGTCAAACAGGATAATAGCGCCGATCCGATTTGCATAATCCACCCATGCGCGCAGTTGTTCGCGATTGAATACGGCGCCGGTGGGATTGTTCGGCGAGCAGAGATAAATGATATCCGCGGTGACGTTTTCGTCAGGCGTCGGCAAAAATCCGTTTTTTGCGTCGGTGGAAATGTGTATTATGTGATTCCCGGCTAAAATGTTGGCGTCCACATAGGCAGGATACGCCGGTTCCGGAATGATCACTGTTTTGCCATGGCCGAACAGGTCGAGAATATCGCCCAGCTCGTCGCTTGCGCCACTCGACACAAAAACCTCGTCCCGCGAAAGTGTCACGCCTCTCCCGGCGTAATAAGCCGCCACAGCCTCGCGTAAAAAACCCGCGCCGTGTTCCGACATATAGCCGCGAAAGGTATCCGCGTGCGCCTGGTCATCCACGGCCTTGTGCAGAGCCTCAATGACCGCGTTGCACAGCGGAAGCGATACGTCGCCGATGCCCATGCGCAGCATGTGCGCACCGGGATTCTCTGACAGATACGCGTTGACTTTCTGCGCAATACGACGGAACAGGTAGGAATCTTTAAGATTTAGGTAGTTTTCATTCGGTATCATAGCTCCACCTCGCATTCGCATACTGTTTTTGCCGGTCCAGTCATGATAACGCTTCGGTCGGGGAAAATTTTGATTACAAGAACGCCGCCGTCAAGTTGGACGGAGATATCCTCGTTTGTATTGCACATCCCGGCCTCCACGGCGGCTGCGACAGCGGCGCAGGCGCCCGTACCGCAGGCCATTGTAATACCGCTTCCGCGCTCCCACACACGCATCCGCAGCGTTCTGCAATCGATGCACTGCACGAATTCCACGTTCACGCCGCCGGGAAAGTACCAGTGGTGTTCCATGGCGGCTCCGAGTGTCGAAACAGGCGCATTCTCGGCATCGGAAACAAACAGCACGGCGTGAGGATTACCAATGGACATCGGCGTGCAGGTAACGTTCTGATCATTTACTTTCAGGATCATGGGTGGTGACGCTGAATACTGCCCCATGTTGACCGTAACGTTGTTGACCTTACCGAAGGATTCCGACAGTTCCAATTCCCGAACGCCGGAAAGCGTCTCGACAGTCAGTTGTGTTTTATCGGTATAGCCCTTGTCAAACACATACTTGCCAACACACCTGATTCCGTTGCCGCACATTTTTGCTTCGCTGCCGTCTGCGTTGAAAACGCGCATTTTATAGTCGGCGATACCGGAAGGCTCTATGAGGATCAGCCCGTCCGAACCGATACCGAAATGCCTGTCGGACAGTTTGACAGACAGCTCCGAAGGATTTTGAACTGAGCCGTACAGATATAAATAGTCATTCCCGAGCCCCTGCATTTTTGTCAGATTCATATGATACCTCCTCATTGATTGTAGACACACCTATGGTCAGCTCCTCCAGCACATCCAGCAGCACGCGGACAGTATCCAGAGAAGTAAATATTGTAACTCCGTTGCGGTTGGCGCAGCGGCGGATCGCCACCCCGTCCTCATTGTGTATGCCGGACAGGATTGCCCGTGTATTGATCACATAGGCGACGTGGTCGTAGCGGATGGCGTCAAGTATATCCGTACTGCCCTCGCTGAGTTTGCGAAGCGTGTGCGTTCTGACGCCATAGGCGCGCAGATGCTCCGCCGTCAGCGTCGTCGCCTCGATACTGTACCCCATATCGTAAAAACGCTTGACCAGCGGCATGGCCTCCGCCTTATCCTCGTCGGCCAGAGTCACGATGACCTTGCCGTAATTCGGCAGTTTAAGACCGGAGGCAACGAGCGCCTTGTACATTGCCCGATGCAGTTTCGTATCGTATCCGATCGCCTCTCCTGTGGACTTCATCTCCGGAGAGAGGTAAGTGTCCATACCGTCCAGCTTAGCGAAGGAGAATGCGGGCGCTTTTACATACCAGCGCTGCTTTTCTGCGGGCTTTAACTGCAGGGCTCCCTGCTCACGCAAACTTTTCCCGAGGCAAACCAGCGTTGCGATGTCAGCAAGCGGAAAGCCCGTCGCCTTGGAGAGAAACGGAACGGTTCTGGATGAGCGGGGATTTACCTCGATGATATAGACATTATCATTTTCGTCTACGATAAACTGTATGTTGAAAAGTCCGATGATGCCGATTCCAAGGCCCAGCCGCCGCGTGTAATCCAGTATCGTGGCCTTTACACGTTCGGACACGCTGAAGGTGGGATAAACGCTGATGGAGTCGCCGGAGTGAATACCCGTACGCTCCACCAGCTCCATAATACCGGGGATAAACACATCTGTGCCGTCACAGATCGCGTCAGTCTCCAGCTCCTTTCCCTTGATATACCTGTCCACCAGCACGGGTTTGTCTGCTCCGAGTTCCACGGCGGTTTTAAGATACTGCCGCAGGTGAGCCTCCTTTGCCACAATCTGCATTGCCCGTCCGCCCAACACATAGCTCGGGCGTACAAGAACAGGATAACCTATCTCAGAAGCCGCGGCCACGCCCGCCTCGACGCTTGTGACGGCTTTTCCCGCCGGCCGCGGAATATCGAGCCGGTGAAGCAGACTTTCAAACTCATCGCGGTTTTCCGCTCTGTCGATTGCGACAAGGTCAGTTCCGATGAGCCTCACGCCACGCGCGGTGAGCGACTGGGCAAGATTTATGGCCGTCTGCCCGCCAAGCGTCGCGATGACGCCCTCCGGCCGCTCCAGCTCCAGCACGTTCATCACATCCTCCGTGGTCAGCGGTTCAAAATAGAGTTTGTCGGAGGTTGTATAATCCGTGGATACCGTTTCAGGGTTATTGTTGATGATAATGGCCTCATAGCCCGCATCGCGTATCGTTTTTATCGCATGGACGGTGGAGTAATCAAACTCCACACCCTGCCCGATGCGGATAGGGCCGGATCCGAGGACTACGATCTTTTTTCTCTCCGATATCTCGGACTCGTTTTCGTCCTCATAGGTCGAATAAAAATACGGCACATAACTTGAAAACTCCGAAGCGCAGGTATCTATCATTCTGTAGACCGGGAAAAGGCCGAGCCGCTTCCTCTGCGCAAAAACTTCGGTTTCTTCAGTTTCCCACAGCGCGGCGATCGCTTTGTCGGAAAAACCCATTCGTTTTGCGCGGTACAGTTCGTCCGCAAAGCCTGCGGCGGCCTTGAGGCGCGATTCCTCGTCTGCGATATTTTTCATTTTATACAGGTAAAAGCGATCGATCCCGGTGGCGTCAAATATCGCATCCGGTGCGCAATCCAGCCGCAGGAGCCGCATAATCGCGAACAGACGGTCGTCCGTACCTGTTTTTATATATTCCAGAAGCTCGCTTTTCTCCATACCGTCAAATTTCGGCATATAAAGATGGTCGGCTCCGATTTCCAGTGAGCGCACAGCCTTGAGAAGGCTTTCCTCAAGCGTCCTGCCGACGCTCATGGTTTCCCCGGTGGCCTTCATCTGCGTTCCCAGCGTTCTGTCGGCGTCGGTGAACTTATCGAAGGGGAATCGCGGCATTTTCGTCACTACATAGTCAAGTGCCGGCTCGAAGCAGGCGGGTGTGTTGGCGAGCATGATCTCATCCAGCGTCATACCGACGCCGATTTTCGCCGACACGCGGGCGATTGGGTAACCGCTGGCTTTGGACGCCAGCGCCGAGGAGCGGGAAACCCGCGGATTGACCTCGATGAGGTAATATTGAAAGGAATCCGGGTCAAGGGCGAACTGCACGTTGCAGCCGCCTTCGATCTCGAGCGCGCGAATGATTTTAAGCGCGCTGTCCCTAAGCATATGGTATTCCTTGTTTGATAAGGTCTGCGAGGGACAGACTACGACGGAGTCGCCGGTATGTATGCCGACAGGGTCAATGTTTTCCATGTTGCATACGGTGATCGCCGTATCATTTTTGTCGCGGATGACCTCGTATTCGATTTCTTTATAGCCTTTGACACTCTTTTCAATAAGCACCTGACACACGGGTGAACTGTCGAGGGCCGTCTGAATGAGCTCCGTAAATTTTGCCTCGGTTTCCGCGAAGCCGCCGCCGGTACCGCCCAGCGTGAAGGCGGGGCGCAGCACCACGGGATAGCCGATTTTCCGCGCGGCGTCAAAGCCCTCTTCGGAGGTGTTTACGGTAAACGATGGCAGAACCGGCTCGCCAATGCGCTGGCATAGCTTCTTAAAAAGCTCTCTGTCCTCTGCCGTGGCGATGCTCTGCGAGCTTGTACCCAGCAGCTCAACGCGGCATTCGCGCAAGACGCCCTTTTGCTCAAGCTTCATGGCGAGGTTAAGCCCTGTCTGGCCGCCGATACCGGGCAGAAGCGCGTCGGGACGCTCCCTGCGAATGATTTTTGCGACGTATTCCAGCGTCAGCGGTTCCATGTAGACCTTATTTGCAACGGTGGGGTCTGTCATGATCGTGGCGGGATTGGAGTTGCAGAGCACGACTTCGTAGCCCTCCTCACGCAGGGCAAGACAGGCTTGCGTACCGGCGTAGTCAAACTCAGCCGCCTGACCGATGACGATGGGGCCCGAACCGATAACGAGTATTTTATGTATGTCAGTCCGCTTTGGCATTTTTGTGTTCCTCCATCAAAGCAAGAAAACGGTCGAACAGATACCTGCTGTCCTGCGGGCCGGGCGCGCTTTCCGGGTGATACTGAACGCTCATAAGCAGGTCCGCTTTGCTCTCCAGACCTTCCACCGTGCCGTCCAGCAGGTTTATATGTGTAGCCGAGAGCGGAGTTCCGTTGAGGCTGGCGGCGTCCACGGCGTAGGAGTGGTTCTGCGAGGTGATTTCAATTTTGCCTGTTTTCAGCTCCCGCACGGGGTGGTTCCCGCCGCGGTGTCCGAACTTCAGCTTGTAAGTTTTGGCGCCGCAGGCGAGAGCGATGATCTGATGGCCGAGGCAAACGCCGAACATCGGGTATTTCCCCCGAAGTTCACGTACTAACTCTATGACCGGCTCTGCGTCCGTCGGATCTCCGGGCCCGTTTGATACGAGCACGCCGTCGGGGTGCAGCCCAATGACGGCAGCCGCAGTGGTATTCCACGGCACAGCGATCACATCGCAGCCAAGGGCGTTCAAACTGCGGACAAGGTTTTGTTTCATGCCGCAGTCCACTGCGACGACGCAATATTTTGCACCCTGCACAGGGTATTCGCATATCTTCCCGCGGCTGACCTGCGAGATCGCGTTCCTCGGCTGAATATAGTTTTTAAGCAGCTCCAGACCGTCCTCAAGAGAAGTATCTGCATTCGTTATCAGCGCCTTGCAGCATCCGTTGTCGCGTATATGCCTGACAAGCCGCCGGGTATCCACGCCGCTGATGCCGGGTATGCCGTGCCGCTCCAGCAGAGCCGACAGGGTCATAACGCTCCTGAAATTAGACGGCGTGTCGCAATAATCCCTCACGATCAGCCCGCCTACAGTGGGCGTCTCCGTCTCGAAATCCTCCGCCGTGATGCCGTAGTTGCCGATGAGCGGGTAGGCCATCACCACGGTCTGATAAGTATAGGACGGGTCGGAGACGATCTCCTGATAGCCTACGGGAGAGGTGTTGAATACGAGCTCCGCCGGGCGGGAGCATATCGCGCCGAATCGCCGGCCGAAAAGCTGTGTCCCGTCCTCAAGCAGAAGCTGGCCTTCTGTGTTTTCCATCGTGATCTCCCTTTGAATCCATACTGTTTATTCTCCGTCGTCTGAAACGCATATCTTTTGCTCAAACCGGTCTTTCCCGGTATCTGTCGGGAGCTGTGTCGGGTAATTGCCGTCAAAACAGGCGCCGCAATACGCTCGGTTTCCGAGCATTTCTTCCAGCGCCTCCACCGGCAGGAATCCGAGCGAGTCCGCTTTGATCATCCGGGCTATCTCTTCTGTCGTATGATGGGTGGCGATCAGGTGCTCCGCGGAATCAATGTCTGTTCCGTAATAGCAGGGGTGCAGGAATTTCGGAGAGGAAACCCGCATATGGATCTCCAAAGCGCCCGCCTCACGCAAAAGCCCTACTATGTGACCGCTTGTCGTCCCCCTTACTATGGAGTCGTCGATCAGTACGACACGTTTTTCGCGAACGCAGTCCGCAATCGCGCTGAGCTTAATCCGCACCTGATCCAGGCGTCCGGTCTGTTCAGGCTGGATAAATGTTCTGCCGATGTATCGGTTTTTGATGAGGCCTATACCGTACGGTATACCGGAATGCTCGCTGTAACCGAGTGCGGCGTCAAGGCCGGAGTCGGGCACGCCGATCACTACGTCCGCGTCGACAGGATGTGTCTTTGAAAGGATAGCGCCGGCTTTTTTCCTGGCTTTGTGGACGGACACTCCGTCGATTACGGCGTCGGGACGCGCAAAATAGATGTACTCGAAAGCGCACAGCCTCTTCTGCTTTTCCCCGCAATGTTCTGTTATCGATACCGGCTCACTGCCGGAAAACACCAGTATTTCGCCGGGCTCCACATCCCGGATAAAATCGGCTTGCACTGCCGACAGGGCCTGACTTTCGGAGGCTATTACATAGACGCCATCCCGGGTCTTTCCGTAGCAGAGGGGCCGGAATCCGTATGGATCACGGGCACATATCAGTTTTTGCGGCGACATCAGCACAAGGGAGTATGCTCCTTCCAATGTGTGCATCGCACGGCATACCGCCTCCTCGATCGAGGCTGATATGAGTCTCTCTTTCGTGACGATATAGGCAATGGTTTCCGTGTCGCTTGTCGTATGAAATATTGCGCCCGCAAGCTCCAGCGTACTGCGAAGTTCAGCCGAGTTTACCAGGTTTCCGTTGTGGGCGATCGCCATTTTACCCTTTTGGTGGTTGACAAGCAGAGGTTGGCAGTTGCTCCGGCTTGTTGCGCCCGTGGTTCCGTACCGCACATGTCCTACGGCAATCCTGCCTGGGGGGAAGCTGTTCATCACAGCCGGCTGAAACACGTCCCCCACAAGTCCCAGATCCTTGTGGGCGTAAAACAAACCGTCGTCGTTCGATACGATGCCGCAGCTCTCCTGTCCTCTGTGCTGAAGTGCATAAAGCCCGTAGTAGACAATGCCTGCGACATTGCGTTTCTCCGGCGAAATAACGCCGAACACACCGCATTCCTCATGTATGCTCAACCGGTCGTCCTCCTATATCAAACGGCAGTCTCATTCCACCGTCACAGATTTTGCGAGATTGCGGGGCTTGTCAATATCACAGCCCCGGTTTAAAGCGACGTAGTAGGCGAAGAGCTGGAGAGGCAGAACGCCGAGTACGGGCTGAAGCAGCGGATGTGTGTCCGGCACGGTGAGCAGTGCCGAAACCTCGCCTTGCAACCGCGCAGCACAGCTCTCCGTCGTCAGCGTGATGATGTCCGCGCCGCGCGAGCGCACCTCCACGATGTTTGAAAAGGCCTTTTCGAGAAGCGGCACGCAGGTCGCCAAAGCCACGACCAGAACGCCCGGTTCCATCAGTGAGATAGTCCCATGCTTCAGCTCGCCGGCGGCGTATGACTCCGAATGGATGTAGGATATCTCTTTGAGCTTCAGCGAACCCTCCAGCCCCAGCGCGAAGTCCAGATTCCGGCCGATATAGAACACGCTGTCGTGGTTAAAATACAGTGAAGCCAGCTTCTGGTACACATCGTGTCCCGAGAGCACGGCGCTCATTTTTTCCGGCAAGGCAAGCAGATCTTCGACAAAAGCGGCATACTGCAGGTCGTCCATACTCCCTCGCCGTCTTGCCAAATACACGCCCAGCATCGTGAGAAGCACCAATTGCGTGCTGTAAGCTTTTGTTGTGGCTACCGCGATCTCCGGCCCCGCCCAGGTATAAAGCACCGCGTCGGATTCCCGTGCGATAGAACTGCCGATGACGTTTACGATGGACAGCACCGGCGCGCCACGTCGCTTTGCTTCGCGCAGCGCGGCGACGGTGTCCGACGTTTCACCGGACTGGCTGATAACGATAACCGGCGTAGAGGCGTCCGCCAGCGGGTCGCAGTAGCGAAACTCGGAAGCGAGGCAAGTCTCTACCGGTATACCCAGCAGCCGTTCCAGTATGTATTTGCCCAGCATGCCGACGTGATAGGACGAGCCGCAGGCTACGATATATACACGTGAAATGTTCTGAATCAGAGCCGATACGTCCGAAAGCTCATCGAATACTATTTCACCGTCCCTCAGACGGGGGGATATTGTTTTTCGAACTGCTTCGGGCTGCTCCATGATTTCTTTGAGCATAAAATGGGCGTAACCGCCTTTCTCCGCTGCGGCTATGTCCCAGTCCACCGTATGCTTTTCCTTGTCGACGGGGTATCTCCCGGCGTCATAGAAACTGACACCCTTTGCCGTCACCACGGCTATCTCGTTGTCCTCCATGTATGAGACAACGCGTGTGTAGGGCACAAGCGCCGTCACATCGGAGGCGATATAGTTCGCGTCCTCTCCGTAGCCGATTATCAGAGGCGCGTCGCGGCGTGCGGCGATTATTTGTTCCGGGTACTCAGCGCAGAGAACACCCAGCGCATATGCCCCTCTTATGCGCGAAAGCGCGGTGCTGACGGCATCCATGACATCCCCGCTTTTGGCGTATAGATAGTCTATGAGTTGGGCCAGGACCTCTGTGTCCGTCTCAGAGACAAAGGCGACGCCCCGGCGATCCAAATAGCTCTTAAGTTCCAGATAGTTCTCGATTATACCGTTGTGGACTACAGCGATGCGGCCGCTGCCGCTCAAATGGGGGTGGGCGTTCACATCGCTGGGCTCGCCGTGCGTCGCCCATCGCGTGTGGCCGATGCCAACGTTTCCTATAAGCGGCGGCGTTTCGTTCAGCCGCTCCCTAAGCGCCGACAGGCGCCCTTTGCTTTTTTCAACCTGCAGAACGCCATCCGGAGAAACAACGGCGATTCCTGCGGAGTCGTATCCGCGATATTCGAGCCGCGTCAGCCCGTCCAGCAGGACGGGAACCGCTTCGGTATTACCCATAAATCCGATTATTCCGCACATAATTTAATTCCTTTCCCGCGCCGCGTGTTTGAGCGCCGCGCGCACAAAACCCAGAAACAGAGGATGAGGCCGGTTCGGGCGGCTCTTGAATTCCGGGTGGTACTGTACACCGACGAAGAAATCCCTTTTTGTCAGCTCCGCCGCCTCCACAAGTCTGCCGTCGGGCGAGATGCCCGAGAGCGTCAGGCCGGATTCTTCGAAAGCCGCACGGTAGTCGTTATTGAACTCGTAGCGGTGGCGGTGGCGTTCGGAGATTTCCGCAGCGCCATAGCATTCGGCCATTTTTGTTCCGGGTCTGATAACGCAGGGATAGGCACCCAACCGCAATGTCCCTCCCTTGTCAATGTCCTCGCTCTGGCCGGGCATGAAGTCAATGACCTTGTTCCTGCTGTTTTCGTCGAATTCGCCGGAGTCCGCGTCAAGAATACCCAGTATGTTGCGCGCGTATTCGATCACTTCGATCTGCATGCCGAGACAGATGCCGAAATAGGGCAAATTCCGCTCCCGAGCGTACTGCGCCGCAAGCATCATACCGTTAATACCCCGGTTGCCGAATCCTCCGGGAACGATAATTCCGTCAATATCCGACAGCTCCGACGCGAGGTTTTCCGGCGTCAGCGTCTCCGAGTCGATCCATCTGATGCGGATGTGCGTTCCCAGCTCATAGCCCGCGTGGCGCAGCGCTTCCGCCACGGAAAGATAGGCGTCGTGGAGCTTGGTGTATTTACCGACAAGGCCGATGTTTACCTGGCCCTCGCGGTTTTTGATACGGGACACCAGATTCTTCCATTCCGAGAGGTCAGCCTCAGGCGCACTGATGCCGAGTTCCCGGCAGACGACGGCGGAAAAATTCTGTTTTTCCAGCATAAGAGGCGCCTCGTAGAGGTTTGCCAGCGTAGTGTTCTCAATCACGCAGTCCGGTTTCACGTTGCAAAACAGCGAGATTTTCTTGAAAACATCCTGCTCAATCGGCCCGTCTACGCGCAGAACGACGATGTTTGGATTCACTCCCATGCCCTGCAGCTCCTTTACCGAATGCTGCGTGGGCTTTGATTTGTACTCCCCCGAGGAGCTGAGATAGGGGACCAGTGTCACATGGATAAACAGACTGTTTTCCCGGCCCACTTCCAAGGCCACCTGGCGAGCGGCCTCAATAAAGGGCTGGGACTCAATGTCTCCGATGGTGCCTCCGATCTCGGTAATGACGACATCAACGCCGGTGTGCCCACCGAGGTGGTAGATGAAGTCCTTAATCTCGTTTGTGATGTGCGGGATTACCTGCACAGTGGAGCCGAGATATTCACCGTGGCGCTCCTTGTTCAGCACGTTCCAGTAGACCTTACCGGTGGTGAGGTTGGAATACTGATTCAAATCTTCGTCGATAAATCGCTCATAGTGCCCGAGATCCAGGTCGGTTTCCGCACCGTCCTCGGTGACATAGACCTCGCCGTGCTGGTAGGGGCTCATGGTTCCGGGGTCCAGGTTGATATACGGGTCAAGCTTTTGCGCAGCCACCTTCAGGCCGCGCGCCTTCAGCAGTCTGCCGAGCGAAGCGGCGGTGATACCCTTGCCGAGCCCGGATACCACTCCGCCGGTTACAAAAATGTATTTTGTCATAGTTTACACCTCATTCCCATTCCACAGTCGCAGGCGGCTTGGATGTTATATCGTAAACGACTCGTGTAACACCCGCGACTTCGTTTGTGATGCGGTTGCTCGCCGCCTCCAGCGCATCAAAGGGTATCTTTGTCCACTCTGCCGTCATAAAATCGTCGGTTGTGACTGCGCGGAGGACGACCGTCCGTCCGTAAGTCCTCGCGTCACCCTTCACCCCGACACTCATAAGGTCGGTCAGAACGGCAAAGAACTGATCCGGAAGGTTCTCAGGGCAACACTTTGCCAGCTCCTCGCTAAAAATGGCGTCGGCCTCGCGGAGCAGGGAAAGTTTTTCATCTGTGATCGCGCCGATAATCCGCACGGCGAGTCCCGGACCGGGGAAAGGCTGACGGCGGGTGATCTCCCGTGGCAGGCCAAGCTTTTCTCCCACCTCGCGAACCTCGTCCTTGAACAGGTCTCTGAGAGGCTCAACTATGCCGTCAAAGGAGATGACGTCCGGCAAACCGCCCACGTTGTGGTGGCTCTTAATGGTGGCGGAATCGCCCCTGCCGCTCTCCACAACATCGGGATAGATCGTGCCCTGCGCGAGAAAGTCGATTTTGCCCAGCTTTTTCGCCTCATCCTCAAAGACACGGATAAACTCCGTGCCGATAATCCTGCGCTTTTGCTCCGGATCGGTAATGCCCTCAAGCTTATCCAAAAACCGCTTACGCGCGTCCACGCGTATAAAGCTGCCGCCAAAGCGACCCCTGAAAGCATGCTCCACCAGCTCGCCCTCACCTTTGCGCAGCAGACCGTGGTCCACAAACACGCAAACGAGCGCGTCACCGATCGCCCGGTAAAGAAGAGCCGCAACCACCGATGAATCCACGCCGCCGGACAGGGCCAGCAGCACCCGCTTCCCGGCCAGCTCCGTTTTGTAGCGCGTTACTGCGCTCTCGATAAAGTCCTCCATCTGCCAGTCCCCATGACAGCCGCAGACAGAAAGCAGAAAATTTTGAAGCATATTCGCACCGTACTGCGTGTGCGCTACCTCCGGATGGAACTGGACGGCGTAAAGCTTGCGGCGCTCGTCGCACATGGCGGCGCAGGGGCATTTGCCGCTGGATGCCGTCACGGTAAAGCCGTCGGGCACGGATGCAATATAATCGGTGTGGCTCATCCAGCATACGCTTTGTTCGGGTATGCCTGCGAAAAGCGCGCTTCCGTGCGCTGTGACTGCTGTCTTGCCGTACTCGCTGCCGCCCTCCGCCGGGCGCACCCCTCCGCCGGCCATAAATGCCATGAGCTGCGCGCCGTAGCAGATGCCGAGAACGGGGATGCCTGCGTCCAGCAGCGCGGGGTCAAAATGCGGCGAGGACAAGTCGCAGACGCTGTTTGGCCCGCCGGTGAGTATGACTCCTGTATAGCCCTCGGCCTTGATTTCTCCGACCGTTATTTTGTTATACGGTTTTATTTTTGCATATACATGCATTTCACGCACGCGCCGCGCGATAAGCTGGCAGTACTGCCCGCCGAAATCCAAAACCAGTATTGTTTCCCGCATAATATTTACCAACCTTAAAGTTCTATTTCTACAGAGTCTTTTTCCGCGTCTGACAGGAGCGGGGAGATCTGTGAAAGAAAACGCTCCACCTGTTCGGGGCAGCGGCCGATGTATTTTGCCGGGTCCAGGAGCTCGATCAGCTCCGGTTCGCTGAGACCGAGATCTTTTTCCGCGCCGAGAAACTCGGGCAAGCGGCAGTTGCCCCCGCTGCTCATCTCATCAGAGGCGCGCATGGAACAGCGGCGGATGATCTCATGCACCTTCTGACGGTCGCTTCCGCGCTTTACAGCCTCCATCATAATATTCTCAGTTGCGATGAAAGGCAGATATTCGCGCACAGCCCTTGCGATGATGTTCTCATTCACGCGCAGCCCCGCCGTCACGTTGCGTGTCAGCCTCAGTATTGCGTCTGCGCATAGGAAGCCCTCGGGCAGGGATATGCGGCGGTTTGCGGAGTCGTCCAGAGTCCGCTCGAGCCACTGGACTGACGCGGTCATGGCGGCGTTTTGCGAATCTGCAATCAGATAGCGTGAGAGCGAACAAATGCGTTCGCAGCGCATGGGATTGCGCTTATATGGCATGGCGGAGGAACCAATCTGGTCTTCTTCAAAAGGTTCCTCTATCTGACGGTCATGCTGGAGCAGGCGGATATCTCCCGCCATTTTTGTGCAGCTCTGCGCGACAGAAGACAGGCAGTTCAGTATTCGGCTGTCCAGCTTGCGCGGATAGGTCTGAGAGCATACCGGATAGCATTCGGCAAAACCGAAGTCCGCCGCAATCAGTCGGTTCAACTCGTCAATTTTCGCTGTGTCGCCGCCGAACAGATCCAAAAAGCTGGCCTCCGTGCCGGTCGCCCCGCGGCATCCGAGAAATCTGATACTGCCGAGGACAAAGTCCAATTCCTCAAGATCGCTCAAAAAATCCTGCATCCAAAGCGTGGCCCTCTTGCCGACGGTTACAAGCTGCGCCGGCTGATAGTGGGTGTATCCGAGCGTTGGCAGGGCCTTGTATTTTTCAGCAAAGTCCGCAAGGCTCTTAAGAACGGACAAAAGCTCTTTGCGCAGAAAGCAAAGAGCGTCGCGGTAGATTATAAGATCGGCGTTGTCGGTGACGTAGCAGCTCGTCGCGCCCAGATGGATAATACCGGCGGCGCCGGGCGCAACCTTCCCGTAGGCATAGATGTGCGCCATAACGTCGTGTCTTACTTCTTTTTCCCGGCGTGACACGCATTCGTAGTCGATGTCCTCCGTATGCGCCTCCAGCTCCGCCACTTGCTCGGCGGTAACCGGCAGGCCGAGGTTCATTTCCGCCCCGGCAAGAGAGACCCAAAGTTTGCGCCACGTCCGGTAACGCGTATCGGAGGAAAACAGCGCGAGCATATCTTTAGAGGCGTATCGGGATGACAGAGGTGACTCGTATTTATCGCTCATAGCTTTATTCTCCTTTATTCCGAAGGATTATGCTGTCGCGCTCCGGACCCACAGAGACATATGTGATAGGGCAGTGCACCGCGCTTTCGATAAACGTCACATAGTCCCGCGCAGCCCGGGGCAATTTCCCCCATGTCCGCACACCCGAAATATCGCATTTCCATCCGTCCATGTACTCGATGACCGGCTGGGCGGATTCCAGAGCCGTCGGGAACGGGAAGCGTTTTAGCCTTTGTCCGTCAAGCGTGTATGCCGTGCACACCGGAATCCTTTCATAATTACTCAGAATGTCCAGCTTTGTCAGGGCAATCTCGGTCGCCGCCTGCACCTCCACGCCGTAGGCTGTGGCGAGAACGTCAAACGGTCCCACACGACGGGCCCTGCCTGTCTTTGCCCCGTACTCCTCACCTGCCTCGCGCAGCCTTTCCGCCTCTTCGCCGTGCATCTCGCACACAAACGGTCCTTCGCCGACACAGGTTGAATAGGCCTTAACGACACCGAGGACCCGGTCGATTTTTGCGCCGGGGAAGCCGGAGCCAATCGGCGCGTACGCCGCCAGTGTGTTCGACGAGGTCGTATAGGGATATATGCCGTAGTCCAGATCGCGCAGCGAGCCGAGCTGTGCTTCAAACAGCAGGCTTTTACCGTTGTCGGACGCCTGCTTCAAATAGTCTCCCGTGTCGCCCACAAACGGCTTAAGCTTTTCGCAGCAGCCTGCGAGCCAGTCGTCCAGCATCGGTTCGGTGTAGGGCTTTGCGCCGTATACGCAGGTCAGCGTCAGGTTTTTCCACTCCATGAGTTCAAGAAGATGCGCTTTCAATACTTTGGGATAAAAAAGTTCCCCGGCGAGGACGGTCTTTTTTTGGCTCTTGTCGGAGTAGAACGGCGCGATTCCCTGCTTGGTTGAGCCGAATTTTTTATCTGCCAACCGCGCCTCCTCCAGTCCGTCCAGATCCCTGTGCCACGGCAGCAGCAGTGATGCGCGGTCGCTGATCAGAAGGTTGTCCGGCGTGATGTCCACACCTTTCGCCGTGATCTGGGCAATCTCGTCCAGCAGATTTTCCGGATCGAGCGCCACGCCGTTTCCGAGTACGTTCATGACACCGGTGCGGAAAATTCCGGACGGCAGCAGATGCAGCGCGAATTTACCCCTGTCGTTTACCACCGTATGACCGGCGTTCCCGCCGCCCTGATATCGGATGACAACGTCGTAATCTTCGGACAACAGATCGACCATGCGGCCCTTGCCCTCGTCACCCCAGTTGATTCCTACAATTGCGCAATTCTTCATTTTTTACCTGCTTTCTTATCTTATTGCTGTTAAACGCTTCATAACCTCAGCATAGGCTTCCTCTGTCCCGCCCATGTCCCGGCGAAATCGGTCCTTGTCCAGTTTTTCCTTTGTTTCACTGTCCCAAAGACGGCAAGTATCCGGGCTGATCTCGTCGGCCAGAACGACGGTTCCGTCGGGCAGCTTACCGAACTCCAGCTTGAAGTCTACCAGTATTATACCGCGTTTTATCCAAAAATCTTTTAAAAAGTCATTTACAGCGAAAGAGTATTTTTTTATAGTTTCCAGCTCGCGTTCCGTACAGAGACCCAGCGCCAGCGCGTGATCGTCGTTCAGCAGCGGATCGCCCAGAGCGTCGTTTTTGTAAGAGAACTCGATCGTGGGACGCGCAAAGACAATACCCTCCTCAACTCCGTATCGCTTTGCGAAAGAACCGGCGGAGAGGTTTCGGATGATGACCTCAAGCGGCACAATGACGACTTTTTTAACGAGGGTATCGCGATCGTTAAGTTCCCTGACAAAATGTGTCGGAATTCCGAGCTGCTCCAGCTGCTGCATGAGTATATTTGTCATTTTGTTGTTTATGGAGCCTTTGCCTGCGATGCTGCCCTTTTTCAGGCCGTTCAAAGCAGTAGCGTCGTCCTTGTAGGAGACGATCAGGAGGTCGGGGGATTCTGTTTCAAAGACCTTTTTGGATTTACCTTCATATTTAAGCGCTTGCTTTTCCATTGCTTCTTCCTCTTTCCTTTTTATATTCCGCTGTCACCGTAGTTTGAGAGCACTCTGGCGGACGGGTCGCTGACGTCGCATCCCGCCCAGCTTTTGTTGGGCATCCAGAAATCATCAATCATATTCGACTGGCCCGGATAATGCTTTTCAAACAGCTCCCGATAGAGCAGCGACTCTTTAGTAAAGGGCTGTGCGTGGCTGTATTTTATGCACTGATGCCGGAATTCCGCTTCCGTATACAGACCCTCGGCGTATTCCTTAATGCAATCGACCAGTGAGTGGCCCACCGCGTCGGAAAAAGCCGCTTTCTCACGCCACAGGATCTCCTGCGGCAGCCAGTCACCCTCAAAGGCGTGGCGCAGCAGGTATTTGCCTTTGTTGTATGTGTTCAGCTTTTTCTCCGGGTCAATGGACAGTACGTATTCCACGAAGTCCAGATCGCCGAAGGGCACCCGTGCTTCCAGCGAGTTCACCGAAATGCAGCGGTCGGCGCGGAGAACATCGTACATATGCAGTTCTCTGATGCGCTTTTCCGATTCCGTTTGAAACGCCGCTGCGCTTGGAGCAAAGTCCGTGTATTTATAGCCGAACAGTTCGTCGGAGATTTCTCCGGTCAGCAGCACGCGAATATCGGTATGCTCATGAATGTATTTGCAGACAAGATACATGCCGATGCTGGCGCGTACGGTTGTAATATCGAAAGTGCCCAGCAGTTCCACAACGGTTTCGATGGAGGATATCACCTGCGCCTTGGTAATAATGACCTCCGTGTGATTGCTGCCGATATATGTTGCTGCCTGTTTTGCATATTTGAGGTCTATCGCGTCACCGGACATGCCCACGGCGAAAGTTCTTATCGGAGCCCTGCTTTTCTTCTGTGCGATGGCGCACACAAGTGAGGAATCCAGTCCGCCGGAGAGCAGGTAGCCTACCTTTGCGTCCGCTACCATACGCTTTTCCACCCCGGCCACAAACTTTTTACGGATGCCGGCGCAGACTGTTTCCAAATCGTCGCGGCACACCTCGCTCACCGCCGCGATGTCGCGATAGCGGATGAACTTGCCGCCTTTGTAATAGCAGCCGGGCGGAAACGGCATGACCCTGCCTGTCAGTGAAATCAGATTCTTGGCTTCACTTGCAAACAGGATCGTTCCGTGTTCATCATACCCGTAGTAGAGCGGTCGGATCCCGATGGGATCACGCGCCGCTATATATTCTTTTGTTCGCGCGTCAAACAGGATGAGCGCGAACTCCGCGTCCAGCATCGCGAACATCCCGACGCCGTATTCTCGGTACATTGGCAGCAGGATCTCGCAGTCGCTGCCGCTGACGAAGGTATAGCCCTTAACCGCAAGATCAGCCCGCAGCTTTTCGAAGCCGTATATCTCGCCGTTACAGACCACACAGTCCCCGTCAAGCTCAAACGGCTGCATCCCCTCGGGATGCAGCCCCATGATCGAGAGTCTGTGAAAGCCCAGAAGTCCTTTGCCGGTGTTGATCACCTTTGTATCGTCGGGACCTCTGGAAGCCGTTTTGTCAAAACTTTCCTTAAAATCCGCAAGCGACGCTGCGTCGCTGCACCAGCCCATGATAGAACACATAAAAAATCCTCCAAGATGACGTTTTCCGCTTATCTCACTCCGAACATCAGATCGCCGTAAGTGGGAAACGGCCAGTACTTTTCGGCTGTTATTGCTTCTGCCTCGTCCGCCACAGCGCGCAGCTCGTTCATTTTCTGCAGGATTGTATCCCTTATGAGATACGCCTCCTGCTTAACATCCGCAGCGTCCCGCAGCTTTAAAAGCGATGCGTCAAGACTTTCGGTTTTCATGGCAATTTGGTCGGTCAGAACGGACAACCTGCCGATAAGCGACTTTTCATATCCGCAGGACACATCCGTGATAGACGATGTCGATTTTACCGCTGTGGCAAGGTCTCCGGTGTAAGCCACAACTGCGGGAAGTATCTGCTTCTTCGCCATGTCTGACATGGTATTTGCCTCAATGACCACTGTTTTGCAGTAGTTTTCAAGCATGATGTCACAGCGCGACCTGAGCTCCGCCTCGGTATATACCCCGTGCGAGGTGAGCATTCGGATATTCTTTTCGTCCAGCAGATGGGGCATGCAGTCCGGAGTGGTACGGAAATTCAAAAGACCGCGTTTTTCGGTCGCTTCCCTGATCCACGCATCGTCGTATCCGTTGCCGTTGAACAGGATGCGCTTGTGATCTTTAACAATTCGTTTGATCAGCGCATGCAGCGTGTCCTCAAATCGCTCCGCGCCCTCCAGCTCGTCCGCGAACAGTTTCAAAGATTCCGCCACAGCGGAGTTCAGCATGATGTTCGCGCAGGAGATGGAATTGGATGAGCCCAGCATAC
>CAYUOH010000006.1:0-122822 GCA_964446385.1 uncultured Oscillospiraceae bacterium | reverse complement strand
CCTTAGGGGGCTTTTTTATTTAATATAATTTTGCCCACTCGCGGCAGGTATCCACAGTCTTCTGTGGGCTCTGAGCCCATTCGTCGGCACCGATTTTTTTGCATGCTTCCTCGTTGACAGGTGCCCCGCCAATGATGATCTTCACGCTATCACGGATGCCGGCCTGGTTGAACGCCTCGACAGTCGCTTTCATGGAGTCAAGTGCCAGCGTAAGCACTCCGGAAAGTCCGATAATATGAATATCGTTTTCCTTCGCGGCCTCGACTATCTTCTCGGGAGGGGTGTCGATACCGAGATCGACAATCTCAAATCCTGCCGCCTCCAGCAAGGCCTTAACGATTTTTTTGCCAATATCATGCAGGTCGTACTTTACGGTGCAGAGAATCATCTTTCCGGTCTTTTCGGCGCCCTCGCCTTTCATAGCGGGTTTAAGTGCCTCCATCGCCGCGGTCATAATTTCGCCGGCGTAGATAAGATCACCTACGAAATACTCGCCGCTCTCGAACAGTACACCAACCTCTTTCATTCCGTCCTGCATGGCGGCCATAGCGGCGTCGACATCATCACCGCCGCTTTCGGCCACCTGAACGATGTACTCCATCAGGGTGTCTTCCTCAAGTTCGGCCATTGCCGTTTTAATCGCTTCAAAATCCATTTATACATATTCTCCTTATTCCGTAATTTACTGTTTTTTCTGGCCGAATAAGCCTTTGCGGTAAGCTCTGTTGTATTTGCGCCCGCCTTTGTCGGCTCCCGCAAGTGCTTCCGCAGCGTAAAGAGCGCCCATCATATCCTGGGACGTTGGGTCCATGATAACGGAATCAAGGCCTGCTGCCACCGCGGCGTTCATAAAACTCATGTTTACGTATTTTCTGGCCGGCATCTCATAGCTTATGTTGGAGATTGCACCGATCACCTTTACGATCGGGGTCATGGCGTGTATTCCACGAATACAGTATACAAAGTCCGTAAGAGCACTGGGTTGAGTCGCAAGAGCCATCACGCAGGGATCTATGTGAAGCTTTGTGCAGTCCACGCCGTATTTATCGGCCTTCTCAATTATTGAAGACGCTATTGCTATTCTCTTCACAGGGTCGGATGGGATGCCCTCCCTGTCGCATGTAAGTCCCACGACGTTCCATTCTGAGCCGGCAATAAGCGGAAAAATAGTTTCGCACTTGGCGCCCTCTTCGTTGACCGAATTAATCATACCGGGTTTCTTCAAACGTCCTTCGCTGATAATCCGCGCAAGAAGTGCCACGGCGGGACTGTCGATGCACACGGGAATGTCGGTTTCATCCTGGATAATGTCGATAAGCCAGCACATAGCGTCGTATTCCAGCGAGGTCTCGGTACCGGGGGCGCAGTCTATATAGTCCGCACCGGCCGCTGTCTGGGAGCGTACGCGAGCGCGGATTACGCTGTCGTCGCGCTCCGATATAGCCTTTCCCACTGCGGGGATTGCGCCATTGATTTTTTCACCTATTATAATCATTTATTACACCCTTGTCGGTTTTTTTAAATTAGCCACTTCTCGGAATAATTGAATTCGGGACGCCGAAAGTACTTTGGTTTCCATAATTATTACGTCCTCTCAGCGTTTTGGAACATATTTATACAATTGAAAGGGTATCATTATAACCCCCCTGTCGTCAATAACTGCAAGACTTTCATTGTGCATATCAGACAAGGTTTGCTTTCTATAAATGTGCAACATGATAATTATTCTTGAAAGGACCAGATTCTTTTCACATAATCAGGTTGTCCCAAATGTACGGAGGTTCTAAAAATAGTAGAAATCCGAAAACGGCATTTGTTCGAGACCAAAAATAATGCTTCCTACACTGTGTTTAAATCATTCATCACCTACGGCTCGAAATCGCTAGGTACCGCCGCCCTATGCTCCCCGCGTACAAACACCCGTCCGACTTTTCATAATTTTGTATTTGCTCAATATGTACATACTGAAGCGTGAACTTTGGGCAAAATGCCAAATGTTTATTTATATGTATATAAAAACTTGACTGTAACCCCCCTACACTATATTATTACCTTGTATAGACAAGCCCTATGTTTTCAAATTTCATAAGGAGAATCATCCCATGAATTACGACAATTTTACTACTGTTGAACAGATGGAATCTGTTTCCGCTCGCCTTAAGGAGACTGCCGTTATGGTAGGTGCAGAAACCTGGGAAGACCGTAAACGTGCGCAAACTCCTTCCTGCAAATTCGGTGAAAGCGGTATATGCTGCCGTATCTGCTCGATGGGGCCCTGCCGCGTCACTCCCAAGTCTCCCCGCGGTATCTGCGGTGCCGATGCAGACACCATAGCCGGTAGAAATTACCTGCGTTTTGTCGCGGGTGGCGCTGCCACTCACTCCGACCATGGTCGTGAAATCTGCAATGTTCTTTACAATGCAGACCCTAACGGCAGCTACAAGATTACCGATGTTGCCAAACTTGAAAAGATCGCCAAGGAATGGGGCGTCGAGACCGAAGGCCGCGACATCTACGAAGTAGCCCATGAGGTTGCCTACATAGGACTTATGGAATACGGAAAACCCTTCGGCACACTTAACTTTATCGAGCGTGCAAACGAAGAACGCAAGGAAATCTGGAAAAAATACGACATCGTTCCCCGTGCGGTTGACCGCGAAGTCACCACCGCAATGCATATGACCCATATGGGCAACACCAGCGATCCCAAAGCTCTTGTAATGCAGGGCCTGCGTACCGGCCTTTCCGACGGATGGGGTGGTTCAATGATGGGTACCGAGTTCAGCGACGTTCTGTTCGGCACACCCACCCCGCGTGACACCGAGGCGAACCTCGGCGTTCTCGAGAAGGACATGGTCAACATCATCGTACACGGCCATGACCCCGCAATGTCTGAGATGGTCGTTCTGGCATCCCAGGACCGTGACCTTGTTGAGCTTGCACATCAGCAGGGTGCAAAGGGAATCAACGTTGTAGGTCTTTGTTGTACGGCAAACGAAGTAGCCATGAGACACGGCGTCCGTATGGCCGGCAACTTCCTCCAGCAGGAAAACGCCATGCTTACCGGTATAGTCGAGCTGATGGTTGTCGACGTACAGTGCATCTTCCCCTCACTCGGGCCTTTAAGCGAATGCTTCCACACGAAATTCGTCTCCACTTCTCCCAAGGCCAGAATTAAGGGATCCACATATATGCAGTTTGATGTGGCCACTGCTCGCGATCAGGGCCGTGATTTGGTCCGCCAGGCCGTTGAAAACTTTAAAAACCGTGATGAATCCAAGATATACGTGCCCGAATACAAGCAGAAAGCTAACGTAGGCTATTCGTGCGAAGCCATCCGCAAGTGCCTTGATGGAGTTACAAACAGCCACATCGACACCCTTGATACATACGAACCCCTTATTGAGTGCATCAAAGCCGGTGTTATCCGCGGCGCGGTTGCCATGGTCGGCTGCAACAACCCCAAGGTACGCCCCGACTATTCGCATATCGAAATCATGAAACGCCTGCTCAAGAACGACATCATCGTGATCGTTACCGGCTGCTCCGCACAGGCTGCCGCCAAGTACGGTTTGATGAACAAGGCTGCCAAGGACTTCTGCGGCGCCGGAATCAAGCGTGTCTGCGAGCTGGTTGATATTCCTCCCGTTCTTCATATGGGTTCATGCGTTGATATAAGCCGCATGATGATTCTCGCCACCGGAATAGCCAAGGACTGGGGTATCGATGTTCCACAGGTTCCCGTCGTGGGTTGCGCACCTGAGTGGATGAGTGAAAAAGCCGTTTCCATCGCCAACTATGTTGTCAGCACAGGTATTGACACCTACCTCGGCATCAAGCCCCAGGTTGAAGGTTCCGACACTATGATGGAACTTATAACCGAAGGTACACGCCAGATGGTCGGCGCGGGCTATATAATCAATACCGATCCCGATCAGCTGTGCGACGCCATTATCGAGGGCATTGAGAAAAAACGTGCCGCTCTTGGTATCTGAGAGGTCTCAACATGAAAATTGCCGTTACAGGAAAGGGCGGCGTCGGAAAGACAACCCTTTCGGCTGTGCTCGCAAGGCTTTACGCTGACGAAGGTCACAAGGTGCTCTGCGCCGACGTCGACCCGGACGCGAACCTCGGCACAGCGCTAGGCTTTACCGAAGAGGAAATAAAGGGAATCACACCCATCTCCCAGATGCGGGAGCTCATTATTGAGCGTACCGCGGCTGGGGGCGCCAACTACGGAAAGTTCTTCAAGATCAATCCCCGGGTTGACGATATACCGGACCGTTTCGCCAAGGAAAAGAACGGCGTAAAGCTTCTGGTAATGGGTACGGTGGAAACCGGAGGCGCCGGCTGCGTCTGCCCCGAGCATGTAATGCTTCGCAGGGTAATATCCGACCTGGTAATCAACCGAGATGAGGTTGTTATCATGGATATGGAGGCCGGTCTCGAGCATCTGGGCCGCGGAACCGCGGACAGCGTCGACCGCTTCATTGTGGTTATCGAGCCGGGCGCGCGCAGCGTCCAGACCTACGGAAGGATAAAGGAGCTTGCCGCCGATCTCGGCATACACATGGTTAATGTGGTTGCCAACAAAATCCGCGACGATGCAGATGAAGCATTTATCCGTGAAAATATTCCCGCCGAAGACCTTCTTGGGTTCATCCACTACAATAGTGAAGTGGTTGAGGCCGACCGTAACGCCGTTTCTCCCTATGACTGCGGCGGACAGCTTGTTGAAGAAATCAGAGCCGTCAAAAACAATATCGATCGAACAATATAATTGGAGGAAACATAAATGGGTCTTTTTGACAGAGTATTCAGGGGTTCGGATGAAATGTATGCCCTCGCCGAGAAATCTCTTACCGAGGCTCTCGCAACCCATGATGAAAGCGCCCCTGCTGTATTTCCCAATACAGCTTACTATGCAGCTACTATTTATGAATACACCGGCAACAAGGTAACATCCCTTGGCCAATTAAAGGAAGCCATGGTTAAGATCAAGGAAATGATGAGCCATGACTACCATACACACAACGTCTTTACAAGCGGCATCGGCACAGCCATGGCCGCCGAGGTAATAGAGCTCTGCAAATACCTGGACACCGTCGATCCCTACAACGGCGAATATCACGGACACATGACCGACGCCGAGGTTCGTGAGCTGGGCGTTCCCCTTGTAACACGCGACATCCCCGGATTCGTCGTTGTTATCGGTCCCGCCCCTTCTGATGAAGAGGCTGAAAAGCTTATTAAGGGTTATCAGAGCCGCGGTATCTTTGTATTCCTTATCGGCGGCGTAATCGACCAGGCCAAGCGCCGCAACATCAATATGGGATTCCCAGTACGTATAGTTCCGGTGGGTCCGGATCTCTGGAGCGTATCCCACGTTATATCCCTTGTTATGAGAGCCGCAATGATCTTCGGTGCCATCCAGCCTAACAGCTATGACGATATGAACAGATACACCATGGATCGTATCTTCGCCTTCGTTAACGCCTACGAGCCCGTTAACGACATGACCGTCGCCTGCGGCGCCGGCGCCATAGCTCTCGGCTTCCCCGTAATCACAAATGACGACAACGATATGTGGCGCGTTCCCAAGACTCTTATCGTTCAGCCGGATACTACCAACTGGATTGAGACCTCTCTCGAAGCTCGCGACATCAAGATCAAGGTCACAGATATGGATATCCCCGTGGCTTTCTCCTCCGCCTTCGAAGGCGAAATCATACGCCGTGCCGACATGAAGATCGAGATCGACGGCTCCCGCAAGGACTGCTTCGAGCTTGTTCGTATGGTAGACGCCGCCAATATCGAGGATCATCGCATAGAAGTTATCGGACCCGACTTCGACGAGTTCGAGGCCGGCGAAAGAATATGCGCCGCTGTAATCGTCGAAGTTGCCGGTAAAAACATGCAGACCGACTTCGAGTCTGTTTTCGAGAGGAAAATTCACAGCTTCCTCAACTGTCTCGAGGGAGTTATGCATACCGGACAGCGAGACCTTATCCGTATCCGTATAAGCAAGAACGCGTTCGATGCCGGCTTTAGAGCTAAGCACATCGGCGAAGTTCTCTATGCAAAGATGATGAGCGATTACGATGCCGTTATCGACAAATGCCAAGTCAAGATCTACATCACTCCCGACGAGCTGAAGGATTTCCGCGCCGTCGCCAACAAGGTTTACGACAAGCGTGACGAGCGCCTTGCCGGTTTAACCGATGAGAGTGTCGACAAATTCTATACCTGCATTCTCTGCCAGAGCTTCTCGCCCTCCCACGTCTGCATCGTCACCCCGGAACGTCTTGGCCTCTGCGGCGCTGTTTCCTGGCTAGACGCAAAGGCAACCAATGAGCTGGATCCAAGCGGTCCATCCCAGATTGTATCAAAAGAACGCGTTATCGACGAGAACATAGGTTCCTGGGAGGATGTAAACGAAGCTGTCACCAAGTACTCCCACGGCGCTCTCGATAAGGTTACTCTTTACTCTATTATGGTAGACCCGATGACAAGCTGCGGTTGCTTCGAGTGTATCTGCGGTATAGAGCCCTTCTCCAACGGTGTTATCATAGTCAACCGTGAGCACACAGGCCTTACTCCTCTGGGCATGTCCTTCAGTGAAATGGCCAGTATGACGGGCGGCGGTGTTCAGACCCCCGGATTCATGGGCCACGGCAAGCACTTTATCGCCAGCAAGAAGTTCATGAAGGCCGAAGGTGGCGTACAGCGTATCGTCTGGATGCCCAAGGCATTAAAGGAAACGGTTGCCGACAAACTGAACGAAACCGCAAAGGAACTTTACGGAATAGTAAACTTCACCGACATGATTGCCGACGAGGAATCCTGCGGAAACGGTGATCCCGAAGAACTGGTAACATTCCTCACCGAAAAGGGACATCCCGCACTTGGCCTCGACCCCATGATGTAATCATAACGACGTACCTACACTTCTCCGTACTGTTGGAGTGTAAATTCATGGTCCGGAAAGACCGCAAACTTTCCGGACTTTTTTAATGCAAAAAAACACCCTGCTCCGTCAGGAGCAGGGTGACATTTATTAATTAGGGAGATTATGCTTTGCCGCACTTGGCAATGCGGGATTTCTCGTAAACTACCTTCTTGGGG
Source organism: uncultured Oscillospiraceae bacterium (assembly GCA_964446385.1). Classification (GTDB taxonomy): domain Bacteria; phylum Bacillota; class Clostridia; order Oscillospirales; family Ruminococcaceae; genus CAYSRC01. Next base: position 115,697 of record CAYUOH010000006.1, on the reverse strand, counting down.
GCGGGGCCGCCGAAACGGATACCACCGTAGACAGGATACTTGTTGAAAAATCCGATAAAGTCCTCATAAATCTTATTGATCTCTTCGTCTGGGGTGTCATCAGTGATTTCTTCTGTTGGATAGGCACCCAGGAGAATCTGACCGCTGTATTTCTCAACGAGCATTCTTTTGTCATTCATTGGCTGGCCGTTCCACATATCGACATTGGCCTCGATCATAGCGGGAACAAGAATCTCGTTCTTTCCGCAGGAATGAAGCTCAAAGTATAAGCCCATCTCATGTGTACCGTCAGCAATACGTTTCAGGTAGGGGACGAGCATTTCACGTACGGTTGCAAGCGAGAAGAAGGGGGCGCGCTGGGAACCCCAGTCATCATGGAAGGTAACAATGTCGATCTTGTAGTACTCTTTATACTTGGCGATCATCTTGATGTAGAAGTCGGCAAGCTTGTCAAACAGACGGTGTACACCTTCCTGGCCATCTTCGTCGATCATGGCGATCAGAGCCTCGTTCATGTTGCAGAAACTGATGAGACGCTCAAACAGGCCGTTCAGGATAGTTACACCGCGCAGACGGGTGTCGTCCTCGATGAGGGATTTGTTGAGCTCGGCGCTGCCAGCCCAGTCCCAGCTGTCGAGATCGGGGAATGTGATGTATTTTTCCCATTCTGTGATATCGGAAACCTTGGGGGCACCGGGACGGACCATGGATCCGCCGGCTGTGGGTACATACTCCCACTCTACGCCGAACATATCGGGACCGCCTCCCTGGGTTACGGGATCAAACTTTGTGGCATCGAATACGAAGCCACGGGCGATGTTGTCGGCGGAAACACCGGGGGTTATTGTAAAGGTATCGTCACCCATCGGCATCCAGAGAGGCTCCTCATGACGAAGGAACATCAGAAAGTTCTCACGCGGGGTAATAGGGGTATTAATTAGCTCTGTGTCGCGGCCCATACGTCCGGGGATGGTCTTGACAACTTCAAGCTCTTCCTTTTTGAAGGGAATTTTTTCCATTTGGAAATCTCCAGTCTGAATATTTTTAATTAAAGGGATTAACCGACAAGCTCTTTTGCCATGGATGCGGCGGAAGCAGCGTCAGTTGTGAATGCATCCGCGCCGACTTCGTCAGCATATTCCTGGGTAATAGGAGCGCCGCCGACCATGATCTTGAAGTTGGCTCTCTCCGGGCAGGCATTCAGCTGGGCAACGATTTCCTTCATAGCGGGCATTGTGGTGGTCAAAAGAGCGGAAACACAGACAACCTTTACTGCGGGATCCTTGACAGCTTCAAGGAACTTCTCAGCGGGAACGTCAACACCAAGGTCATTAACCTCAAAACCTGCGCTCTCGATCATGAGGGCAACAAGGTTCTTACCGATATCATGAAGGTCACCGTAAACTGTACCGATAACGGCTTTGCCAACCGAAACAGCGTTGTCACCGGTGAGCAGGGGTTTGAGGACCTCAACACCCTTTTTCATGGCGCGGGCAGCAACCAGCATCTCGGGAACGAAAATTTCGTTGTTCTTGAACTTTTCACCGATAACAGCCATTGCGTCGATCATACCCTTGTTGAGTACTTCGAGGGGGGAGATGCCTTCGTCAAGAGCTTCCTGTACGAGACCCGGTACGAGCTTGGATTTGCCGTTTTCAACGGCGACTGCGAGTTCTTCAAGTTTAGACATAGTAGATATTCTCCTTAAAAATAATTATTGCTTAGACTTTCTTAACCTGACCGATTTTGCCTTTGCGGAAAGCGCCGATGTATTCCATGCAGTACTCGTCAAGACCCATGCATGCCTCTGTGGCGTAGATGGCTCCGCGGAGACCGCGATTAGTGGGATCGAGGATACCTGCGTCCATTCCTGCTGAAATCGCAAGTGTGGCGAAGGTTTGGTTGATTAGCGCCCTTACGGGTAGGTTAAAGGAAATATTGCTAATAGCACCGATAATATGGACCTTAGAGTCCCTGGCGCGGATAGCCTTGATTGTTTCCACAATTGTGGAAATACCGTCCTCGGCGGTGCAGAGCATTTCTACCAGAGGATCAATGTAAAGGCGGTCATGAGAAATACCGTATTTGTCAGCTTCGGCGATAATTCTGTCAAATACAGCAAGACGCTCTTCGGCCGTCTCGGGGATACCGTTCTCATCGGAGCAGAGGGCGACACATGCCCACTCTGTATCTGCGATAGCGGGAAAAATCTTGGCTATCTTGTCGCTTTCCATAGATACGGAATTGATCAGGCCGGGCTTTTTAACAAAGGGCATGGCTTTGACGATGGTATCGGGACTGGGGCTGTCAAGACAGATGGGAGTATCGGACTCCTCCTGAACAAGATTTAGCATCCACTGGAGAACCTCAACCTCGGTAGCCACGGGTACGGATGCACAGACATCGAGGAAATCTACCCCCTCCTCGTCCTGTACGTGTACCAGACGTCGAAGAGTTTCCTCGTCGCGGGCTTCGATAGCTTTTCCTATGGACGGAATTGAGCCGTTCAGCTTTTCGCCGACAATAATCATTAAAAAAAACCTCCAAACAAACTTATATGTTATATATATTATACATTAAACAGAAAACATGCAACATAAGTTAGGGTATTTTCACCATAATAATACGGTATATTATTGGCGCTGCATGTGTCACTTACCACCATGCCGTATCCTTCCATGCTTGAATAAGCCACTTCGGGGAAACGACAGGGTTCTGGATAGGCACATTTCGCGCATATTTTGCAGCCTCCGGCGCCTAAGCCCAGGGAATCGGAGTACAACTCTGAGACAGTTTTCATGAATTTTGCGAAATCCTCACGGTGTTTTTTGCCGATATCCATCATGCTCTCATAATCAAGCTCGTCCTCAAGATTGCCGGTGGTCTGAAGGATAACGCCGTATTTATATCCGGCCACACGCGCGCGGCAGGTGTTAAGGTCGCCGCATGCCGGAGGGCAGGTCCAGTTGTTGCCGTATGCACCGCATTTTCCTTTTGCGCACATATCGCGTACCTCGTCGCGCAGCACTATTGTGCTTACGTCCATATCGGTGTATCCGGTAAACCCGGACTCTTTAGCCAACTCAAACAGCTTTTCATAAATTTCGGAAGCCATTGTATTCTCCTTTACTTATTCGGGAAATTCTAGTTTGTCTACAAATATATCCTGGAAATCGGGGTCGGTGGCAAGCTCTACAAATTCGGCCTTTGCCGCCAAAGCGGCCGCAAGGTCGCGTCTGTCGGCGTTCTGAAGAATCTGCTTTGCTCCTTCGCCCGCAGCGTTGCCCACGCCTGTAATGCGATCGGAAAGCTCGGGTGGGATAAGGCCGATACGGCAGGCGCTCTGCGGGTCCATATAATTGCCGAACGCGCCCGCGATAAGCACGCAGCCCACGTCGGAAACCTCCTTGCCAAGCTGTTTTAACAGAAGTTGTATTCCGGCGGCCATGGCACCCTTCGCCAACTGAACCTCGCGTATATCCTTCTGGGACAGATAAACAGCGGGATTGCCTCCGCCGTCGTACGCGATGACAAATACTTTCATTTTGTCGATTTTCTCAATCCTGCCAGAAAGAGCGTCGGGTTCGCGATCGTCGACGAAACGTCCGCTCTCGTCTATAACACCGTTGTCAAGCAGCAGAGCCACAAGGTCCATTAGTCCGCTTCCGCAGATACCCACAGGCTCTGCGCCGCCGATAACCGAATAGCTGATATCCCTGTTATCGTCAAGTTTGAAATGATCAATCGCACCTTCGGCGCCGCGCATGCCGAAAGTAATCTTTGCGCCCTCGAATGCGGGACCCGCTGCAGTGGAGCAGGTTACAAGGCGGTTTTTGTCGCCCAGCACAAGCTCGCCATTGGTTCCGATATCTATTGCGAGTGTAAGCTCACTGCGCTTGTCGAAATCCGAGGCGAGAATAACCGCGGCGGTATCCGCACCAACAAAGCCGGCAATGCAGGGCAAAACGACAAGCCTTGCATTATGTCCGGCATTGATTCCGTAACGCCCCGCGGCAAGATCAAGCGGGACGCTTATAGCAGGGTTGTAGGGTGAATGCACAAGGCTTTCGGGGGACACCCCCAGGAAGAGATGGTGCATACACGTGTTTCCCACTATGGAAACGGCGTACACTTCGCTGACCTTTATGCCAGCTTTCTCTGCCGCGTCAGACAGAAGCTCGTTAAGCGCGTTTCTTATACAGCTGCTTAAGGGTCTTACACCGTTGTTTATCGCATAGTTAGCGCGCGAGATAACATCCCCGCCGTATTCTGTCTGGGGGTTGAGGCGGCTTGATATGGCAACGACTTTGCCTGTAGTACATTCCATAAGATAAAGTACCACTGTTGTAGTACCGATATCAACGGCCGCCATATAGGTACGCGCGTCGTCAGCGCGCAGGTCAAGCATTCTGTTCCCCAGCATAATCACGCAGGGATTGAAATCCGTATCTCTTAAAATTTGTCCTGCCACGGATGCGAGGTCCGGGTCAGGAATAATGATGTCCTTATCGATACCGAAAACCTCAACCGCAGCCGCGGTTACGCGCGACCAGTCGTCGCTTAAATCCGTCAGCGTGGCTTTCTTTACCATAATCCTTGCGGACCTTACAAGAGGCTTAAACTCGCCCGTATATTCGGCGCCCCGGGACAGAATGTTGTGCGCCCCGCTTTCGCGTACCTTGACAGTCATGTCTCTATATACCATGGTCTGGCAGGCAAGAACCTGGCGCAAATCGCCGTCACCCATAATAATATCCACAAGGCATTTACCACAACTTCCGTTGCCGCCGCACGGTGCGTCGGGATGAAGCCCAGCATCAATCTGAGCCTGAATTAGAGTGGTGCCGTCGGCAGCATCCACCGTAATTTCATCGGGCAAAAATGTTACTTTCGGCATATTCAACCCTCACGATTACGCGTCGATTATGAACAGCGCATATCTTTTTTATCTTCGTTAATATTATACCGCATACTGTTTTCGTTTACCATCTGCCGCGCATGGCGTTCAGAAGAACGTCTCCCACTACGGCCATATCCTCCGCCGTGAACGAGGATGTGAAATTGTCGGAGAAAAGAATCTGAGCGGATGCGGGGAATTCCTCGTCCCCTTCCCACATTATAAGACGTACCGTAAGGCCCTGCATGAATGCAAGGTCAAACGCAACATCTCCGGCTTTGACTGCGACGCCGCCAAGTGATTTGCACACCTCAGAAAATCCGGCAATATTATGGCCAAAGGTTCCTGCCATTCTTTGTATGCAACGGCCTCTGAATTGAGTCTCGTAAACCGATCCCCAGGGCATCTCGCTGTAGGCCAGCATCTTCCCGCAAAACGCCGACTGTCTTCCCTCAAGGATCCTCCGGAGAACGAGAATTTCGGTGTAATCTCCGGGTTTTGTCCCGTCGTCAAGAGTGAATGCGGCGTCTGGCCAGGTGACCAATATTTGACGGTTTAGAAGGCTCAGAGTAAACGTTATTCCGCTCAGCTCCACGCCGCTGTTATGCGACAGCTCCATGGGATCCGCGTCTCGGAAAAGCGAACGGTAATGCTCAAGAGGCAGGCCTGTCTTGTTGTTTACAACCTCCATTTATTTCACCTCCGGGAAAAGCGAGCTGTCGGTGTGCGGAATGAAGCAGGAGGCAATGAATTCGTCCATGTAGCCCGGGTAGGTGGAAAGCTCAATATAAGTCATGTTGCGGCCAAGCTCGAAAACACGTTCCTCCGCGTCGTCGGACAGCAGCATGGCACATGCACCTGTAAGCGAGCTGTTTCCGATGTATGTATAGCATTCCTCGGGGATATTGGGAATCATACCTATGGATATCGCTTTCTTAATATCGATTCCTTTTCCAATGCCTCCGGCAAGTATGATTTTTTCGATACCTCCCACAGGTATATCAAGCGAATCCAGCATGGTCTTGACCGCGCTGAAAATGGCGGCTTTGGCGCGTATGAAGTTGTCGAGGTCGGATTCGTTAAGCTCTATGTCTCTTCCTGTTCCGCTTTCTTCTGCGGTGGCCAGAATATATGTTGCCCCGCCATAGTCGTCGTAGACCACCCTGGGGTTATTCTCAGTTTGGAATTTGCCCTTGGCGCTTATTACGTTGCAACGGAAAAGCTCGGAAATAATGGCTATAAGGCCGCTGCCGCAAAGACCCGTCGGCTTTCCGCCGCCTATTACCGAAAGAGCGGGGTTAAGGGTTTCCTTGTCGATTTCGACGTCCTCCACCGCTCCTGTGGTGGCACGCATGCCGCAGGAGATATCGCCTCCCTCGAACGCCGGTCCGGCCGAACAGGCGCAGCACAGCATGTAGTCGGCATTGCCGAGCACAAGCTCACCGTTGGTGCCGAGGTCAATAAAGAGCGTAAGTCCCTCGTCGTTCCATAGTCTTGACGCAAGCACGCCGGCCGTGATATCGCCGCCTACATAGCTTCCCACGTTGGGCGAAAGCACGACCTCCGCAGAGGGGTTTACAGGAATGCCGAGGTCCGAAGCGGTTTTGCCGCGGAGCTCAAGGAAAGCGGGCACATATGGTTCAAGGCGGATGGACTGGGCGTCCTCACCGACCATAAGATGCTCCATAGTAGTGTTGCCGGCGATAACCACACGGTTTACCGCGTTGTTTTCGATGCCTGCACTTAGGCACATGCCGTTTATAAGCGGTACAAGGGTCTCGTTAAGTATAGCGGATTTAAGTTTTTCCTTTCCACCGGGCTTGGCGGACTGGATAATTCGGTTTATAACGTCGGCGCCGTACCTTATCTGGCCGTTGCCCATACTTGCCTTGGAAAGTACCTTACCGTCATAAAGCGACACAAGGGCGCCTGTGACCGTCGTGGTGCCGATATCTATCGCGATACCGCAGCCGTTTTCGGCACAGCCCTTTGCGATACCCAGATCGAACAGAGCGGATAATTCAATGTCATAGCGTTCAAACTCTTCCGGAGTGCTCAGGTCTGCGGTAACTATATCATTTTTGAAAGCCGACGCGGACGCCGGCACCCAGAGGGTGACATCACCCATTACTCTGCTCTGGCATGCAAGACGCCACATATCGTGGTAGTCGGTCCTTGAAAGCCTGGGGTTGTGGGTCATATCAACCTCGCCTGAAATAGCCCTCATTCTGCATTTGCCGCATGTGCCGTTTCCGGAACAGGGTGCGTCTACCGCAATGCCGGCGTTTGACGCAGTCTCAAGAATATTATCGCCGCGGTTGGCCTGTACCTTTACTACGGCTCCGTTCTCAATATTGAATGTTACCGTATACAAAAAAATTACCTCACTCTGTTTATGCTGAAAAACACCCCCGGGAAGACAGCACCTTGACCCGGGGGGATGTTCTTAATGAAATATCCTAGATTTCCAGGTAGGAATCCGCGTAAAGCGAATTGTTCTTGATTATATCGGCGGATTTTACGGTTTCCATCAGTCGGAGATCGCAGGGGTTGACGATAGCGGAGGTAAGGCCGTTATACATGGCCATTGCGATCATCGTACTGTCCATGATGGGACGTATGTTCTTGGGCATTCCGTTGGATACGTTGGAAAGGCCGCCGGTGGAGTTGAATCCCATGTCGGAGAGCTGTTTGATGAAATCAAGAACGTCCATTTGTTTTTCCTGCATACCTTTTATAACAAGGAAGAGCGGATCGAACCACATGTCTTCGGGCTCCATGCCGTGCTCCATGCCGCGCTCAAGCATCTCCTGGCAGTACATCATGCGCTCGTCGTTGTCGCCGGGTACACCCGCTTTGGAGCAGAGCGAGATTACGATGGCATCATTGGCTGCGGCAAGGTCGATGTTCTCAATACGGTCGCCCGCATCGGCACTGTTGACGATGGGTTTTCCCTTACTGCGGTTGTAAACTGAAATACCTGCCTCGATGGCTTTGCGGTTTACGGTGTCAAGGCAGAGTGGAACGTTGTCCAGGTGTTCCTGAATAAGGGTAACGGCCCATTTCATAAGCTCTTCGCCGTTCTTTTCGGCGGGACCGATGTTAACATCAAGATAGGTAGCGCCGGCATCCAGCTGCTCCTTTGCACGCTTGAGGATGGGCTCGGGGTCCTTTTCCTCCATAGCCTTGCGGATGCTGGGGGAGATGCAGTGAATGCGTTCACCGATTACTACGAATTTTCCCATTCTGGTACTCCTTATATGTGTAGTTAATTATTGAAAGTCCTTCATGAACTTGATAAGGCCTGTGGCATCGTTGGGTGCAACCGCGATGGTCCATCCGGGGAGGTTTTCCTCCAATTCGCCCTTAAGTACTGCAACCTTGCCTGGGATGATAAGGGTGCGGGATGCGAACTTGTTCTCGATATCGAACTCCTTGATGAACTTAGCAATGCTGCCGGCGCTGAACTTACCGGCGGCCCACGCTGTCAGAACGGAATAGCCGCCCGCGTCGCTGATGAGCAGATTGCATGGAACTCCGGAACGCTCCAGCTCACTGGATACGACGAAGTATGTAAGCGCGAAGTCGACGGTTGTAACCAGAACGCTGTTCTCGTTTGCTCCGTTAAGGGGATAGATGCCAGGCTCGACCTTCATGGGACGCTGCGGGTCGGTATAGATATTCTGACGGAGGCCGAACAGAGGCAGGGCCTGAGCGTATGTCATGGAATCCATGATGATGATGCTGCCGTATTTCAGGACAAACATAGATGCGAGAGCTGTCTGCATATCAATGTCCCCGGGGGCAACCTTTCCGAGGTTGACGATGGAGGGATAACCGAATGTGCGATCCTGATCCTTAAGGGCGGCGCGGCGGACCTGGATAGCGTTGCCGTATGCTTCCTTGAAGTCGTTCCCTGTTACGTCAAGAACCAGATTCTTGTAGCCGAGGCCTTCGACAGCAGCAGCTGTGTCGTACAGGGCATTAAGATCGGGTGCGGAAATACCGAGCAGAACGCCCTTTTCCTTTGCGAGGGCGACCATGTCGGCGTAGTTGTCTGGGGTGGCGCCATTCAGAACGGGCTTGGATGCAGCACAGATATCAAGGGCAGCCTTTGCGGCGTCAACTTCCTTGACGTCAAGGATCAAGATGCGTCCCTTTTTTTCTGCCTTTTTGACCAACTCGGAATAGGCGCCCTTGTCGCCTTCATAGACAAGGTTGAGGATTTCGGTGAACATATGCTCTCCGATACGGTCGTAGCTGACTTTCTCGATTTCGGCGTATTTGTCGTCGAAGCAGGCGGAGCATATATTTACGCCGAAGAGGCTGTGACTGACGAATGTCTTATCATGACGGAACAGAACGGTTTCACCACCCAGGGAAGCCTCGGAATCACCGGCGCCGACCTTGAGGGAAACCATGGGAGGAGCGGTTGCGGCGTTAAGCGCAGCAATTGCTTCTTCGGGCATATGGGGGCATGCTTCGATTGAAACAGAGCCCTGGGCAACCTTCATGGCAAAAGCCATGCATGTGGGGTTGCCGCACTCCTTGCAGTTTGTTTTCGGAGTAAGCTTGAAAATATCTAATCCTTTAAGTGCCATTGTTTGCCTCTCCCTTCCTTACATAAGACCCGCGGCCAGCTTTGAAATTGCAGCGACCGAACGGGGATGATGCAGAATGATTGCGTTGGAACCGCCAGCCAAAAGGGCGGCAGCGGTAGTGATTTCCATCAGGACACCGCGATCCTCACGGGGACCCCACTCAGGGATGTCTTCCTCGGATACGATGGCTTCCTTTACACCCCAAGCCTCGTCGCCGGCGGGGGTAATGATGGGTTGCTGCAGCATGTTGTCATTCTGAGTAAGGGCTGCACCACGTACACGGTCAAGCGTGGATGCTACGTATTCGTAACCGTAGCCTGCGGCGGCGGAACCGACGTTCATAACCTGATTGTCGGACTTGAGGTTCATTTGGGAAACGAGAACGTTCAGCTGCTTCGCAAGGTTGATATCAACAGATGATTCGGAAGATAGAATCTGGTTATAGGCAACGCCCGCACCTACGGCCAGAGTTTTGTAGTTTTCCTCACGGGCGGATATGAAAGTTACGCGCTTGCCCTGAAGAGCATCGGCGATTTTGCTGAAAAGCTCGGTATCCTTCTCGACGTTCCTGCAGCCGATGATGGCGAGGGGGCAATCGATAGCGTCAGCAACCTCTTTGGCTATGGCCATGCATTCCTCGACAGGCTTGTTTTCGCCGCCGGGATCAGCACCTGTAAGGGCAAGGGTTACGAAATCGGCGCCGGGCATCTCGGATGCCTTCTTTGCAATTTCGGCCATATTGGCCGCAGAACCGTAATACTCGGCAATGCCGGGAACTGTGGAATCAAAGCCGTCATCGGTAATCTCCACACCGACAGCGACCTTGTTTTTGACAGGGCCGTCAAAGGAATACAGGGGCATTGTGTTGCCTCCGCCAATTGTGACGGCTTTGTCGCTTGTTCCGAGGGTGACCTCGTTGATCGAAGCCGTGAAAACCTGCGGTACGCGTTTAAAAGCCATAAAGCGAATTTCCTCCTGAAATATTATAAAACATAATTTTAGGCATACCTATAGTATATGCTTGTATATACAAGAATTTTACTTGAAATGCGATTAATCAGTCAAACCTTTTTTCACTAATAATATAAAATCGGCAATATAAACAATTATTACTGTAAAATTTTGGATTATACGCCGCTGGATACTGCATAATAACGCCTATTGGTGCACAAGCTGAAACTCACAAAAAGGCAGCCCTGCGGCTGCCTTTTTGTGTACGGTTTTCTTCGTTTTTAATAAAAATCAGCGTCTGTAATATACAGGTGTTCTTTTTTATCAAATACGTTTTTGCATTCTTTCATATATAAGAAGTAGCCCTCAACCTGCACCTTTCACCTGCAAGCCTAAGGGCTACTTCCATGAATTCTTAATATCTAGCATACTGGTTACCTCTCTTTCTTCAGCTTTGAGATCTTCATCTCCGTCCTGTTTTTCTCACACAACAGGACCTCGGACTATTTCATCGGAGTAAACCTCCCTGTTCAAAATTGTGAACTCATCGGATCACATATCCTCTTTCTATAATCCATTTCAAATCTCTTGATTATATAGTAGTGCCCTTGCAGATGTTAATCAATTCGCGGTTTCAACGAATTAAAGTACGATTGATTAAGCAAAAAAGAGAAATAGGATATCATCACTTGAAACGTGCGCCCGGATGTATTATTATTAAATAGTTGTGAGCCTTAAAAAGGCGCCTGTCTATCGACAGGCGCCTTTATGTTTTTTCGATCTCTATGTAACCTTCTCAAATACCTGCTTCTCAAACTTATGCCAGGTTACACCCTTCCCTCGCACGGAAGAGCAAGGTGTTATAATTCTTCGCCGCTCAGGCGTTACTGCTTCCGATTTCAAGAAGGTTGCCTTCCGGATCGGCCACGTAGAAATTGCGGAGGCCCCAGGGGAAGGTTACGGGCTCGCCAGAAACAAGGTTGGCGCCAACCGACTTAAGCTTTTCATACTCGGCGTCGACGTCAGAGAATTTGGGTAGCCAGATACCCATTTCAAAGGTCTGGTTGATGCCCTTCGGGGGATCGTACTCCCAGTTGAACGCCTGCACGAACATCTCGCGGCTGTACATGAATACAGAAAGGTATCCGCCCGCTGTTTTTATCTCAGCGAAATTTTCGCCGTCCCAGTCCACCTCAAGACCCAGGACGTCATGGTAAAACGCCACTTCCTTCTTTACATCGCCAACAAGAAAACCTGTGCCGGTTTTTACATCTTTGCTTTGCATATCATGCTTTCTCCTTAAAGAATGGGTTTTTTATCGTTATTATCCAGTTTATAGAACTTCCACTATATCGTCAATCGCCTTCTCCACAAGCCGCAATTCCTCGTGGAATCTGTCGCTTGCTATCCGCTGTGCCCCGGCACCTAGTATAATAAGCTGCTCAAGGCTGTCATTTGTCGCCACACGCACACGGCGGCTGCGTGTAAGGCGCCGAACCGCCCTTTCTATGTACATATCGGCGGTCTCGGCTTCCTTGGTGTACACTACGGTGATGTTGTTAAGGTGTTCCACCTCGTGGACGGCGCCCTTCACCTTGTAGGCATCGAAAACGACTATGATGTTGTTATTGACGTATCCCTGGTAGTTTGATAGCCTGCGTATAAGCACCTCGCGTGCGGCGTCCATATTGTCGTGTGCCACGTTGCGCAGCTCTTCCCAGTCGAATATTATATTATACGCGTCTATAAGGAGATATTCGTCTCGTCGTTCGCGCGGTACCGCAGCGTGGATTACCGGATCCTCCACTGTGCGCAGAACAGCGCGCAGGTCCCTCTTTACCGGGCCGTAGGTCCTTTCGTATATTTTTAGGAGTTCTTTGTCCTCGGTTTCTGCGTCCCTGTACTGTGTTTTAACCGGGACGACGGGAGTGTCGGTATAGGTATCGTCAAGGTCACGCTTGTCTTTCAGAAGCGGCAGATGGGCATATTCAAGCACTTGATCCCACGGCACAACGAATCCCGCACCGTGGCGGCAGAATACCGAATCAGCGGTATGCTCAAGATCACTGTCGGGATCGTACCCTATGGCTTCGGCAATCTCAAGCGGGTTCTCCGCAGGCATGTATCCTGCGAAGCGCGTCTCGCTGCTTCCGTAGCCTCCGGTAAATCCCGAAATATCAACACTGTAGTTTCTGTACGCCCGTGCAGTAACGGTACCCGAAAGTGTGCTGATTCCACCGGAAGAATAAGGTTGGTCGAATTGGGCGGACATCCTGGAAAGGTCACTTAAAACCCTTCCGACGTTCTCGTCGGGAACGTTTATTGTGAAATTGAGAAAAGGTTCTAGAAGCTGCGTTCCGACCATACGGAGACCGTTATAAACAGACCGCCAGGCCGCCTCGCGCATGTCCCCACCCTCAGTGTGCTTTTCGTGGTCGCGCGCGGCTATAAGGGTAATTTTAGCATCAGCGATGGGTGAACCGGTTAGCGGACCTATGAACTCGGTGGAAGAAAGAACTTTGATAATAGTATCCTGCTTTTCCTTGGGAAGCACGTTGTCGGGGCATTTGTTGTCGATAATTACCCCAGCGCCCGTCGGCAGAGGTTCCACAAACACGTGCACCTCAGCATAGTGACGCAAAGGCTCGAAATGGCCTACGCCCTCAACAACGCCGAGCGGCTTTTCGCGGTAGGATACTGACGGCTCCGAAAAGGTAACCTCCAACCCGAATCTGTCGCGTATGCTGTCATGAAGAATCTCAAGGCTTACGTCACCCATGATGTCGGCACATATCTCCGATGTGCGACTGTTGAAACGTATGTGAAGCAGAGGATTCTCATCCGAAAGCGGCTTAAGCTTCAGCAGAACCGAGTGTATATCGGTACCGTTCGTAGGGATGATGCTGCATGTCATAACCGGGGTAAGGCTAGGCCCCGTGGTATCGTCAATGATGCCGAGGCCCTGGCCTGAATACGTGTTTTTGGGGCCTAATAATGCCACAACGTCACCCGGATTTGCCGAGTCGGGTGAACTGTACTTAAGGCCGGAATAAAGCCGAATTCCGGTGATCTTCTCGCCGCCTATACTGTCGCGCACCGATATGCTGCCGCTGAATACACGTATGTTCGTCAGGCGATTGCCGTCGTTATCACGGGATATTTTGTACACCACCGCACCGAATGGGTCGGCTGCATCGCCTTCGGGTACAAGAAGCTCGCGAAGGGTGTTCAATAGCTCGTCTATTCCCGTGGATTTCAGCGCGCTTCCGAACAGTACCGGGAACATGTGCCGCTTGCCGAATTCGCGGCGCAGGATATTAATATCCACGTGACCCCTGTTCTCGAAACACTGCATGGCCTCCTCCGAAAGAAAGGCCTGCTCCTCCGCTATAATGTCGGGGTCGGCAGAAAAATTAACAAATCCGTTGCCGAACCGTTTTAAAAGTGAGGCTATAAGCTCCGCCTGGCCGGGGTTGTTCATGTCGGTCTTATTCACGAAAACTAATACGGGAATGCTGCGTCTTTTTAGAATATTCCAGAGGGTTACGGTATGGCTCTGAATTCCTTCCGGCGCGGATATAACCAATAATGCTGCATCAAGCGCGACCATTGCCTGTTCAGCCTCCGGTGAAAAGTCAGTGTGACCGGGGGTATCAAGCAATGTGATATTCAGTCCGTTCCAGGTGCTTACGGCAGGCTTGCTGTATATGGTGATACCCCTGCTCTTTTCGGAAGCGTCAGTGTCGAGATAGGCATCGCCGTTGTCCACACGCCCTTTTTGGCGGATGATGCCGCAACGGTACAGTATAGCCTCGCTCAGCGTAGTTTTTCCGGCGTCGACGTGTGCCAGAATGCCTAAAACCGCGTTTCCGATTGTAATCACCTCCCGTTGAACTGATTTGCTTTTTGAGTATAATAATAAAGTAATAATTCTTTTTTTAAGGAGAAAAGCATTGTACCACGAGCTGATTAATGTACTATGCTCCAACGCCGTCCGTTTCCCCGATATGGAGACTCAGGACGCCGTAAAGTTACTATACCAGAACACCTTCGGCGGGGGCCATCTTATAACCGACCGGGCCGCTACGCTTGTGCGACTTCAAACCGAGTACGCCGCCACACCGCATATCGCGGACATGCCGTTGTTCGAGGATATTGGTTTCGGGTTCGTGAGGGTTAATCTTGCCGCGCTTGATACCAACGTCTACCGCTTGTCGCAGCTTAACGATGATTTCGTCGAATCGGCCTGTCAGGTTAAGAGCGACCTTGATGAATTTAAGTCGCGTCTGCGTTTCCTTTACGATAATTACTCCCAATTCGGCTTCGGTTTTTCAAAGGATGACCTTGCGGAATATCTTGAAAAGTACGCCGCCGAAGGGTATCCAATGGTAAGCCACAGCGAAAGGTACCGCACCGCTTATCATCCGGCCTACCGCGTGCTCCTCCGCAGCTGTATTAAAATGAATATCTAGTAGGATTCTCATAGAGGTCTAGCTGCGCAACACTGTTAAGCACTTTCCATTCCTTCAGCAACGCCAAGCAGCACGATTCCCGCCACAACTATCCCAATGGCGATGTACTGGTTTCGTGAAAGTTTTTCCTTCAGAAACAGCCTGGAAAGTATAAGAGATACTACACAGTAGCTGGCCACAACAGGCGCGGCGAGAGCGCCGTTACCGCTCATGGCGTAGACGTAGGCATACTGGCCGGCGGTCTCCAATAATGCCGCTGCCGGCCGCGACTTGGCTGCAGATTTCTTCATGGCCACAGGCTGTTTTTTTATTATATGAAGCCATATAAAAAGAATAATCGCGATGATAAGGAATGTAAGCTCGTAGCTGGCGTTTGCCACATCCTCAATGTTGTCCGCCGTAACGCCCAGAAGAGGCGTGGAGCCTGCATCGTCAAGATAATACGCGTCGAAGAAGGTTCCCGCCGCGTCAAGAACACAGTATATTATCGGGAACATGAACGCAGCAAAGCCTTTGTGAAAAACCGATTCTCCCGGTGCGATATTCCTCGAGGACACATGGTATTCTAAAAGGCCAAGCATGAATACGCCACCACATGTAAGCACCACTGCGACAATCGAAAGGGCGTCGATTTCGACTTTAAGAAATATAAGGCACAGAATGAACACAAGCGCGCCGCTCGCGTTCTGCACGGGGCTGGAAATGCTTAACTCCAGATACCTTAAGCCGAAATATCCGACTATCATCGAAAGGATATACATCGCCGACACCGGTAGGTATACCAGTAAATTTTTAAAGTTATAGCTCCAGTCTGCGGACGCTATTAAAACAACTGCGTGAATTCCCATGATAATGCCAACCCATATCGCTGTCTTGAGATGGGAATATCTATCGTTTTCATCCGCGCCTTTTTTGTAGAACAGATCCGCACCTCCCCATACAAAAGTGCAGATCAGGGCAAATAAAAGCCACATAAACAATCTCCTTTGAATATCTATTACATGCAAATTACAGGTATAAATATATCGTACTTCCCTGCGTTTTACAATCACCGCAGACTTGCAGAGACAGCATATTGTGAAATTAAGAAATAATATGGTATAATTATAAAGCAGTAATATATTTAATGCTGATTTACCTTTTATCAATTCACCTGAAAGGAGATTATATTATGGGAATTATAAGAAGACTTCTTGGCCTTGGTATTGTTGCAGGCGCCACCTACGCCACAATCAAGGTTGCTGAAAAGTACAATGAAAACAAGGCTGCCGCAGAGGCAAATGGCGAGGAATACGCTGACGTTATGGGCGGTATCAAAAAGGCCGCTACCGAAGTTTACAACGAGACCGGAGAGAAGGTCAAAACTGCCGCGCAGAAGGCCGGTATCGACACCGACAAACTCGGTGCCGATGTGAAGGAAATGGCCGGAAAGGTAAGAGATGCCGCGGGTGAGATCTACACCGGCGCGCTCGATGCCATCAATGAAGCCATGGGCAACGCCAAAGAGGACGCTGAGGTTGCCGCGGACACCTTCGAAACCGTAGCCAAGGAAGTCAAGGATGAGGTCGGAGACGCTGCCGAGGAAGTTAAAGAAGCCGTCGAGAACATTAAGTCCGATAAATAATGACTCTAATTTCACAAAGGCCATCTGCCGTTGGCAGGCGGCCTTATTATATTTTTAGCCATATTTAAGCACTGTATGATTTAATGTTCTTACTATCATGGAGGTATAGTAAATTGCGTATTTTACTTGCCGAAGACGAGACTTTTCTTGCATATGCCGTTGTCGAAATTTTTAAAAACCAATTAGTCCTCTGACGCCGTTTACAACGGAGAAGACACGCTGCCCTATACAGAAACTTCAACTACTGTAAGTACTACTCATACTTTAAAAGAATGATGTCCAGACTAAACCGGCATCATTCTTTTACGTTATAATAATTTTTGTGCATTCAGCACCTTGCTTATATAGTTTTCCAGGTCTTCCGCGGTGTTAAGGCCGTTTGCCATCGCTCGGTACTTTGCGGCGTCCCGTACACCTCGTAAGTACCATGCTGCGTGCTTGCGCGCCTCCTGCATGGCAACAAATACGCTCTTGTATTCCATCATCATGGCAACCTGTTCCCGGAGGGCGGCCATCCGTGTGTATATGTCAGGTTCTTCGGGCGGTTCCTCACTGTGCAGTACGGCGGCTATCTCCGCGAAAACAAAGGGGTTCCCCTGCGCGACCCGCCCCACCGCGACTCCGTCGCATCCGGTAACCTTCATCATATTCTGGGCATCTGCCCCGCAAGTAACGTTTCCGTTGCCGATAACCGGCACGGATACAGTCTTTTTCACTTTCGCTATGGTCTCGTAATCGATTGGCGAATGGTACATCCCTGCGCGGGTGCGTCCGTGCACGGTTATCATGGCCACTCCCGCGCTTTCCACCGCGGCCGCGACCTGTGGAGCATTTACGGTTTCATACCCGGTTCTCATTTTAACGGTTACGGGTATTCTCGCGGCTTTGATTGTCGCCGCGACTATTCTTGCCGCAAGCTCCGGATCCTTCATAAGGGCGCTTCCGCTGCCGTTTGAAGTGATTTTGGGTGTAGGACATCCCATGTTGATATCAATAAAATCGGGGTGATAATGCTTTACAGCGTACTCCGCGGCGTAGGCGAAATCATCCGGATCGTATCCGAATAGCTGGATTCCTATCGGGCGTTCGGTCTCATCAAACTTCATAAGCTGGGGTGTTTTACGGTCACCCATCATAAGGGCTTTGGCGCTTATCATCTCGGTCGTTACAAGACCACAGCCGTACTTTATCGCCATCCTCCGGAAAGCGCTGTCGGTTGTTCCGGCCATAGGCGCCAGCGCGACATCCGGCCATTTAAAATTCACGGGCATATGCCTTACTCCCCTCCTTACATTTCCCGACCATTTTAACATAAACCTGCCGCAGTGTGCTATAATTTGATTTAGTATGATTATCCGGAGGTTACCCTATGAGGCTACTGTGTATCGACGGCAACAGCGTAATGAACCGCGCATTTTACGGTATCAAACTGCTGACCACTAAGGACGGAAAATACACTAACGCCATATACGGCTTTCTGAATATTTTCATAAAACTGATGTCCACGCTCGAACCTCAGGGTGTGGCTGTGGCCTTTGACCTGAGCGATAAAACCTTCCGCCACAACATGTACGCCTCCTACAAGGCCACCCGCAAGGGCATGCCGGAGGAGCTTGCGCAGCAGATGCAGCCGCTTAAGGATATCCTTTCCGCGCTGGGCTACAAAATCGTTACCTGTAGAGGATTCGAAGCCGATGATATTCTGGGCACCCTTGCCCGCGCCTGCAGCGAACGCGGCGACGAATGCTTCCTCGCCACCGGCGACCGCGACAGCCTTCAGCTTGTAGACGACAAGATCAATGTCCTTCTCACAATAACCAAATTCGGCAAGGGTGAGACCGAGACGGTCGATACCGCGTCCTTCACTGAAAAACACGGATTCGCTCCGCCTATTCTTGTTGACCTCAAGGCACTTATGGGCGACAGCAGCGACAATATCCCCGGCGTACCTGGGGTGGGTGAGAAGACCGCTATGGATCTTCTTCATAAGTTCGGAACGCTTGACGGTGTTTATGAAAATATCCATAGTTCAGAAATAAAGGACTCGGTCCGCAAAAAGCTTATAGATGGAAAAGATTCCGCCTATTTAAGCTACAAGCTTGCCACCATAAACCGCGAGGTACCTGTGGAAACGGATTTTGACGCGTATCTTCCCGGCCATGGCAATCCCGCTGACGCTGCCGCTTTACTCAATTCGTTTGAAATGCACTCCCTTATCACGAAGCTGGATCTCGGAGGCATAGCTCCTTCGACCAAACGAAATCCCGACGCAGACACACCTGCTGAACCGGAGCTCATTGAGGTTGAAACCGCACTATTCGCGGGCATTCCCTCCGGCACCGAAACAGCCTACATTACCGAGAACGCCGGAAAATATTACTGCATAATCGGCAATATCCCGTACTCCCTCGACCGTGACGCCCTGTCCGCTATTCTTGGGAACGGTGTACCGCTTTTCTGCCACAACGCCAAACGCCTTTACCATACCGCGGCAGATCTGGGTCTTTTTAACGTCAATATCGTATTTGACACCCTACTCGCGGCGTATCTGATGAATCCCTCCGCAGGTAACTACAGCCCCGCCCTTCTTGCGGACGAATATGGCGCTAAAAAGGCATTTTTAAACGACGAGGTTCCGGGATATTTCCCCTCCCTCTGCGACAAACTTGCCGCGGCTCTTGAATCATCCAATATGAAGGACCTCCACGACAATATCGAGCTTCCGCTATCCAAGGTGCTCTGCGATATGGAAAATGCCGGGTTCAAGTTGGATATCAAATCCACACGCGAATTCGGCAACGAGCTGAAGAAACTTATGGATCAGGAGCAGCAGGCTGTATACAATCTCTGCGGCCGCTCATTTAATATAAATTCACCAAAACAGCTGGGCGATGTCCTCTTCAATGACCTCGGCCTGCCTGTAATAAAAAAAACCAAGAGCGGATATTCCACAAACGCCGAGGTTCTTGAAAAGCTTCGCGTCGCCCACCCGATTGTAAGCCATGTTCTCAATTACCGCATGTACCAGAAACTTACATCCACATACGTCGAAGGTCTTATCGCAAGTGCCGACCCGGAGGGTATAATCCGCACCGAGTTCATGCAGACCGAAACACGCACCGGCCGCATAAGCAGCCGCGAGCCAAATCTTCAGAACATCCCGGTTCGAAGCGAGCTTGGAAGCAATTTCAGAAAATTCTTCGTTGCGCGCGGCGACAGAATATTACTCGACGCCGACTACAGTCAGATTGAGCTTCGTGTTCTCGCAAGCGTAAGTGACGACAAACAGATGATATCTGCTTTCAACAGCGGCAACGATATCCACACCGAAACCGCGTCTCGTGTCTTCGGGGTTCCCCCAATTATGGTCACATCAGAGCTTCGGCGCCGTGCAAAGGCCGTCAATTTCGGTATTGTATACGGAATAGGCGCCTTCTCGCTTGCGGATGACATTGGCTGCAGCATGCGCGAGGCAAAGGAATACATCGAAGGCTATCTTGCCACCTACAGCAGTGTAGCTGCCTACCTTGACAATGCCAAAAAGAGCGCCCGCGAAAAGGGCTATACCACCACAATGTTCGGACGCCGCCGCATGATTCCCGAGCTTGCTTCATCTAATAAAACGGTGCAGGCTCTCGGTGAACGTCTCGCCATGAATACCCCAATCCAGGGTACCGCGGCAGATATTATAAAGATAGCAATGATTAACGTTTCGAAACGTCTCAAAGAGGAAGGACTTGACGCCGACCTTATCCTTCAGATTCATGACGAACTTATCGTCGAGACCTCGCATGAATGTGCCGACCGCGCGGCCGTCGTCCTTCGTGAGGAGATGGAAAAGGCCACTAGTCTTGCGGCGCCACTTGTAGCCGAGGTCGGCCGTGGAAAGAGCTGGTACGATGCAAAAGACTGAGCTTGTAATCCGCCCTGCCTCCGCGGAGGATATTCCCCGTATCGCTGATATAGAAAGCCGTCTCTTCGGCGATCCCTGGACTGCAGAACAATTTTTATCTAGTATAGACTCCCCGACCGAGATTTTTCTCTGCGCCGAATACGGCGGTGAAATTGGCGGATATATTTGCATGACCCTGATATTCGATCAGGCCTATATCGGAAACTTAGCGGTAGACAATATTTTCCGCCGCAGAGGAATCGCCCGCGCCATGGTGGACGAGGTCTGCGGTATCGCAAAGGAAAGCGGATGCCCCGCCGTTGTGTTGGACGTAAGAACTAATAACACCGAAGCAAGAAAGCTATATAAAAGCTGCGGATTCACCGACGCGGCTCTTCGCAAAAATATGTACGAACTTCCCAACGAAGACGGGATTACCATGATTAAGGAATTGTAACAAATGCTTATTTTAGGTATAGAAAGCAGCTGCGACGAGACTGCGGTTGCCGTTGTAAAGGATGGACGCAAGATCCTGTCCAACGAGGTCAACAGCCAGGTACCCGAGCACCATCTGTATGGTGGTGTGGTTCCCGAAATAGCCTCACGCAGGCATATTGAGAATATCGGATTTCTTGCAAAGGACGCCCTTAAGAACGCCGGAATAGAGCTTAAGGACATTGATGCCGTCGCGGTTACTTGCTTCCCCGGTCTTATAGGTGCCCTACTCGCGGGTTTAAGCTTCGCGAAGGGACTGAGCTACGCTGCCGGAGAACCTTTGGTTGCCGTAAACCATCTCAAAGGTCATATCTGCGCGTTGTACCTTACCTACCCGGAGCTTGAACCTCCCTTTATGGCAATGGTCGCCTCGGGCGGACATAGCCATCTTGTGTACGTTAAAAGCTACACCGATTTTGAGGTTTTAGGACGAACTGTGGACGACGCCGCCGGCGAAGCCTTCGACAAGGTTGCCCGCGTTCTCGGCATGGGTTACCCCGGCGGACCCGAGATAACCCGGCTTGCAAAAGACGGCGACCCGGCGAAATATAAACTTCCAGAGCCACACGCACCCGGCGAGTACGACGTAAGCTTTTCGGGACTTAAAACAGCCGTTATCAATCTTGTTCATACTGCGGAACAAAAAGGTGAGGAAATTGACAAAGCCTCCGTCGCGGCCTCGTTTCAGGCATGCGCAGTGCACATGCTTGCCTCCCGACTAACTGAAGCCTCATCACGCGAGGGCGTTCCCGCCGCACTGTGCGGAGGCGTGGCCGTCAACCCCGCCCTGCGCGACCTCACTGCACAGATATGCAAGAAGAAAAATATCCCACTGTACCTCACCGCACCACAGTTGTGCGGCGACAACGGCGCTATGATCGCCTCCTCCGGTTATTATGAGTTCATCAACGGCAATGTAGCCGGTCTTGACCAAAATGCCTACGCCAACAGGGATTTTTAGGATAATACAAAATAATTAAGCGCTCACCAACAAGGTGAGCGCTTTATCTTATAGACAAACATCGTGGCAGGCTAATTAAAGTTCGGTATATTCAATTCCCGGCAACAGGGTATTGCCCCAATCACTGTACCAAAAGTTGAGTCCCGTTTCCTTCGGATCGTTCAGTATACTAAAACCGAACGCCCGTACCGAGTCGTGAAGCACGATCTCGGGTTGGATAAACTGAAGCGTAACGCTGTAATTCCCGGGCCCAGTAACCGAGGTGTCAATGTCGATTATCCCGCTGTGCTCTTCCCTAAAGAAGGTATCGAACGGTTTCGACACCGCGACTGCGGCGTTACCTTTACTTCCATCAATATAAATACGTATATACACCTGACTGATTTCGGGGTCGTGGTTCTCCCACGTAACCTTTAAACGCATCTTGTCGCGCAGTTTCATCGGCACGTCGTTCACAATCTCGACTCCGGTGAAGGTTATCCTGCCGCTTGGGCGTACAGACGTGCGTTCCCTGTCCCGAAGGTTGTAGTATCTTGAGGGCACTTCCTCGTTGTCGCCCATGTAGACCGAGATAGCCTCCTCCACATTGCCATCGTAGACTATCTTTCCGTATTTAAGTACTATGCATCGGTTGCAGAGTCTGCGGATGGTGTTCATATTGTGGCTGACGTAAAGGACTGTACGTCCTTCGTCCTCAGCGGCGCTGCGCATTTTTTCAAAACATTTCTGCTGGTAATTCACGTCGCCTACCGCAAGAACCTCGTCCATTATCATTATCTCTGAATCAAGGTGCGCTGCAACCGCGAAGGCAAGCTTGACGTACATGCCGCTTGAATACCTTTTAACCGGGGTATCGATAAATCTGCGGCATTCGGAAAAGTCAATAATATCCTCTATCTTGGCGATGATTTCCTTTTTGGTCATTCCGAGAATGGCGCCGTTCATGTATATATTCTCACGGCCGGTAAGCTCGCCGTGGAACCCTGTGCCAACTTCAAGCATGGACGCCACACGTCCGTTAAGGCCAATGGTGCCCTCCGTGGGTGCGGTAATCTGTGATATAAGTTTCAGAAGAGTGGATTTTCCTGCTCCGTTGGGTCCTATTATACCCAGGCGTTCGCCTTTATTTACCGTAAGACTTACCCGGTCAAGCGCAAGGAAGGTTTCGCCGTCAGTGTATTCACGGGAACCTATCCGCTTTGTCGGGTCATCAAGGCCTCTGTGCCGCGCCCTGCTCCTTTGAAGTTCATCGCGGAGGGTTGTGCCACCTATCTGGCCAAGTCGGTATTCTTTTGAAACTTTGTCAATCTGTATCATCATTTCGCTCATACAGTCACTCCCTTATATCGTGTCCGTAAAGGTGCGCTCGATACGGCTGAAAAGCACAAGGCCGATAAAGAACGTTATGAGTGAAACCGCCCATCCGGCAAGATAATACCCTATATTGAAATATCCGAAGCCGAACAGTGCCCAGCGGAACGCGGTGACAATTTGCATAACCGGGTTGAGCATATACACAGAAACAAGCATCGGATGCCTGTCCGCCATTCCGGTGGCAAGTGAAAGTCCGTAGGCAATGGGCGTGGCATAGTGCCAAAGCTGCAGACCAAAGCCGACCAGTATAGAAAGGTCACGGTATTTTGTTGTAACTGAGGATACAATAATGCCAAGTCCGACAGAAAGTATCATTATCTGAAGTATCAGAAGGGGTATCAGCAGGAGTTTGGGAGTAACAGCGATGTCCGTGCCGCCGCGGATCAGGTAGAAAATCCAGAATCCCAGAAGCATCGCGAACTGGATACCGAAGGAAATAAGGAGCGAAATCGCGGAAGCTATCGGTGTTACAAGGCGCGGGTAATACACTTTGCCCATGATTCCTCTGTTGTTGATGAATGTCCCTGACACCGCAATAAGCGTGCCACTGAAATACGACCAGCAGATATTTCCGGCCAGGTAGAACAGAAATCCCGGTATAACAAAATCTCCCGGGATATCCGCCGTGGTAAGGTTAGCAAGATTCCCGAAGATTATCGAAAAAACAACAGTTGTAAGCAGAGGCTGGATAAGTGCCCAGAGCGGCCCCAGAAGCGTCTGCTTGTATCTTGATGAGAAATCACGCTTGACGAAAAGCATGATTAAATCTCGGTAGCGAATCGTCTCCCTGATGTGAAGGTCCATCAACACGTGCTTTGAGGTTATAAAGGTTTTGAACTGACCTTGAGAGTTATCAATCATTTTTTACCAATTTCCTGTACAGCCATGAGGCCGCAGAACGTACCTTGCGATAGATTTGTTTTAAGGATCTTACAAAAGGACGCGTGAATATGTATATTTTGTAACCTTTTTCCCCGGTCTTAATTGTTTTTCCATCGCGATGCACCTCTGAAAGAACACCGATAATACGATCCTCACGGACATTTTCGGATTCGATGCAGTTGTCGCCTGTAATCTCATACATTCCGTCCGGGAGAATTTTCGTGATTCGGTGCAGCACGTAGCTTCCGGTGTCGCGAACAAACAGAACGGCATCGTTTTTACTGTAGGGCGGCTCTCCCCTGTCGATTACAATTATGTCCCTGTCCTTTCGGAGCAGCGGCATCATAGATACAC
Organism: uncultured Oscillospiraceae bacterium; assembly: GCA_964446385.1. Lineage (GTDB taxonomy): Bacteria > Bacillota > Clostridia > Oscillospirales > Ruminococcaceae > CAYSRC01. Next base: position 91,194 of record CAYUOH010000006.1, on the reverse strand, counting down.
CTTTGTTGGTGAAAACCACATGCCCGGAACGCTCAAGCTCGGATTTGAAATCAGTCGTCATACAGTGCCTCACGTGCGGTATAAGCGGCCTCGTCCTCCATGTTGCAGAACATCCTGAAGCTCTTTACACTGTTCATCAGTTTGCCGAAAAGAGTCGCCGCAAGGGCGTCCTCCGGCGAGTGTTTCGGGATATACATCTGGGAAAGGATTTCAGGAAAAGCCTCCGATGCGGACATCTCCGATACAGAGTTAGTCTCTCCCCTGCGTAGAAGCACAATCGATTTCAAAGGAACCGAAATGTTTTTGTTGTAGCCTTCCTTCCCGCACCAGGGCGTTCCGTGAACGGAGGCACCATTTTTATCGATAGAAACAAGGGGTTTATCCCCGTTTACGATAACGCAGTCGGAAAAGTTCTTTATCCAGAGGTGGGAATGCGTGGTTTTACCTGTACCGGACACGGCGGTGAAAAGCACGGCTTCATTTCCGACGGCAAGCGCTGACCCATGAATCAGAACGGTGCCGTACTTTGCTATTCCGGTGCATATTTTACGATACACAGCAAGTGTCTCAAGATATCCGTCGCGGTAGTTTCCGTCGGTCACTTCTCGTTCGGCTTCGATATCTTCGCGGGAAACAGAAACGCAAAAATCGGGTTCGCCATTACAGATGTAATCTTCGCACAGTTTTTTGGTATCGCCGAAAAGACAGGATATTTCAATTACCCTACCCGCAAGACTTATTCTGAAATTGCTTCCGCTGTCCAAATGATTACTCCGCCCCTATCGGATGATTTATTGGAAAATTATGCATTATAATACTATTCGTCTTTTATCATATCAAATTACTATATGTATTTTCTATGATCTTTTCCTTTGACTGCTCTTTATATAATCAAACCAATTGGCAAGACCCAGATGGTGCTCCATAGCGACCTCAGCGGCGTATTCAATCTGCTCAAGCTCTATGCCCATCATTTCCGCGAGGCCGGCCGAAGCCATACTGCAGGCCGTGCCTATCTCAGCCTGGCATCCGCTTCTTTCAATAACAAAATAAATGGTGTACACGGAAAAATTTCCCGCACACACCGTTTGCTTTATAATTACTATACAACCTCAAACCCAGTAGCTTCCACCGCCTCATAAAGGTCGGCTTCGGAAACTAAGGTTTCATCGAATGTTACGACAGCTTGCTTGTCGTCAAGGGAAACAATGGCACTCTGTACGCCGTCGAGGCCTTCAAGAGCCTTCTTCACCCGAGCAACACAGTTGTCGCACATCATACCTTCGATTTTTACTATCTTTTCCATTTTCACTTTCCTTTCAATTACTGTTAATCGTATCTATCAGGCGAAGACGAAGCGCGTTTGATACGACACATACCGAGGACAGCGACATACAGGCAGCACCGATTACGGGGCTGAACAGTGGCCCTCCGAAAAGGTACAGGATACCTGCGGCAATTGGGATACCTATGGTATTATAACAAAATGCCCAGAAAAGGTTCTGCTTTATTATCCGGATGGTTGCTCTGGAGAGCTTGACGGCGGATATTACCGATTTAAGCGATCTACCCATCAATACGACGTCAGCGCTCTCGATAGCGACGTCGGTTCCTGACCCGATTGCCACACCCACGTCAGCCATAGCAAGTGCCGGCGCATCGTTTATTCCGTCGCCCACCATTGCCACACGGGCTCCCGCTGCCTGAACCTCGGATACCTTATTACGCTTGTCGGCCGGAAGTACCTCCGCCAGAATCTCGTCGACGCCGAGCGCCTTTCCGATAACCCGAGCTGTTTTGGCGTTATCTCCGGTGATCATTATTGTCTTTATTCCGATTTCCCTAAGTTCTTTTATAACCTCGGTGCTGCCTTCCTTGAGGCTGTCGGCAACAGAGATTACACCAATAAGCTTGCCGTCAACGGCTATAAACATCGGCGTTTCGGCGTTATTGGACATTTCGTATGATTCAAACGCCAGGTCGGTGATATCAACATAGTTTTCATCCATCAGCGAAGCGTTACCGATTAAAACCGTCTGTCCGTTAACAATCGCTGTAACGCCGTGTCCGGGAAGGTTTTCGAATCCAGTACAATCAGTACCCTTAATTCCGTTTCCCTCCGCGTATTGCACGATAGCCTTCGCAAGGGGATGGCCCGCCATCTTTTCAACAGATGCCGCAATGAACACAAGCGACGGTTCGGTAATGCCCTCAACTGTAAATATTCCGGTAACACGGGGTATTCCCTCGGTTAATGTGCCTGTCTTGTCAAACATTATTGTATCGACGTTGCGCAGCGTTTCAAGCGCTTCGCCGTTTTTGAATAGAATACCGTCAGCGGCTCCCTTTCCGGTACCGACCATGATGGCCGTGGGCGTCGCAAGACCGAGGGCACATGGACACGCGATTATTAGTACGGATACGAATATGCGCAAAGAAAAAGATATTCCTTTCCCCGCGATAAGCCAGGCGATGCCTGCGGCAAACGCTATTACAATTGCTGTGGGTACTAAGTACCCGGACACAACATCGGCGAGCTTTGCTATCGGAGTCTTCATGCCCTGGGCTTCTTCCACAAGGCGGACGATACCGCTCAGTGCACTGTCTTCACCCAGTCGGGTGACCTTAACTTTCAACGCGCCGTTTTTATTTATGGTGGCACCGGCGACGTTCTGGCCCGCGCCGCGCTCTACCGGCATGCTTTCACCGGTAAGCATCAATTCGTCTATCGAGGAACTTCCCTCTACAATTACACCGTCAGCTGGAATCTTTGCACCGGGCCTGATAATCATGATGTCGCCCAGACCCAGCTCCGCTGCTGGAATTTCCATAATATCGCCGCTGCGTTCCACGAAGGCCGTTGAGGGCACAAGGTCGTAAAGCTTTGCTATGGCACCGCGGGTTTTCTTCTTAGCCCGGGCTTCCATAAATTTGCCGACCATAATAAGCGTGATAATCAAACCACAGGACTCGAAATACATATCCATTACGGCGGAGGTATCACCCGAAAGGATCCGCACAAATGACCACACGCTGTAGATGAATGACGCGCTAGTGCCCACGGCGACAAGGGTATCCATATTGGGATGCCCCGCGAACAGTAAACGGTAGCCGTCGATAAAGAAATTACGTCCGCTTATCATTACACATATAGCAAGAATCATCTGGAAAAAGGCATAGGCCGCGGGATGTGCCATGGGATCAATAAAGGCGGGATATGGTAGGCCTGCCATCTGGGACATTGAAATATATAACAGTGGCAGGGTAAAGCATATCGCGATGATAAGCCTGCGACGCTTGTCGTTAAGTTCGCTGTCCTGCTCCTTCATTCGCTCAAGCGGCGAAAGCTCCTGGTCACGGGGCACCATTTTAAAGCCGGCCTTTGTGATGGCGGCAGAGATGACGTCCATATTGCCGGCAGTCTCGTCGTAGCTTACAGTCATCTTTTCGGTGGTAAGGTTTACGGAAACTCCCGAAACAAAGTTCAGTCGACCCACAACCCTTTCTACGCCGGCACTGCAGGAGGCGCAACTCATTCCCTTGATTGTAGCTGTCGATGTTGTCATTAATTGCCTCTATAAAAAAACATAAGTTAAGCAGTTGAAAAAATACTATTACCTTTTAATTATATCAGAATTTCTCATTTTTTACTATTTACCGTTGAGCGTTTCGGTTCACTGAACCTATTATAGGTTTATATCACTTCCTGTTTTTTCACAGGGATATCACATCATCTTTCTAATATGGTATTATTATTAGGTATATATATAAACTAACGGGAGGGATTATTTTGAACAGGATGCTGGTTGTTGACGATGAGGAAAACATCCGTCAGATTATTCGGAAATACGCCCTGCATGAAGGCTTTCAGGTCGACGAGGCGTCCAACGGAGCCGAAGCGGTAGATCTTTGCCGCCAGAACGAATACAGCATAGTTATAATGGATATCATGATGCCGGTGATGAACGGCTTCGATTCGGTAAGCCGAATCCGTGAATTCTCCGGTGTGCCGGTAATCATGCTGTCCGCCCGCGGCGAGGAATACGACCGTATAAAGGGCTTCGAGCTTGGTATTGACGACTATGTTGTAAAGCCCTTTTCCGCAAAGGAGCTAATGTTACGCGTATCCGCTATCATTAAAAGGACCAACGGTCTTGAATCCCGCGAAGGCCACGAAATATACCTCAGAAACGGTCTTGAGATCGATTTCACATCGCGCACTGTATCAATAGATGGGGTTCCCTGCGACATGTCCCCAAAGGAATACGAGCTTCTGTTCTACCTTGTCAAAAACAGACGCATCGCGCTTACCCGCGACAAGCTCTTATGTGAAATCTGGGGTTACGACTTCTACGGGGATGATCGCACACTTGACACTCATATCAAGCTTGTCCGTAAAAAGCTGGGTCGCTACAACGGCTGCATTGTAACACTTCGAGGGGTGGGTTACAGATTTGAAGAACCACAGGATTAACCTTTTCGGCCGCGTATTTATATATTTTCTGTCCTTTTCGCTGATTGTACTACTTCTCCTCTGGACGCTACAAAGCATCTTTTTCGAGCGTATATACAGGCAGAGAAAAGAGAACATTACCGCTTCAGCTATGTCCTCCGCCATTACGACTGTGGCATCCGGCGGCGAAAACATGAACGAAGCTCTGGAGGATATCGCAGCCTATTACAACGTATGCATACTGGTCACCGATAAGGACCTGAATACTGTTGCGTCGGTGGAAAGCTCCCCACGCTGCAACATTCATACCATGAACTATCTTCAGCTTTCAGCTCTGTACAACAGCGCGGTCAACAAAGGCGGCAGCTACACTGAATATTCCACACTCAGGGGCACTCTTTCCTCTCCGCCTCCCGGATTCGGCAAAAGCACTTCTCCTTCTGTACGTGAGGAGACCCCCGAAAACATTAGCATGATTATGGTGTCGGTAATATCGTCCGATACCGGAGAGCAGAATGTATTCTTTATTAACTCGATACTCAGCACGGTCGGAGAAACCAAGACGGCCATTCGCTCGATACTTATCTGGATTTCTATTACTATCTTTATTCTTTCGGTAATCACCTCGTTTATAATCTCCCGCGCGATAGCGCGTCCAATATCCGGAATAGCGAAGGAAGCTCGCAATCTTGCTGGCGGCGTTTTTACGCCGGAGCTTGAGTATTCGGGCTGGTGCGAGGAGGTCCACGATCTTTCAGAAATTCTCAGGTCTGTAGGCGATGAGCTTTCCATCACCGAAAAGCTTCGTCAAGAGCTTATAGCCAACATTTCACATGACCTGCGCACCCCGCTTACGATGATAAGCGGCACCGCAGAGATGATGAAGGATTTTGAAGATGAACGGACCGATTCCAATCTTGATATCATAATAAAAGAATCGGGACGCATGAACCGCCTTCTAAAGGACGCCATGGATCTCAGCAAGATCCAAAGCCATTCCGAGCCGGTTATTCCGGTGCCCTTCAACCTTACCGCCCTGCTTCAGGGAATCGTATCGGTCAATTCCAACGAAGGAAAAGACTATACTGTTTCGCTTCTTGCGGGCGAAACCATCACAGCGCTTGGCGACGAGTCGCTAATAGGCCGAGTTGTGGAAAATCTTGTTTCCAACGCTATAAACTATCTGGGTAACGGCAACCGCGTCGAAATTGCGCAACTCCGCGAGGCTGACGGACACCATATAAGGGTGGAGGTGCGCGACAACGGAGAGGGCATCGCCGAGGAAGAGCTTCCTCATCTGTTCGAACGCTACTACCGCAGTAAAGCCAACCACAAACGCAACTACGACGGAAGCGGCCTGGGGCTCTCAATAGTTAAATCGATTCTCGACGCCCATGGCTCAGCCTACGGCGTGAGCAGCTCACCCGGAGTTGGAAGCGTATTCTGGTTTTATCTCGAAATATCAAACTGAATTAATAAAAAGGAACACCCGCAACATAGTTGCGGGTGTTCCTTTAAGGAATAAGTATAATCAGACTAATTCGATAATAGCCATTTCGGCAGCGTCGCCGCGGCGTGTGCCGATTTTTGTGATACGAGTATAACCGCCGTTACGGTCCAAATACTGGGGACCGATCTCGTCGATAACCTTTTTGGCTACTGATTCTTTTGTAATGTACGAATATATCTGCCTTTTCGCATGCAGCTCGTTTGATTTACCGAGTGTGATCATTTTCTCGGCAACTGAGCGCACTTCCTTTGCGCGAGTAACGGTTGTTTCAATCTTGCCGTTCTCAAGCAGGAAGGTAACCATTGCGCGAAGCATAGCTTTTCTCTGGTCGCTTGTCCTGCCAAGTTTTCTCGTGCCAGCCATTGCAGTTCACTCCTTTACGGATTATAGAAGGTTATTCTTCGTTCTTTCTTAATTCAAGACCCAGGTCTTTCAACTTGGAAAGGACCTCTTCAAGGGACTTGGTGCCGAGGTTGCGGAACTTCATCATTTCCTCAGCGGTCATGCTAATCAGATCCTCAACAGTGTTGACACCGTTACGTTTGAGGCAGTTGAAGGAACGAACCGAGAGATCCATCTCTTCGATCGTCATCTCAAACTTCTTTTCCTTGGCCTCGGGCTCAGGCTCGATCATCATGCCTGTGGAGTCCTCAAGCTCTTCGCTGAGGTCTGTGAACAGCGTCAGATGATCAACTAGAACCTTTGCGGCTATGGATACAGCCTCTTTGGCGTTGAGTGTACGGTCGGTCTTGACTTCAAGAGTAAGCTTATCGAAGTCTGTGATCTGACCTACACGCGTATTTTCAACTGTGTAGTTCGCCTTAAGTACCGGGGTGTAAATGCTGTCAACAGGAATGACACCGATGGACGCGGCCATCTCGGCTTTGTTCTTATCGGCTGAAATGTAGCCTCTGCCCTTGTTGAAGGTAATCTCCATATAGAGCTTGGCGTTCTTGCCCAGTGTGGCAATGTGCCAGTCGGGATCAAGAATCTCTATTTCGGAATCCGGTTTGATGCTTCCGGCTGTTACTTCGCATTCACCCTGAGCTTCGATGAAGACGGTTTTAGGTCCGTCACAATGAAGCTTTGCGGTAATACCCTTCACGTTTAAAACTATTTCGGTTACATCTTCCTTAACGCCCTCTATGGTAGAGAACTCGTGCAGGACACCGTCAATCTTGATTGACTGGGCTGCAACGCCGGGAAGCGAGGAAAGCAGAACGCGTCTGAGTCCGTTACCCAGTGTGGTACCGAATCCGCGCTCAAGCGGTTCAACGGTGAATTTACCGTAGGAACCGTCCTCCGAAAGTTCAACAGTTTGAATATTGGGCTTTTTAATTTCTATCATTTAACCCTCCTGTCAGGCGGTTAAAACCGCCGTATTATCGCTTTCCCGAAATATATTCGCTACGCGACTTTTTTATTTGGAGTACAACTCAACGATGAAGTGCTCTTCAATGTTGAAGTCAATCTCGGAACGCTCGGGTAAACGAATGACGCTTACATTAAGCTTGTCTGTATCAACACTCATCCATACGGGAGTGGGGCGTGCGCCGTTTATTTCGACAGACTGCTTAACCTTTTCGTCTTCACTCTTACGTATGGCAATCTTGTCCCCTGCCTTCATAAGGTATGAGGGAATGTTGACTGTCTTGCCGTTAACTGTGAAATGACGGTGGGTTACAAGCTGACGAGCTTCGCTGCGGGAATTAGCAAGACCCGCGCGATAAACTACGTTGTCAAAACGGGACTCGAGAATGCGAAGAAGGTTCTCACCGGTGACTCCGTTCTGTCGCTCGGCCATCTCAAAATATTTTGCAAACTGGCTCTCAAGAACACCGTAGTATCTTTTGGCTTTCTGCTTTGTACGAAGCTGGATACCATACTCGGAACTCTTTTTACGGCCCTGACCGTGCTGGCCGGGGGCATAGGACCTGCGCTCAAATGCGCATTTCTCTGAATAGCAGCGTTCGCCTTTAAGGAAGAGCTTTTCACCCTCGCGGCGGCAATATCTGCAGACAGATCCTGTATTTCTTGCCATTTATCGATTATCCTCCTTAAATTATACGCGACGCCTTTTTGGCGGGCGGCATCCATTGTGGGGAACAGGGGTGACATCCTTGATCATTGTCACCTCAAGACCGGCAGCCTGAAGGGCACGAATGGCAGACTCGCGGCCGGAGCCGGGTCCTTTTACGTAAACTTCAACTGTTTTCATTCCATGTTCCATAGCTGCCTTGGCTGCTGTTTCTGCAGCCATCTGAGCGGCATAGGGGGTGGATTTGCGGGATCCCTTGAAGCCCAAGCCACCGGCACTTGACCATGAAATGGCATTACCTGTAACGTCGGTAATAGTCACGATCGTGTTGTTAAAAGTGGCCTGGATATGTGCAGCGCCGCGTTCGATGTTCTTCTTTTCACGACGTTTACGGGTAACGTTAGCGGCCGACTTTTTTGTCGTTTTTGTTGCCATGTAAGGACTTCCTTTCTTATTTCTTCTTGTTGGCCATTGTTCTCTTCGGACCCTTGCGAGTACGTGCATTGGTCTTGCTGCGCTGACCGCGAACAGGCAGACCCTTGCGATGACGGGTTCCGCGATAACTGCCGATTTCTATAAGACGTTTTATATTGAGAGCTACATTTCGACGAAGATCACCCTCAACTGTGAGGTTCTTGTCGATGTAATCACGAAGCTTGGACTCGTCCTCAACTGACAGATCCTTTACACGTGTGTCGGGATTAACGCCTGTCTCAGCAATGATCTGCTTGGCAGTGTTGATACCGATACCGTAAATGTAGGTAAGTCCGATTTCAACCCGCTTGTCTCGGGGCAGGTCTACACCAGCAATACGCGCCATGTAATATATCCTCCTGGTTTTAAGAGCGTCTTAACCCTGACGCTGCTTATGTTTTGGGTTTTTGCAGATAACCATAACGCGACCGTTGCGTTTGATTACCTTGCATTTTTCACACATTGGTTTTACGGAAGGTCTTACCTTCATAGTTATTACCTCCTGTGGGGTTTAAATTACGCTTATTTCGAGCGCCATGTAATACGGCCTTTTGTGAGATCGTATGGCGACATCTCAACCGTCACCTTGTCACCGACAAGAATGCGAATGTAATTCATCCGAAGTTTACCGGATATGTGTGCCTGGATAGTATGCCCGTTGGCAAGTTCAACAAGGAACGTAGCATTGGGCTGGACTTCCTTGACGACACCTTCCAGTTCCAGAACATCTACTTTTGACAAAATTCAATCCTCCTTTTGACAGTTGACCGACCCGTATATTCCATTATACAAAGCCTTGTCATCCAAACGCTGTACATAAGGCAGCACATGGTTTGTTGCCGCAAGATGTCTCAAACTCTTACGTTTAGGTTTTGCTGTTTTTCTCAGATCCCCGTCTGCGATTTCGGCGTATTTTTCATTCAATTCAAGAACCGCGAAAAACCGTCCCTTGTCGCGTCCGGCTCTGGAGCAGACTATCGTACCAACCTTAATATCCATACGGGTACCTCATTCAGCGGTCATCACAACCGGTCCGTTCTCGGTAACAAGCACGGTATATTCAAAATGGGCCGAAAGACTGTTGTCCGCAGTAACGACGGTCCAGTCATTGTCGAGTACATCGACCTGCCAGCCGCCCGCGTTGACCATCGGTTCAATCGCTATGGTCATCCCGGGAACAAGCCGCGTACCGTGACCCGCGCGTCCGTAATTGGGGACCTCCGGATCTTCATGCAGTTCACGCCCAACGCCGTGTCCGACATAATCGCGCACGACCGAAAAGCCTTTTTCTTCGACATAAGACTGAACCGCGTGTCCTATGTCGCCTACTCTGTTCCCTTTAAGTGCCGCGGCGACGCCTCTTTCAAGGGATTCCTTCGTAACCTCAACCAGTTTCTGAGCTTCTGCACTGATTGTTCCTACGGGGAATGTTGCTGCGTTGTCACCGGTAAATCCGTCTTTTGCTGCACCAACGTCAACCTTTACGATGTCGCCGTCCATAATGACGGTGTCTTTGTCAGGTATTCCGTGGATAACCTGCTCGTTGATGGAAATACAGGCGTTTTTGGGGAATCCGCCGTAATGAAGAAACGTCGGTGTTGCGCCGCAGGAAAGTATATACTTTCTTATTTCGCCGTCGATGTAAGCGGTGGTGACACCGGGGCGAATCGTTTCTCTGGCAACACGCAGAGCACCCGCTGAAATCCGGCAGGCCTCCATCATGCTTTCGATCTCTCGAGCTGTTTTTACTATAACCATTATCAGCCCTCGATTGCCGCCATGACGGATCTGGTAGTGTCGGCGACGCCCTGTAAGCCGTCGACCAGCTTGAGAAGGCCTTCACGCTCATAATAGTCCTTCAACTGTTCGGTGGTCTCATGGTAAACTCTAAGACGTTCCTTGACAATCTCTGGTTTATCGTCGTCGCGTATAATAAGCTCACCGCCGCAGTTGTCGCAAATGCCTTCATTAGCGGATTGCTTACTAATAATGTGATATGAGCTTCCGCAGGAGGCACAGATCCTTCTGCCGGATACCCGCTCTACTATAGTCTCATCTGGAACCTCGATGCTTATAACGTGGTCCACAGTGAAACCCATGTTTTTAAGTGCCTCGGCCTGTGCAACCGTGCGAGGTACACCGTCCAAAATAAAACCGCCGGCATATTCATCTCCGGATATCGTCTGGTTGAGTATCCCGATAATGATGCCATCCGGAACAAGCCGGCCTGAGGACATGTATTCTTCCGCCTGCTTTCCCAGATCTGTACCGCGTCGGACTGCATCCTTGAGAATATTGCCGGTGCTGACAATGGGAATCGATAAACGCTTTGATATGATCTCGGCCTGGGTTCCCTTGCCCGCTCCGGGCGCTCCAAGCAGTATCAGTTTCATTCTGTTCTCCTTATTCAAGGAATCCTTTGTAGTGGCGCATGAGCATATAGCTTTCAAGAGTGGTTGAAACTTCAAGCGCTACGCCTACAAGAATCAGAACAGATGTACCGCCAAGTGATATGTTGATGCCGGTTGCCCTTGTGATAATTATAGGCATCGTGGCAACAAGAATCAGGAACAGAGCACCTATAAAAGTTACTTTGCTGATTACCTTCGCGATTAAGTCGGACGTGGGCTTACCGGGACGAATTCCGGGGATCATACCCGAGTTCTTGCGAAGGTCGTTGGACATCTGTACGGGATTGTACTGGACAGCAACGTAGAAATAGTTGAACCCGAGGATAAACAGTGCGTAAAGCACAATATATCCCCAGCCCTGATTGCTGAAGAAGCCGAGGAACTTGCCCCAGATACCTTCGGTGATGCCAAAAAAATCCTTGATGGTACCAGGTACCGAGAGGATGGCTGAAGCAAAGATAACGGGGAGAACGCCGGTCATAGTTACCTTGATGGGAAGGTTGCTGCTTTGACCGCCGTAAACTTTACGGCCTACGACACGTTTTGCGTACTGTACGGGGATACGTCGCTCGGCCGAGTTTGCGGCAACGATCAGCACGAACATTACTGCAAACATGATAAGTATCAGGGGGATTGCTATATAGTACCATTTCAGGGAAACGGGAACAATTGTCGTGCTTCCGTCTACAGCCGTGCCAACGGTGTAGGAACCGGTTTTCGCAACGTTGAAATAGTAGATTACCTGCTGTACAGCAGTTGTAATGTTGCCCAGAATACCTACAAATATCAGAAGGGAGATACCGTTTCCGATACCGCTGGAATCAATCTGCTCGCCGAGCCACACCACAAGTACGGCACCGGCTGTGAAAGAGGCAACTATTATGATGGCACTGAACATTCCTGCGAAACCCTCGGTGTAGACAAGAGCGTTCTGGTTCTTCATAAGTATGTAGTATACAAATGAAAGAATAAGAGAGATGCCGATAGCTGCGTACCTGGAGATTTTGTTGAGTTTGCGGCGGCCTTCCTCGCCTTCCTTGCTCATTCTTTCAAGAGCAGGAATGACGATACCGAGCAGTTGGATAATGATGGAAGCATTGATGTAGGGAGTAACGCCCAAGGCAAACAATGTTGCCTGTGAGAATCCGCCACCGGACAGCATGTTAAAGAATCCAAATATTGTCCCGGCATCGCTGAGTTTCTCAGAGATAACCGATGCATCGATGAAAGGCGCAGGGATGGCAGCGCCGAGACGGTATACTATGAGAATCAGAATGGTGAATATAATCTTTTTGCGAAGATCTTCGATTTTCCAAGCGTTTCTGAATGTTTGGAACATCTTAAATCACCTCTGCCTTTCCCCCGGCATTCTCTATCTTTTCTTTTGCGCTGTTTGTGAAAGCAGCAACCTGGACTGTAAGCTGTTTGGTAAGCTCGCCGTTGCCAAGAACCTTCACGCCGGCCATGACTTTCTTTACCAAACCGGCCCCTACGAGAGCCTGTGTGTCAACAACTGAGCCGTTCTCAAATTTGTTGAGATCGGAAATCTTTACAGTAGCATATTCGGTGGCAAAGATATTCTTGAATCCGCGTTTGGGGATACGGCGAACCAAAGGCAACTGACCGCCTTCGAAATATGCCGGTTTGTGCCCGGAACGGGCAAGCTGGCCCTTATGGCCCTTACCGGCTGTTTTTCCGTTTCCGGAGCCGGTGCCGCGGCCTTTACGCTTTGCCTCACTGCTGGAGCCTGCTGCAGGCTGTAAATTATGCAGTTTCATGGGTTATCCTCCTTTTAAGCTTCAGTTACCTCTACAAGGTGAGAGATTTTAGCGATCTTACCGCGGGTAGCTGCGTTGTCGTTCTGAACGGTAACATCACCTATTTTACGTAAACCCATCGACCTCGCTGTGGCAATCTGGGCATCAAGACGTCCGGCAAAGCCCTTTTTAAGTGTGATGGTAAGTTTTTTTTCAGTCATTATTACTATCCTCCGTTAACCTAAAATTTCTTTCGGGTCTTTACCGCGGACGGCAGCAACCTCTTCGACTGTACGAAGGGACTTAAGACCATTGATCGTTGCGGCAACAACGTTGTTAGGGTTGTTGGAGCGCAGGCACTTCGTACGGATATCATGGATACCAACTACCCCCATGATGTCACGGACAGCACCACCGGCGATAACTCCGGTACCGGGTGCTGCGGGCTTCATAAGAACGCTGCCTGCACCGAACTTGCCGGTAACTTCGTGGGGAATTGTGGAACCCTTAAGAGAAATCCTGCAGATATTTTTCTTTGCGTCTTCAAGACCTTTACGGATGGCTTCGGGAACCTCGGCAGCCTTGCCGAGTCCTACACCTACAAGACCGTTGCCGTCACCGACAACAACAATGGCGGAGAATTTCATGATACGGCCACCCTTGACTGTCTTGGATACGCGGTTGATAGATACGACCTTTTCCTGGAGGTCGAGCGTAGAAGCGTCAATTCTTTCCAAAATCGTAATCCTCCTTCTCAGAATTTCAGGCCGCCCTCACGGGCGCCTTCTGCCAGTGCTTGAACACGGCCGTGATATATATTACCGCCGCGGTCGAAAACTACTGTATTGATACCAAGTGCCAGTGCTTTTTCTGCAACTGCCTTGCCTACCTTGCCGGCTGCTTCGGCATTACCGGTAACACCCTCAAAACCCTTGTCGATTGTTGATGCAGCACAAAGAGTAACACCGGCCACATCGTCAATAATCTGGGCATAGATGTGCTTTGCGGAGCGGAAAACGTTGAGACGCGGACATTCTTTTGTGCCACTGATCTTGCCGCGAACACGTACATGTCTGTGCAGACGCTGTTTGCTCTTATCGCGTTTATTGAACATAATTTATCTCTGCTCCTTTCCTTATTTTGCCTTTCCGGCTTTGCCCTCTTTATGGGCAACGAACTCACCGGCATACCTGATGCCCTTGCCCTTGTAAGGCTCAGGAGGCCTCTTCTCGCGGATATTGGCAGCGAACTGTCCAACCTTCTGCTTGTCAGGTCCGGTGACGATAATTCTGCTGGGGCTGGGGACCTCAGTTTTGACGTCCTCGGTGTCGCTCATCACTACTTGATGTGAATATCCGAGGTTCATAACCAGGTCGCTTCCCTGCTTCTGTGCACGATAGCCGACGCCCTGAATTTCAAGCTCCTTGGTGAAGCCGTTGGTTACGCCAGTAACCATGTTACTGACAAGGGTTCGTGTAAGACCGTGCAACGAGCGGTATTCTTTGTCATCTGAGGGGCGGGATACTACTATCTGGCCATCCTCCAACTTGATGCTCATGCTAGGATTGAAAGACTGCGAAAGCATGCCTTTCGGTCCATTAACCATAACAGTATTCCCCTCGACTTTTACATCGACACCTGTGGGAATAACAATTGGTTTTCTACCAATTCTCGACATTTGTTAACCCCCTACCAAATGAATGCGAGCACTTCGCCGCCCACATTCTGTTTGCGAGCCTCTTTGTCGGTCATAACACCCTTGGATGTAGACACGATGGCAATTCCGAGGCCTCTTAAAACCCTGGGCATATCTTCGCATCCGGTATAAATGCGCAGACCCGGTTTGCTGACGCGGCGAAGTCCTGTGATAGCGGGCTTCTTGTCCACGCCGTACTTAAGGGTCAGTTTGATTATGCCCTGCTTGTTGTCTTCGATTACCTGCATTTCCTTTACATAGCCTTCATCTATAAGAATATGGGCTATGTCCTTTTTCATGTTGGAAGCGGGGATCTCGACAGTAACGTGTTTAGCACTGCTGGCGTTGCGAATGCGGGTCAGCAGATCGGCTATAGGATCTGTAATATGCATACTGTATTTTTCTCCTTCTTACCAACTGGCTTTTTTTACGCCGGGGATTTCGCCCTTGTATGCAAGGTTCCTGAAGCAGATACGGCAGACACCGTATTTGCGCAGGTATGCATGGGGACGTCCGCAGATTTTACATCTGTTGTAGGCGCGTGTTGAAAACTTGGGCTCTGCCTGCTGTTTGTTGATCATGGATTTTTTTGCCATAATTTAATCCCCCTTAACCTGCGAACGGAGCGCCGAGAGCTCTTAGCAATTCTCTGGCCTCTTCGTCGTTGGTAGCTGTTGTTACAAAAGCGATATCCATACCGCGAATAGCATCTACCTTGTCGTAGTCGATTTCGGGGAAGATCAGCTGTTCTTTGAGACCAAGAGCATAGTTGCCGCGGCCGTCAAAGCTGTCGGCGCTGATCCCGCGGAAATCACGGACACGTGGCAGTGCAACGTTGAAAAGCCTGTCGATAAACTCGTACATCCTGTCGCCGCGGAGTGTTACCTTAGCGCCGATGGGCATTCCTTCACGAAGCTTGAAGTTCGCGACGGATTTTCTTGCGTTGCAAATGATAGCCTTCTGACCGGTGATTTTGGCCAGATCGCCGAGGACAGCCTCCATGATTTTGGGGTTATCTCTTGCTTCGCCGCAAGCTACGTTGACAACAACCTTGTCAAGCTTGGGAATCTGCATGGTGCTCTTGTAGTTGAACTTCTTCATAAGAGCGGGAGCTACTTCTTTAACATACATTTCTTTTAAACGTGCCATATTAATCTTTACTCCCTCCCCTTAAAATTCTGCGCCGCAATGTTTGCAAACGCGCTTCTTGTTGCCTTTGGTGTCAAAGCTGTGGCCTACGCGAGTTGCCTTTTCACATTTAGGGCAGACAAGCATAACCTTGCTGGCATAAAGAGGGGCCTCGGCTTTCACAACACCGCCGGCCTCGCCCTGCTTACGGGGTTTGATGTGTTTTGTTACGAAATTCTGACCTTCAACGATAACTTTGTTTTCGGAGGGGGCAACCTGGAGAACCTTGCCGGTGTTGCCGTGGTCACGACCGGAAATGATCATGACTGTATCGCCGGTCTTTACATGAACTTTACTCATATTGTGTCCGGCCTCCTTTTAAAGTACTTCGGGAGCCAGAGAAAGGATCTTGGTGTAGTCCTTCTCACGAAGCTCTCTTGCGACCGGCCCGAAGATACGGGTGCCGGTGGGGTTTTTGTCTTCCTTGATGATTACGGCGGCGTTTTCATCGAAACGGATGTAGCTGCCGTCATCTCTGCGAAGACCTTTTTTGCTGCGGACGATAACTGCCTTTACGACATCGCCCTTTTTGACTGAGCCGCCGGGAGCGGCTTTCTTTACGGACGCCACAATGACGTCACCGATATTAGCATACCTCTTGCGGGAACCGCCAAGAACACGAATGCACATTAGTTCCTTGGCACCGGTGTTGTCGGCTACCTTGAGGTAGGTTTGCATCTGAACCACAGAAGCTCCTCCTTTCGGCTATTTAGCCTTCTCCAAAATTTTTGTAAGACGCCATCTCTTGTCCTTGGACAGAGGACGTGTCTCCATAATCTCTACACGGTCGCCTATGTTGCACTCGTTATTCTCATCGTGTGCCTTGAACTTGACGGTGCGCTTGATGATTTTCTTATAGAGAGGATGCCTGACACTGTCTTCGATTGCTACAACGATGGTCTTGTCCATCTTGTTGCTGACGACTTTGCCGATATTTGTTTTTCTAAGATTACGTTCGCTCATTATTTGTCTCCTCCCTATTATTCTTCAACGTTCAGCTCGCGGGCACGGATAACTGTCTTAACGCGGGCGATGTCACGTCTTACCTCAACAAGTTTATTGGGGTTGTCAAGCTGGTTAATTGCATGCTGGAAACGGAGATTGAAAAGCTCTGACTTAAGGTCGGCAAGCTGCTTTTCAAGGTCCTGATCCTTCAGCTTACTAAGCTCTACTGCCTTCATTGCTCATCATCCTCCACTTCTTTTTTAATAACCTTGGTCTTGATGGGGAGCTTGTGGGATGCGAGACGCATAGCCTCAAGAGCATCCTCGTCGGAAACGCCGCCGATTTCAAACATAACACGGCCGGGCTTTACAACGGCAACCCAGTACTCCGGACTGCCTTTACCGGAACCCATTCGGGTTTCAGCCGGTTTTTGTGTAACAGGCTTATCCGGGAAAATTTTGATCCAAACATTGCCGCCGCGCTTGATGTAACGGGTCATGGCGATACGGGCAGCTTCGATCTGGTTGGATTTGATCCAGCTTGGCTCGAGAGCAACAAGGCCGTAATCACCGTATGTAACGGTATTGCCTCGAAGTGCTTTACCTTTCATACGACCGCGATGAACGCGACGATATTTAACTCTTTTGGGCAGCAGCATTATTTTTTGCCTCCTTCCCGGGCTACTTTCTTAACGGAACTCAGAACCTCACCCTTGTAGATCCAGGTCTTGACACCGATTCGTCCGTAAGTTGTTTTGGCCTCTGCGAAGCCGTAGTCGATATCGGCGCGCAGTGTCTGCAGAGGAATTGTACCTTCATGATAGCTCTCGCTGCGGGCAATGTCGGCGCCGTTGAGACGGCCGCTGATGGTAACCTTGATACCCTTGGATCCCATACGCATGGCGCGCTGAATGCTTTGTTTCATCGCACGGCGGAAGGAAGCGCGGCGCTCGAGCTGACCGGCGATATTCTCGGCAACCAGCTGAGCATCTGTATCCTGGTTACGGATAGATTCGATGCCAACCTTGATTTCTTTTCCGACAAGCTTAGAAAGCTGAGCTTCAAGCTTACCGATCTCATCACCGCCGCGCCCGATAACCATACCGGGTTTTGCACAGTGAATGGTAACACGAACGCCTTGATTGGATCGTTCAATTGTGGTCTTAGAAACGCCTGCGCCAAACAGTTTCTTTTTGATGTACTCGCGGAGCTTGTAATCCTCGAGAATCAGGTCTCCCATTTCACTTTTTCTGGCAATCCAGTTGGAATCCCAGTTTTTGATGACGCCAACGCGTAGGCCGTGCGGATTAACTTTTTGTCCCATATTCCATATCTCCTTATGCTTCACGCTCTTTGAGAACAACTGTGATGTGAGATGTTCTCTTGAGCTCTCGATCTGCTCTGCCGTGTGCACGGGGACGAATCCTCTTGAGGGTAGGTCCGGGTGATGCAAAGCACTCGGCGACATAAAGGGAGTGTCTGTCCATACCGAAGTTGTTCTCGGCGTTGGCAGCAGCGGAATTGACAAGCTTCAGAAGAGGCTCGCAGGCAGACTTTCGTGTGTACTTTAGAATTGCCTGCACCTTTTCGAGGCTTTCGCCGCGAATCAGATCAAGAACGATCTGAACTTTCCTCGGGGTAATGCGGCAATATTTCAAAAATGCCTTAGCTTCCATTGTCTATTCTCCCCTTCTTATTTACTCTTTGATGTTTTGGAACCGGAATGGCCGCGGAACAGGCGGGTGGGTGCGAACTCACCGAGCTTGTGACCGACCATGTCTTCGGTTATGTATACCGGAACGTGCTTGCGGCCGTCATGAATTGCGAATGTGTGGCCCACGAAATCCGGGAATATTGTTGAAGAACGGCTCCAGGTCTTTAAAATGCGTTTTTCACCGGCGGCGTTCATCTCTTTTACTCTCTTGAGCAGGACAGGCTGTACGAACGGCCCCTTCTTTATACTTCTACCCATTATTAAACGCCTCCTTAACCGTTGCGACGTCTGACAATTTGTTTGTCAGAACGATTGTGTTTGGAACGTGTCTTGTAACCGAGTGCGGGCTTGCCCCAAGGAGTTACAGGGCCTGGACGGCCGATAGGGCTCTTGCCTTCGCCGCCGCCGTGGGGATGGTCTACTGGGTTCATGGCAGAGCCGCGAACGGCGGGACGCCAGCCCATGTTACGTCTACGGCCTGCTTTGCCGAGTGAAACATTGGAGTAATCAACGTTTCCTACCTGCCCGATTGAGGCCATGCAGTTGATGGGAACGTTGCGGAGCTCGCCGCTGGGTAATCTTACGAGTGCAAGTTTGCCTTCCTTAGCCATCAGCTGAGCCATGTTGCCGGCGGAGCGGACCAACTGGGCGCCCTTGCCGGGGTAAAGCTCTACGTTGTGGATAACTGTACCGACGGGGATGTTAGCGAAGGGAAGGGCGTTACCGGGCTTGATGTCAGCGTTGGGGCCGGACATAACGGAGTCGCCTACCTTCAGGTCTACGGGAGCAATGATGTAGCGCTTCTCGCCGTCTGCGTACTCGAGCAGTGCAACGTGCGCGCTGCGGTTGGGATCGTACTCAAGGGTCTTAACCGTTGCGGGAATATCGAATTTGTCACGTTTGAAGTCGATAACACGATATTTCTGACGGTTGCCGCCGCCGTGATGACGAACGGTGATGCGACCGGTATTGTTGCGGCCGGAATGTTTTTTGATAGGCTCGAGCAAGCTCTTTTCCGGCTCTACCTTGGACAATCCGGAGTAGTCGGTCACGGACATGCCGCGACGGCCCGGAGTTGTCGGTTTAAACTTCTTGATAGCCATTTAATATTTTCTCCTTTTGAGCTTTGCGGGAAACGGACAGGGTTTCCCATACTGTGCCCGTGCATTCTGATATTGTATGTATTGAATGCTGGCTGTACGTCAGTTGTTGACGTTAATTAGGTCATGCTTTCGAAGAAAGCGATTCCCTTGCTGTCCTGTGTAAGTGTGACAACGGCCTTTTTCCATGCGGGGGTGTATCCGCTGTTGGATCCCTGACGGCGAAATCTGCCAAGAACATTGATTGTGTTGACCTTGGCAACCTTTACACCGTCGAATAGCTCTTCAACAGCCTTGGCAATTTCAATCTTGCCGGCAGTTTTGGCTACCTTGAAGGTGTATTTTTTAAGAGCGATAGCGGACATGCTCTTTTCGGTTATTATCGGAGCGAGGATGATATCCTGTGCACTATTCATTTCGTGTAGACCTCCTCTATCTTCTTGACTGCGTCTAGCGATATGATCATCTTTCCGCAGTTGAGAATATCATAAATATTGATTGTGTTGAAGAGGGTTGTTAGTACGCCGGGCAGGTTAGCCGCACTCTTGATAACATAATCATTCTTTTCGGCGGTGACGATTAAAGACTTTTTCTGAGCGTCCAGACCGTTTAGCATGGCAGCCATTTTCTTGGTCTTGTATTCGTCAATTGTGATGTTGTCTACTATAACCAGCTCGTTCTCGGCAACCTTGGAAGAGAGGGCTGAAAGGATTGCCAGACGTTTGACCTTTTTGTTTAGGGTTATGCGGTAGTCGCGGGGCTTGGGGCCGAATGCGATACCACCGTGTGTCCACTGGGGAGCCCTTGTGGAGCCCTGACGTGCGCGGCCGGTTCCTTTCTGACGCCATGGCTTCTTGCCTCCGCCGGAGACCTCACTGCGGGTCTTTGTGGACTGTGTGCCCTGACGTTGATTGGCCAGATAGGCAACAACTGCACTGTGCATTACTACTTTATTGGGTTCGATACCGAATACGGCGTCCGAAAGCTCGACAGAGGAAACTTCTTTGCCCGCCATATCGTAAACTTTAAGCATAGCCATTATATGTTCCTCCCTTAAGCCTTTTTGATTGCATTGCTGATGCAGACGACACCGTCCTTGGGACCGGGAACGGCGCCCTTGATAGCGATGAGGTTGTTTTCGGCATCAACCTTGACAATGGTGAGATTCTGTACCGTTACGCGATCGACTCCCATATGTCCGGGAAGCTTCTTGCCCTTCATAACACGGGAAGGATAGGAAGATGAGCCGTTGGAACCTGCATGATGATGAACAGGACCGGTACCGTGGGTTTCCTTGAGGCTGTGGGCGTTGAAGCGTTTGATAACGCCTTCGTAGCCCTTGCCTTTGCTGGTGCCGACAACGTCTACAACGTCGCCGACCTGGAAGGTGTCAGCTTTTACGATGTCTCCGACATTCAGAGCATCGATGTCGTCAAATTTGAACTCGCGCAGATATTTCTTCAGCGCTACGTCAGCTTTGTCGAAATGTCCCTTGAGGGGTTTGCTGGTGTTCTTAACCGTTGCATCGCCGAAGCCCAGCTGGACTGCGGCATAGCCGTCGTTATCAACGGTTTTCTTCTGGACGACCACGCAAGGGCCGGCCTCTAAGACGGTTACGGGAATGACGTTAGCGTTTTCGTCAAAAATCTGTGTCATTCCGATTTTCTTTCCGATAATGCCTTTCTGCATTGTGAGTTTCCTCCTGATAGGTTATTGGTTGGCTCAGGGCCAACATGACCGTCTGGCGCGATACTGTGAAATCAGAGCTTGATTTCGATATCGACACCGGCGGGAAGCTGGAGACTTGTTAAGCTCTCTACTGTCTTATTTGACGGCTTGAGAATATCAATAAGTCTCTTGTGGATACGCATTTCAAACTGCTCACGGCTGTCCTTGTATTTGTGGACAGCACGAAGGACTGTTACTATTTCCTTGTCAGTGGGTAGGGGGATGGGACCTGAAACGCGTGCGCCAGTGCGCTTTGCGGTTTCTACGATAGTCTCAGCTGCCTTGTCCACCTGTTCGTGGTCGTAGCCTTTGATGCGAACCCTGATTATTTGCTTGACTGCCATTTTACGCCTCCTGTTTTAATTGTTGGCGAACGATTCAAAAACTGGGCCGTGTGTGTCATATCCAGGTCATTGTGAAACCCGGCGATACCTTCCTCTTGAAAGTGTCTCCGGTTGATAGTCGTCGTTTGCATAATGCACGTCCGACCGCTGTCTTCAAAAACGACATAGGATGGTAAATACCATCATATCCATACAGCGCATATTATTGATTTTCGTCCGGTTCTAACGACTCGGGCATACTCCGCGGAAATTCCCCGCCTTAGCATAGGCGGCCACCTCCCGCTTCAACGCATATCGTCGCAGTCACTTAAGTATATTAGCAAAAATAATCTGGCAAATCAAGTCCTTTTGCTGAATTTATTATATTTTTTTTATACATTTTTCAAAAACCTTTTTCTGCCGCATCCGTCCGACCCGGAAACCAAGAAATAATAAATCCGGGATACATTAATGTAAAGTACTATTTACTATTAATAGAACATATACAACTGGCAGGTAAGCATGCCGTTGTAAAGCTTGCGGCGTCGGGTCGCCTTCCTCCCGAAGGAGTCCTCCAGCATGGTATAGGATGAGATAATATAAAGGCCTTTCGCCTGCTGCGCCGAATAACCGGCGTAAAACTCCGAATAAAGTTTCTTAACCTCAAGCTCGTTCATAAGGCGCTCTCCGTAGGGGGGATTGGCAAGGACGATGTCCTCCGGGTCGAACTGCGTCTTTCGCGCATCGCATTCGAAGAACATTACGCGATCGGCCACGCCGGCCCTTTCGGCGTTGGCGGAAGCTAGCTCCACCGCTGCGCGGTCTATATCGCTCCCTGCAGCCTCAAATTCCGTGTCCCGCCTTTCGGCAGCCCTGGCCTCCTCCTTTACCGCATCAAACACGTTGCTGCCCAGGAACGAGTAATTCTCACCCGAAAAACTGCGGTTAATTCCCGGCGCGATGTTCATCGCGCGCAGTGCGGCTTCAATAACCAATGTGCCGCTTCCGCAGAAGGGGTCGTACACCCTGCTTTCGGGGTACACCCTCGCAAAATCGCATATTCCTGCAGCGATGGTTTCCTTGATCGGAGCCACATTAAGCAGCGGGCGGTATCCCCTTTTATGCAGGCCATCGCCACTTGTATCAAGCATAAGGGTACATTTGTCCTTGATGAGAGAAAACCGAATCATCTTTGTAATGCCACTCTTTTCGGTAAGAAAGGTGCTGTTGTGGTCGATTTTCATCCTTTCAACCACTGCCTTTTTTATTATGGACTGGCAGGCAGGAACCGAGCTCAGGGTGCTCTGCATCGTGTAGCCCTTTACAGGGAAGGCGTCGGTGCGACCAATGATATCGCCCCAATGCACGGCCTTCGCGCCGTCGAACAGCTCATCAAACGTCACCGCATCGTACTCGGCAAGTACGATAAGCACACGCTCCGCCGTGCGTAGGCAGACATTGGCCCTTGCAATGCCCTTGCCGTCGGATGTAAAAAACACACGTCCGTCGGTGGTACGCACATCCTCCATATTAAGTTTTTTAAGCTCAAAGCTCAGTATAGATTCAAGGCCAAAGCCGCAGGTGGCCACCGCGTTGTATTTCATTTATATATGCCCTTTAATTTAAAAAACCGCGGCGCAAAAAGCGCCGCGGTAAAATTTGCTTCTGCAGGTTTATTATATCATATTATTTGACTTCGGGGTAGAGTATACCATAGTTGCCGTCCTTGCGGGTGTAAACCACGCCGAGCTCGGAGGTTTCGGAGTCGATGAAGATAAAAAAGGAATGTCCAAGCATGGTCATCTGGAGGATGGCTTCCTCAGGGGGCATGGGCTGTACCTCAAAATGTTTTTTGCGTACAACCTCAAAATCTGTAGCAGGTTCGTCAAGAACTTCGGAAGGAACGTCCTCCGCGCTGACCTCAACCTTCTTGATTCGTGCGCCGAGCTTGTCCTTGTTCTTGATTATCTGACGGGTAATAAGATCCGCAGCTTCGCAGAAAGCAGTTTCCATGTCGCGCGCCGAACGTTCGGCGCGATAGAAAAATCCCTGACTTTTTACAGTAACCTCCACAGTTTGTCGGCCTGTGGCAACTGTAACGTTTAACTGCGCCTCGGCATCGTCGTCAAAAAATTTGTCCAGTTTTGCAAGACGTTTTTCGACCTTGTCTGTAAAGTTTTTTTTGAGGTTCACTTTGCGGCCAAACATACTAATCTTCATAATATGTGCCTCCTTTGTGGAAATATGAAAGAGTCTCCTCTTCCACCCGTATAATAGCACACTTACTCGTATTTATAAAGCTATTTGCACAAAGTATTAATAGATAATAAAGCGCCATTTGTATATTTTGCATTTATTCATTAATATAAAACAGCAGCCCGGACAATCTCCGGGCCACTGAAGTTACTTATATATGCTATTTTAATATGCTTTGCCCCAGACGACCATCTTTGTGGCGGGTTTGCCGCAGATGGGGCATACGTCGGACAGATTTTTCTGCTCGAAGGGTATGCAGCGCGATGAAATATCTAGCTTATCCTTCAACGCGGCTTCACATTCAGCGTCACCGCACCACATGGACTCGTAGAATCCAGTATTGTTTGCCACGGTCCGCTCAAGCTCTGTATAGTTTCGGCACTCGAATGTGCGGTTGTTGCGGTTTTCGAGAGCTCGGATGTAAAGATTCTTTGCAAGAGCGTTTAGATCGGCCTGTACCTCGGCCTCTACTTTGTCGATGGCGACTGTTCGCTTTTCACCGGTGTCGCGGCGCACAAGCACACACTGGCCGTTTTCGATGTCGCGCGGACCGATTTCAACACGTACGGGAACACCCTTCATTTCGTACTGGGCGTATTTCCAACCGGGGGACTGCTCACTCAAATCTATGTTGGCGCGAAGGCCTGCAGCCTTCAGTGAGCCGCACAGAGCGGTCGCGGCTTGGATAACGCCGGGCTTCTGCTGGGCAACGGGTATAACCATAGCCTGGATGGGCGCAACGGATGGGGGAAGAATAAGACCGTTGTCGTCGCCGTGTGTCATGATAATGGCACCGATAATACGTGTGCTGAGGCCCCAGGACGTCTGGTGCGGATACTGCAGTGTATTGTCGCGTGCGGAGAACTGGACTTCGAACGCTTTTGCGAAACCGTCGCCGAAATAGTGGCTTGTACCGCTCTGGAGCGACTTACCGTCGTGCATCATGGCCTCGATGGTATATGTAGCCTCGGCTCCGGCAAATTTTTCACTTTCGGTCTTCTGACCGGCAAGAACGGGAATCATCAGATATTCTTCGCAGAACCTACGGTAGGTTTCAAGCTGCTGTTCGGTTTCAACAATGGCCTCCTCCGCGGTTTCGTGCATAGTGTGGCCTTCCTGCCAAAGGAACTCGCGGCTACGCAGGAAAGGACGTGTGGTCTTTTCCCAGCGTACGACGCTGCACCACTGGTTGTAAAGCTTGGGTAGGTCGCGGTATGAATGTATTATATGCTGGAAATGATCGCAGAACAAAGTCTCGGAGGTGGGGCGTACGCACATGCGCTCGGCAAGCTCCTCCTCGCCGCCCATAGTAACCCACGCTACCTCTGGGGCGAAACCTTCTACGTGATCCTTTTCCTTCTGAAGCAGGCTTTCAGGTATGAAAATTGGCATGCTTACGTTCTCATGTCCCTTTTCCTTGAACATTTTGTCCAGAATAGACTGGATGTTTTCCCAAATAGCGTATCCGTAGGGGCGGATAACAAGACAACCCTTAACGGAGGAATAATCCACCAACTCAGCCTTTTTTACTATATCGGTATACCACTGGGCAAAATCCTCGTTAATGGGGGTAATGGCTTCTACGGTCTTCTTTTCCTTTGCCATTTTCAGTATCCTTTCATCTTTATGGGATGTATTGTAGCATATCAGGGCGTTTCAATCAAAGCCAAAAACGAAAACGGCGGATATCCGCCGTTTAATGTTATCGGTAATTAATTCAGCAGGCAGACTCAATAAACCCTACAAGTTCTCCGACGGTCTTGATATTCTCTACTTCCTCATCGGGAATCTCGATATCGAATTCGTCTTGAAGGGTCATGATTATATCAACGACATCAAGGGAATCAGCTCCCAAGTCATCGATAATGCTGGAATCAAGGGAAATGCTGTCCTCATCAACCTTGAGCTGGAGGCAAAGTATTTCTTTGACCTTATCAAAAACCATTTTTAACTATCTCCTTCTGCATAGCAAAGTTTATTAAATTAATTATAGATTGCAGTAATAATATATATATGCTTTGCAGTCGGTTGTCAATAAGTATTTTGAAAATATGCTCCGCAGATTGCTAAACGGTAAGACTTATGGTCTTTTCGCCGTCTTTTACCTGCATGTCCTCGTCGGTAAGCAGACCGTCGCGCTTGACAGCCATTGTCATAGCCTCCATCTCGACGGACATGTCAAGGATGTCGTCGTCAAACAGACCGTTGTACTGCTTTTTCATGGCATTGTTGATATCGGTGAGGTACTTCTTGACCTTCTCGGTAACGTTCGCCGCGGGAACGCCGCTCTTCTCGATGCGGTTGTACTTGGAGATTATCTCGCCGAGTGTGGGAATATAATAATTGAAGAACTGACGCACCGATGCGATCTTGTTGGTTTTTTCCTTAAGCGTTACCAGAATCTTGTCGACGGAATCGCATACGCTGTTGCTCAGGCTGCGCACCTCGGTGTTGCTCACACGCTGGGTCATGGAACGCAGCTGGACGAGATTTGTGCGTCCTTTGTGAAGAACCATAATCTTTTCGTCGTCAGTCTTTTCTGCGGCAGTTTTTTCAGCGGGACCGCTGTCCTTTGCAGATTTAAGGCCTAGGGCTACAACCACAATGACGAGGATTACAAGCCCGATAAGGGCCACAATCGCAATGAACAGCATGATGCCGGGCAGCGCGGGGATAATGTTCTTGAGAAGCAGGCATGCTAGTACCGCGATACCTGCTACAATCAACAGACCTATTCCGGAAAATCTTCTGTTATTATTCATATTCTATCAGACCTTGATATCAAGCAGCTTCTGCCTGAGCTCGACCTCGATACGCCCCAGCTCGTTCTCAGCCTGGGCGCGCTTCTGACGGCCTTCCTCTTGAATTCTGAGCACATCGTTGAGGGTGGCGATAAGCTCCTCGTTGGTGTGTTTTACCGTTTCGATATCAACTATGCTACGCTCGCTCTCAGTGGCAATGGCAACGGAGCCCTGATGCAGGGTCTCGGCGTTCTTGGCAAGCAGCTCGTTGGTAAGCTCGGTAACGGCGTGCTGGGCTTCCATGGCTTCCTGGGAATGGGCGATGCCCAAAGCAAGAACCATCTGGTTCTTCCAGAGAGGAATGGTATTGGAGATGGTGGACTGGATCTTTTCAACCATCAGAGTGTCGCCGTTCTGGATAAGACGGATCTGAGGAGCCATCTGGATGCTGACGGCGCGAGTAAGCTCGAGGTCGTACAGTTTCTTTTCGAATCTGTCGCACAGGGATGCGTAGTCGTTGGCAGTCTGGGCGTCCTCCGCGAGGCCGGATTCCTCCGCCTTTTTCTTAAGCTCGGGCAGTTTGGTAGCGCGCTCCTCCTCAAGCTTTTTTTTGCCAGCGATGATGTACATTGTCAACTCTTTGAAATATACGAGGTTGTTGTCGTACATCTTGTCGAGCATTACGATATCGGTCAGCAGGGTGTTCTGATGTGTTTCCAGAGCGCCTGTAATTTTATCGACGTTTACTTCGGCGTCGTCGAAGCGGGCCTTAATCTTGACAAAACTGTTGCCGGCTTTTTTAAACAGGCCCAGGAAACCCTTCTTTTCCTCGTTTATATCAAAGCCCTTAAGCTCGGATACGAGGTCGGTAATCATTCCGCCAACCTGGCCCAAATCCTTGGTCTTTACGCCCTTAAGAGCGTTGTCGGAGAACTCTGCTATCTTTTTCTGGGCAGGAGCACCGTACTGCATGACAATGTTCGAATCTCCGATGTCTATCTTCTCGGAAAATTCGTTGACCATCTGCTTCTCCTCATCGGTGAGGGCGGACATTTGCAGATACTGGTTCACAAAAACTTCGGTTTCCGGGCTGACCTGCTCCTGTTTACCGGGAACACTGTCAAGGACCTCTTCCTCCTCGTCCAGTACTTGATAATCAGATATGGGTAATTCCAGAGTGATTTTATTATCTTCAGACATTAATAATTCCTCCGTTGTTTATACTTTATTAAATACATTAAATGCATTAAATACAGTATATAGAATACATTATATAAATACAATAATTACCAAGGCCAGTCCTCATTGCCGCGTATTTTTAGCGCGGGGCAGATATGATCGTGGAATGGCCCCCATGCGCAGCCTTTACAGCTGAAGCATTTTACGTATTTTTTCCCGTACAGAATAGCACCCGCGAAATCCGGGTCAGCCAGCAGCCCGCAGGCCAGGTCCACGAAATCGACAAGTTCGTTTTCAAGAAGATAGTTAACCTGTTCCGGCGAACGAAGATCGTTGACGCAGGAAACAGGAACTATGCCCTTGAAATACTCGCGGAACTTTACGCCCAGTTCCGCGATTCTGTTGTAGGGAAGGCTGTCATCGTGGGGCAGAGCGGATGTATCGGCTATGCCGCTTGAAATCTGAAGGAAATCGGCCCCGGCGGCCACGTAGCGGTCGGCTATTGCTATGCTTTCCTCTATTGTCGGGTCGCAGCCGGTGGTGCGGATCGAGATAATGAAATCCTTTCCGCAGGCCTTGCGGATTGGTTTGATTATCTCACAGCCGAAGCGGGCGCGGTTCTCGGTACTTCCACCGTACTCGTCTGTGCGTTTGTTGATATCGGAGGCAAAGTCGTTAATCAGATACTGGTGGCAGCCATGAAGCTGTACGCCATCGTAGCCTGCTTTCTGTGCGCGAAGAGCCGCGTCGACAAAATTCTGTTGAATACGGTGTATCTCGTACACCGAAAGCTCGTGAGCCAGCGTTCTTTCGTCTCCCCTGCCCCACATAACCGGTGAGGGCGAGGTATACGGACCGCAAGCCGGATGTGTTCCGAGCCCGCCGTGGTGAAGCTGGGGCACGACAAGAGTGCCGTATTCGTGACATGCGTCGGCAATAGCCTTGTGCCCGGAAATCTGTTCATCATTCCACAAACCTATCTGAGAGGGGAAGAGACGTCCTTCGGGGGAAACCGCGGTGGCTTCCACGCAGATAAAGCCAACGCCGCCTTTGGCACGCAGGCCGTAGTGTTTGGCGAAGAATTCGCCCGCGATACCGTCCTCACCTGCAGTGAACTTGACTGTAGGAGCCATTGTAATGCGGTTTTTTGCGGTTTTGGTACCGATCCTGCATGGCATGTCAGCTTTGTACATCGTTCTTTAACTCCTTTACGATTTTATATATAGCGTTTTTTGTTTTTAGGATTGCAGCCCTAGGTGTTCGTATCATCCAAGCACAGCACTGTTCTCATAATGATTTGACCCTGTGATAGATATATGATTATATTATATCATAAATATATAACTATAATGACCACTTCCGAAGTAGTGTTCTATTGCTGGTACGAGTGATGAGACAATAACTCTTGTGGAGGGGTATAAGATATGCAGCCAAGAATAATTCTTAAAAGTGAGATGTCAATCCATGGCCTACGCGGGGACGGGGTTGCAATCGAAACACTACAGCAGAAATTTAAAAAGCGTTTTGCGAAGAAGCCGTTTGACAAAATCGGAGAGAATGCTTACGTGATCCGCTTCTCCGACGGTAAAAAGCCCGCGCCTGTCGGACGTGACGTTTTGGTCGGCCACGAACGCTCCTTGAAGAATAACGCAGACGGCTACAACTGTATTGTATTGCCCGCCGGAGAATACGCCATATTTGACGTACCGGCCTCAAACGGCTGCGACATTGAAAACGACGCAATAGAGAAATGGCTAAACGAAAACAGAAAATGTTATGCGAAACGAGAATTGTATGACAACTGCTTTATTTTGAAATGTTATACCCCGGGGAAATATGCTAATGGAGATAAATCCGATTTACAAGCGGAGATATGGATCCCAATCTTCCGCATCAACGCGAGCATTATACCAAAGCTGCTTGAAGATCCGAGCTTCGGATATTTAAGCGACGCCGACCGCAACTTCATATCAGAATTTGACGACGCTATGTATAAACGTGGCTACAGCGCCGGAAATACGATCGTAGATGGAATTTGCTGGGGCAGGAATATGCTTATTTACAGCAAAGTCGGTGTTAAATCCTCGAGTGTTGCTGCTCGGATCTATATGAGAGACGACGGTATCTGCCTTCGTTTGTTTCTGAGCAATGTTTCAAAACACGGTAAATATGTCGCCGGAGCGCCTGATTTTATCAAATCAATCTTTACGGGTGAATACGGCAGATGTAAGCACTGCAAGGGAGACAATTGCAAATTCCGCAAGGACTATGAAATAGACGGTGTGCGTTATGAAAAATGCAATGGCATGACCTTTGCGTTTGATAAACCGGCGATGGAAAAGCTGCCGGAATATATAAAGCTGTTCGACGAGTTTTTCCCTCAACGGAAAACAATTTGACACTGCAATAGAGGGAAATTGATTAATCTCACAGGCGAAAAGCATACCACCCTTTGCCGAAGTAACAAACAGAACGTACTGAGGAAACCGCATGAAAGCGAATTATCAGATCATACTCCCCCACTAATAACCGATTAAGGGCACCGCGAGAAAGCCGACGGAGGCCTTATTTCATTCTGACTGATACGCACAAGTTTTTTGAAAAGGCATAATCAGAAAATAAAACTACTTCACAGCAAAATCTTCTGGATCAAACGGATAATTGTTACATAAAGTTGAATACGCTTGAGTGTATTCTTCTGAATTTTTAGTAGCCCGATTTGGGTTAAAATCGGTAAATAATCGTTATTATTAGCAAGTATCAAATTACATTTGAACATAAGAAAACCCCCGATATACGGCACTTTACGCCATATATCGGGGGTTTTTGTGTTGGTGCGAGTGACGAGACTTGAACTCGTACGCCATACGACACACGCCCCTCAAACGTGCCTGTCTGCCAATTCCAGCACACTCGCAAATTGCAAGTGGTATTATAACAAACCCGCATGCGGAATGTCAAGCAATATGAACGCAATAATTAAAAAGTAAATTGACAGTAAAGGCTTAATTTGATAGAATAACCAATGCAACCAATTTAATAAGATTTTAACTTTGGAGAAGTACTCAAGCTGGCCGAAGAGGCGCCCCTGCTAAGGGCGTAGGGCGGGTAACCGTCGCGAGGGTTCAAATCCCTCCTTCTCCGCCAAGGACCTATTACACCAATTGTGTAACAGGTCCTTTTACTTTTATTTGTAAAATAAAAGTAAAAAGCCGCTCTGTCGTATCAATCCGATGCTTACAGAGCGGCTTTGTCTATGTCATTATTCGTTAAACCTGCGCAAGTCCGGTTTCACCTAACAGAAATTACAGCTTTTTGTTTTAGTCGGCTTCTCTGTTTTCAGCCGCTTCTTTGGCAAGGTATTTTGCATGTTCCTTCTGTATCTTAGGATCCCAGGAGAGCATGGGTTCAATCTTTTCGCCCTTAAAGTGGCGGCGATTATAGTTTTTCAGAATTGCAAATACAGTTCCGGAACAGGCGACGACGCCGATAAGGTTTGGCAGGGCCATGAGCCCGTTGAATGTGTCGGAGATATCCCAGGCGAGGCTGGAGGTCATCAGCGCGCCAAGGAGTATGGCACTGACGAACACGACGCGATAGATAATAGTGCTCTTCGTTCCGAACAGGTACTCCCAGCTCTTTTTCCCGTAATGGCTCCATCCAAGAACCGTTGAGAATGCGAACATAATGAGCGATAACGTAACGAAAATAGAGCCCGCGTTGCCGAATACGTCATAGAAGCAATCGCCGGTAAGGGCTGCAGGGGTCATTGAGGTGTCAAAAAGCAGACCGGTTTCCAGGTTTACTTTACCGCTCGTCAGGATGGCCATGGCAGTCATGCTGCAGATAACAAGGGTATCAGCAAAAACCTCGAAGATACCCCATATGCCTTGTGTTACGGGTTCTTTGGCATTGGAGTTGGAATGGACCATTACTGAAGAACCGAGGCCGGCCTCATTGGAGAAAACGCCACGCTTCAGTCCCCATTTGATAACGGTACCGATCGCGCCTCCGACGACGGCCTTGCCCGTAAACGCGAACTTAAATATTGACGTGAAGGCAGGAATGATCAGCTTGGAATCCCAGAAAATAAGTATGAGGGCGCCGATAATGTAGAAAACAGCCATGAACGGCACAAGCTTTTCAGTGACTGAAGCTATACGCTTCAGTCCGCCGACAATGACCAGCGCCGCGACAATAAGCAGCACAAGTCCGGTAATGAAGCTGACGGTGTTTATACCCACGTTACCGATCGTAAACAGCGTTCCGCCGTTAACTCCGAGGTTTGCAAGCGTTGAGTTGACGTTGGAGACAATAGAGTTTACCTGCGAGAGGTTTCCTATACCGAAGGATGCCAGTACGGCGAAGCAGGAAAATACGATCGCCAGCACCTTGCCGGTTGTTTTAAATCCCTTCTTGCCGCCAAGACCGTCCTGGAGGTAGTACATGGCACCACCGCACCACTCTCCGTCCTTATTGCGACGGCGGTAATAGATACCCAGAACGTTTTCGGAGAAATTGGTCATCAAACCCAGAATGGCCGCAATCCACATCCAGAAGATTGCGCCGGGGCCGCCGAAAACGATAGCAGTTGCCACGCCCACAATGTTTCCCGTGCCCACAGTTGCGGACAATGCAGTACAAAGGCTCTGGAACTGGGAGATGGACTTCTCATCCTCTGAATGCAGGACATCCTTGCGTTTGAATATACTTCCGATGGAATGCTTCCACCAATAGCCCCAACGGCTGAACTGGAACCAGTTGGTACCAAAGCAGACAAGCAGGCCGACGCCCAGAATACCGAAAAGCATGTAGGTCCAGACAACGGAATTAATGCTGTCGTTTACGGACGTGATCTTGTCCACAAAGGTCTCTGTGCCGGCCGCAAAAGCTGTGGAGGCCAACGTCCCTGCCAGTATGAATACAAGCAGGATGCTAAGAAATACGATCTTTTTCTTCATTACCATTCCCCTTACAATTATTTTTTTAAAATAAAAAAACGGGTCGGAAACAAAAGTTACCGCCCGCAATGCAACAAAACTAAATATATAACAAAATGTTATATACTGTGCCCTGTCCTTTTGCCTGAGAGATTGAGCAAATGCTCTTGCACCTTCGGCACCTTCTTTACGAGGGATTCTCCAGGGATCCGTCCATCGGCAGTCTCCGCCCCGTTTGGGGCACCTGAGAGTGTTACTCCTTCGGTCGGGCCAAAAGGCCCGTCTTCTGTCGATTTCAACCGGTATCCATATTCAGTTGACTTCAAATACTTGACAATTCAAAATTTTACGTAATTTTTATGACAAATGCAACTGTTATTTTTAGAAAATAATAATTTGCAATGTAATTATGGTAAAGATGCATTATATAATTCAAGGTTGTGAGGCTGGCAAATAACAAGCTTCCGTACCGCGCCTTCTGCGGCTCATAATAGTAATCCAATGTTCTCCACCAAAACTGCCTCAGCAAATGCTGAGGCAGTTTATTTTTTACTTTGCTTCTTTTTTTACTTCTTCAAGTTCGGTTTCTAGTGCGTTCATTACGTCGTCCACAGAATCGCATACGGTGAAAAGCGACATTACCGTCGGGCGAAGGAAGCCTTTCTCGTCGGCGGCCTTCATCATGGCGCAGAACTCGTTGTAATAACCGTCCACATTAAAAAGTATTATCGGTTTTCTACCCTGCTGGTTAAGTTCCTTAAGAGTCAAAATCTGGAAAAACTCGTCGAATGTGCCGATACCGCCCGGGACTACTACAAAGGCGTCAGCGTTGTTCTCCATTATTTCCTTGCGCTCGGCCATAGTTTCGGTATCGATCATCTGGGTACAGTCGTTGAATAAAGGCTCAGTGGTGTGCATAAAATGGGGCGTTACGCCGATAAGAATGCCTCCGGCGCTTACAATTCCCCGAGCAGCGGCACCCATAAGGCCGCTGGCACCCGCACCGTATATCATGGAAAAACCTGCAAGGCCGATTCTACGGCCGAGGTCTTCTACCGCGTTAATCATGCTGCCACTCACTCGGTCGCTTGCAGCACCATATAAACAAATCGTTGACATAATTATTTATCCTTTTCATTTATCTTTTATCATTGATATTATATCATATTTCAATCTGGGAATACCGGCCCAGCTTGTAGGACCGCCGGAGGTGATGGTATTATTTTAAAAACCCGAGGTGAAAACTGCATGAATGCTTTAAACGCATATTTCGCGGGTCAAGCGTGGATCCATTTGACGGAGAGGGTCAGTTCATCGATAAAGGGTATTCGTACACCCTTGCTGTGTACTGGACCCAGGATGAGGAACAGTATCTTGCGAAGCAGAAACTTGCCGCAATCGAGGCTGAAACCGGACTAAAAACCTTTGTAAGCATCGAACCGTTCAGAACTTTTTACGACGCTGAGGAGTATCACCAGGATTATTTCAAAAAGAATCCCATAGCGTTTGATGAAGAAATGAGAAACTCCGGAAGAAAGCATTGATTACCAGGCGAACTCAGAATAGATGTTTCCGTCTTTATTAATAATTTGAAAACGCTTTCGCGGTTTAACTTGACAAATCGCTAAAGCGGGTTTATAATCCATTCAATCTTTGAGAAAGAGCGGTCGGATCATGATACTAACATACCATTATTGCTACTATTTGACTCAAGACCGCTGCGTTTTCTGAACGAGACTTCTTCTCGTAATGCGCGGTCTTAACTTGTTGTTAAGGCTGTTTTTATTTTTTTCGGAGGTGTTTTTTTATGGCTGTTAAAGTAATTCTTCTTCTCATCTTTTTCTCCGTTATGATTTTTGTCGGCATAAGGTGCCGGCGCAACGCTACCGATGTCCGCGGCTTCGTGCTGGGCGGGCGCAACGTGGGGCCCTGGCTTACTGCCTTCGCTTACGGTACAAGCTACTTCTCCGCTGTAATTTTCGTAGGTTACGCAGGCCAGTTCGGATGGAAGTTCGGCATTGCCTCCACATGGATAGGCCTGGGCAATGCCCTGATCGGAAGTCTGCTTGCCTGGGTTATTCTCGGCCGCCGCACCCGCATAATGACCCAGCATCTTCAGTCCCGCACCATGCCGGAGTTTTTCGCAAAACGTTTCGACGCTCCGTCGCTCCGACTGCTTTCAAGTGTCATAATCTTCATATTCCTCATTCCCTACACCTCTTCGCTTTACAACGGCCTTTCCCGTCTGTTCGGCATGGCCTTTGAGATAGACTACACCGTCTGCATTCTTATCATGGCTCTGCTTACCGCGGTATACGTAATTGCCGGCGGTTACATGGCAACCGCCATCAACGATTTTATCCAGGGCATTATAATGCTTGTCGGCATAGTCGCCATCATCGCCAGTGTTCTTAAAATCAACGGCGGTTTTCAGGATTCCGTTGCGGCTCTCGCGAACGTAAGCGACCCTGCCGTTTCGAACGTTCCAGGAATATTTGCTTCCTTCTTCGGCGCGGACCCCTGGGGCCTTGCCGGTGTCGTAATCCTTACATCCCTCGGCACATGGGGCCTTCCCCAGATGGTTCAGAAATTCTACGCTATCAAAAGTGAGAACGACATCCATAAGGGCACCGTTATCTCCACAATATTCGCAATTGTAATAGCCGGAGGTTGCTACTTTCTCGGCGGCTTCGGACGTCTATTCCCGGTGGACGTCGCCTCGGTCGGCTACGACGCCATCATCCCCGAGATGCTCAGCACACTTTCCCCTTTCCTTGTGGGCATAGCGCTGTTGCTGGTCCTTTCGGCTTCCATGAGTACCCTGAGCTCACTGGTCCTTACAAGCAGCAGCACTCTTGCGCTTGACTTCATCGAGCCGATAATATTCAAGGGAGACCATAAGGATAAGCGCAATCTTTTTCTTATCCGCGTCTTCATTGCCGTATTCATCCTTATTTCCGCCGTAATTGCGGTTGTCCAGTACAAGCTTAATGTGACCTTCATCGCCCAGTTGATGGGTCTTTCCTGGGGCGCTCTGGCGGGCAGCTTCCTCGCGCCGTTCCTGTACAGTCTCTACTGGAAGCGCACAACAAAAACTGCGTGCGTCGTCTGTTATGTCTGGGGCAGCCTTCTGATGCCATGCAACATGTTCTTCCGGGGTGCCTTCCCGACGTTCCTGCAAAGCCCGATCAACTGTGGCGCTTTCGCCATGGTGGGCGGACTTGTGATAGTCCCGCTTATAAGTATCCTAAGCAGGGAACCTTCGAAAGAAAAGGTGACCGATGTCTTCTCTTGCTACGACAAGACGATAATGGTCCCGGTAACCGAAGCACTGACATTGGAAGAGAAATAAAGAAAAGGCCCCGTACGGGGCCTTTTCTTTTGCAATTAATTAATAAGTGTATCTTAGCATATTCCAGCTGTGCTTTTTGAGAACAGGGGTGTCGCTCAAGTCGCCGTCAGCCGGAGAAACAGTCGCCTTGTCCTCGGTGTTGACGGCCTTGAGGTTGTCGCTGTAAAGCTCCTTGTGTTCCACAAGCTTCAGTTCGCTGTAGTCTTCGGCGTTGAAGGTAAGCTCCACGCTGTCGTCCAGCGAACGGTTGATTGCAAATACGACAAGCTCACGATTCTTGCGGTTGTCGATAACGGATGTGGCAACATAGGGAACGTTGTCGTGGCTGGGACAGTCATATGTATCGCACTTTATGATAGGCTTCAGCGCCGTGCCTCTTCCGTAAACGGAACCGTACATATAAGGCCAGAAGATTGTTTGAGCCCACGCGCCGCCGTTGTTGTTCGTCATGATCGGCGCGATTACATTGATTAGCTGGGCAAGGCAGGCCATTTTTACACGGTCGCAGTTGTTCTGCAGAGTGGTCATCAGACAGCCGACCATAAGGGCGTCTTCAAATGTGTAGATATCCTCAAGCTGCGGCGGAGCGATCTGCCAGTGCTCCATTGCGGAGTCAGCTTCGTTGGAATGAAACCAGACGTTCCATTCGTCAAAACTGAGGTATACGTCGTGGTCGCTGTGTTTCTGCATCTTTACGATGTCGCAGATGGCGGCCACCGTCTTGATAAAGCTATCCATCGTGATGCTGCGGCTCAGGAAGTCGGCAGTATTGTTGTTGGGGTTACCGTAGTAGTTGTGTAACGATATATAGTCAACAAGATTGTATGTGTGCTGCAGAACGGTCTGCTCCCACTCTATGAATGTGGGCATCTCGCTGTTGCTGCTTCCGCAAACGACCATCTTGATATCCGGATCGATAAGCTTCATCAACTTGGCTGTCTCGGCAGCGATGCGTCCGTACTCATCGGCGGACTTGTGGCAGATCTGCCAGGGGCCATCCATCTCGTTGCCAAGGCACCATTTCTTTATGTTGTATGGCTCCTTATGGCCGTTTTCACGGCGAAGGTTGGCATAGTATGTATCGGTAGTGCTGTTGCAGTATTCAAGGAAATCCTTCGCCTCCTCGGGGCCGCGAGTGCCCAGGTTGACGGTCATCATAACCTCGGAGCCGGCACGTTTGCACCATTCTATGAACTCGTCGACGCCAATCTGGTTAGTCTCGATTGTCTGCCATGCAAGCTCCATTCTCTGCGGGCGCTTGTCTCTGGGACCTATGCCGTCCTCCCATTTGTATCCGGAAACAAAATTCCCGCCGGGATATCTTATGATGGGAACGTTGACCTGTTTTACCATTTCAAGAACGTCTTTGCGGAAACCCATTTCATCGGCCGTGGGATGGTCGGGCTGGTACACGCCGCCGTAAACAGCCCGCCCGAGGTGCTCCACAAACGAACCGTACAGATTCGGGTCAATCTCTGCCACAGGAAAATTTCTATTAACTAAAATCTCTGCTTTCATGACATCTTCTCCTTTATATTTTTTCGCACATATCCGATTTGAGTCTATCATACGGCACTGCTCTTCGCAAGGCACCGCAGGCAATTTCCACCTTGTGTTTACTATTTTACAATATAAATATAATATGATAATGTTTATCTGTAACTAACTAAGGAGGAAAGCCATGCAAGAGGAGTATTTCTACAGTTCGCCCGTTATGTCACAGCCCCTGGCCAACCGTATGCGGCCTCGCAGTCTTGACGAATTCTGCGGCCAGCAGCAGCTTGTCGGCCCCGGCAAAGTTCTGCGCGGGATGATTGACAACGATATGGTAACCTCCATGATTTTCTGGGGGCCTCCAGGCGTCGGAAAAACCACCCTGGCGCGTATCATCGCCAACGCCACTAAGTCCGAATTTATTGATTTCAGTGCCGTCACAAGCGGTATTAAGGAAATCAAGGAAGTGATGAAGCAGGCTGAAAATTCATCCCTTTTCGGCACAAAAACCATACTGTTCGTAGATGAAATACACCGCTTCAACAAAGCACAGCAGGACGCTTTTCTGCCCTATGTGGAGAAGGGAAGCATCACGCTTATCGGTGCCACCACCGAGAACCCTTCGTTCGAAATCATCAGCGCTCTTCTCTCCCGCTGCAAAGTTTTCGTGCTCAACGCATTAACACAGGACGAACTTTTCAATCTTCTTAAAAAGGCCCTCGAGGATCCGCGCGGCTTCGGAAGTACGATAATCGAAATAGAGGACGATATGCTTCAGATCATCGCCGGCTTTGCCAACGGCGACGCCCGCACCGCGCTTAACACCCTTGAGATGTGCATCCTTAACGGAACCCGCGAGGAGGACCGCATTAGGGTGGAGCGCAGCCTTCTGGAACAGGTCACGTCAAAAAAATCCCTTCTGTACGACAAGAACGGTGAGGAGCACTACAACCTTATCTCCGCCCTTCATAAATCCATGCGCAATAGCGATCCTGACGCCGCCGTGTACTGGCTTGCCCGTATGCTGGAAGCCGGTGAGGACCCGCTTTACATAGCCCGCCGCCTTATCCGTTTTGCGAGCGAGGATATCGGCATAGCCGACACACGTGCACTTACGCTTTGCGTGGACGTCTACAACGCCTGCCATTATATCGGTATGCCGGAATGCAGCGACGCCCTGGCGGAGGCCGTAATTTATCTTTCGCTTTCACCGCGTAGCAACGCCGTGGACGAGGCTTACATACACGCCCGCGAGGACGCTGTGACCATGCTTGACGAACCTGTTCCGCTAGCTATACGCAATGCGCCCACAAAACTTATGAAGGAGCTTGACTACGGCAAGGGCTACCAGTACGCGCACGTTATGCCCGACCGCATAGCCGATATGCAGTGTCTGCCCGACAACCTCAAGGACCGCCGGTACTACATCCCGACGGAGGAAGGCAACGAGGCCCGTGCGAAGCAGCGGCTTGATGCTGTCCTTAATTGGAAGGAAGAACACCATAAAGAATAAAAACTCTGCCTTGCGGCAGGGTTTTAAGTATTTGTCTAAATCAAATTCTACAGCGTCAGTCGCTCGAAATAATCGGCAAAAGTGTAGGCATGCTCGGTATTGAAGTATTCATTCGCGCTTTTCTTTTACTTTTTGGTTGTCAAATTTTATATATAAGCGTCTTATACGGCGATATTTCCACCAAATTCCGCCAAATATTGATCTAGTATAATACAGAATGTTATTTAAAGATATTTTTTGATTTTTCGGAATCCTAATATTATAATGTATTGTATTATTTTTGTTTGTCGAAATCGGGCGAAAAGTAAAGCTAATACAACTTTTCGACTATTTTGACAAGTTTTCAACAATTCGTATTATACTATCTGGAGAATCTAAACTATGACACGAAGTGATATTATCAAACGTCTTACCCGTCTTGCCGTGCTGTGCGCGCTGTCTGTTGTACTGGTTCTGATTATACACTTTCCTCTGTTCCCCTCCGCTCCGTTCCTGGAATACGATCCGGCGGACATACCAGTTCTTATCGCCGGATTTTTATACGGTCCGTGGTGGGGTCTTCTTGCTGCCGCCGTCGTAAGCATCATCCAGGGCGTCACCGTAAGCGCCACAAGCGGGTGGATAGGCATAGTTATGCACTTCCTCGCCACAGGCGCGTTCGTTGTTGTGTCCGCACTTATCTATAGGAAAATTCACTCTATAAAGGGCGCGATAATCGGTCTAGTCGTCGGCTGCTTTGCGATGGCCACCGTTATGGCAGGATGCAATCTACTGTTCACACCGCTGTTCATGGGACAGAGTCTCTCGGTCGTGGCAAAAATGCTTATTCCAGTAATCATTCCCTTTAACTTTTTGAAATCCGGCATCAACTCTTTGATAACCTTTGTTATATACAAGCCTATAAGCAAATTGTTCAAACAATATAAAAATTAACTGTAAGATATTTATATACTAAATAGTTACATACTTGTTACCTGATGATATAATCAATTGGGTCAAAATTATACTGCTTTCGAAAGGATTAATAAGTATGCCAGGCGTAATATCCCGAGGCGTTCGAGCTCCCATCATCCGTGAGGGTGACGACATTATTAAAATCGTAAAAGAGAGTGTGCTGAAGGCCAGCAAAGACGAAGGTTTTTCTCTGCAGGACCACGACGTTGTCGCCGTTACCGAGGCTGTTGTGGCTCGTGCCGCCGGAAACTATGCATCCATCGATGAAATAGCAGCTGATGTTCTCACAAAGCTAGGCGGTGAGACCATCGGTCTTGTGTTTCCCATCTTCTCCCGCAACCGTTTCTCCGTCTGCCTTAAGGGTATCGCCCGCGGCGCAAAAAAAGTCGTTATCCAGATGTCCTATCCCTCTGACGAGGTGGGCAACCATCTTATCGATGAGGACGTACTCGAAGACGCCGGCATCGATCCCTATCGCGACGTACTAACTGCCGATGATTTCCGTCGCCTATTCGGTGTTGTAAAGCACCCATTCACCGGCGTCGACTACATCGGATTTTATGAGGATCTTGTCAAAGCGGAAGGCACTGAAGTACAGATTATTCTGGCCAACCGACCCGAGGCTATTCTCGACTACACCGACAACATAATCTGCTGCGACACGCATACGCGCGAGCATAGCAAATCCCGAATTGTAAAGGCTGGCGGTAAAAATGTCATGACGCTCTGCGACATTCTCAACGCCCCCGTAAACGGAAGCGGATTCAACACCATGTACGGCCTGCTCGGCACCAACAAGGCCACCGAGACCACTGTAAAACTTTTCCCGAACAACGCCCAGGAAGTTGCCGAGGATATCGCTGCTGTTATGTATGAGGCAACCGGTAAAAAGGTCGAAGCTATG
Organism: uncultured Oscillospiraceae bacterium; assembly: GCA_964446385.1. Lineage (GTDB taxonomy): Bacteria > Bacillota > Clostridia > Oscillospirales > Ruminococcaceae > CAYSRC01. The sequence continues at coordinate 50,525 of CAYUOH010000006.1, read as the reverse complement.
GTCTACGGCGACGGCGCCTTCAAGGATCCCGTCGGAAAGATTTGGGAACTTGCAGATCCTGTGGTATCTCCCGGCTTCACCGCCGGATTAAACGGTGTTCCAAACGAACTGAAGCTTAAATATCTTGCCGACAATGACTTCGCCAATCTGAGCGGCGACGAACTTGCAAATGCCATAAAGGACTCCATCGCGAAAAAAGACAAGGACCTAAAAGGCAACATGGCAAGCGAGGGCACAACCCCCCGCCGTCTTACCGATCTTCTTGGATCGCTCTGCGACCTTACTTCCGGAAGCGGCGACAGAGGCACTCCCATCATCGTCGTACAGAATTATTTCAGCAATTACAGCGACTGATTATATTCACGCGCGAATACTCCATTTATAATAACAGACCACACTAAAGGTTAATTCCTTTGGTGTGGTCTTTATTTTTGTAGCCCCGTTAAAGATTGCCGGTAAAATTTCTCCTGTTCTGGATAATCCCTATGCGGTACTCCCTTTTGGCAGGCTTTTATTATATCTCATCGGGATGATTTTTTCTGTAAGAAAGGTAGCTGTCCAAAATTACCGCGGCGGACTCTCCGTCGAGAAGAGCTTTGCGACGTTTACCGCGCACGTCGGTCTCGTTCATATACATTATAGCGGTCTTGGTGGTGCCGCGCTCGTCCCACATGCGTATCGGAACTCCGGGAAGCTGTTCCTCCAATAATTCGGCAACGTATCTGCAGATCTGTGCCCGCTCGCCTTCGCTTCCGTTCATATTGAGCGGAAGACCTACTACTATCATCTCGGAGCCGCTCGCTTTGAACTGCTCAATTATTCTATCGACCGTTTTGGGAAGGCTCTTCTGTGTGATGGTACCCGCGGGAGACGCAAGTAGCTCTCCTCTGTCGCAGGTGGCGAGGCCCGTACGGGTATCACCGTAATCTACTGCCATTATTTTCATTTATTCTTTCCCGTCCTCATCAGTTTTTTCACCGTTCTCAAACCTACGGATGCGCTCCTCAAGCAGGGCGACCGACTGGGTCAGCCGGCGCTCGCGGCTGCTCAATTGGCTTACGATTGATGTAAGCGAAAGAAGTATCACGAGAGCCACGCCTGCGAACATCAGGAATACTGCGTTGACCGGGTTGCTGATGCCAAGGGTATTGCTGATCCACACGACGATTCCCGGAAAAATAAGGAACAACACCAGAATTAGAGCGCAGACCATCCACAGGATGGTGTACTTAAGGATCAGGGCATGCCCGGAAAGCATTTTGACCAGCAGGAAATAAAAAAGGACCAGACCGACGCCCAGAACAAGTATCAGTCGGGGATTCATATCAAACGTCATTTTTTTTCCTCCCGTGGATAACCCTGCAAAGAATGATGGCAAGTGAAACTTTGATCATATAGTATACCGATTTGAAGGCGCGGATGGAGGACACGCCGCCGGTGCGCTCACGCATGACGACCGGGGCCTCCTTTACCGAATATCCCGCTACGACGGCCGAAACAATGGCCTCGGGCTCGGGGTAATCCTGGGCGTAGTCGTCAGCGTAGTATTCATTCAGAGCCGCGTTTGTGGCTCGGTATCCGCTTGTTACGTCGTAGATTTTCACGCCGCAGTTAAGCTTTATTAGGCCGCTTAGTAACTTTATCCCGAACCGTCGCAAGGCCGAGCTCTGGAATCCGTCGCGCGTGATAAAGCGGCTTCCCACGCACATATCGCATTCGCCCCGCGCCACGGGACCAATCACCTCGTTAAGATAGGCAGGGTCGTGCTGGCCGTCGCCGTCCATCTGAACGGCTATATCATAGCCTTCCTGCACGGCGTAGAGGTAGCCCAACTGGACGCCTCCACCGATGCCCAGATTGAGCGGCAGGCTTATATGGTTAAGGCCTTTCCTGCACAGTATCTTTTCGGTATCGTCGGTGGAGCAGTCATTTACCACAATATAGTCGTAGTCGGGGTGAAGAGATTTCAGCTCCGATACGACGGATTGTATGTTTTCCTGCTCATTGTAGGCGGGAATAATAACAAGAACCTTCATTCGTTTTTATAATCCTCTATTGACTGGATGATGTAATCCTGAAGCCGGTCAAGCAAAAGCTCCCGGTCAAAGTTTGCGGCGCAGTACTCGCGGCCGCGCTCACCCTTTTCACGGAGAACCTCGCCATCCTCGGCTGCGATGGTATCCAATATTCTGCGAAGCGCGTTCGCGTTGTCCGCGTCTGCAGTGTAACCGCACCCCGCCGCCGAAACCGTTTCGACGCCTGCTCCGTTCATAAAAGCAATAATCGGTTTCCCGGACAGCATGTACGTCTGAAGCTTGGCGGGCACCGTTAGATTCAGTACTCCGCTGTCCTTCAGAGATACCAGAAGGGCGTCGCACACTGCAAGATAACCGGGCACTTCGGCTCCGTTCACCCATCCTGTGAATACAAAACGGTCCTCAAGACTGTATTCACTTACAAGTTTTACAAGTTCCTCTCGCGAGGGACCGTCCCCTATTATGAGATAATAAAGGGACCTGTCCGCGTCCTTCGCCGCCTTTGCAAGCATGTCGAGGCCCTGGGCCGGACCGATATTTCCGGCAAAACCGACAACGCGGGCATCACCGGGAATCCCAAACTCTTCTCTGGTTCGCGCCGGCGCTCCTTCCGCAGGTGGCTCGGCGTAATTGGGGAAATATTTAACGGGGGATTCCACGCCCAGCCTTCTGAGACGGGGCTCGAACCCTTCACTGGATTCAAGTATCAGATCGCCGGTGTTATACAGCCTGCGACAGACCCTGTTCATAAAACGGTGTATAAAATCGTCCCTCTGCTCCGGCTTTCCAAGTAAAAAGAACATGCTGTCAGGCCAGATGTCAAGGATATAGATTATCTCGGGGATTTTCGCCTTTTTTGCGAACTTCGCGGCCGGATATATCGACGTAACGGGAGAGTTGTTGAAAACGAAAACTGCGTCGTATTTGTTGCGCCGGAAGGCAGGAAGATGAAACAACGCGTTCAACGCAAAGGATGCACAGTTCAGAACCCATAAAACGGGGCTACCTGTACCTCTTCGTACCACACCCACGCGGGTGATATTCATTCCGTTGTCAGTACGGCTTCCTCTTCTGAACCAGCTGTAGCCTTTGTAAAAACGGCCTTGCGGTACATTGGGCAGAGACGTAAGCACGTCAATGTCCCAGCCGCGCTTGCGCAGGCCGTCGCATATATCGTTTATTCTGAAGGTTTCGGGTCTGAAATACTGTGAAACCACCAGAAGTTTCATTTTTTTCTCCATACCATCTTGTTAACTACCCCGGTGTAGCTCTGAATGATTTTGACGACCTTGTCGGAAACGTTGAGGTCGGTGTAATCCGGTACGGGGATGCCGATATCCCCGTTGCTATTCATGGTCACGGCGGTGTCGACGGCCTGCAGAAGGCCCTTTTCATCGATGCCTGCCAGGATAAAGTCGCCCTTGTCAAGTGCCTCGGGGCGCTCGGTGCTGGTGCGTATGCATACCGCCGGGAAGGGTTTGCCGACCGAGGTGAAAAAGCTTGATTCCTCGGGCAGAGTGCCGCTGTCGGATACGACACAGAAGGCGTTCATCTGAAGACAGTTGTAGTCGTGGAAGCCCAGAGGTTCATTCTGTATTACCCGGCTGTCTAGGACAAATCCGGTCTGCTCAAGGCGCTTCCTGCTGCGCGGATGGCAGCTGTAAAGCACAGGCATATCGTAAAGCTCCGCGAGTTTATTGATCGCACTGAAGAGGGACGTGAAATTCTCCTCAGTGTCGATGTTCTCCTCGCGGTGGGCCGAAAGAAGGATGTAACTGCCCTTTTCAAGGCCCAGCTTTGAAAGGATTTTAGAAGTTTCAATCGCCTTTAAATTAGCGGAAAGAACCTCCGCCATGGGGCTTCCGGTAACGAATGTGCGCTCACGTGGTACGCCGCATTCAGCAAGATAACGGCGGGCGTGCTCGGAATATGCCATGTTGACGTCGCTTATGATATCTACTATGCGGCGGTTTGTCTCCTCGGGAAGACACTCGTCCTTGCAACGATTGCCGGCTTCCATGTGGAATATGGGAATATGAAGCCTTTTGGCGCCTATAACGCTTAGACAGCTGTTGGTGTCGCCAAGGACCAGAACGGCTTCGGGCTCAAGCTCGACCATAAGCTCGTAGGACTTGCGTATGATGTTGCCCATGGTTTGGCCGAGGTTTTCTCCCACAGCGTCCATATATATCTCGGCGTCGTCGAGGCCCAAATCACGGAAAAATATACCGTTGAGGTTGTAGTCATAATTCTGACCGGTATGTGCCAGAATCGTGTCGAAATACCTGCGGCATTTTTTTATTACGGCCGAAAGGCGAATTATTTCGGGGCGGGTGCCCACGATAATCAGCAGGCGCAGCTTTCCGTTGTCTTTAAAGTTAGCCATAGATACTCCTTTTATGAATGATTTATACCGGTTCGCCGAACGTGTCGGGGTGAGAGGAATCGAATATCTCGTTCGCCCACATCAGTGTCACAAGGTTTTCGGTGTCCGAATGGTTGATGATATTGTGCGTGTATCCGGGAAGCATGTGAACCATCTGCACGTTGTCTCCGTCCACATCAAATGAAAGGACCTTTTCGGTCCCTATTTCACGCATCTCGATTCTTCCGTGGCCTGAGACCACCGCAAAGAACTCCCACTTGGTGTTGTGCCAGTGCTGACCCTTGGTAATGCCGGGTCTGCTTATATTCACCGAGAACTGACCGCACTTTTCGGTTTTGAGGAGCTCGGTAAAGCTTCCGCGGGCGTCGGTGTTCATTTTGGGAGTGAAGGCAATCTTTTCAGCCGGCAAATAGCTCAGGTAAGTGGAATACAGCTTTTTTGCGAAACTTTTGTCCGGTATCTCGGGCATCACAAGCGTTTCGGGTTGGGTTGCGAATTTATATAGTAAATCCGTTATCTCTCCGAGAGTGACATCGTGTGTCACCGGGATATAGCAGAACTTACCGTTCTCCGACTCCACTGGTATAACACCGTCGTAGTCGCAGCGGCGAGGTTTTCCCTCAAGAAGGTCAAGCATTCCGGTCACGACGTCGTCGATGTAGCATAGAGCGAGTAAAGTATCGGGGTTGTCAACACGTATCGGAAGGTCGTTCGCGATATTATTGCAGAATGTCGCAACAGCGCTGTTGTAGTTAGGACGGCACCATTTTCCAAAAAGATTGGTGAAACGGTAGACGTACACCGGCGCGCCTGTTTCTGCCAAATAATCGAAGAAGAGATTCTCGCCCGCAAGCTTACTCTCTCCGTAGGGCGAGCCTTCGTAGCGCCCAGCAAGAGACGCCTGTACCGAGGATGAAAGCATAACGGGGCATCTGTTTCCGGTAGCCTTAAGCGTATCGAGCAGACTTGAACCAAATCCGAAATTGCCCTGCATGAATTCTTCGTTGTCCTTGGGACGGTTCACCCCCGCAAGGTTGAAGACGAAATGTGCCGATTTGCAGGCTTCTTCAAGAACGGAATCCGGCGTATCAATATCATATTCGAATATATTGTCTATCACGAGGTCCGGGCGTGTGCGATCTTTGCCGTCGCGGAGGTTTTTGAGTGCACATACCAGGTTCTTTCCGAAAAATCCGGCGGCGCCTGTTACCAGAATATTCATCTCTTAAGCTCACTGCGGATGTATTCAAGGCTAAGAAGTTTTTCGACTACCTGGTCAACATCAAGAATCCGTGTGTTGTTGGAATTGAACTCACCTATGGAAACACTTTCGGTGTTGCCCTGGGTGAAGTATTTGTCGTAGTTGAGGTCGCGCTTGTCGCAAGGGACCCTGAAGAAATCACCCATATCTTCGGCGTGGATACATTCCTCGCGCGTGAGGAGAGTCTCGTACATCTTTTCGCCATGGCGGATGCCGATTACGCGGATATCCTCCTTGACCCCTAACAGACGGCAGACGGCTTTCGCGAGGGTCTCGATAGTGCATGCCGGGGCCTTCTGAACAAGTATGTCGCCGGAGGTGCCGTTTTCGAAGGCGAAGAGCACAAGGTCGACAGCTTCCTCAAGTGACATGATGAAGCGTGTCATGGCAGGTTCGGTAACTGTGATGGGGTTGCCGGAGCGGATCTGGTCTATCCACAGTGGAATAACTGAGCCGCGGCTGCACATTACATTACCGTAGCGAGTACAGCAGATTTTTGTCTTTTCAGGGCTGACTGTTCGGGACTTGGCGACGATAACCTTTTCCATCATAGCCTTGCTCGTGCCCATGGCATTCACGGGATAGGCGGCTTTATCGGTGGAAAGGCAGATAACGGCCTTTACGCCCTCGCTTATGGCAGATGTAAGCACGTTGTCGGTGCCCAGGACATTGGTCTTTACAGCCTCAAGCGGGAAAAACTCGCAGGATGGGACCTGTTTGAGCGCTGCGGCATGGAAGATATAGTCTACGCCGTGCATCGCGTTGTTCACAGACGACAGATCTCGAACGTCGCCGATGTAGAATTTAAGCTTTTCAGATTCTTCGGGACATTTTACCTGAAATTCGTGGCGCATATCGTCTTGCTTCTTTTCGTCGCGGGAAAAAATGCGGATTTCGCCGATGTCGGTTTTCAGAAAGCGGTTGAGCACCGCGTTACCGAAGGAACCGGTGCCTCCGGTGATGAGAAGGGTTTTACCGGTAAATGAAGACATAATTAGTTACTCCGTCTGGATATATATTTACAGTCCGAGAATCTTTTTTACCTCGGCAAAGGAAGGCTGTTTCAGGTCTTTTTCGCTCAGCAGGAGGTCACAGCCGGGATCCGGCCAGTTGATGCCCAAATCCGGGTCGTTGTAGGGTGCACCTATCTCGTCAGACGGGTCGTAAAGGCGGGTGCATTTGTAGACAAATTCTGCCTCGTCGGACAGAACCACGAAACCGTGCAGGAAGCCTTCGGGGATGTAAAGCTGGCGCTTGTTCTCTTCCGAAAGTGTCGTGCCGAACCATTTGCCGAAGGTCACGCTTCCCTTGCGGATGTCGACGCCCACGTCCCATACCTTTCCGCTTATGCAGCGGACAAGCTTACCTTGGGGATTTTTCACCTGCATGTGCATGCCGCGCAGAACGCCTTTGCGGGACTTGCTCTGGTTATCCTGGACGAAATGGAGCACGTACCCTGCGGCGTCGAACTCGCCCTGATTGTAGGTTTCCATAAAATATCCGCGGTTGTCGCCGAAAACTGTGGGCTCGGCCACGAACATGTCCTTTATCCCGGTTTCGATAAAATTGAATTTGCCCATATATAACCTCGTGATTATGTTTTTGCTTATTTGAAAATATGCAGGAAAGTCGACAGCATTATCGACAGATCCTCGCTTGCAGACATTTTGCTGAAATATCCAAGATTATATTCCATCTTGAGTGGAAGGATTTTATTAACGTATACCTCGTCAGCATCTTCGTCTGGTCCAATAAGCTCAGCCTCGTTGCTGTAGGCGATGCTGGCGCGGGAGGTAATTCCGGCGCGCATGAGAAGCGTAGCCACCATATCTCCGGTATAGCGCTCCACATACCGCGGCACCTCCGGGCGGGTCCCAACGAAGGACATGTCCCCCGCAAGGACATTTAAAAGCTGAGGCAGCTCATCAAGATGGGTCTTGCGCAGGAACCGGCCGGTGGCGGTAATCCTGCTGTCGGCGTCTATGGTAACCTGAGGGCCTGATTCCGGCGCTTTGGGTACCATGGTGCGGAATTTGATTATATTAAATATTCGTCCGTTTTTCGTGACGCGGTCCTGGCGGAAAAAAACGGGTCCCGGCGAACCGGCGGCCACAGCGGCGCTAAGGGCGAGCATCAGCGGCGAGAGTATCACGAGCAGAACCAACGATACAGTAAAATCGAACAGGCGTTTCAGGAGCAAAAACAGCCTTTTTTTATTCATTATCCGTCGGTAAGGCAGCATTTCGGGACTGTTCAGCATACTGTTGAAATCATTCATGAGTAATTAACCGTCAGCCCTTCACAATATCCTTTAATACTTCAGCGACATACTCGACCTCGGTATCGGTCAGCAGAGTATGCAGCGGTAGTGTAATTTCATGCCGGTAAATGTTATATGAATTGGGATAGTCCTTGATGCTAAATCCCAGGTTTTTGTAGGCGGTCATCATGGGCAGGGGTTTGTAGTGGACGTTAGTCGCTATGCCCTTCTCCCCCATCAAAGTGATTATTTCGTTGCGTCTATCGACATCGATGCCGTCTATCATAACGATTCCGAGATGACGTGAACCCTCGAAATCCGGGCCGCAGTGCTTAATCATGTGTACGTGCGTATTCTCGAAGAATCCGTTGTACATGTCCACTATCTCCGCGCGGCGCTTCAGCATACCGGGATAACGCTCAAGCTGCGCAAGGCCGATGGCGGCCATGATGTCGGTCATGTTGCACTTGTATCCGGGAAATACTATGTCGTATTCCCACGCACCGGCCGCGTTCTTGGCAAGGGCGTCCTTGTTTTGGCCGTGAAGGGCCCAGAGCATAAACCTTCTGTATATCTCGTCGGCGGGAATATTCCCTATATCGTCGAAAGCAACTAGGCCGCCCTCGGCAGTCGTAAAGTTCTTAACAGCGTGGAATGAGAAGCAGGCAAAGTCGCCCTGCTTCGCGACCGACTGTCCTTTATAGGTTGCACCAAGAGAATGCGCGCAGTCGGACAGAACACAGATTCGCCCCAGAGCCTCCTGTAAGTCGCCGTTCGGCCTAAACAGGGATTTTTTGGACTCTATCGCGGCGTTAAGCGCATCATAGTCCACGGGCACACCGCCCACGTCTATTGGGATAACCGCCTTTGTCCTGTCGGTAATCGCGGCCTCAACCGCGGCAGGGTCTATATTGACGCTGTCTGGCAGGCAGTCCACCATTACTACCTTAGCGCCGGTATGGAGGATAACGCTTGCGGATGCGGAATACGTATAGGACGAAGTAATTACCTCATCACCGAGGCCTATACCCAGAAGGCGCAGCGACATCTCCATCGCGCTGGACGCGGAGGACATGGCCACCGAGCGCTTTGTGCCGAGAAAGTCATTAAACCTGCGCTCAAGTTCCTTGGTGCGGGGGCCTGTGGTAATCCAGCCCGATAGTATGGCCGCCGTAACGGCGTCTACCTCAGCCTGACCCATATCAGGAGGTGAGAAAGATATTTTCATTTTCTGGTTTAAATCCATGGTATTCTCCTTGGATAACAAAGGGATATATGCCGTTTATTATTCACCCGTATCGGGATTTTCTATGAATGTGGGAACCATTTTGATGACCTCGCGGACAGTGCGCTCGCGATTGTTGGACATCGCTATCGTACGCAGATTCTCAAGCCTTGTTAAGAAGGTGTCGGTATCAAATGCGCCTGGGTTTCCGATGAATATTTTGGCGTTTTCGGTGTTCTGAAGGCCTTCCTCGCTCATGAGGAGCTCCTCATACAGTTTCTCGCCGGGACGCAGGCCTGTGAAGATGATGGGGATATCCTTGTATGGAAGGAATCCGGCAAGGCGGATAAGATTCTCGGCAAGGTCCAGAATCTTGACTGGATCGCCCATATCGAGAACGAATATCTCGCCGCCCTTCGCAATCTCGGACGCCGTTATAACAAGCTTGACAGCCTCGGGAATTGTCATAAAATAGCGGACTATATCGGGATGTGTTACGGTAACGGGACCCCCTGCGGCTATCTGTTCCTTGAAAAGGGGGATTACCGAGCCGTTGCTTCCCAGCACGTTTCCAAAACGCACGGCAACGTAGGATGTGTTGGTGCTAAGTTTGTCCATCGTCTGGATAACCATCTCGCAAAGGCGCTTGGACGCACCCATTATGCTTGTGGGGTTGACAGCCTTGTCGGTGGAGATAAAGACCATACGGTTCACGCCGTATTTGTCAGCGGCGCGGGCAACGTTGAGAGTACCGAACACGTTGTTCTTGACAGCCTCCTCGGGACTTACCTCCATAAGGGGAACGTGTTTGTGAGCCGCGGCGTGGAATATGATGTCAGGCCGAGTCTCGTTAATAACGTAATCAACCTTATTGACGTCGCGCACCGACATGACGCGCACGTCCAGATTGAGGCTGTCGCCGTACTGGCGGCGGAGATTCTGCTGAAGGTCGTAGACGTTGTTTTCGTATATGTCGACAACTATAAGCTTTTTGGGCTCGGACGCGGCAATCTGACGGCAGAGCTCACTTCCGATGCTTCCGCCCCCTCCGGTTACCATGACTGTTTTACCTTTTACGTGAGGGCTCTTGGCAGCATCAAGCTCTATTTCCTCACGTCCCAGAAGGTCCTCAACCTTAACGTCTCGGACACGGGCCATAATGTCCTTGCCATCGGAGATAAGCTTACATATATCGGGCAGCATGAGCATGTTGCAGGTGGTCTTGCTGCAGATATTCAGTATGCGGCGCTTGTTTTTGTCCTCTGCTGCGGGGATGGCAACAATAATGGTATCGACATCGCACTTTTTAACTAGATCAGGGATGGCGTTGCTGTCGCCCATTATACGGATACCCATGATGGTACGTCCGATTTTGTTCGGGTCGTCGTCGACGGCGCAGACTATATTGTAATCTGTGTTGCGGTCACGGAAGACCTCATGAATAAGCGTGGACGCGGCCTCTCCTGCGCCGACCACCATAACCCGGCGGCGCTGTGACCCGGCAAGCTTTACGGAGCGGTTGCGTATCATTCTGTAGGTAAGCCGGGTATAAAGCGTGACGGATACAGCAAACAGAGCCGAAAGCATATAAACCGAAAACGGGATGCGCTTGTCTACATAGATGAACAGCGTAAATCCCACGAACAGAACGACGGCCAACAATGAGGCCAGGGCGCACCTGAAGAACTCGTACACCTCGGCGTAGCGCCAGAAACTGTCGTACATGCCCATCATGCCAAACACAATCACAAAGAACAAAGTGAAAAGCACCGTACTTGAGACAATCTGACTGCGATATTCGGCAAATGTTGCCCTACCGGAGATCAGCATCCAGGTAACCAGATACAGGACGGTTACCGACAGCATATCGACCAGCATAAGCAGGCCTCTGCGATGGATTGAAAAGAAATTTTTCTTAGCTTTTGAGTCCATATTGCTCCATATCATCAGAAGGGCGCGATATACTTCGCCCATATTAAGACATTATTAGTGTTATTATATAACAAAAAGAGGTACTGTTCAACCTTGAAGAACAGCACCTCTTGCACGTTTAAATGCGTTTAGAAGTTGTTATTTTGCCGAGTAAATCTTCACGATTTCAAGGATCAGGTCGGAGCATTTCTGCATAGCCTCGGCTGTGATGAACTCGTATCTGCCGTGAAAATTGTGCCCGCCGGTACAGAGATTGGGGCACGGAAGACCCATAAAACTGAGCCGCGCGCCGTCAGTGCCGCCGCGAATAGGCTCAACCTTGGGTGTGATGTCGAGATTCTCCATAGCCTTCATGGCGTTGTGGACAAGTTCCATGTGCTGCTCTACTATCTCGCGCATGTTGGGATACTGGTCGGAGATGTCCGCTTCGACGGTACCTTCGCCGTATTTCTCATTGAGGAACGTGACGGCGCTTCGGAAAATCTCCTTGCGTTTTTTGAACAGATTCATGTCATGGTCACGGATAATGAAGTACATATCGGCCGCATCCACACTTCCCTGCATACTGTCAAGATGGAAGAAACCCTCTCGCCCTTCAGTGTAACATGGCTTGTCGGCCTCGGGAAGTAGTCCCTGAAGCTCCATCGCCACGAGGAGTGCGTTCTTCATTACGTTCTTCGCGCTTCCGGTATGGCAGCTTATGCCCGTAACATGTACGCGCGCGCCGGCAGCGTTAAAGCATTCATAGCTGAAATCGCCCACGGGGCCGCCGTCTACCGTGTATGCCACGTCGGCGTCAAAGCCCTTGATATCAAAGAAATCTACTCCACGTCCGACCTCTTCGTCGGGTGTGAAGGCAATTTGAATTTTACAGTGAGCGGGCGCGTTTTCACCGAGCAGAAGCTCTGCGACAGCCATTATCTCGGCTACGCCGGCTTTGTCGTCGGCTCCGAGCAGTGTGGTTCCGTCGGTGCATATAACCGTCTGACCCACATAGTCGAGAAGCGCTGGATAATCCGCGGGCGATAGGGTATATACCTTTGACATAAAGATATCGTTTCCGTCATATTGTTCAGTGATTACAGGCTTAACGTCCTTTCCGGATATGGAGTTCGATGTGTCAATGTGCGCCACAAAGCCCACGGACGGCAAGGATTCGAAACCCGGCGTTGCGGGAACCGAGGCGTATACGTAACAGTTGTCGCTAAACCGGACGTTCTGCAAGCCCATAGCCTTCAACTCTTTAACAAGCTCCTTCGCAAGTACGAACTGCTTTTCGGTGCTTGGTACTGCCTCCTGAAAATCGACTGATTGAGTGTCGTATGCAACATATTTAAGGAATTTTTCAACTACCGATGTCATATTATCTCTCCTTTGAATAATCAACAAAAGGCTTGTTGAACACTTTTTCCAGAATAATCTGAGACAGTACAAACAACAGCGTTGTAACAGTAAGAAGTAAACCAATCACAAGATAAAGTTCCTTCACGCCCATAGTGGCGATAAGTGCGGCGCCGATCAGTCCGGCAATTATTCCCGCCGCCGACTGGGTGGCGGACACCAGTGTCTGACCGGTACCCTGAAGTTCCCGAGGGGTAAGCATAAGAACGTAGCGGTACACCCCGAGAACATTAAAGCCGCTGGCCAGACCGGAAAATGTGGTGAAAACAATCATCATGCCGAATGATTTTGTAAATACGTAAAGAATGCTTTGTATAGCATAAAGAATGGCGGTTAGTATCACCATCGTGCGATAGGACATGATGCTCTGAATCTTGCGTGACATAAGCAGCATCGGCACCTCAAAAAGTGCCCGGTAAGCGTGAATAAGGCCGATGTAACCCATATTCCCGCCAACAGATTCTATCAGATAGGGCTGAAATATTTCAATACAGAAAAAGGGGATTCTTTCAACAAGCGAAAAAACCAAATATGCAATATAATAGGGATTTTTAAAAAGTCTGCCATACGGCAAATCTTTCAGTGCAGTCTTTTTCCCACGCGCAGCCTCGTTTTTGTAGGCATTCTTTGAAACAATCAGATAGAATACGCAAGGTGCCAGCAGCAGTGTAAGCAGTGGGAACGACCAGCCCGAATTATCACCTGTCATTACCAATCCAAGAAAAAATGACATTACGACATAGGATATTGTACCGTAAACGCGTATATCGCCGTAAAAAACACCGGTACTGTCACATCCGTTGATAACGGTAGGCTCCAACAGTGAAATCGACGGGCCCTGGAATACACGCGAAACAAAGAGAAACACCAAAGCCATGGACAGCCCGAAAATCTTCGCCCGGGCAACAAGAGGAATCAGCGCATATAATATCCCATAGGCTATCAGAATGATTACAAGAGCCTTGCGTGTAGAGCGCATTTTATCGGCCAATGTTCCCATAATAGGGCCGGATATAACCGCTACAGCAGACAGGAGTGTATTTATTATACTTACCTGGGAAGCGGAATATCCCAGATGATTAAGGTAAACGGTCAGGTATGCAGTGGAGGCAAAGGCAATCCAGAAGAAAAATTCTATGGCTGCCATCCTAAATGCCCATCTTCTGCTGTTATCCTCGGGACTGGGGTTCATGCGAGTATTTCACCGTGCTTTCATAAATTGATTACGGGATTTATCCCAGATATTCGGACATAAGGTCGCGGAAGGCTGGCAGCGATCTTTCGATGCTGTCACGGGATACGCAGTAAGAGATGCGCACGTAGCCCTTTACTCCGAAATCGTCGCTGGGAACAAGGAGAAGCTCGTGCTTTTTTGCGCGCTCGCTCAATTCATTGCCGTCTCCGGAGGGGGATTTAACTAATAGATAGAATGCCCCTTTTGGTATCGGGAACTTGTAGCCCATCTTGGAAAGCTCGCCGCATATAAGGTCGCGGTTTGCCTCATACTGGGCGATATCGGAATATTGTCCGAGGCAACGCTCTATTACTCTTTGAAGCAGGGAAGGCGGGTTGACGTAGCCCAATGCCCTTGCGGCGCCCATGATCCCGGCGTATACGTTTTCCCAATCTTTCATGCGCCTGGTGACGGCTACGTATCCGATTCTCTCGCCTGGAAGGGACATGGATTTGCTGAATGAGTAGCACATGATCGTGTCGTCATACAGATTGATGATGGAGGGCACCGTGGTGTATCCGAACACAAGCTCGCGGTAGGGCTCATCGGAGATGATGTACACAGTGCTTCCGGTGACCTGCTCATGCTCCTTCAGGATGGAGCAGATTACATTTATGCACCCCTCCGACAAAACGACTCCGGATGGATTGTTTGGTGAGTTGATGATAACGGCCTTTGTCTTTGCCGAAAGAAGGTTTTTGAAGGCAGCCGTATCGACCTGCATGTCCTCTGTGGGGGGAACTATAACAAGCTCTCCGCCGGATGCCTCGATAAACACACGATATTCCGGGAAGAAGGGAGCCATGACCATGACCTCTTCGCCAGGCATAAGTACGGCGCGCAGGGATGCCGCAAGACCAGACGCGGCGCCGCATGTGACATATATTCCCTCGGAGAAAAGGTCACTGTTGAAGCGGGCGTTGTAATCGTCCGCTATTCTTTTTCGCAGGGTGGGTACACCGGCTGCTGTGGTATAGGCGTGGACAGTATCGCCTTGCTCGCGGATAATGTCGATTATGGCCCTGTTGACACATTCAGGTGCGGGTACGCTCGGGTTGCCCAGACTGAAATCAAATACATTTTCGGCACCTATTTCAGCCTTGCGGGCAGCGCCATATTCGGAAAGGGTTCGTATGCAGCTGCGGGACAGGCCCCAGCCCAGAGTCTTTTCAGGAAGCATAGTGTATTCTCCTTTACTTTATTCCGATTTCGCTGTTGTCGGCAGTATGTATTCCGACCGAGTTGAGCTTTTCGGTAAGCTCGTTGGGATCTTGCACGCGGAAGACCATGTAGGCGTAGCCGCCCGCGAAGCCTATAAGGGCGTACATATAACGTATATCGATGCCGAAACCGGATATCTGTTCAAGAATATGGTTAAGACCGCCGGGAACATCGGGCACGCGCACAGCTACCATCGGCGTTACCGAAACGATATAGTCCATCTCGCTTAGTATGGCAGCAGCTTTTCGCGGATCGTCCGCAACAAGACGCAGAATACCGTAATCAACAGTTTCGGCAATATTTATAGCCCGCAAATTGATGTCATTTTCGGCCAGAATCCTGGTGATTTTCATAAGCTCTCCGGGTTTGTTTTCAAGAAACAGTGACAACTGATTTACTGCCATTTATACGTCCTCCTTTAATAAAATATACTGAAACAATGTACGGTAATAGGGCACGTTATGATTAACATGCCCTACCTGTTATACTAATCTTTCATTTGCTTTACCCGTAGCTCCGACAGAGGGGTGCATTCTAATTCCTGCTGAAAACATTGCATAAATCCGAGTTTTCTCCGAGTTTTCAATAAACTTATACAATATAATTATATGCTGTTTTTCCCCAGAAGAAAAGCTTTGCGGTTCATTTCAAGGAATTTCGAAGGAACGCATTCGTCGATGGCTTTCATCCACTGCTCATCTGTGAAATTAATAAGTTTTGACAGTCTGCCGAGGAGCACGAGATTGACCGCCCTTGAAGTACCGGCCTCGTTGGCTATCGAAAGAGCGTCTACCGCGTCTACGTTGATGCCTGTGGCGGTAAGCTTGTCCTTCAGGTTTCCGGGGTATTCCATAGCTCCGGTAATAACGGGCATGGGGTTAATCTGCTGGGTGTTGGCGATTATCGTTCCGCCCGGCGCGAGATATTCGCACCAACGCGCGGCCTCCAGCATTTCAAACGCAAGAATGTAATCGGCCTCACCCTTGTCGATATAGGGTGAATATACTTTTTCGCCGTAGCGTACGTATGTGATAACGCTTCCTCCGCGCTGGCTCATTCCGTGAACCTCGCTGACCTTTACGTCATAGCCGCCGGATACCAGAAGACGTCCCAGAAGCTTACTGGCCAGCAAAGTGCCCTGGCCGCCCACACCGGCAATAATTATATTTACTGTTTTCATATTTTAAGCCTCCGTATGGGATTTGATGGCGCCGGGGCGGCAGAGCTGTGCGCATATACCGCAGCCGACACACTGGGTCTGATCGATTTCGGCCTTTCCGTTTTTGATGCTGATTGCGGGACAGCCGACATACATGCAGGATTTACAGCCGACGCACTTGTCCGTATTAACCGAAATTGGTCCGGGATGCTTGACGTATTTCAACAGGGCGCAGGGCCTGCGGGAAATGATGACGGAGGGTTCCTCTGCCGCAAGCTCTTCTGTCACGGCATCGGAGCACTGTTGGAGATTGTAGGGATCGACCACGCGTACGCGCTTTATGCCAACCGAGCGGCAGAGGCTTTCAAGGTCTATCTTGGTGGCTGGGTCACCTTTCAGATTGAATCCTGTGGTGGGGTTTTGCTGATGGCCGGTCATGCCTGTGATGGAGTTATCCAGAATAATTACCGTAGAGGGTGATTCGTTGTATGCGATGTTGATAAGTCCGGTTACGCCGGAATGAATGAAAGTAGAATCACCTATAACAGCAACCGTCTTTTTTGCGTTTTCCGGGTTAAGCTTGTTGAAACCATGCAGACCGGATACCGAAGCGCCCATACAGATGGTGGAATCTACTGACTGCAGTGGAGCTGCGGCGCCCAGAGTGTAGCAGCCGATATCGCCCAGAACGTTAAGCTTGAGCTTCTTAAGCACATAGAACATTCCGCGGTGGGGGCATCCTGCGCACATGACGGGAGGACGGGCGGGCAATGCAGTGTCAAGTGCTGTTCCTGGAACTGTCTCAACGCCAAGTTTCGCGGCCACAATGCCCTGGTTGAACTCGTCGATGTTGTCAAAAAGCTCCTTGCCGGTAACCTTGATTCCCAGCTCCAGACAGAAATTTTCGATAATACCGTCAAGCTCCTCGATAACGATGACCTTATCCACCGATGTCGCAAAGTCTTTAATCTTCTTCGGAGGCAGAGGATTGATTATGCCCAGCTTCAGCACGGGATAGCGGTCGCCGAGGACCTCCTTGGTGTACTGGTAGCATGTGGAGGATGTGATGATGCCGACTGAATTGTCGGAACCCCGCTCGACACAGTTAACATCCGACATCTCTGCGAATTCGGTAAGGTCGGCGAGACGCTTCTCGACCAGAGGATGACGTCCCTTGGCCATGGCGGGCATCATAACGTATTTGGCTATGTTCTTCTCATAGGGCTTCACGGGAGGCTCAACCCTGTCACGCAGCTCCACAAGACTCTGTGAATGGGCCACGCGGGTACACATCTTTATTATGACGGGCGTATCATATTTTTCTGAAATATCGTAAGCCAAGACGACGAATTCCTTGGCCTCGGAAGAATCCGAAGGCTCAAGCATAGGAAGCTTGGCCGCTATCGCGTAATGGCGGGAATCCTGCTCGTTCTGGGAGGAATGCATGCCGGGGTCGTCGGCTACGACAATAATCATGCCGCCGTTTACGCCAGTATATGAAATGGTGAACAGAGGATCAGCGGCCACGTTCAGACCGACGTGTTTCATTCCGCAGAAAGAACGGCGTCCGCTCAGCGACGCACCGAAGGCGGATTCCATGGCGACCTTTTCATTGGGCGCCCATTCCGCGTATATCTCGGGATATTTGGCCGCTGCCTCGGTAACCTCGGTGCTCGGAGTTCCGGGATAGCTTGAAACAAAGGTACATCCGGCCTCGAAAAGGCCCCTGGCCAGGGCATCATTGCCCAGCATCAGATCTTTCATAACATGATACCTCCTAATTTTCTGTTTGGGATTCGACAAGGCGTACACTACAGTATCTGTCGCGCAGTACCGGCTTCTCTATCTTTCCGGTCGGGTTGCGCGGTACCTTGTCGAATATGATCTTTCGGGGACGTTTGTAGCGAGGCATGCCTTCGCAGAACTTGTTGATTTCATCCTCGTTGCAGCCCACTCCCTCCTTCAACTCAATAACGGCAGCTGCGATTTCGCCCAGACGTTTGTCCGGAAGACCTATTACTGCCACGTCCTTTATTTTATCACATGCACGCAGGAAATCCTCAATCTGTACAGGATAGAGATTTTCTCCACCAGTTATGATGACATCCTTCTTGCGGTCGACAAGATAGATGAATCCGTCTTCGTCTATCTTCGCCATATCCCCTGTCATAAGCCAGTCACCCTTTTTGATTTCGGCGGTTGCTTCGGGGTTCTTGTAATAGCATTTCATGACGCCGGGGCCTTTAACGGCAAGTTCGCCGACCTCGTCCACAGCGACGGGCATGCCGTCCTCACGGACAACTTTGGCCTCCCACAGATAACCGGGGCGGCCTATAGCGCCTACCTTATTTACGTTTTCAACGCCCAGGTGTACGCAGCCCGGCCCCAAAGATTCGCTGAGGCCGTAGTTGGTGTCATACAGATGATACGGAAATATCTTTCTCCAGCGCTTTATAAGGCTCTGGGGCACGGGTTGCGCGCCGATGTGCATCAGGCGCCACTGGTCAAGCATGTAGTTGTTGATATCAATATCTCCGGAATCAATGCAGTCCAAAATATCCTGGGCCCAGGGCACAAGAAGCCAGACGATTGTGCAGCGTTCCTCGGATAAGGTGCGCAGAATCCATTCGGGCTTTACGCCGCGCAGCAGTACCGCTCTGCTGCCGGAGATAAGGCTCCCGAACCAGTGCATCTTCGCGCCGGTATGGTAAAGAGGAGGAATGCAGAGGAATACGTCGTTGCGGGTCTGCATATGGTGATTCTGCTCGGTGCGGCAAGACGATACAAGGCCGGAATGAGTATGAAGTATGGCCTTTGGAAAACCTGTGGTGCCGCTGCTGAAGTATATAGCAGCCTCATCATCCTCCTTGATTTCAACTGGAGGAGCGCTTGAGGAACAGTAGTTCATCAGGTTCAGAATGTCCTCAGTGTACTCGGGACCGTCGTTCCCGACAAAGAAATACATCCGTATATCGTAAAGATTATTAACTACGCTGCTGACGCGCTCGGTGAATTCGGGCCCGAACACCAGAATTTCGACGTCGGCCAGCTTGCAGCAGTACTCTATCTCGTCTCCGGAATAGCGGTAGTTCATGGGAACGCAGAGGCATCCGGCCTTCAGTACGCCAAAATAAACCGGAAGCCATTCAAGGCAGTTCATCAGAAGTATACCTACCTTGGTTCCCTTCTTTACTCCGCGGCTCAGCAACAGGTTAGCTATGCGGTTGGCTCTTCGGTCGAAATCCTTCCAGCTGAGTTCCCTTCTGTAGGGGGCGCCTGTGCTTGCAACCTCTATAAGGCTAGCCTCGCGCCAGGTAACAGCCCTGTCACGGTCCTCGGAGGGATTAATTTCCACTAGAGCTGTCTCGCTGCCGTACAGTCGTGCGTTCTTTTCCAGAAAATCAGTAATAACCATTATTCACTCTCCTTAATAATATAAAAAACGCCCTCCGTTCCCCGAAGGAAACCTAGAGGACGAAATAATCCGTGGTACCACCACTGTTGCCGCATGCGCGGCCGCCTTTGGGGTAAACGCATACCCCCCGGCGTTTTTCTGAAAAGGGTATCCGGACCCTACTTTTTTCGTCACAGTTTTTTTAATGAAAATAGAACGAAGAACAGATGTACTTTAACACCAAAAAGTACAAAAGTCAACAGTTTGCATGAATATCATAAAAAGAGGCCACTGTCCGGTCTCCTATTTTCGAGCCTTGAGCTATCTGCGTTTGAATTCTACAATCTTGGGTTCAGTGCCGTCGCAGCCATATTCGCTTACTAGGATAAAGCTCCTGTTCGCGACAAGCCCGTAGCATCTTTCGCTGCATACGCGCTCGATCTGGTTTCCGAGATAGATCTCGTTGTCGTTGAGGAATTTAACTGTAGAACCGTTGGCAAGCGTGTATTCGAGATTAACGTAGTCTCCGCTGAGAAGGTTGAGGCAGTCAATATTAAGCTCCAGGATATTCAGCCCGTTGATTTCATCTATCAGCTCCTCCTGAAGCTTGTTAAAGGCTTCCTGTCCACCGGCGAGAATGGTATCTGCAGCTATGCATGGACCGCCGAATGGATGTCCACTGCATTTCTCGCAACCGCCACATTCCGGAAGTTTTTCGCAATCTTTGCAGTAATCATGCCCGCAAATTGTCATTGTATGTCCCTCGTGTTATAATCGACGCTTGAATAAAGAAAAAGGCCCCGCATTAAGCAAAGCCTTTTCTGGTGGACGATACAGGACTCGAACCTGTGACCACCCGCACGTCAAGCGGGTGCTCTACCAGCTGAGCTAATCGTCCGTTTCAGCTTTGCTATTATACAATCTGTATGCTCAAATTGCAAGCAGAAAATACTAATGTTCATTTTTTATGGACAAAGAATAGCGTTGATAATATAATTGAAACGAAAAACAAAGTAGTTTCCGCCAACCGGGAATATTATAACAACGGGAGTAATATATTATGCATGATTTGGACCATAACCACCATCCTGCTGCCGAGGATGAGCAACTTGCCCTGCTACATTATATGTTGCACCACAACGAGCATCATTTAGAGGAATTCGACGAGGCTCTCGAGGCTATAAAGTCTCGGGGCTGCGATAACGCGGCGGCTTATCTGGAGGAGGCCATCAACCTGCTGCATCAGGCCGACGACAAACTTGAGGCTTCAATACACGCGTTACAGGAGGATAAATAAAATGTGTCTTTCAACAGCTTATGTAGAGGATGACAACGGACGTCAGCTTATTATGGACAAAGTTGCCATAATGCGTCAGAAAGAGGACGAGGTCACGTTTGAGGATCTTCTGGGTCGCACGGCCACCGTCAAAGGGCTTATTGCCTCGGTGGACCTTCTCGAAAACGTAATCATCTGCAAGGGAACGGTTTCAGCTTAAAAAAACAATCCGGTGCTTTTGCACCGGACTTTTTTTATTTCTCGTCTTTAAGCAGTTCGGCGAAGATTTTATCCATCGCGGCTCGTGCCGGTGAACTTACATCTATTGTGGACGTAGGTTTGCCTTCGCAGTCGTAATCGTAAACAGCCTCATCGTGAGGGACTACGCCCAGAAGGTCAAGACCGTTCTTTTCGATTTCCTCGCGTACGCCGCCGTTAAGCTCGCCATTGGGCGCACGGTTTACGACCAGGCCTACACGTTTGGGTTTCATCTCAAGTTCCTTTACAAGCATCGCAATACGTGCGACCGCCTGTATGCCTCGTCGCGAGCAATCGGATACAAGAATGATATAATCTACCGCGGGAAGAATACCCCGGTTGATGTGCTCCATGCCTGCCTCGTTGTCCACCACGAGGTATTTGTAGGAGCTTTCGACCCTTTGAATCTGGCTCTGAAGCAGACCGTTCACGAAACAGTAGCAGCCCTTGCCCTGGGTACGGCCCATAACCAGAAGGTCGTAGTCGTCCTCCTCGGTAAGAGCAGTCTGGAAGCGAAAATTCATATAGTCCTGCTTGCTCATGCCGGTAGGGATGGGGTTCTTGGGCGACATCTCTGCAGATGCGATGTCCTCGCGGATATCACCGAGAGTTGTCTCTATTTCCACACCCAGAACCTCGTTCAGGTTGCTGTTGGCATCGGCGTCCACGGCCAGAACCGGCTTTTTGCCATTCGCACACAGCCAGGTTACCAGCATGCCGCAAAGTGTGGTTTTTCCCGTGCCGCCCTTGCCGGCGACAGCTATAGTAATTGCCATATAATTAATCCTCCGTAAAATTAAAACGCTGGTGCAAGCCGTGAGCCTGCACATCTATGATACATCCGTTAGAGCCTGATAGGGTACAATTTCAAAACGACCTTTTAACAATATATCTCAATTTGCCTTTGTTAGCAAACGGAAGAGTAAAAAAATATAGTCTTTGCATTTTCCTGCAATATTGTTTATTATGAAGTTGTATAGACAAGATTAATGGGAAGGAGATACTGCTGTGGTAACAAAGAACAACACACAGCCCATCTACGCCACCATATACGGCGACCTCCGCAAAAAAATATTCAGCGGTGATCTTTCAGCCGGCTCCTCCCTTCCGAGTGAAAGTCAGCTATGCGCCGAATACAACGCAAGCCGCGAGACGGTACGGCGCGGTCTGCGAGAGCTTGAGTCCGAGGGCCTTATTTTCGTGCGCCCCAAGGTTGGCTATTTTGTGGACAAACCCAACCACGAGGACTACAGGATTACCCTCTCCGACGATGTTGAAAACGGTATCTCCCAGTACACACACATACATGGAGTCTCGGCTCCCGATTTTGCCGCAAAAGCCCTTGAGATCCGCAAGGGTGCCTTTGTTTTTGAATTCTCTCGCATGATCTACAACAACCAGTTTGAGCCCATCGGCTACGAGGAAAAGTACCTGCCATATGAGCGGGGCTATCCTTCAGTTGAGGCGGAGCTCCGCTATGCTGTTTTCCCGGACATCACGCTTTCAAAGATGTCCTCGTTCTCACTTTATACCATAGTAAAAATTCAGGCGATTGCCGCCTCTGAAAACATCGCCGAGGCGTTGGGCTGCGATATCGGCGCGCCGCTTCTGATGTTTGAAAGGGTATACATCCAACAGGATCGTAAAAAAATCGGTTATTCCCGCACATACCTCAAATCCCCCCAGGGCTACCTCACTGGAATAACCGGAAACAGACAATAAAATTCATCAAAAGGCCTCCATTTGACGGGCTTTTTGCTGTAATTAGAACAATCCGGAGATCCTGCCGCTTTCATCGACATCAATGTTTTCGGCGGCGGGTTTCTTGGAAAGACCGGGCATCGTCATGATATCGCCGGTAAGCACTACGACGAATCCGGCGCCAGCGCTGATCTTGACTTCTTTTACTGTTACCGTAAAGTTCTCGGGAGCGCCAAGTTTTGTCGGGTCGTCTGTTAAGCTGTACTGGGTCTTGGCAATGCAGACCGGGTATTTACCGAAGCCGAGACCTTCAAGCTTCTCAATCTGTTTTTTGGCGGAAGGAAGAATGCTTGCGCCGCTGCCTCCGTAAATCTTTTTAACGACCGCCTCAATCTTTTCGGTGATGCCGAGGTCGTCCTCATAGCAGAATCTAAAGTCGCCCTTTTTCTCCTCGCAGAGATGTACAACCTCGCGTGCCAGATCCTCGCCGCCCTTGCCGCCTTCAGCCCATACGGTGGAAAGAACCGTATTGACGCCAAGCTCGCGGCAATTTTTGATTATGAAATCTATCTCGCTGTCGGTATCGGTCGGGAATCTGTTGACGGCTACCACACATGGAAGCTTGTATACATTTTTTATGTTGGAAACGTGGCGAAGCAGGTTGGGAATTCCTTTCTCAAGAGCAGCAAGATCTTCAGTGGTAAGCTGCTTCTTGTCAAGGCCTCCGTGCATCTTAAGCGCGCGCACCGTAGCGACAACAACAACCGCATCGGGTGTAAAGCCCGCCATGCGGCACTTGATGTCAAGAAACTTCTCGGCGCCCAGATCCGCACCGAATCCGGCCTCGGTAACGGTGTAATCGCCCATCTTGAGTGCCATTTGAGTTGCCATTACGGAGTTGCAGCCGTGCGCGATATTGGCAAAGGGTCCACCATGCACAAAAGCGGGCGTGCCCTCGAGAGTCTGTACAAGATTTGGCTTCAGCGCATCCTTCAGAAGGGCGGTCAATGCCCCCTGTGCCTTCAGGTCGGATGCGGTAACCGGCTTGTCTTCGTATGTGTAGCCGACGATTATGCGCGCAATACGCTCCTTGAGGTCGGAGATGGATGTCGCAAGACAGAACACGGCCATGATTTCGCTTGCGACGGTGATGTCGAACCCGTCCTCACGCGGCGTGCCATTCACTCTTCCTCCGAGGCCGTCAACGATAAAGCGGAGCTGACGGTCGTTCATGTCGACGCAACGCTTCCATGTGATCCTCTTGGGGTCGATGCCCAGAGCGTTGCCCTGTTGGATATGGTTGTCAAGCATGGCAGCCAGAAGGTTATTGGCAGCGCCGATAGCATGGAAATCTCCCGTAAAATGAAGGTTGATGTCCTCCATGGGCACCACCTGTGCGTATCCGCCGCCGGCCGCGCCTCCCTTGATGCCGAACACGGGGCCCAGCGACGGCTCGCGCAGAGCAACGGTAACGTCCTTGCCTATTCTGCGAAGTCCGTCGGCAAGGCCGATTGTCGTGGTAGTCTTGCCCTCGCCTGCGGGGGTTGGGGTGATGGCCGTCACAAGGATAAGCTTGCCGTTTTCCCTGTCAGTATCTTTCAGAAGAGCTAGGTCAACCTTTGCCTTGTAGCTGCCATACTGCTCGATATATTTTTCGTCAACGTGAGCTCTCTTCGCAATTTCTAGAATATGCTCGGGTTTGTTGGCCTGAGCGATTTCAATATCTGATAAATAAGCCATGTCAATGCTCCTTGTCAGTTAAAGTATTTTACAGCAGATTCAAACATCCGGATATCGTAGTTTCCAGGCACATTGCGATACAAGCCTGCGCCGACGCGCTCGCTATGGCCCATCTTGCCGAACACCCTGCCATCCGGGGAGGTGATGCCCTCGATGGCAAAGGCTGAATCGTTTGGGTTGAAATGAATATCCTTAGTGGCGTTACCTTCAAGGTCTACGTACTGTGTGGTTATCTGGCCGTTTACGGCAAGTTGCCTAATAAGCCCGTCGTCCGCAAGGAATCGTCCCTCGCCGTGGGCTATTGGAACGTTCACTATGTCGCCGACGTTCATAAGCGACAACCAGGGTGATTTGTTGGATGCAATACGCGTCCGGACTATCTTCGACTGGAGTCGCGCAATGGTGTTGAAGGTAATCGTCGGGCAGTTTTCGTCGGTGTCGATTATCTTTCCGTAAGGCACAAGGCCAAGCTTGATAAGCGCTTGGAAACCATTGCAGATACCGCAGACAAGCCCTTCGCGGATGTCAAGCAGCTCAGTCACACCATCCTTTATTTCGGGATTGCGTAAGAAAGCCGTAATGAACTTTCCGCTTCCGTCCGGCTCGTCTCCTCCGGAGAATCCGCCGGGGATGAAAATCATCTGGGCGGTCTTGAGCTCGTCGGCGAATGTTTCAACACTCCTTGAAATTCCGTCGGCGGAAAGATTGTTGATTACAATAATCTCGGGCTCGGCGCCGGCGTCGCGAACAGCCTTGGCCGAATCGTATTCGCAGTTGGTTCCGGGGAATACCGGGATAAGGACCTTCGGCTTCGCGGTCTTTACCGCGGGGGCCGGCCATTTATCGACGGTATATGATACCGTCTCAGGGGTCTTTCCGGTGTTTTGAATATTACAGGAGAACACGCTTTCAAGCTTGTTCTCATAGATTTCGAGGATCTTTTCGAGAGGAAGCTTCTCGCCTTTGTACGAGATCTCCGCTTTCTCGGTAACTGTGCCGATAACATCAGCATTGTTGTCCCATCCGGAAACCTCTAGCAGGAATCCAGCGTAGTTGAATCCGAATATTTTCTGTACAGATATTATATCACAATATTCAAACCCGAGGCCGTTACCAAAACACATTTTCATAACCGCTTCGGCTATGCCGCCCATTCCCGGGGTGTAACAGGCAACCGCTTTTCCGGATTTGAGAAGGTCCGAGACCTTTTCAAACAGAGCAAGCAGGGATTTTGTTTTCGGAATATTGTTTCCGTCGTATTCACAGGGCAGAAAGATAACTTTGTCCCCAGCCTTCTTGAATTCGGGCGAAACAATCCGTCCGACCTTTGACGTAGTAATGGCGAAAGACACAAGCGTCGGAGGCACGTCGATATTCTCGAAAGTGCCGCTCATAGAATCCTTGCCGCCAATGGCTCCCACTCCCAGCTCTATCTGAGCCTTGAACGCGCCCAGTAGTGCGGCCATAGGCTGGCCCCATCGCGCGCCGTCCTTTCCGGGATGCTTGAAATATTCCTGGAAGGTAAGATAGACATCTTTGAAGTCCGCACCGGTGGCGATAAGCTTGCATACTGACTCAACGACAGCATAATATGCGCCATGATATGGACTGTTCTCGGAAATGAAGGGGTTATAGCCGAAAGCCATCAGCGAGCAGTCGTCAGTGTGTTTTTTCTCCACTGAGATTTTTTGAACCATAGCCTGTATCGGCGTAAGCTGGTTTTTACCTCCGAAGGGCATCAGGACCGTGCCTGCACCGATGGTAGAATCGAATCTTTCGGAAAGACCTTGCTTGCTACATATATTCAGATTGTCCGCAAGCTTTTCGTAATTCTCCGAAAAACCTCCGGACACGGATCCGTTTTCGAATACCCCTTTTTCGGTGCTTATTGTAATATGTTTGTCTGCACCGTTAGAATTTAGAAACTCGCGGCTTACGTCTACGATTTTTTTGCCGTTCCAGTTCATCACAAGCCTGGGGCTTTCGGTGACGACTGCAACTGGTACAGCATTGAGGTTTTCGCTGTCGGCCAGTGCAAGGAAGGCGTTTACGTTCTCCGCGTCAATTACAACGGCCATACGCTCCTGGCTTTCACTTATGG
Organism: uncultured Oscillospiraceae bacterium; assembly: GCA_964446385.1. Lineage (GTDB taxonomy): Bacteria > Bacillota > Clostridia > Oscillospirales > Ruminococcaceae > CAYSRC01. Next base: position 23,940 of record CAYUOH010000006.1, on the reverse strand, counting down.
CAAGCTCGGTTCCGTCGAGACCGTCGTATTTTTTAGGTACTGCGTTGAGGTTTATTTCAAGTCCGTCGGCTAGCTCGCCGATGGCTACCGAAACGCCGCCCGCGCCGAAATCGTTGCAGCGTTTGATCATCCGACATGCCTCTTTGCTGCGGAACAGCCTTTGAAGCTTGCGTTCCTCGGGTGCATTACCCTTTTGAACCTCGGCCCCGCAGGTTTCAAGCGACTGGACCGTGTGGGATTTGCTGGAACCCGTAGCTCCGCCCATGCCGTCGCGTCCTGTTGCGCCGCCCATAAAGATTACTACGTCGCCGGGAGCCGGAACCTCGCGTCGTACGTTTTCTTCGGGTGTGGCTGCAATAACCGCACCGATTTCCATTCTCTTGGCAGCGTAGCCGGGATGATATAGTTCGTCGACAATGCCTGTGGCAAGACCAATCTGGTTTCCGTAGGACGAATATCCCGCGGCAGCGGTCTGTACTATTTTTCTCTGGGGCAGTTTGCCATTTATCGTTTCGTCAAGGGGCCCAAGGGGGTCGGCCGCACCGGTTACTCGCATTGCACCGTAAACGTAGCTTCGTCCCGAAAGCGGGTCGCGTATTGCTCCGCCTATGCATGTGGCGGCGCCGCCGAAGGGCTCAATTTCGGTGGGATGGTTATGCGTTTCGTTCTTGAATAACAGAAGCCAGGGTTCGCTTTTACCGTCCACATCCACGTTGATTTTTACCGTGCAGGCGTTGATTTCTTCGCTTTCGTCAAGCTTGTCGAGTTTACCCTTCTTTTTTAGTGCCTTGACCGCAAGTGTGGCGATATCCATAAGGCAAACCGGCTTTGTAACACCGAGAGCTTTGCGGGTCTCGAGGTAATCGCCGAAAGCCTTCTGAAGAAGCGGGTCCTCGAATGAAACGTCGTCGATAACGGTAAGGAACGTGGTGTGTCTGCAGTGATCGGACCAGTAGGTATCGATCATGCGGATTTCGGTGATTGTGGGTTCGCGTTTCTCGTTTATAAAGTATTCCTGACAGAATATGATGTCGTCGATATCCATTGCCAGACCATACTCATAGATAAATGCCTGAAGAGCAGCGCGATCAAGCTTTGTAAATCCGTCAAGCGTTTTAACCGATGTCGGTATATTATATTTCACAGCAAGAGTATCGGGTTTTTCAAAAGCGGCTTCGCGCGCCTCAACCGGGTTGATTACATATTTTTTAACTGCTTCCACGTCATTTGAGGTTATATCGCCCTTAAGGAGATAAACCTTTGCGGTGCGGATATCAGGGCGCCCGGATTTGGAAATAATCTGGATGCACTGCGCAGCGGAATCTGCACGCTGGTCAAACTGTCCCGGAAGGTATTCCACGGCAAACCAGGAATAGCCTTCGGTTTCGATTTCGTCCGATACTATGTCAAGCTGCGGTTCGGAGAACACAGTTTTTATAGCATACTCGAACAGTTCCTCCGTAATATTTTCGGCGTCGTATCTATTGATGATACGTACGTCCTCAAGTCCTTTAATTCCTAAAAGGTCCTTAGCCTCATTCAGCAGATTCTTCGCCTCGTGAGCAAGCTCCGGTTTTTTTTCAGTGTACACTCTGTAAACCATTTTATACCCCCTTTGCCTTCAATGCCTGTTGACCGATGTCGTGTCTGTAATATTCGTTGTCAAAGTGGATTCTGTTTACTTTTTCGTAGGCCTTTTCAATCGCGCCCTTCAATGTGGCGTCAACTGAAGTAACGCCCAGAACACGTCCGCCGGATGTGACAAGCTTTCCGTCCTTTTCGGCGGCGCCGGCTACGTAAACGCTTTCGGCGATGTCTTTGGGAATGGTGATTTCAAAGCCCTTTTCGTAGGATTCGGGATAGCCTTTCGACGCCATAATAATACAGCATGCATTTCCGTCCTTTATTTTAATCTCAGTCTCGCTCAGGGTTCCGTTTGTAGTGGCCTGCATGGCTTCCAGAAGGTCGGTTTCCAGAAGCGGAAGAACTACCTGGGTTTCGGGATCACCGAAACGGCAGTTATATTCGATAACTTTCGGCCCATCCTTAGTGATCATAAGACCGAAATATAGACAGCCCTTGAAGGTTCTACCCTCAGCGTTCATGGCTTTTATCGTGGGCATGAATATCGTGTCCATACACTTCTTCGCGATTTCGTCCGTGTAGTAAGGATTCGGCGCAATTGTACCCATACCGCCTGTGTTGAGGCCGGTGTCACTGTCACCCGAAAGCTTGTGGTCCATGCTGGAAACCATGGCCTTTACGGTTTTTCCGTCCGTAAAGGCCAGCACTGAAACCTCGGGGCCCTCAAGGTATTCCTCAACAACAACGGTTTCACCGCTTTTCCCGAATTTCTTATCCTGCATTGCGTCGGTAACGGCATTTTTGGCATCCTCACGTGAAAAGGCAACGGTGACTCCTTTCCCCAGTGCAAGACCATCCGCCTTTATTACGGTCGGGATTGTACATGTATCAAGATACCTGATAGCGTTCTCCATGTCGTCAAAGACCTCATAGGATGCTGTGGGGATACCGTACTTTTTCATAAGGTTCTTTGAGAAAACCTTACTTCCCTCGATAATCGCGGCGTTGGCACGCGGGCCGAAGCAGGGTATATTCTCCCCCTCAAGCCTGTCCACAAGGCCCAGCACAAGGGGATCGTCGGGGGCAACCACGGCGTAGTCTATCTTCTGCGCCGTCGCGAATTGAACGATTTTTTCAATTTCGGTTGCTGCTATAGGAACACATTCGGCGTCACCGGCGATACCTCCGTTGCCCGGAAGGGCATACACTTTTTCCACGGAATTGTTCTCTATTAGTTTCTTGACGATGGCGTGTTCGCGTCCGCCACTTCCGACAACGAGTATCTTCATAAACAGCCTCCGTTTATATCCGTAAATATCCATTAATGATGGAACAGACGCATACCTGTGAATGCCATTACCATGTCGTATTTGTCGCAGCATTCGATTACTGCATCGTCGCGGATAGATCCGCCCGGCTCGGCAATATATTTAACGCCGCTGCGCTTTGCGCGTTCGATATTATCGCTGAAGGGGAAGAAGGCGTCGGAACCCAGAGACACGCCATCGATGGTGGCAAGATAGGCTTTGGATTCCTCTGTCGAAAGAGGCTCGGGCTGTTCGGTAAAGTAATTCTGCCAGACACCATCGGCGCAGACATCCTCTTCGTTCTTATTGATGTATCCGTCGATAACGTTGTCTCGGTCGGCTCTGCCCAAACCCGGTTTGAAAGGCAAGTTAAGGACCTTGTCATACTGGCGCAGGAACCATGTGTCGGCTTTGCCGCCGGCAAGACGGGTGCAGTGGATTCTGGACTGCTGACCTGCACCGACACCGATTGCCTGGCCGTCATAGGCAAACGCTACTGAGTTGGACTGGGTGTATTTAATCGTGATAAGAGCGATAATCAGGTCTCGCAGTGCGTCTTCGGAAAGTGTCTTTTTGGCGGATACGATGTTGGAAAGCAGCTCTTCGTTGATCTTGAAATTGTTTCTGCCCTGTTCGAATGTGACGCCGAACACCTGCTTGTGCTCAATGGGGTCTGGCACATAATCGGGGTCGATTTCTATGATGTTGTAGCCGCCCTTGCGCTTTGTCTTCAGGATTTCAAGCGCCTCGTCGGTGTAGCCCGGGGCGATGATGCCGTCGGAGACCTCTCGCTTGATCATACGGGCAGTGGTCTTGTCGCATACATCGGAAAGGGCTACGAAATCACCGAAGGAACTCATGCGGTCGGTGCCGCGGGCACGAGCATAGGCGCACGCAAGAGGAGAATCGTCCAATCCTTCGATATCGTCCACGAAGCAGGCCTTTTTAAGTTTGTCGGAAAGTTTGTTGCCTACGGCGGCGGAGGTGGGGCTTACATGCTTGAAGGAAGTGACGGCGGACTTGCCGAGAGCCTCCTTAAGCTCCTTTACAAGCTGCCAGCTGTTAAGAGCGTCAAGAAAGTTGATATATCCTGGGCGTCCGCTGAGGATCTCGATGGGCAGGTCACTGCCGTCGTGCATGAAGATTTTGGATGGTTTCTGGTTGGGGTTGCATCCGTACTTGAGTTCAAATTCTTTCATGTTATGTGTCCTCACTTGTTTTGATTCATCAGGCGATTTTCTTCTTTGTGAGTAGCAAGGTTGGTATATCTTACGTAAAGCGAAATGCGGTTGTCATGGTTAAGCGCATCCCACAAGGAATCGCTGAATTCGTCTATGTCATCGGGAATAATCACGCGCTCAGGCTCGCCGAGGAATGAGGGAAGAGGACTTCCGTCGCCTATATAGGTGTGGATAAAATGTCCGATACCGGGAAGGGCTGCGTAGCTGAATGTGTATCTGTTGCACGCGGTGCCGTTTTCATCGGCGCTCTTTAGAATATTCATCTCGTACGTGAAATCATTGTCTGCGAATTCAAGAATTCCGCTGATTCGCGGGGTGTAGTTGGGGGCGTCGGGTTCGAATTCACGTGCAGCGAGGGTTACCGAAAAACTTTTACCTTCCTTGAGACCTTCATATATGGTATCGGTTTGGTTGCCGTTGGTCACGATAAGCTTGTTTTCATATTTTCTCTGCGCAGCGTAGATAATCAGGCTTGGATCCTGCACTTTACTTGCGTCGTAGGGCTCGGTGTAAAGGACACCATCCTTCTCAGAGAAGATACGGTTGCGGCTGTTGGCGCTGCGGCCCATGATGAAATAGGCTGATACCGCACTTTTGCCGTCGGCGGATTTGCCGATTAAAATGCCGCGTCCTACGTAGCTATTGTCGCGGATAAGTTCCGCAATGTCGATGATTTCGTATACATTCATATCATTTGCCCTCTTTCATTAATTTACGTGATACAAGCTCGGTTGCTAGCGGAAGGATTTTCCATTCGGCGAGTCTCATTACCCGTTTCTGGAGGTTTTCCGGCGTGATGTTCTCTGGAATTATTACGGCTTTCTGCATTATAATTTCCCCGTCGTCGGGGATTTCGTTCACATAGTGTACCGTGGCTCCGGTAACCTTTACGCCCTTTTCCAGCGCCGCTTCGTGGACCCGCAGTCCGTAGAATCCCTCACCACAGAAGGATGGGATAAGCGACGGATGGATATTTATCATGCGGTGATCATATTTACGTGTGAATTCGGGGGTAAGTATGCAGAGGAATCCGGCAAGGACTATAAGGTCGATGCTGTTCTTCTCGATCAGTTCGGTGACCCGTTGCTCGAATCCCTTCTGGCCAAGCTTGTAGCGTGAAACGTACTCGGCCTTTATTCCGGCCTTATCGGCCCTTTTCAACGCGAAGGCGTTTATACGGTTGGATATCACGAGCTTAATTTCGCCGCTTTTGATTATTCCCTTCTTTTCGGCGTTTATAAGCGCCTGAAGGTTTGTGCCGTCTCCTGAAACCAGTACTGCGATATTGATCTTTTTATCCGGCATCTCTGTTACCCGTTTTCGCAAGAAGCGGCAGAATCAGACTGGCGGAGGAAGCCGCTCCAGTAACTGTTTTCAGCATATCCTTATCCTCCCTTCGGACTTTTCGACATGTCCGATAACGTAGGCGTCCTCAACGTTCTCTTTAAGAATCTCAAGAGCGGTGTCCATGTCTTCCTTAGCAATTATGACACTCATGCCCACACCCATGTTGAAGGTGTTGAACATGTCGTGTTCGGTTATATTTCCTTTTTTCGCGATCAGATCGAATACCGGCAAAACGCGGACGGCTGCACGCTCGATAAACGCACACAAACCATCGGGAAGGCTTCGCGGTATATTCTCGTAGAATCCGCCTCCGGTAATATGGGCAATACCCTTGACCTTAACCTTATCAAGAAGAGCCATGACTGGCTTTACATATATCTTTGTCGGGGTCAAAAGCGTCTCTCCCAATGATTTTCCCCCCAGCTCCGCAACGGGTGCCTTAAGGTCGCGGTTTTCAACGTCGAACACCTTGCGAATAAGCGAGAAGCCGTTGGAGTGAACGCCGCTTGATGGAAGTGCGATTATTACGTCTCCTGGAATCATAGTTTTGTTGTCGATTATCTTGTCCCTGTCCACTATGCCGGTACAGTATCCCGCAAGGTCGTATTCGTCGGCGGGGTAGAACCCTGGCATCTCGGCGGTCTCCCCGCCTATCAGCGCGGCGCCCGCCTGAACGCATCCCTCGCAGACGCCTTTTACAATAGATACAATCCTTTCGGGAATGTTTTTGCCGCAGGCAATGTAATCCAGGAAGAACAGCGGTTTCGCGCCGCTGCAGATAATGTCATTGACACACATCGCCACGCAGTCGATGCCGACCGTGTCGTGCTTGTCCATTAAGAAAGCTATCATCAGCTTGGTCCCCACACCGTCGGTGCCGCTTACGAGTATGGGATTTTTCATCCCCGCAAGATCAAGGGCAAACAGCCCGCCGAAGCCACCTATATCGGAACAGACGCCTTCAGTCTTTGTGGAGGCAATATGTTCTTTCATAAGCTCTACAGCCCTATATCCGGCAGTGATATCGACCCCGGCTTCGGCATAGGCAATCGATTTTGAATTCTCCATTGTAGTTTATTCCTTTCCGTTCCAACAATAGGTGCACAGTTTGCAGGCCGGCAAGCCTATCGCCTTTTGAATACCCTCGAGAGTTTGAAATTCGATAGAGGCAAGATGTAGTTTTTCGCACATGGTGTCGCGCATCTTTTTGCCGCGTTCGGTTGAGGAATTGCTGTATTCGTCTATGTGATTGAACCCCTCCTCGCCCTCAAGCTCCTGGATAATATCGCGGGTAATAAGGTCCATATCCCCGGTGGAGCGGGAGAAGTTTAAAAATTTACATCCGTACATTATTGGCGGACAGGCGGAGCGCATGTGAACAGCCTTGGCGCCGCTTTCGTACAGGAACTCGATGGTCTCGCGTATCTGGGTGCCGCGTACTATGGAATCGTCCACGAACAGAAGCTCACGTCCGTTGATAAGCTCAATAACTGGGATCTGCTTCATCTTGGCGATACGGTTACGCTCACGCTGGCTACCAGGCATAAAGCTGCGGGGCCAGGTGGGTGTGTATTTAATAAAAGGTCGTGCAAAGGGAATATGCGATTTGTTGGCGTAGCCTATGGCGTGGGGCGTACCGGAATCGGGTACACCGGCCACCCAGTCCACATGGGGAATCTCTCCCTTTTCCATCTCTGTTTCGGCCATTATCTCACCGTTGCGGTATCGCATGGCTTCGACGTTAATTCCCTCGTATGAGGACGTCGGGAAACCGTAGTAACTCCACAGAAAGCTGCAGATATGCATCTCATCCCGGCCAGGTATAAGAATGTTCATGCCGTCGGCCGTAAGTTCCACGATTTCCGCAGGCTTAAGCTCATAGTAGTTTTCAAAGCCCAACTTTTCGTACGCGAAGTGCTCAAAGGATACACAGTACCCGCCGCAGTTTTTGCCGACGTGGACCGGAAGGCGCCCGGCCCTGTCGCGGGCGGCGATAATGCTTCCGTGTTCGGTAAGGATGATGATAAGTGCGGTACCCTCTATCATTTCCTGGGCATAGCGAATACCCTCCGCTAGAGTGGGCTTGCGGTTTATGAAGGCAGCCACAAGTTCGGTGGTGTTTACTCCGCCACCGGTAACTACGGTAAGCTGTCCGCTGAACTCCTCCACGTACTGTTTTACAAGCTGTTCCTTGTTAATGATAATGCCTACAACGGTTATGGCGTAGCTTCCCAGCGAGGAACGCACCAGTAAAGGCTGGGGGTCGGTGTCGTTGATGGAACCTATAGCGCTGGTTCCCTGTATCTGTTCCAAAATACCCTCGAACTGAGTACGGAACGGAGCGTTGTCTATGTTGTGAATTTTACGCTGCAGCCCGATTTCGGATGAATAAGCGGCAACGCCCGCACTCTTGGTACCCAAATGTGAATGATAGTCCGTGCCGAAGAAAACATCAGATATAACGTCACAGCGGCCGACAACTCCGAAAAAACCACCCATAGTAAAAGCCCCTTATTTTTTTATTTTGCAAAGAATAACTCGGAAAGCTCCATAGGCTCGATGTACTCGCCTTCCTTGTATACGCGCATATTGCCGCTTGCGATTTCATCGATAAGCATTACGCTGCCGTCGCTGTCGTATCCGAACTCGAACTTGATATCGTAAAGCACAAGACCCTTTTCGGCAAGATCGTCGGCGACGATCTTTGTGATATCTTTGGTCATGGCCTTAATCTCGTCGTACTGGGTCTCAGACATGACGCCTAGAGCGGCTAGGGCGTCCTTGGTAACAAGAGGATCACCTTTTTCATCGTTCTTGAATGTCATCTCGACGTATGCATCAAGGTCGCTCCCCTCGGCAATATATTCGCCGTATCTGCGGAAGAAGCTTCCGACAGCTTTGCAACGGCAAATGACCTCAAGGCCGTGGCCAAACACTCTGGCGGGAAGAACCTCCATAGTGGTGTCGTCTAGGTTGGCTTTTACGAAGTGGGTTTTAATGCCGGCTTCGTTGATATTTTTGAAGTAATAATCTGTCATGCGGAGGTTGATGTCGCCGACACCCTCGATTGAAAGACCGATCGAGTTTTCACCGGGGTCGAACTTGCCATCCTTGCCGGTAACATCGTCCTTGAATTTTAGAAGATAATTACCGTTGTCAAGTACATAGACATTCTTGGTTTTTCCTGTGTAAATAAGTTCCATAATTTTCTCCAGTATATTTTATAGTTTTGAAGCTATTTCCGAATCATTAGCTAGGACCGCGGCTGCGTCGGCCGCCCTCTTTTCCTTAAGCTTTTCGGACAGTACCGGCTCGCAGAGGGCCAGAATCTGTATCGAAAGCAAAGCGGCATTGACGGATCCGTTTATTGCGACAGTTGCGACCGGTATTCCGGATGGCATCTGTACGGTGGACAGGAGGGCATCAATGCCGTCAAGCGTATTTGATTTACATGGAATTCCTATTACGGGCAGAACTGTTCCCGCGGCAATTGCGCCCGCGAGGTGAGCGGCCATTCCGGCGGCGGCAATGAGCACGGCAAAGCCGTTTTCTTCCGCGCTGCATGCAAATGCAGCGGCCTCCAGCGGTGTTCTGTGGGCGGAGAAGATGTGTACCTCGTAGGGGACACCGAATGCCTTGAGGGTTTCTATCGTCTTCTGTACAATCGGCAGATCGCTGTCGCTGCCCATGACGATTCCGACTTTTTTCATGGAAGTACTCCTTTCAAAAGCAAAAAGGGCGCAGTAAAGACGCTGTAATCTTTACTGTGCCCAGACGGTCGGCGTTAAATATATTCCCTGCTCCCCTGCAGTAATCTGCATTATCCGTCAGTCACAGGTACTATAAAAATGATAGCATACAAAATATGCCTTTTCAACGAAATAAAGCATTGAACAAAGTAGAAAAAAAGCACTAAAATATATCTTTTTTGGTGCTTTTGACGGAGCCGCTATATATGTTTATATTTCCCTGTTTTCAGGCCGTTGACCAGTGAGAAGAATGCGATTACCATCGCAGTGCCGCTTGTAAGCCAGCTTGCGACCTCCGCCCACGGGATGGCGATGAATCCCACCCTTGGCGTGATAACGTAGGCGAACACCAGACGCACCACAAGCTCTATAGCGGTGCCGAACATAGGTATAATCCTACGCCTGAGGCTTTGGATGCTCATCCTGAAGGCGGTTACTGCACACATGGCCCAGGTGAATGCCACCTGTACCTTCATCATTGCCGAGCTCATATACACAACGTTTTCACTTGCGGTATTGGTGATAAGTCGGGTTATGCTTCCGCCAAAGTAAAATATTACTATATATGTGACAACGTTGAACGCAAGGCTTAGCGCCATGCCAATCACTAGACCTTTCCTGATTCTGTCATAATTGCGCGCACCGTAATTCTGTGCCGTAAAGGTAGTGCAGGCTCCGGCGATGTTCATCGCGGGGATAACTGAGAAGGTCTGCACTTTGTTGGCCGCGGCATGGGCGATAATAGTTTCGGAACCCAAGGCGTTTATGGCACCCGAGATTGCGATGGCCCCGATGGCAAAGATGGAGTTTGTGATAGCTACTGAGATACCAACCGTGAACATCTCGGGGATGATGGGAAGCGAATCCTTTAGCTCGGAAAGCCTGAACTTCATCTCAGGGAAATGTCTGAAAAAGCTAATACCGGTCAGGACCGCGGAAATTTGCTGGGAGAATATGGTTGCCAGAGCCGCGCCGGCCACGCCCCAGTGGAACAGGGCAATAAACACAAAGTCAAGAATGATGTTCAGGATGCTTGTGAATATAAGGAAGTAGAGCGGGAGCTTGCTGTTACCGAAAGCTCTGAATACGCTTGCAAACAGGTTATAGAACATACTGAAGAACAGGCCAACTATGATGATAACAGCGTAAATCTTGGCGTCGCTGAACAGGGTATCGGGAGTTTTGACGAATCGCATCAGCGGATTCAGAAATATGAGGAAGATTCCCGCGAACAGTATGGAAACAAGCACCGACAGAACATTCATTGCGATCAGGTTCTTGCGGGCCTTTTCCATGTCTCCCTCTCCGAATGCGTTAGCAACCATAATGGACGAGCCGCTGTTGAATCCGATACAGGAGAAGTTCATGGTGCTGAGGATAGCTGCAGTAGAAGAGATGGCCGCGATGGCATTGTCGCCGAGGGTGTACCCGGCTATTGTCATATCCGCAAGGCCGTATAGGTTCTGGAACAAGCCGCCCAGCATCATTGGTACTGCGAATCGGATAAGAGCCGAAAGGATCGAGCCCTGCGTCATGTCACCATAATTTCGGTTTAGCGTTTTTACCGCCATATCAAGCTACCTGCTTTCAATCGGGATTATTTTCATATAGAAAAAGTATACTATATTTCGATGTTTTGGCATAGTTAATAAATCCCTTCATTATGGCGATGAACAAGTTTTGTACTGCTTGGGGTACAAACGTTAGTGAATGACATGTCGTGGACATGTCAATACCGGAGCGCAGCCGACTCGAAGGGAGTCCTCCACGGCAACGTCTACGAGCCCTGCGACAACATGCCCCGGCTAACTTACAAAAGGTTATTCATCTATTTTATATTTGATGGAACGATAAATTGTTGTATAATGAAATAACAAATCAATAACAACTTGGAGGATACTGTAATGGTCATAAAAGTGAAGCCGGGTACCGGCGGAAACAAATACCTGCCCTACGATCAGAGAAGCGGTGAAAAATCCGTTATATACTTCACGAGAGACCTCTCCCCCGAAGGCCTGCTAAAAATATACAACCGCGTGTCCAAAGGCATCACCGGCAAGATTGCCGTAAAGCTTCACACCGGCGAAGCCCAGGGTCCTAATATCCTGCCCCGTCCGTGGATCAAAAACCTTCTGGCCAATAGCCTGCCCGACGCCACGATAATTGAGACCAATACTTACTACGATGGCACAAGAGGCGAAACTGCTATACACCGTAAAACCCTTGAAATCAACGGCTGGAACTTTTGTCCCGTCGATATCATAGACGAGGACGGCGCCAGCACACTGCCAGTAACGGGCGGTAAATGGCTTGACGTCATTCACGTCGGCAAGAACTTGTTTAAATACGATTCTCTCCTGACCCTTACCCATTTCAAGGGCCACACTACCGGCGGCTTCGGCGGTAGCAGCAAGAACATCGGAATCGGCTGCGCCGACGGCAAAATCGGAAAAGGCGAGATTCACGGAAAAGGCAATATGAAGTTCGGCATCACAGAAGAGGAATTCATGGAGCGCATGACCGAATCCACCAAGGCCACTATTGACCATTTTGCCGGCCACGTTTCCTACATCAACGTAATGCGCAACATGTCTATCTCCTGTGACTGCGAAGGTCCGGAAGCCGAGCCCGTTATGACCCCCGACGTAGGTATCTTCGCCGGATACGACATTCTGGCGGTGGACAACGCCTGCGTAGACGTTATCTACAACCTGCCGGGCGGCAGCGGAAAACACATGATCGAGCGTATAGAATCCCGCCATGGCCTCCGTCAGCTAAGCTATATGAAGGAAATCGGCATGGGCAACGATATGTACACTATCATCGATACCGACAACGGCGACGCTGAAATTACTATTGCTGAAATCGCAAAGGATATCGATACTGAGTGGAAGCCTGACAAATACAACACTTTCCCCGGAAGAAACAAACTCTAAGAATAAAAAAGGGAGGCGGCATTAAGGCCGCCTCCCTTTTTTATTCCGTGAATTAAGGCTTTCTTAAAGACTTCTGATAATTAACTAATAGCACTCCTCTTATACAGTATCCACTTGTCAAGATCAAGCGGGTCAACCTCACGCCGCGCAAGTGTTTCATGAACATCGGCCGGACAGGGACGGTAGCTGTCGAAGGCAGATGAGTAAAGTCCTTTACCCGAGGTGACTGAGCGATACTTAAGAGGATAATTCACTGATGTTGAAAGGGGCATCACCGCCTCAAGAGTAAAGCTTCCCCCTGAGATTTCGGGCGTTGAAAACTCACCACGCATATCGGTAATATCGCGTATTACACGGCCTAAAAGATCCTCATCGGCGGTCATAGTGACTCGCACCCATGGTTCAATCAACGCGCTCCCTGCGTTGGTAAGGGCACGCAGAAATGACACCGGGGTACATACAAAAAAGTCGAGAGGATGGGTGTGCACGTGGTGACTCATGCCATCGGTAAGACGCACTAGTGCATCGGTGACCTCCCAGCCAAAGATTCCCTGTTTCGCGGTTTCGAACATCGAGGTTTCCACATGATGCTGGTAACGGCGGACAAGCACGTCCTCTTTTATTACAGACTCGAATTTCAATCCGCTGCCCGGCGGCAGTGGCGATATCTCAAGCTCCACAATAGCCCAACAGGGTTTCGGCATAATGTATGCCCACTTACCCTTCGCCGTGGAAATCGGGATTTCACGGTAGATAACCCGCGGCTCGGAAAATTCGGGTTCAAGACCAAAGCGTTCTTTAAGAAGCTCGCCCATTATCTCAAGCTGTATCATGCCGGTTATACGGATATGTATCTCACGTGTGGCCTGGTTGTAGTCAAGACCGAGCAGAGGCTCCTCCTCGGTAAGTATGTTAAGAGCCGAAAGGAGTGCAGGACGGTCGGCCTCGTCGGGTGGAATAACACCGATAAGGATCATCGGTTCCGCGATGCAGACGTCGCGTCCCGATGGAGCTTCTCCGATAGTATCTCCGTTTTTGAACCCCGCCAGACCGCATACAGCAGCTATCTCACCGGGTCTTACTGAACGTATATCCTCGAACTTACGTCCAAAATAACGGCGCAAACCGCTTATTTTGTACTGCTCACTGTCATGGGCGGTAAGGCTGTCGCGGACGTTGAGAGTTCCGCCGAACAGGCGAAGAAAGCACACCTTTCCGACAACAGGGTCGTGAATAACACGGAATATCTTTCCGGACAGAGCGCCGGTATTCAGTCTTTCTGAATCAGGCAGGCAGTTCACTATCGCCTCAAGCAGGTCCGTAATACCTCTGCCGAACTTGGCACACACGGCTACAGCCGGAAAAATATCACGTGCTACGCAGCCCTTTTTAAGAGCGATGTTTATTTTTTCATCCGGCGCGTCACCGTCAGAGAAAACAAATTCCTCTATTTCGGTGTCAAAGGAAGAAAGTCCCAGAAGAAGATCCTCGCGTCCGGCAGAATCAAGTGTTGCGGCGTCGGACCCATCAGTACCCTCGCCTGTCACACGGTTCAGAAGAACAGCTTTGCCTCCCGTTAAGGCACCGAGCTGTTTCATGGTATTTGTGACGCTGCTTCCAGCTCTGTCTATTTTGTTTATCGCGATAACCGTCGGGATATGTAGTTTTTCGAGGGCTCTCCACAGAATGGAGGTGTAGGATTGTACACCCTCAGCGGCTGAAACAACAAGAACAGCGCCGTCAAGAACGGAAAGGGAACGCTCCACCTCACCGGCAAAATCGATGTGGCCGGGAGTGTCGACTATGCAGATGTCGCTGCCTTTGTAGCTGAGCGTCGCACAGGCACTGGAAACTGAGATGCCGCGACTGTGCTCCACATCCATCCAATCGGTTACAGATGTTCCGTCGTCCACGCTTCCGGTACTGCGAACGGCGCCGGAGACACCGAGCAACTGCTCCGTGATGGTAGTCTTGCCCGCATCGACATGGGCTACTATTCCTATGTTGAAGAGTTTTGACATCCAGTACTCCGTTAGAGTTGTTTGATCATATTTGTTTGTATTTACCTGATTTCAATCCTTTTATTAGGATATAGAACGAGATCACCATAGCGCCGCCCGATATAAGCCAGGACGCCACTTCAGCCCAGGAAATAGCCCGAAAACCGACTAACGGTGTGATATACAGCGCGAACACCGTGCGGATAACAAGCTCTATACCGGTGCCCATCATGGGAATAAGCTTTCGATTGAGACTCTGGATACTCATTCTGTATCCCATGACGGCAGTCTGCGCCCAGATAAACAGACACTCGATGCGCAGCATCGTCGCGCTCATAAACACAACGTCCTCGCTTGCCGTATTGGTGATAATGCGGGTAATCGGTCCACCCAGGAAGAATACGATGATGTACGTGGCAACGTTGAGTGCCGCGCTGAACGCCATACCGGTGCCCAGTCCTTTAACGATGCGGTCATGGTTGCGCGCGCCGTAGTTCTGAGCCGCGAATGTCGCGCATGCGCTTGCGATATTACCGGCGGGAATTGTGGCAAACATCCTGACCTTCTGCGCCGCGCTCTGGGCGATGATGGTCTCGGATCCGAGCGCGTTGACCGCTCCCTGGATTGCGACCGCGCCAATGGCATAAATGGAGTTGGTTACCGCAACCGATATACCAACCATAAACATGTCGGGAATAACTGGCAGGGCATCCTTTATATCAGACATCTTGAATCTCATCTCGGGGAATAGCCTGTAGAAGCTTATGCCCGAAAGCACCGCCGAGACAAGCTGGCTGAATATAGTGGCGAGCGCCGCACCGGCTACACCCCAACCGAACCAAACTATGAATACATAGACAAGGATGATATTGAGGATACTTGTGAATATCAGATAGTAAAGCGGCAGCTTACTGTTGCCCAACGCGCGGAAGATGCATGCGAACGAGTTGTAAAACATGCAGAAGAACAGACCCAGAATCATTATCAGGGCGAAAAGCTTTGCATCGTCGTACAGCTCCGCGGGGGTATTTACGGCGCGGAGCAGCGGATCAAGAAAGACAAGAAACAGTGCGGTAAAGACTATAGAAATTACTACCGAAAGGATATTCATGGCGATAATCGTCTTTTTGGTCTTTTCCAGATTACCTTCGCCGAAGGCATTGGACACCAGGATGGAGGTACCCATGTTAAATCCGCGGGCAGAATAGTTCATCATATTCATAATGGCCGCGGACGCAGAGATAGCCGCTATGGCATGGTCTCCGAGAGTATATCCCGCGATGGTCATATCCACCAGGCTGTAGAGGTCTTGGAACAAGCCTCCGATCATCATGGGAACCGAGAAACGGACAAGGGCCGAAAGTATCGGGCCCGACGTCATGTTGAGATAGTTTTTGTTAAGAGTCTTAGCTGACATCGAATGCAACCTGCTTTCCGGATTAGTATATACTTTAAAAAGTATACTACATTTAGTTATAATTTCAATGAAGAAACCCGGCATCTACAGCAGCAGACGACGGGTATAAATGTGCTGAAATTATACTCTTTGACAATTTTGACAAAGTTTTTGACATTCGTTAGGCATAATAAACAATACTCATTTTTTGGTTCTTAAATCTGATTAATCCACACTCTCATTTCGCCTTCGCAGCGGTTAGCCCAAGCATAGTACGGAATGAACCGCAGTGCTGTATCTTCATACTTCACAGGGACGTACACCGAATACAGGGGCACTCTGGAGGGAAGCTCCCTCTTGCCGGGCAATGTGATACGAACTATCTCGTTGCCCTCGATTGTCACGGTGTCAAGCAGCGCGCTGCAGGCATCGGGAATAAGCGAAAGCGTATGAAGATTCGGACCGTTGTCAATTTCCTCAAGACAGTAAACCATCGGGCCGTAGCTTACGGCTACCTTGCCGTAGTCCTCTGCAACGGCGTTGTTGGCACAAATAATTCTTACGGATGTTGAGAAATCGATATCTATCGTGTCGCCTTCGGCAATACTTCCCGTGACGTAAACATATCCTTTTTCCTCACGCTTTTCGAAATCACCACAGCTCAGCGTATATCCGTCACACCATTCAGGGATACGGATTGCTATTGACTGCTTTCTTCCGGTGGTGTTTTCAACCTTCTGCGCCGTAATCTTCAGTTTTCCGCCGCGGGGAACGGTTGTTTCAACGTTCCAGACAATCTTTGCGCCGGGGTAATCTTTTTCAATTTCGCCGCCCACATACAGATGCATATAAAGAGTGTCTTCACTTTCAGTGTAGGCGTAGCTTGCTACGGATCCGAGAAGACGGGCGATGTTCGGCGGGCAGCAGGCGCATCCAAACCATTTCTGGCGCACCGGCTTTACGTGATACTTACGCTCGTCCCTGCGGCAGGCATAAGGATTGACCTCAAGTGGATTGACGTAGAAAAAGCTCTTGCCGTCAAGCGCCATACCTGCCAGGACTGTGTTGTAAAGTGCACGCTCCATAACGTTGGAATATCTGCTGTCGATATCCATTTGAAGCATTCGACGGGCAAAGAACATAAGCGCGATAGCGGCACAGGTTTCGGAATAGGCAGTGTCGTTTGGCAGGTCGTAGTTGAAGGAGAACGACTCGCCGATGTGTGTGCCGCCTATACCTCCGGTAATATACATTTTTTGTGTAGTGATGTTTTCCCACAAGGTCCTGCTGGCATTGTAAAGGCTTTCATCTTTGTTCAGACGAGCAACGTCTGCCATTCCGCTGAAAAGATAGGTTGCCCTTACGGCGTGGCCGATGGCCTCGGTCTGCTCTCGTACGGGCAGATGGCTCTGATAGTAACGGTAGCGGATATTGTTGCCGCCCCTTACCGCACCCTCAGGGTCCTCGTTGTCGAAATAGTATGGACGTGTGCCTCTTTCGTTAATAAAGTAGGTAGCAAGGTTAAGATACTTTTGGTCACCGGTAACGTCGAAAAGGCGCACAAGAGCCATCTCGGCAATCTCGTGGCCGGGGTATCCGGGTATCTTTCCCTCCCCTTTTCCGAACACAGTGCAGATATAGTCAGCGTATTTGCGCGCGGCGTTAAGAAGTTTGTCCTTGCCGGTGGCCTGATAATACGCCACGGCTCCCTCGGTAAGGTGACCGAAGCAGTAAAGCTCGTGATGGTCCTTAAGGTTACTGAAACGAGCATGGACGTTGTTGATTATGTAGCAGCTGCCCAGATAGCCGTTCTCCTGCTGCGCGGCGCATACAATATCAATGGCTCCGTCTGCGGTAGCCTCAAGCTCCTGGTCCGGATGCTGGGCAAGGGAGTAACCCACAGCCTCTATCCATTTGGAAAAATCGCTGTCCTGGAACACATATCCGTAGAAACGGTCCTCCGGATGATCCGGATCATCAGGGAGCATCTGAATATCGATTGGCCAGATTTTTTCTTCGTAGGCATCTCCTTTTGCACGGCGCTCGGCGGTGATTTTCCCGGCCAGGGCAAAGTTGCGCATGGCATAGCTGGGCTCGGCACCTTCAACCTTGTCATTAAGAGCCCGCCACTGGTAGGGAATTACCTCGGTACGTACAAGCTCCATCTCTTTTTTCCAGAATTCGTCACTTATTTTTACCTTCGACAAATCCACTGGACTGCAAGTTGTCTTTACCATAATGAGCCTCCCCAAAAAAGTATTATTCTATGTTCAATATATAACAAACGGGATTGAAGGTGCAACAAAAAAGGCTTTCCCATTCGGGAAAGCCTTATATTATTGCTCTTCTTACGGGACGGCAGTCGGTTAATAATCTTCGGATAGAATTTCAATCCCCTGAGAAATGGTCTTCGTCGTAGATACAAGGGATGGTTTTAAGAACCGTCTCATCATACGGGGATTCAAACGATTCCACGGGGTCGGGTTCAAAACCTTCCACACCATAGGCCGTTACAAGGTAATAGTCGCCCTTGCTGTAGCTGAGACCGACCTCGACCATACGCTCGATATCCTGAAGAAGGATCAGTCCGCCGCCGCCCATGGCAAGCAGAGGATCGGTGTATGTCTCGTTTTCCTCGACAAAGGCGAAGAAATTGAGATGGCTGTTGATTGTGATATGAAAGCAGGGTTCCTCACAGAACGGATAGGAATCCTCTGTGCGTCTGAAACGGTCGGCCTTGTCCTGCAATATTGTCTTCTGAACAGGGTCTGTGCAGCTTTCGGCGTCCCTGTACGTGCCTTGTCTGTCGAACACGGGAAGACGGTAGAAATGAGGCTTGTAATAGATATGCTTTACCGCGAAGCCTTGGTTATAGTGCCAGGTAATACGTTTGCCAACCATGCGCTTTGTAAAATGATGTCTCTCCTCGGTAAGATGACGGCCGGGAAGCTTTATAGCGCCAAACACGGGCTTAAGCGTAACGATACGGTCAGAAACCGGGATAAGGCCTTCTATCGTGTCAAGCCATGTAACGAGATTCTTGGCAAGATCAAGGACGATTACGATGTTGTGCTTCGGGTCGTCCAAGGGCGCGATATGGATAAAGTAAATTTCCTCGTCGCCCTTGAGGGCGTGATACGTTTCCCACCTAAAGGGCTCGCCCTTTTTCGCCCACTGAAGATTCTCGCCGTCCATGAAATTGATCATAAGATCGCGTCCGTCGTCGAGAATGATGTGAAAAGGTTTACCGGCAAGCTCATAATTGAGCGGTGCACGGTACAGTTCAAGTGGTTTGTTGATTCTTTTTTCCATAGCAAAAATTCCAGCCTTTTTTCAGTTGTCTGCCCGGTTGTAGCCGTTCTTCATGCCCTTGCTGGCCTCCAGCATTATCTTGTTGAGTGCATCCTGCGTTTCTTTTCGGGCCATCTCGCATATCTTGCTGTTAGCCTCAGTTGTAAGGGCGTAGTTCCCGATTTCCTGCATCTTCGCGTCGTATTCGTTGAGAATACGGTGCGCGCCGTTTGCTATTGCGTTGTGGTAGCGTTCGACAAGAGCAATGCAGTTTCCAAAATGAGGATCTGCCAGAGAGCCGATTGTGCGACTTGCCCAGTAGAAATTGTTTGTATCAACGTCGGTTGTAACGTCAGCAAGGTATTTGGGGATAACGTTTACAGATGTGTACACCGGAATCATAGCACCGAAGGTGGTGCTTCCGAATGAAAGCCATTCAACCCCCTTGAGTGCGTCTTGCATATAGCCGCGAATCTGACACAGAACCATCACGCCGGTGCGGTTGATGCCTATGGTGCGGTAGAGGCCCTTGCTCTGTGAGTCGGCTTTCTGGTAGGGATTGTAGGGCGTTCCCTGGTAATAGGAGGACAGCATGTATTTTATATCCTCCACCGTAATCTTGTTTTCGGGGATCAATGCCCACGGGATGTCGTCGCTTTCGGGGGTGAAATCGGCGTCGAGACCGTCCCATTTATATTCGTTGGGGTTGATATATCTGCCCATAAACCAAGCGCGCGGAGTGTTGTAGATATGGTCGGTGTCAGTATGCGAACCAAACACATACCTTGGGTTGAACACGTTGTCTTTGTTGAGATCGAGGAAGTTGTCTGTTATGAACTCGCGTAGATCCTCGGAGCAGAGATTATCCTTCTGTTTTCCGAAAGCATCGTTCATATCAAATTTGTCAAGGCCAAAACGGTTGGGCATTATAACGACCTCTTCGTCAGCCACGCGGCGGGCTATCCAGTGGTGACCGCCGATGGTTTCAAGCCACCATACCTCCGTTTCGTCGTTGAAGGCTATGCCGTTTGACTCGTAGGTACCATATTCTTTAAGCAGGGCGCCCAGGCGCAGCACGCCCTCGCGGGCACTTTTTATATACGGCAGGACAAGAAGAACAATGTCTTCCTCGCCGATTCCGCCAATAATCTCCTTCTCACCACGCTTTACGGACTTTTTGTATTCAACATATGGGTCGGCGCCCATTACACGGGGATTGGATGTAATTGTCTCGGTGGCGGTCATACCAACGTTAAGCTCGTTTATTCCGCTTGCCGGCCATACGCCGTTGGACGGGTCAACGCTGGGGCAGTTGGTGTACCGAAGAGGGTTTTCAGGTAGTGTTATCTTAAGATGACTGTTGATCGACTTGTATTTGCGGGGCTGTTTTGACGGAGTGGTAACAACAAGTTTTTTAACATCGAATAAGCCGTCGTCGGTGCGGGCAATCATTGTAGAGCCGTCGTTGGTGGCTTTTTTCCCCGCGAGAATGGTGGTACAGGGCATACTTATAAATCCTCCGGATAATTTGTTTTCATTCTATAACATTATAACCAATTCACAATAAGTTTTGAACTGCGGATATTCCCGCAAGATGGCCGGACGACCATGCCCACTGCAAGTTGTAACCGCCACAGTCGCCATCGATATCAAGCACCTCGCCGCAGGCGAAAAGTCCGGGGCAGAGCCTGCTTTCAAGCGTTTCCGGATAGAATTCGGTGGTATCAATTCCCCCAGCGGTAACCTGTGCATTTGAAAGGCCCATGGTTCCCTTTATCTGAAACGGAAATGCTTTTATCACCGTGGCTGTGCGTTTGAGATCATCATCGGAAAGTTCACCCACGACGGTGTTGCCGGAAATGCCGGCATATTTAAGCACAACACGGCCCAGCCGGTTCTGCAGCATACCGGTCAGGTAGTTTTCGGCGGTGCGTTCCGGATAATTTCCACGTCGTTTTGCAAGCATGGAATATATCGCATCCACGTTCTTGGCTGGAGGGAAAAGGTCGAGACAAACCGTCATTTTGCCTTTTCCGGTGGATACCTCTCGGGATATTTCAAATATCGCTGGACCTGAAAGACCGTATTCGGTGAACTGGACTTCTCCTTTGGTCTCCGAGACCACCCGTCCGTCGGATTTAAGAGTGACGCCGCAGCCGTCTGCTCGTATACCTTTGAGAGACCGGACGTATTCGGTATCGGTCTTAACTTGCACAAGTGAGGGGTACTGCGGCAGAAGTCTGTGACCCAGACTCCGGAGAAGTTTGTAGCCACTGTCGGTTCCCCCGAGGGTTGCAGCGGCCGAACCTCCGCAGGCCACAATTACACGGTCGGCATAATAACTAACGTTTTCGGCAGCAAGAACGAACCTGCCGTCTTTCTTTTTTATTGACGTGATTTCTGTATCGGTGACTGTATATACACCTGCGGAATCAGCGGCAAGACGCAGAACGTCCACAACGCTCAGTGCACTGTCACTGTAGGGGTATATCTTTCCATCGGATTCTTCCTTAATGGCAAGTCCGAGGCTTTCAAACAGCCGGAGCGTATGCCCTACATCAAGACGTTCAAGCGCCGCTGCAGCAAAAGATCCGCCATTCCCGTGATAACGGGAAGGTGCGGCGTTTGTGTTGCTCAGATTACAGCGTCCGTTGCCAGTGGCAGCCAGCTTGCGGCCAACCCGGGACTGCCGCTCGAAAAGCGTTACGCGGCAATCCGCCGCTCCAGCGACAGCAACGGAGGCGAAGAGGCCCGAAGCCCCGCCGCCGATTATTACGATATCCATTATTTAACCAGTAACTTTCCGTCGACGATAACCTTAACGATTTCGGAATCGTTGACTTTGTGGTTTCCCTTCGCGAGGACGATATCGGCGTCCTTGCCGGGCTCCGGCGAACCTACTCGGTCAAAATAAGCCGAGCTTCTTCGCAGAGTTGATTGTGATGGCCAAAAGGGCCTTGAAGGGGTCCATGCCCGCCTTTCGGCAAAACCGGGAAACAAAGGCAGATACTGCTGAGGAATTACAGGGGTGTTGTGATGACGGAAACAGAAATATATGCGCCACTTTGAAATATATAATAACATAAAAACAAACAATCTTGTTGTTTTTTACAATTTGAATAATCAGCACTGTCTGATATAATATCAGAGCTTGTTCATTCAATACACTTTTCTAAGGATCTTTATGGATAAAAACGTAACAATTCTGACAAATGAATTCAATCAGAAGCTCAACCATGTGGAAAATGTGGTTAACCTTCTGGACGAGGGCAATACGGTTCCATTTATCGCCCGCTACCGCAAGGAAATGCACGGCACCATGGATGACCAGCTTATCCGCGAAATCGCGGACAGGCTGCAGTATCTGCGCAATTTGGATAAGCGCCGCGAAGAGGTCACCGGAAGCATCACCGAGCAGGGCAAAATGACGGATCAGCTTGCCTCAGCCATCGAAGGAGCCGCAACTCTGGCGGAGCTTGAGGACATCTACCGCCCCTACAAACAGAAACGCCGCACACGCGCCACTGTCGCCCGTGAAAAGGGTCTAGAGCCTCTTGCAGAAATTTGTCTTGCCCAGAATATTACCGAAGGTACTCCAGGAGACCTTGCGGAGCCATTCATCGACGCCGAAAAAGGAGTGGAATCTACCGAAGATGCCCTTGCCGGCGCGATGGATATCATCGCCGAGGACATAAGTGACAACGCTGATCTCCGCCGCCTGCTGAAGGACCTTATACATAAAAAAGGTATGGTGCAGTCCGACGCCGCCACAAAGGAGGATTCGGTCTACTGCCAGTACTACAACTATACCGAGCCTGTCGCTAAAATTCCAAGCCATCGTGTGCTTGCTGTGAACCGCGGTGAAAAGGAAAAACTTCTGAAGGTCGGCATCACCGTTGATGAAGATCTGGCAATGAATATAATATACAACCGCACACTGACAAACGAAGAATCTGTAGCCTACGATCTTGTAAAGGACGCCGCGCTGGATTCCTACCGCCGTCTGATATTCCCCTCTGTGGAGCGTGAAATCCGCGCCGACCTTAGTGACATGGCTAACGAACAGGCCATCAAAATGTTCGGCGTCAACCTCAAACCCCTGCTTATGCAGCCACCCGTCCGAAATATGGTTACGATGGGCTTCGACCCTGCATACCGTACAGGATGCAAAATCGCCGTGGTGGACGCTACCGGTAAAGTTCTTGAGACCGGAGTCGTCTATCCCACCCCTCCCGCGAACAAAACCATTGAGGCTACGAAAATCCTATCAGGTATGATAAAGCGCTACAATGTTACTGCCATCGCCATCGGTAACGGAACCGCCAGTAAAGAATCCGAAATCTTTGTTGCGGATCTGATAAAAGATATGCCCAGTGTGGCGTATATGATGGTAAATGAAGCCGGAGCTTCGGTGTATTCTGCGTCCAAGCTTGGAGCCACCGAATTTCCCGATTACGACGTTGCCCTCCGCTCCGCGGTAAGTATCGCGCGCCGTCTGCAAGATCCCCTTGCGGAGCTAGTAAAGATTGACCCCAAATCCATCGGCGTAGGCCAATACCAGCACGACATGCCCCAGGCCCGTCTGGATGAATCCCTTGCGGGCGTTGTGGAGGACTGCGTCAACGCTGTCGGCGTAGATCTGAATACAGCAAGTCCCTCCCTGCTTGCCCATGTAGCCGGTCTTTCAACCACTACCGCTAAGAACATAGTAGCCTACCGTGAAGAGAACGGTCCGTTCACAACACGAAGCGCCGTTACAAAGGTACCCAAAATCGGACCAAAGGCCTATGAGCAGTGCGCCGGCTTCCTCCGTGTGCCGGACGGTAAGAATGTTCTGGACAACACCGGTGTTCACCCGGAAAGTTACGGCGCAGCGAAAACACTCCTTGAAACCTGCGGGTATTCCCTTGCGGACATCGGAACGCCGAAGGTAAGCGGTCTTGAAAAGATTACGGCAACCCTCGGTATCGAACAGCTTGCGGCGAAGTGCGGCTTAGGCGCCCCTACAATTGAGGATATCGTTAAGGAACTTCAAAAGCCCGGACGCGATCCCCGAGACGAGCTCCCCCCCACAATGCTTCGCATCGAT